>NZ_JAPUVI010000056.1 GCF_029255285.1 Accumulibacter sp.
AAAGCGGCGCTTGATCTCAAGGCATCCCTGCGCATCGTCGCCGATGCACTACTGCCCCCATGGAATTACACCATCCTGCCAAATTCAACAGCATAAAACCGGGAAGTTATTTCGTGGGCGTTCCATAGCCGCCGTCAAACCCTCCGGGGCCACCCTGGCCCGGCGTCCCGTCGTCCGCGCGGTTGCCGTCCCCCGCCGGTCCAACATCAGCGCCAGGTTTGCCACTGATGTCGATCGTTCCCGCAACCGTCACGTCGCCCTGAACGAGCATGACAATTGGCGTGTTGGTGGCGTTGCGCCTGAAAGTCACGGTTACACCGAGGGGGATATTGACGCTGCGAAAGTTGAACACGCCGCTCGGCGGCAGCGGAACCTCAATGGTCACTGGCGGGTTGAAATCGCCATCCACACCCGTACTGCCACTATCGAAAGCCAAAGCCGTACAAGACAGCAGCGCGAACCCGAGTGCAATGCCTGCCAAATCAATGATCGTCCGTTTCATTTCACCTTGTCCTCTCGAATAGACCGAGCTTCGTCATTCGCGCTGCACACCGACGTTGGGCGTTGCCATGAATACTGCCGGATTTGCAGGCGTGCCAGGCGCCTGGGGCCGCAATACGCCTACCAACGGCGCGTAAGCAGCGCTCTCACCAGCGAACGGCGCCGAAACATAAATGCCGACCGCCGTCGGCGCCAGCGTCGGCGAGCCGATGTTCAACGCCGTAACACCCGAGGCAATCGCCGAGACACTAAACACCGCGCTGGTCTGGCCGGGCGACAGGGTGATGCTGGCGGGCGAAACCGATGCAACGGCGGTGTTGGCGATGGCCAGCGACAGGCTGTGCGCCACGCTGTCGGGGTTCGACAGTGTCAACGTCACCTCCTGCGTCTGCCCGGCCTTCAGCGTCACCGGCCACGGCGCGAAGCTCAGCGTCGGCACCTGCGGCTCGATCATCAGCGAGAAGATCGTGTTGCCGGTCGAGGTGGATACCGTGAACACCCGCGCGCCGAGCGCTGCCGCGGCGGACGCGCTCAAGGTGAAGCTGACGCCGGTCGCCGCGGCCGTCAGGGAACTGATGTCGAGTTCGGGGTCGGAAGTGGCGACGCGGGCGCCGGACAGCCGGCTGCCGGTGAGGGCGATGCGCACCGACTGACCACGACGCACGCTGGCGGGCAGAACCGTGCTGACCACCGGCGGGCCCGTTTCAAGCGAGCGGCGCACTTCAAGGATATTGCCGACGCCATCGTAGACGTATTCGGTCACCGTGCCGGGAGAGTCGATGTGGCGGACGAGGCGGCCAAGCGCGTCGTAGTCGAAGCGCTCGGTGCCCGCAATCCCGGTCGCCGCCCACAGCAGCATGGCAGCCACCCTCATCCAGCCGACAATCCGCAAGGCGCCCTCCCCTTGTCTCTATCGTCGCCCCGCCGATGCCGCGCGAGGCTTGATGCACTGTGTTGTGACGGATACCGAAAGAACTCCCTTCCTTATCGGCATTGGGGGTACCATAGCGCCAATTCACCAACAGATCAAGCGTTTTCAGGGCATTGGCCGCATCAGGTGGGCACGGCCCCGATCTCGGAAGGTCATGGCAAGCCTGCACGTTTCCCTATACGGTCGGCCTGTGGCACGGGCGGCGGTATGCCTCGCCGGCGTCGGGCTGGCGTCGCCCGCGCTCGCCGGGCTGCCGTGCCTCAATCCAGCGATCGTCACGCCGGCGCAGGGGTCGCGCGAATCCTCGACGAGACCGATGATCTCGTGGCGTGCGGCCGCCGGTGTGTCAAGCTATCGCCTCCAGCTCGTCAGCCGCGAACCGGAAGGCCGGACCCTGGCCAGCATCGACAGCCTCGTCAACGACACCCGTTTCCTGCCGCCCCAGGCACTGGCCGATGGCTTGGCGCTGGTCAGCGTGCGCGTCACGAGCCTGTGCCCGGAGGGTGCGCCACCGGCGTCATCGCCTGCCCGCGAGCACCGCTTCCTGATCGACGCGCGCTCTGCCTGCGCGGTCAGTAGTCTGACCCTTGATTCGCTTGATGCGGGTGAAAAGCGCATCCGCTGGGCACCGACCCCCGGTGCCGGCGGCTACGAGATATTCAGCTACGAGGCGATCGACGGCAGGCTGCTTTTCCGGCTGGAGACGAGCGAACCCGCCGTCGTGACGCCAGCGGTCATCGCCAGTCCCGTGCTCGTCGCCGTGCGCGCGCGCTGCGGCGAAGTGTTCGGACAAGTCGGCCACCTCGCCTACTGAACGGCAGGAAGCGCCGGCTCACCGCCTGCCGGGAGGCGGTCATGTCCAAGGCTGCGCTCGAGCACGCGTCGACCGACCCGGCGGCCGAGTCGCAGCCCCTGTTGTCGCTACGAAAGTGGATGCCGCCGTACAGGCGCGACATCGCCGCCTCGTCGGCGGCGGCTCGCCACTCGTCGGCCTGCTCCGGAAAGTAAGCGGCGAGCACCTCGGCAGCCGCGCTGGAAACTGCCGCATGACCCGAGACGTAGCTCGGAAACGGTGGCGTGAATAACCAGGGCAGAAAGTCCGGATCGAGCTTCTCGCGGATGACGTTGACCGGCCGCACGCTCCAGTGTTCGAACTTCGCCTGCCAGCAGGCGATGAGCGCATCCGCCATCGCCACATTGAGCGCGGCGAACACGCGCGCGGTCTCGGCCGTGCCCAGGGCGCGCTGGGACACCCACTGCATCGCCTTGCGATTCCAGACTCCCGGCGGCGTCACCGAACCCCGGTCGAGGTTCCACTCGTCGGCGATGCGCTTCTGCTCGACGCTCAAGCGGCGCGCTACCCGCAGCACCTCGCGCGCTTCTTCCCAGTAGCGCTCGCTGCCGAAGGGCGGCGGCGGTGGCGGCTGCATCTCCCTGCCGTCAACCAGCGCCCAGGTTCGCCATTTACCGGCCAGCGGCTCGCCCGGATTGGCGAGATTGAGCGGTGGTGCGGCGCGCCAGATACGTGGAGCGGGAGGCGGACGGTCCGCCGGGTTCCAGGTCGCATCGCCGCCATCGTCGAGGGCCCGCCGGATCGCCGCGGTGGCGGCGCGGCGGCCGGCTGCGCGCGCCAAATCGAGCGTCTGCGGCGACATCCGTGCGCTGGCGGCGACGGCCAGGATCGCGCCGATGCCGATCGCTTCCAGGCGCCCCGGCGATTCTCGCGGGTAGAAATGCGCCAGTACGCCCGCCGCCGCTGCATGCACGGCCACCGCCTGGGCGGCTTCCTCGCTGCTCGTCGCCGCCAGACCGACGATGGCGTCATGGGCCGCCGCGTGCAGGTGTGCGAGCACGCGCGCCGCGCGCAGCGGGTTCTGCTGATATTTGACGATCAGTTCGAGGGCAAGACGGTTCCAGGGCAGCGACGCGGGCCCGCTTGCCCACTTCTGCACGAGCGCCTGATCCATGAAACGCTGGCGGATCGGATCAGAGGTCGCCATCGTCAGCGGCGGCAAGGGGGCGATTACCGGCAGGCTGACGTCAGCGGCGTCGGAGATCTCGGGCAGCCACTTCCGCCAATGGCTCGGGTCGGTCAGCGGACCTGCGGAATCCGCGCCGCGAGGCAGTTCCACCGCCAGGCCAGCGACGCAGAATAGCAGGCATAGGCCAACACCGGCGAGCGCGCGGATCAAACCCACCAGGGTGAGCCTGCGTTAGCCGAAAGGCTTTACGCCGATCAGCCAGGCATGGCCGTAGAAGGCAAAGCCCAGCCAGCTGACGAGGCCAATGCCGAGCACCAGCGCATCGCTGGCCCAGCCGCGCACCGGGTAGGTCCGTCCGGCAATCCGGTCGCGGCGCCGCAACGAGACGAAACTCGCCACGGCCCAGACGAGGAAGGCGCCGAACAGGGTCGCGTCGGCCAGACTGCCGTTGGCCAGCAGATGTGCCAATG
>NZ_JAPUVI010000057.1 GCF_029255285.1 Accumulibacter sp.
CAGGGCGAGAGCAACATCCGGCGCTGGGTGCTGGAGAACGACTGGCTCGAAGCCATCATCGCGCTGCCGCTGAACATCTTCTACAACACCGGCATTGCCACCTACATCTGGGTGCTGGCCAACCAGAAGGCCGAAACGCGGCGTGGCAAGGTGCAGTTGATCGACGCCAGCGGCTGGTTTCAGCCGCTGCGCCGCAACCTCGGCAAAAAGAACTGCGAACTGAGTGATACCGACATTGCCCGCATCCTCGACCTCTATGTGGGCGAGGCGCGGGAGACGGCGGAAAGCAAATGGTTCGACACCCGGGATTTCGGCTACTGGAAGATCACGGTCGAACGCCCGCTGCGCCTGAAAAGCCAGCTCTGCGACGAGCGCATCGAATCGCTGCGTTTTGCCACCGGCGATGAGGCGCTGCGCGCCGAGATGTACGCCACCTACGGCGAGGCGCTCTATACCGGGTTCGCCAGGTGCAAACCGGCCATCGAGGCGTGGCTGAAAGGCGAGGACGAGAGCGAGGACGATGACAGCGAAGACGGCGACAGCAGCGATGACGGCGAAGCCCCTGTCGCCCGCAAGGCCGTGCCCGCCAAACGCCGCAAGAAGCTGCTCGACGCCTCGACGTGGCAGCGCGACAAGACCTTGCTGGAGGTGGCGCAGCGAGCCCGGCAGTCTCTCGGCAGCGCCGTGTTCGACGACCACAACGAATTCCGCGCCCGCTTCGATGCGGTTCTGAAGGCGCAGGGCGACAAGCTCAGCGCGCCGGAGAAGAAGATCGTCTACAAGGCGGTGAGCTGGCGCGACGAGGCCGCGCCGCCAGTCATCGCCAGACGCACCAGGCTGAAAGCCGGAGAGTTTTTCGAGCCGAATTACGACGGCGCCTATCTGGAAACCGTGGGCAAGGATCGCTTCATGGTCGAGTACGAGCCCGACAGCGAACTGCGCGATACCGAGCAGGTGCCATTGAAGGAACCGGGCGGCATCGACGCCTTCTTTGAACGCGAGGTGTTGCCGCACGCGCCGGATGCCTGGATCGCCATGGACAAGACCCAGATCGGCTACGAGATTTCTTTTACCCGCTATTTCTACAAGCCCGCGCCGTTGCGCACGCTGGCCGAAATCCGAGCCGACATCCTCGCGTTGGAGCGGCAGAGCGAGGGTTTGCTGCACAAGATCGTGGGGGGGGCGTGATGGTGGCGTACCCCGACTATCGGTCGTCCGAAGCACCGTGGGTGGAACGCACCCCTGCGCATTGGCGAATAGCACGTTTGCGCTACGTCGCTCGTGTCGGCAACGGCACCACGCCGTCACGCGACCGGTCCGAGTATTGGAGCAACGGCACCGTTCCGTGGCTGGCAAGTGGGCAGGTCAATGACTACATCGTGCGCAAGGCGCGCGAGCTTGTCACGCCGCAGGCCGTCAAGGAATCGTCGCTTCGAGTGTTGCCTGCTGGCAGCGTTATTCTCGGCATGGTCGGGCAAGGCAAGACGCGCGGTATGTCGGCGTATCTCGCCATCGACGCGACCATTAATCAGAACCTCGCGGGCATCGCGCCAGGGAAGGAGCTGGATGGGCGTTACCTGCACTACATGCTGACTGCCGCCTATGACTTTCAGCGCAACTACGGTCGCGGGGGCAATCAGGCGGCGCTGAATTGCGCCATCGTCGGCAGCTTTCCGACCTTGCTGCCTCCGCGCCCCGAACAAGACCAGATCGTCGCCTACCTGCGCGCACAGGACGCGCACATCGCCCGCTTCATCAAGGCCAAGCGCGATCTCATCGCGCTGCTGACCGAGCAGAAGCAAACCATCATCGAGGGCGCGGTGACACAAGGGATTGAGGGCGCGACGGAGAAACGTGATTCAGGCATCGACTGGATTCCGTACATTCCGGCACATTGGGAAACGTGCAAGCTCAAGCACGTTGCGGTGTTTAATCCGTCGAGATCGGAAAGCACCGCGTTTCGACTCAGCGACGCATCTGTATCATTCCTGCCGATGGAGTGCATCACGACGGAGGGAAAGCTACAGAGCGTTGAGAACAGAAAGACCTCGGAAGTTTGGGAAGGCTACACCTACTTCCGTCGCAACGATGTGGTGATGGCGAAGATCACGCCATGTTTCGAGAACGGGAAAGGCGGGTTGCTCGATACGCTACCGACTGAGATCGGCTTCGGCACAACGGAGTTCATCGTACTCAGGGCGGCAGAGCGGCGAATTCGACCGGCGTTCCTGGCTAAACTGTTGTCGCTTAGGACGTTCCGCGTTCTGGGAGCCGATGCGATGACGGGAGCTGCAGGCCAGCAGCGCGTGCCGCTCGGTTTCGTCAAGAGCTTCGAAATTGCTCTGCCGCCGTTGGACGAGCAGGATCGGATTCTGGATGCACTCCAAACTGCGACTGCAGAACAAGATGTTGCCATCGAGAGGATTCGGAGCGAAATCGCCCTCATCCGCGAATACCGCGACCGCCTGATTGCCGATGTGGTCACCGGCCAGGTGGACGTACGCGGCTGGCAACCCGGCCCGGACGATGTAGTGGACGACGTGGCGCTGGCTGCGCTCGGCGATGACCCGGACGATGTGACCGAAATGGAGGTTGACGATGGCGGCGAGTAAGAAAACCACCCGCAAGCCCCCCGCGCCAGCGGCGCGGAAATCCGACGCAGTTCTGGCCGCCACGGCGAATGACTACCCGGCCTTGCTGGCCGAGGTGAAGGCGCGCATCCAGTCCGCGCAGTACGCGGCGCTGCGGGCGGTCAACCAGGAACTGGTCGGCCTGTACTGGGATATCGGGCGACTGATCGTCGAGCGACAGCAGACCGAGGGTCGGGGCAAGGCGGTTGTGGCGCAACTTGCCGCCGACCTGCAGGCGGACTATCCGGGCACGGGTGGCTTCTCGGCTTCCAATCTGTGGCGCATGAAGGGCTTCTTCGAGACCTACAGCGCCACGGCAAAACTCGCACCACTGGTGCGAGAAGTCAGCTGGAGTCACAACCTGCTGATTCTGGAGCGGTGCAAGGACGAGCACGAGCGCGAGTTCTACCTGCGCATGACGCGCAAGTTCGGCTGGTCGAAGAACGTGCTGGCGCACCAGATCGATAACCAGAGTTACGAGAAGTCGCTGCTGGGTCAGACCAATTTCGACCAGACGCTGACCCCGGCGCTACGCGCACAAGCCAGGCTGGCGGTGAAGGACGAGTACGTCTTCGACTTCCTCGAACTGGGCGAACAGCACAGCGAACGCGAACTGGAACGTGCGCTGATCGCCCGCATCGAGGATTTTCTGCGCGCAATGGGCGGCATGTTTTCGTTCATGGGCAGCCAGTACCGGCTGGAGGTGGCAGGCAGGGAGTACTTCATCGACCTGTTGCTGTTCCACCGTCGCTTGCGTGCGCTGGTGGCCATTGAATTGAAGATCGGCGAGTTCGAGCCGGAGTTCGTCGGCAAGATGCAGTTCTACCTCGCAGCATTGGACGCGCAGGTGCGGCAGGAGGACGAGAACCCGTCCATCGGCATCATTCTGTGCAAGGAAAAAACCCGCACCATCGTCGAATACGCGCTGCGCGATGCGCGCAAGCCGATTGGCGTGGCGACCTATGAAATCACCAGGACTCTGCCGAAGGAACTGAATGATCAGTTGCCGTCACCCGAAGCCATTACCCGCTTGCTGGAGAGCATATGAATCCGATCCCGCGTAAACACGTTGTTTATCCTCCTCTCCCCAACCCCGCCCCCGCGAGTGGGGATGGGCTGAAAAGACAGCGTGTTCAAATGTGATCGGTATGAAACCCACCGACACCAGCGAAAAGGAACTCGAACGGCTGATCGTGCGGCACCTGGCGGGCATCAGCGAACA
>NZ_JAPUVI010000058.1 GCF_029255285.1 Accumulibacter sp.
CCGATCAGCGTGCCGCGCCCGCCGACGGCCACCCAGATGGCGATCTCGATCGAGTTGGCGACGGACATTTCGGACGGGTTGATGATCCCCACCTGCGGCACGTAGAGCGCGCCGGCAATCGCGCACAGCATGGCCGACAGCGTCCACACGAACAGCTTGTACCACAGCGGGTTGTAGCCGATGAACATCACCCGCGATTCGGCGTCTCGAATCGCCGTCAGCACGCGGCCGAATTTCGAGCTCACCAGGAAGCGCGCCAGCAGCAGGGTGCCGATCAGCGCCAGCGCCGACAGCGCGAAGAGGACGACGCGCGTTTCCGGCGCGGTGATCGAGTAGCCGAGAACGCGCTTGAAGTCGGTGAAGCCGTTGTTGCCGCCGAAACCGGTTTCGTTGCGGAAGAAGAGCAGCATCGCCGCGTAAGTCAGCGCCTGCGTGATGATCGAGAAGTACACGCCCTTGATGCGCGAGCGGAAAGCGAAGTAGCCGAAGACGAAAGCGATCAGCGCCGGCACGACGAGGACCAGCAGCGCCACCCAGAGGAAGCTGTCGCTGCCTACCCAGAACCACGGCAACTCCTTCCAGTCGAGGAAGACCATGAAATCGGGCAGATCGCTCTGGTAGCTGCCGTCACGCCCGATCTGGCGCATCAGGTACATGCCGAAGGCGTAACCGCCGAGGGCGAAGAAAAGCCCGTGCCCGAGCGAGAGAATGCCGCCGTATCCCCAGATCAGGTCCATCGCGACGGCGACGATGGCGTAGCAGAGGATCTTGCCGATCAGCGTGATGAACCAGGTGGACAGATGCAGCGGGTGGTCCGGCGGCAGAGCGAGGTGCATGACCGGCACGGCGATCAGCGCGACGGCGGCAAAGACGCCGACGAGCTGCCAGGTGCGCGCGTCGAAGCGGCGTCCGAGGTGGGCGATGAAGGGGGCGGGTGGCGAGGCGGCGCTCATGATCGTTCTTTCCGGCTCACAATGGCCACAATTGCTCACGATTGCTCACGATTCGACGAAACGGCCCTTGAGGGCGAACAGCCCCTGCGGACGCTTCTGGATGAAGATGATGATGAACACCAGGACGACGATCTTGGCGACTACGGCGCCGGTCCAGCCTTCGAGGAACTTGGTGAACACGCCGAGGCCGAGAGCGGCCCAGACCGCGCCGGCAAGTTGCCCGACGCCGCCGAGGACGACGACCATGAACGAATCGACGATATAGCCCTGGCCCATGTCCGGCCCGACGTTGGCGATCTGCGACAGCGCCACGCCGCCGAGGCCGGCGATGCCGGCGCCGAGGCCGAAAGCCAGGGTGTCGATGCGGCCGGTCGGCACGCCGACGCAGCCGGCCATCGGCCGGTTCTGCGTCACGGCACGGACGAACATGCCGAGCCGCGACAGATTGAGAATCGCCCACATGGCGACCAGCACGGCAATGGAAAAGGCGACGATGATGATCCGGTTCCACGGCAGCAGGAGATTCGGCAGCAGTTCGATGCCGCCGGCCATCCACACCGGGTTGGCGACTTCGACGTTCTGTGCGCCGAACAGGGTGCGCGCGACCTGCATCAGGAACAGCGAGATGCCCCAGGTGGCGAGCAGGGTTTCCAGCGGACGGCCGTAGAGGTGACGGATGATCAGGCGCTCCATCAGTACGCCGATCAGCGCCGCGGCGAGAAAGCCGACCGGGATCGCGGCCAGCAGGTACCAGTCGAGCGCGCCGGGCAGGTAGGCGCGGAAAACGCTCTGCATCGCCCAGGCCGAGTAGGCGCCGACCATCAGCAGTTCGCCGTGCGCCATGTTGATCACGCCCATCACGCCGTAGGTGATCGCCAGTCCGAGCGCGGCGAGGAGCAGGATCGAGCCGAGCGAGAGGCCGGTGAACGCCCGTCCGAGATTGTCGGCCCAGGCCAGCCGCTGCTCGATCGAACGGATCGACGTGCCGGCCGCGGCGCGCACCGCGCTGTCGGGCTCGAGCCAGTTGTCGCCGCGTTTTTCGCTGAGCGGCAGGAGAAGCTGGCGGACCTTCGGGTCGCTGCTTTCGCCCAGCGTCTTGACGGCCGCGAGGCGAACCTCGGCGTCGGTCGAACCCAGACTGGCCTGCGCCTGCGCGAGCTGCAGACGGGTCCGGATCTCGGGATCCTTCTCCGCGGCGAGCGCGCGGTCGAGCAGCGGCAGCATCTTCGCGTCGGCGCTCAGGGTCACTTCCTGCGCTGCCTGCCAGCGCACCTCGCGCTCGCTCGAGAAGAGCCGCAGCGCGGCCAGCGCGGCCGAGAGTTCGCGGCGCACGCGGTTGTTGATGCCGATCGACTCGCGCGCGACGGGTGCCGGCGAGATCTCGGCGTTGGTGGCCGCGTCGAGCACCCGCTCGCCGGCAACGATCACGACGCGCTCGCCGGCTACGGCCAGCGAATCGTCGGCCAAAGCTTTCAGCACCGGCAGAGCCTCGGCCGGCGCCGCCTCGGCGAGGGCCGTGATGGCGGCGATCTTGGTATCGGAATCGTCGGACGCCAGCGGCTTGAGCAGCGCCGGGTCGACCGCCGCCTGCGCAAGCGAGACGCTCAACAGCCAGCCACACAGCAGAAATCGGGACTTGCCCATGCTCTCTCCACGAGGCGGTGCCGGCGGCAGACCCCCGGCACCGCGGAACCACGCTTACTTGCCTTCCGGCTGGTCCTTCTTCTTGTCGTTACCCGGGATGTACGGGCTCCACGGCGCGGCCCTGACCGGTCCCGGCGTCTTCCAGACGACATTGAACTGCCCGTCGGCCTTGATCTCGCCGATGAATACCGGCTTGTGCAGATGGTGGTTCTTCTCGTCCATCTTGATCGTGAAACCGGACGGCGCCTTGAAGGTCTGCCCGGCCATCGCCGCGATCACCTTGTCGACGTCGGTGGACTTGGCCTTCTCGACCGCCTGCTTCCACATGTAGACGCCGATATAGGTCGCTTCCATCGGGTC
>NZ_JAPUVI010000059.1 GCF_029255285.1 Accumulibacter sp.
AACTAAGGAGAATCTCTATGCGCACTATCGCCATCATCCTCGCCGCCGCCTTTGCTGCTGCTCCCGCCTTCGCTCAGGACACCAAAGTCAAAGGGACGACGACCATCGACGCCAAACAGGAAAACGTCGCTGCCGTAGCCGTTGGCAAGGACAACAAGGCCGCCAACACCGCCGGCGCGATCAAGGGCAAGACCTCGGTTCAGGGCCGCACCGACATCAAGGCCAAGCAAACCAACGCCGCCGCGGTTGCTGTCGGCAAGGGCAATACCGCCACCAACGAAGCTGGCGTGATTGGCGACGCCAAGAAGTAATTTCGTCGCAAACGAAGCCACCGCTGACGGGTCACCGTCAGCGGTGGCTTTTCGCTTTTTCAACGCGCCCCCTCTTGCCCGGAAGCAAGGTCGGCCACATCGTCGCGGCGACTGAAGCCAGTCAGGTTGCCGCACGGGCACTAGCGCGTTAGACTGCTGTCAGAAGGACACGGTGTACCGACAAATTTTTTGGGAAGGTTCTCATGCTGCAGATATTGAGACACAAGCCGGTTCATGGCTTGGCGACGGTGAGCGTACTGTGCACCGCGGCGTTCTGTGCGGCTCCTCTGATGGCTGCCGAGCCAGCTCCGGCTGCAGCCGCCGGGTGGGATGCTCAGGTCAAAGTGTCGCGAGGTGTGGTCAGCATCGAACGCGACGGACAACGCTATCCGGGAGTCGTCGGCGCGCGCCTGAAAGAGAAAGACACGATCCAGACCGGCGGCAACGGATCCGTCGGCATCATGTTCAAGGATAACTCGACGCTTTCTCTGGGGCCGGACGCGGAGGTCGAGCTGCAACGTTATGCGTACGACTCGACGACGTACATGGGCGCTTTCGACGCCTACATCAAACGGGGAACCGTCTCGGTACAAGCCGGAAACATCGCCAAGCAGACGCCGGGAGCAATGCGCATGGTGACACCCAAGGCCGAAGTCAGCGGTACGGCAAAGAATTACGTCGTTAGTGTTGGGGAATAAGCGATGAAGAGCTTGTCAATCGTTCTTGCCGTCTCACTCAGTATCGCCGCCTGTGCCAACCGCGATAGCTACGTCCTGCTGCCGAACCGGGGTTCCGGCGACGCCGGTACGCTGAACGTCAAGGCAATCGAGGGTGGTCACGCAATCAGGCTGGAGCAGCCGTATCAAAGCGCTCGCACCAGTGGTGGTCGGTTTGAGCAGGGAAGCAGCAATGAACAGGAGGTCAAGAAGCGGTTCGGCCAAGCGCTCGAGGCTTCGCCACCGGCTCCAGCGCGCTTCACTTTGTACTTCCTTGAAGGAAGTGATGAATTGACGTCAGCGTCAAAACGCGACCTTGACGCGATCGTTGCCGAAATCAAGGCGCGCCCGGTTCCCGACATCGTTGTCGTCGGTCACACCGACCGGGTCGGCCTGGTCGCCGACAACGATCGCCTCGCCTTGCGGCGCGCGGAATCGTTCAAGAAACGCCTGGTGCAGCAGGGCCAGCCAGAAGACTCGATTCAGACAGCCGGGCGAGGCGAGCGCGAACCCTTGATCGCCACCCCGGACGAGACGCCCGAGCCGAGAAATCGCCGCATTGAAATTCTTGTTCGCTAGGCCTTGCATGGGCCTGCCGATGTGGACGCGAGACGCTTGCCGGCGCTTTGCACTCGGTCTTGTCCTGTGCCTGGTTGGGGCGGTTGCGGCTGAGGTTCCGACCGAACCGATTCTGCGCATCGAGGCGGGCGCCCATCTCTCGCTGGTGACCCGCGTGAGCAGCGATAGTCAGGGGCGCTGGATCGTCAGCGCTTCAGAGGATAAGACGGCGCGCTTGTGGGACGCGGCGAGCGGGCGCCTGCTGACGGTATTTCGGCCGCCCGTCGGCGCTGAAGGCGTCGGCGCGCTTTACGCAGCAGCCCTTTCGCCGGACGGGCGGCAGGTAGCCTTGGGCGGCAACGCTGGCTTCGATGGCCGGACTCACTCGCTTTACCTTTTCGATCGGGCGTCCGGCCGGCTCCCGCCGAAGAGTACGCTTTCCGGTCTTGAGGCGCCCCTTACGCAGCTCGCCTGGTCGAAGGACAGCCAGTTCGTTGCGGTTGGCCTGCGCCAGTCGGGTTTGCGCGTTTTTCAGCGCAACCTTGGCTTCGTTGGCAGCGATCCGGAGTACAACGAGGCAATCTACGGGGCCGATTTTGCCGCAGACGGGCGCTTGGCGACCTGCAGCCTGGATGGCAGCGTCCGCCTCTACCGGATCGATCGCAAGGGTCTGCAGCGGACGGCGCGCAAGCAGATGCCCGGCAAACCGTATTCAGTTGCATTCTCGCCCGATGGCAGCATGCTGGCTGTCGGCTATCAGGACCTCGGCCGAATCGATGTGCTCGACGCGGCGACCTTGAGCGTGCGTCACTCGACCGCGTCGAGTGGCGAGGGGAACCTCGGCCGCGTCGCGTGGAACAGCGATGGGCGCGTCCTCTACGGCGCTGGTACCGCGCGTGCGCGCGACCGTTTTGTCGTTTTCGCCTTTGCCGATGGTGGACGAGCCGCCCCCCGCGAGATTACTGGCTTCAGCAACATCGTCACCGCGCTTGCTGCCTGGCGCGACGGCGTGCTGGTCGGCAGTGCGGAACCTTCCTGGGCGAGCTTCGATGCGAACGGAAGCCGGCGGCTCTATGCGCGCCAACAGACGGCCGATTATCGTGATGCCGACGAGAAGTTCATGCTTTCGGAGGACGCCGCGCGGGTCGCCTTCCCGCTTGCTCCTGGCGGCAGCGCCCTGCTTTTCGACCTCGCCAAGGGGGATGTCCGCCCCTACAACTCGGAAGTGAAACTCGATCCACCGCGCCAGCCGGGCTGGATGGGCGGCGGACCGAGCAACTGGAAGAATTCTTCCGCGCCGAAGCTTGGTTCGCGCCCACTTGATCTGCGCCCCGGAGAGGTTGCGCGCAGCCTGGCGCTCAGTTCCGACAAGCAACGCTTCGTCATCGGTAGCGAATGGTATTTGCGGGCCTACACGGCTGACGGCAACCCGCTTTGGGAACAGCGCACGCCGGCCGCAGCCTGGGCAACCAACGTCTCGGGCGACGGCCGATGGGTCGTGGCCGGCCTGGGCGACGGCACGATCCGCTGGTACCGCATGCGCGATGGGCGTGAACAACTCGCGCTCTTCGTTCATATCGACGGCAAGCGCTGGATCATCTGGTCGCCTTCAGGCTACTACGACACCTCGCTCGAGGGAGAGGATCTTGTTGGCTGGCACCTCAACCGCGGCCCGAATGTTGCTGCCGATTTCTTCTCGGTCGGCCGTTTCCGCGATCGTTTCTACCGCCCGGAGATCATCCAGAGCATTCTGCGCACCGGCGATGAAGGCGAGGCGGTACGTGCGACCGCGAGCGCGCTTGCGGCGCTTGGCGTCAGCGAAAGCGATGCTTCGCCAGCGCCGGCAGCCCAGGTGAGCAAGAGCCAGGTGCGCCCACAGGCGTTGGCGCCGTCAGCGCCGCCGCCAGCGCCCGCGTCCGCGCCGCCCACACGCGGACCAGCCAGCGTGGCCACCCTCCTGCCGCCGGTGATCGATCTGCAGACCGACAGCCAACTCGAAACCTCGGCGAGCACCGTGCCGGTGCGCTTCGTACTGCGTAGCCCAAGCGACGCACCGGTGAGCGAGCTCAAGGTGCGAGTAAACGACAAGCTGGTTCGTTCGCTTGACAACCGTGCTCTACGCAGCACGCGCGGCGAGGCGCACGAGGTACAAGTAGAGGTTCCCCCGCTGGACAGCCAGATCAGGCTATTCGCTGCGAACAAGAACGGAAAGTCGGAGCCCGCGGTGATCAGCGTTCGGCGAGCTGCCGCACCGGTCAAGCTTCCTGAGACGCGCTTCGAGACGCTCTATCTGTTGATCATCGGCGTCAGCAAGTACCCGGAAGAGTGGAAGCTTGATCTGGCAGAGAAGGACGCGCGTGACTTCAACCACCACATGGTCCGCCAGGCGGGCAAACTCTACGGAACCGCTGTCCCGCGACTGTTGATCAACGAGCAGGCCAGCCGGCAGAATGTGCTCGATGGCCTGCG
>NZ_JAPUVI010000060.1 GCF_029255285.1 Accumulibacter sp.
CGTGATTTCGTCCAGATCGTCGCGGGGACGGTTCGCGTCGGCGAGGACCCCGACGAGGCCCAGTCGGTCGTCGCCCACTACCTGGACGCGCTGATCGCCGATCTCACCGGCTTGAAGCTGGGCGAAGTCGATGGGGCCGCCAAACAGACGGATCGGGAGCCGCTGCAACTGGCCGACGTCTACGTGCCCCTCAATACCACGCTGCATATCCCGGCGGAAGCGAGCTTGACGGACTGGTTGGTCCGCGACCGGCGCTCCGAACGCGGCG
This sequence comes from Accumulibacter sp., assembly GCF_029255285.1. Classification (GTDB taxonomy): domain Bacteria; phylum Pseudomonadota; class Gammaproteobacteria; order Burkholderiales; family Rhodocyclaceae; genus Accumulibacter. The sequence continues at coordinate 269 of NZ_JAPUVI010000060.1, forward strand.
AAGGGGAAGCCTCGCACAAAACGCGGCCGGTTTCGTCCCTCGAAGCGCTGGCCACCCATCGCGAACTCACCGTGCTGGGCAAGGCCGGCAGCGGCAAGAGCACCTTTGGCGCCCGCGTTCTGCTCGCGCTCGCGCAAGTCTGGCGGGGCCACCACGCCGAACTCGCCCACCTGGGCACGCATTGGACGCACGACGCGCTGTTTCCCATCCGCGTCGTCTTGCGCCGCTTCGCCGAGCAGCTTCCAGCCGGCGACCAACCGGCCCGCGCCGGCGACCTGTGGACCTTCATCGCCCGCGACCTGGACGAGAGCGGCTATGGCCTGTCGGCCGATACGACGCGCCATGTTCAGCGCCTCGCCCGCGATCACGGCGCCTTGATCCTGCTGGATGGGCTGGACGAATGCGGCAACGACGCGACCCGGCAACGGGTATTGCACGCGGTCAAGGAGATCGAGCGCTCGGCGGGACCACGGTGTCGCTTCTTGCTGACCGCGCGGCCGTATGCCTGGCCCGACGGTCCCGATCCCGCGTGCGGCGTGTACGCGCTGGCCGACCTTAACGATACGCAAGTCGAACCCTTCATCGGCGCGTGGTACGACGCCCTCGACCGCCGTCAATGGCTTTCGCCCGGCGAAGCCAAACGCAAGAAAGCCGATCTTCTAGCCGTGTGGCGGCGTTCCGATCTGCAACCGCTGGCCCGCAACCCGCTGCTGCTCACGCTGATGGTGACGCTGCACGCCAATCGAGGCCGGTTGCCGGACGACCGGGCCGACCTGTACCACGAATCGGTGGATTTGCTGATACTGCGCTGGAACCGGCAAATCGGCGCCGACAAGGCGCTGCTCGATGCGTTGGACATACCGGGCCTGAAGCTTTCGGATCTGCGAGAAGTGCTGGAAGAGCTGGCCTTCAAGGTCCACCAGAACAACGTCGGTCGGGAAGGCACGGCGGACATCGGCGAGGATCGGCTGGCGCGCGCCTTTTGTCCGTTGCTGAACCGCAGCAAGGACAAGGCCGACGTGGTGGTCGACTACATCGAAAAGCGCGCCGGCCTGTTGATCGGCCAGGGCGAGAAGGACGGCGAGCGGCAGTTCACGTTCCCGCATCGCACCTTTCAGGAATTCCTCGCCGCCGGCCATCTGGCCGCTCAAGACGACTTTCCAGCCGAATGCGCCCGACTGGCCCGCGCCGCGCCCGGACACTGGCAGGTGGTGTTGCCGCTGGCGGCGCGACTGGCCAAGACCGAGCGCGGCGCCAGCGCCGCCGACGAACTGATCGGCGGCGCCTCGATCGCCGAGTTCCGCGCCCGGCGATCGCCCGACGAGATGGACTGGAGCTGTGCCCTGCTGGCCGGGTTACAGCTCTTGGAAATCGGGCTGGGCGCGATCAACAAACGCGATCGTACCCGCCGGATCGCCGAACGGGTCGCCGACTGGCTGGCGGCGTCGCTGCCAGTGCATCCCCAAGACGGCGGCATGCCCGCCCGGCAGCGCGCGCAGGCAGGCGACGTGCTGGCGGCGCTCGGCGATCCGCGCTTCGACCCGAAACACCTCTATTTGCCGGCGGATGACCGGCTCGGCTTCGAGCGCGTTTCCGCTGACCCGAACTTCAAGATCGGCACGCGAAAAACCGATGCGAAGCGGGTTGCGAAGATCATCGACTACGAAGTGGACGACAATGAAATCAACGACGCGCTCACCCCGACCCCCGAGTTCTACATTGCGCGCTATCCGGTCACCGTCGCCCAATTCAGGACCTTCGTCGAAGCCACGGCCTTCAAGATCGGCGACGCCGATGCCTTAAGCGACCCGAACAACCGGCCGGTGCGCTGGGTCAGTTGGCACGAGGCACTGGCCTATGGCGACTGGCTGAACGACCAACTCGCCCACTCGCCGGCATTCGAGGGTAACGAGATGGCTCGCCGGGTACGCGAAAGCGGGTGGCGGGTCACCTTGCCCAGCGAGCTGGAATGGGAGAAGGCGGCGCGAGGTGGGCTACGGGATGCCGTCTTTTCGTGGGGCGACGAACCCGACCCGAATCGCGCCAATGGCGGTGAGTCCGAGATCGGCGACACCTCGACGGTCGGCTGCTTCCCGGCCAACGGTTTCGGTCTGTACGACCTGGTCGGCAATGTCTGGGAATGGACACGCAGCCTGTGGGGCACGGACTGGGAAAAGCCCACGTTCGGGTATCCCTACGATCCGAACGACGCGAAGCGCGAGGATTTGGCCGCCGAGGACAAGATTATCCGGGTCCTGCGCGGCGGCTCGTGGTACCTCAATCGCGATGGCGCGCGCTGCGCCTACCGTTTCAGGATTCACCCCGACCCCCGCTTCGAGCACAGCGGTTTTCGGGTGGTGTTGCGGCCGCCCCCTGTTTCGTAGCTCCGGCCTCCGGTGACTCTGGACTCTGGTACTCCGATTTCTCGACCTCTGGAGGGGGTGCGGGGGAGACTTCCCCCGCCGCGCGCGGCGCGGTTTTTTGCATTATGATCCTATCGCTGGGTGGCGACACCCGGCCAGGCGGTCTGGAAAAGTCCTGCGCGGCGGCTCGTGGAACAACAATCGCGATGACGCGCGCTGCGCCTACCGTAACAGGATTCACCCCGACAACCGCAACGACAACAACGGTTTTCGGGTGGTGTTGCGGCCGACCCACGTTCTTCCGTCCCTTCTTCTGGTTCCGTCATCCAGGCGGAACGGTGAGCCGAGATACCCATCCCGGTTCGTTCCAGCAATGCGGGCCGATCCGCGCCAGCGGGTGGGTCCGCCGAGGCGAAGGAAGAAGAACAGCGCCAGACCGGTCTGGTCCGCGCGCGTGCCGCGAGGCAGGGCGATCACCGGGGCGTCGCCCGCGCCGGGCGCATAGAAAAACCGGGTCACGGCCAGGCCGCCGCGCCCGCCGTGGCCCGCCCCACCCGCCGTCAATCCGCGCCAGCCTGACCGGCGCGGCCGCTCCCGGCGGATTCGACGGCGACGGTGGCCTGGGTCTGCTTGAGCCAACCGCCCAGCAGCTTGCCCACGCCAGCGACCAAGCGGCTCGCGTGCTCGTACTGGCCGTCGCTCAGCCAGTCCCACTGCCGGGCGAGACGCAGGTACAGCCGCAGCTTGTTCAGGTGCGCGTCGGCAGCTTGCAAATGCTCCAGGCGCCGGGCGCCACCGCGAGCGTTGGCTTCGAAGATCGCCTCTTGAAAATCCAGCGCCGCTCCTTGCAAGCGTTGCGTGACGACGAAGCGCTGACTCTTGGGAAACCGCTCGCACCGCGGCAGCAGCCAGGTCAGCAGGTCGTAGGTCCGGGTGAAGATGACCAAGTCTTTTTTGGCATCGGGCATGGCGGGAAGGCTCGGCTGGAGAAGCGAATGGGTGCGCTGTTCGACGCGATCACCAACTGGGACAATCTGTGGCGGGCCTATCATTTGGCCGCGCGCGGCAAGCGCGGCAAGCGCAGCGCGGCCGCCTTCGACCATCGGGTCGCCGACCGCCTGCTCGCGCTGCAAGCCGAACTGCGCGCGAAGACCTATCGCCCCGGCGCGTATCGCCACTTCTTCATCCACGAGCCGAAGCGGCGCAAGATCAGCGCCGCGCCGTTTCGCGACCGCGTGGTACACCACGCGCTGTGCAATCTGATCGAGCCGATCTTCGAGGCGGGCTTCTGCGCGCACAGCTACGCCAACCGCGCCGGTAAAGGCACGCACCGGGCGGTGGATCGGCTTCAGCGTTGGGCGCGGCGCTATCGCTACGTGCTGCGCGGCGACGTCGTCCAGCACTTTCCGTCCCTGGATCATGCGATCCTGCGCGCCAAGCTCGCTTGCCGGATCGACGACGAAGAGGTGCGCTGGCTGATCGACCGCATCCTCGAAAGCGGTGCCGGCGTGCTGGCCGACGAGTACACGATGGTTTACTTTCCCGGCGATGACCTGCTCGCCGCCTGCCGCCCGCGCGGCTTGCCCATCGGCAACCTGACCAGCCAGTTTTGGTCGAATGTCTATTTGAATGACTTCGACTGGTTCGTCCGGCGCGAGCTGGGCTGCGGCGCGTACCTGCGCTACGTCGACGATTTCGCCCTGTTCGGCGATTCCAAGGCCGAGCTGTGGGCGTGGAAGGACGCCGTCGTCGCCCGCCTGGCGCGCGAGCGGCTGACGATCCACGCGGCCCAGGCCCAGGTGCTGCCGACGTCTTGCGGCATCCCCTGGCTGGGTTTCGTGGTGTATCCGACGCACCGCCGGCTCAAGCGGCGCAATGCGGTCAACTTCACCGTGTCCTTCCGGCAAGCCTGCTTGACTGGTAAAAATTGGGGTTGAACCGAATCCTGCCTGGTCGGTAGCATCACGGTCTCTTCAATTCTGGAAGAATTCCTGACCGCCACCCCGATGAAAGCGC
>NZ_JAPUVI010000061.1 GCF_029255285.1 Accumulibacter sp.
AACATGTCCATGGTGATCACCCCGTCTTCTCCCGCTTAATAATTAAGCGGGGAGGTTAAACACCCTGGTCAATTTTCGGCCGCCATACCCCCTACAAACTGCTCAGTTTTCGGCCGCCGTCAACAGATGGCAGGCTCGATGTAGGGGTTCGCGTCCTCGCGGGCAGCGGCGAGGATGGCGCGCTCTTCTTCGGGGAGCAGCCGGCGATCCCGCTCGTTGAAGTACTTGGGCCGGCGCAGCCCCGTGAAAGGGCTTTCCACGGGAGCGATCTTCCAGACGTCATCGGCGTAGCTCAAGGTCTGGGAGATGAGATCGAGTTCGCGTTCGACCGTAGCCGGCGCGACCTGGGTGAGACGATCCTGGATGTAGTCCTGGAGGTCTTCCGTGACCAGCGCGGCGAGCTTCTTGTCGACGAAAGCCTCGTCGCGAAGCAGACGCCGGATTCGAGTTGCCTCGATGTCAGCACCTTTGTGGCGAGGAACGACCTCGGTGAGGTAATGCTCCATCAGCTCGCGCAGGGTGGTGCGGGTTGCGATCGCATAGTCGCGCACGACGCTGACGGACAGGTCGGCTTCAATCTGGAGCTTGGCCTGCTGGGCGTCTTCGAGAGTGTCGAAGGTGACGTACTGATTCGGCACCCCTTTGCGCCGGATCCGGAGTTGAAAAGCTGTCTCGAGTTGGTCGAGCCGCGCCTTAACGCCTCGCGCCTTGAGAAGCTTGAGATAAGTCGCGGCTTCGGCGCGACGCGAATAGGCGAAGCGCCGATTCAGACTGGCGTCGTATCGGACGGTAACAACGAATGGGGAACGGTTTTTAATGCTGCTGCTCGTCGAGCAGTCGGGTGCGGCCATGATGTACTCCGTTGAGGTGGAGTACCGTATATAGGCAGAACTGAGAAAAATCTTGCGACAGATCTGTCGCGTGTGAGACGGCCGTCACGACCAGCTTCTGGAGCAGAAATGGAGCATAAACGCTTGATTTATGCTCCAACACCCCGCAATGCAGACCATAAAACGTTGATCTACATAGAATTTATTGGTCGGGGAAAGAGGATTCGAACCTCCGGCCCCTGCGTCCCGAACGCAGTGCTCTACCAGGCTGAGCTATTCCCCGACGAACCCTTTCGAGAAGGGTATTAATGACTTTGAAGCCGATTCGGGCGGCTTCTTGCGGAATCGATGGTCGGGGAAAGAGGATTCGAACCTCCGGCCCCTGCGTCCCGAACGCAGTGCTCTACCAGGCTGAGCTATTCCCCGACGTCTTTACCGCATTGGCAGCCTTACCGCTGCCAAAATAAAACAGCCACACTTGACATTGACTTTCGACACTTGCACAGCATGCCGAACATCAATATTTCCGTGCGACTGCGAACTTTGACAAGTCTACCAAAGAATCCTTGAAAACGGAAGCGGGCAGCACATTTAGCGCCTTCAGCGCCATTTCCGCCTCCTCCTCGGCAACCTTCTGGGTGGCCTCGATGGCGCCGCTGGCGCGAATGGCAGCCAGCACGGCCGGGAAATCGTCGCGCCCGCCGCTCTCGATGGCCTTGCGCACGCAGGCTGCGTGTTCGGCACTGCCATGCTTCATCACGTGGATGAGCGGGAGGGTCGGCTTGCCTTCGGCGAGATCGTCACCGATATGCTTGCCGGTATCCGCTTCTTCGCCGGAATAATCGAGGACGTCGTCGACCAACTGAAACGCGGTGCCGAGATGCATGCCAAAGGCGGCGAGGCTCTCTTCCACTTCCGGCGTGGCGCCGGCAAGGATGCCGCCCAGACGCGTGGCGGCCTCGAAGAGCTTGGCCGTCTTGTAACGGATCACCCGCAGGTAGTCGTCGACGTCCACATCGGCGTTGTGACAGTTGAGCAGCTGCAGCACTTCACCTTCGGCGATCACGTTGGTCGCATCGGCAAGGACTTCCATCACTCGCATGCTTTTCACGCCGACCATCATCTGGAAGGCACGAGTGTAGAGAAAGTCGCCGACCAAGACCGAGGCCGCATTGCCGAACATGGCATTGGCGGTTTTGTTGCCGCGACGCAGGTCGGATTCGTCGACCACGTCGTCATGCAGCAGCGTGGCGGTATGGATGAACTCCACGACGGCGGCGAGCTCACGGTGCTGGGTGCCCCGATAACCGGCTGCACCGGCGGTGAACAACACCATTGCAGGACGAAGGCGCTTGCCTCCGCTACCGATGATGTATTCGGCCACCTGACGGATGAGAACGACGTCGGAGTAGAGACGATCCCGGATAACGGCATCGAGCGCCTGCATGTCTTCGGCGATCGGCGCGTAAAGCTTCGTGAGAGACAAGGGACCGCCCAGAATCGAAAAAACGCGATGGTAGGGGCCGACCGCGATCCCGTCAAGCCGACTGGATCGAAGCGGCAGTTCCGGCATCCGGGCTTGCCGGTGCCGTCAGCAGGAGATCGGGACGGTCGGAAAATACCCCAACCACGCCCCACTCCGTCAGAGATCGGGCTTCGTCCGGCGCATTGACGGTATAGACAAGCGTGCGCAGCCCGGCATCGCGCACCGCCGCCACCTGCGCGGCCTGCAAACCCTGACGCCCCAGATTGAGCGAAACACACGAAAGACGAACGGCCGTGGTCAGCGCCCCAACATCGAACCGCTCCGCCAGAAAAGCCCGCGGCAGGTCTTCAACCTCGGCCGCCGCAGCTTCGAGCGCTTGCTCCGAGAACGACGACAGCAAGAGCGGAGGAAGACCGCCGGGACCGATCCCTGCCAGAAGACGCCCGACCGTCCGGCCCGTATCGACCTCGAACCCGGCTGCCGGCTTGATTTCCAGATTGGCGGCAAGGCCGAGCTGGAAGCAACGCGACAAGGCAGCGTCGAGGCGAGGGATGGTTTCGCCGCTGAAAGCCGGATGAAAGCGGCAGCCGACATCGGTTGCCTGGAGCGCTTCGGCCGAGAGACGGAAGACTTCGCCGCGACGACCTGCGGTGCGCTCGAGGGTTTCGTCATGGATGAGCACCGGAACGCCGTCGCCGGACAGCATCACGTCAAACTCGACCGCGACACAACCCAGCCGGGCAGCGATGCCAAGCCCGGCCAGCGTGTTCTCCGGCGCCAGCGCCCCGCCGCAACGGTGCGCGATCAACGCCGGCCAGGACCAATCGGACATGACGGCCCGATCTTCAATCAGTCGGCGCTGCGGGAGCGGGCGACCGCGGTGTCGAGCGCGAGCTTGGAAGGCTTGCGATCCTCCCACACGGACTCCAGCTCTTCGTCGACGATACGACGCACCGCCGCACGCTGCGGATAGGCGCTGGCCTTGGACACCGCAGTGACCGGCTTGTTGGTCAGCTCGGCCACGCCCACACGGATGTTGGCGAGATCGGACGACAACAGACGGCTCTCGGAAGCCAGCAGACCCGCCCGGTTGAGGGGCAGATAGCCGGCATTGCGCTGCCATTCGACTTGGCTCTCGCCGGTCAGCCAGAAGCTGACGAAGCGGGCAACGGCCTTATACTCCGCCGGCTTCTTGCCCGCGGCGATCCACATCGCGGGGCCGTCGGCGAGGGTGTTTTGCGGCGCGCCGTAGTAGTCCTCGTGGTAGGGCAGCGCAGCGACGCCGACGTTGAATTTGGCTTGCCGCTGCAGGGTCGGCCAAGCACCGGAAGC
>NZ_JAPUVI010000062.1 GCF_029255285.1 Accumulibacter sp.
CCGATGCCGACGTAGAGCAGCGGCGCGCCGACCATCGAGACGGCGAACACCAGGCCGATCGACGAACCGATCATCGCCATCACCTTGGTCAGATGCTGTTCGCGCGTGAGATCGGCGGCGAGCGCCGTGACGGCGGCCGAAATCGCTCCGGCACCCTGCAGGACGCGGCCGGCGATGATGGCGTAGATGTCGCTGGCGAAAGCGGCCAGGAAGCTGCCGGCGGCGAAGATCAGCAGCCCGAAGACGATCACCGGCTTGCGTCCGAAACGGTCCGAGGCGGCGCCATAGGCGATTTGCAGGCAGGCCTGGGTCAGGCCGTAGGCACCCAGTGCCATGCCGACCAGCGCCATGTCCTTGCCGGATGGCAGTTCCTGGGCATACAGGGAAAAAACCGGCAGGATCAGGAACAGGCCGAGCATGCGCAAGGCGAAAACCGCAGCCAGGCTGACACCGGCGCGTTTCTCCGCACTGTTCATTCGGTCGGGATTGGAGACGGACATGGAATTTGCTGCCGGACGGCGGAATTGCGTATATTAGCAGGTTTGCCCGGTGCCCTCGGACTGGCAGCCAATGGACGAGACGCGAACGATACGAATCCGCGGCGCGCGGACGCACAACCTGAAGAACGTCAACCTCGACCTGCCGCGCAACCGGCTGATCGTGATCACCGGTCTATCGGGCTCCGGCAAGTCTTCGCTCGCCTTCGACACGCTTTATGCCGAAGGCCAGCGCCGTTACGTCGAGTCGCTGTCCGCCTACGCCAGGCAGTTCCTGCAACGCATGGACAAGCCCGACGTCGATCTGATCGAGGGACTGTCGCCGGCCATTTCGATCGAACAGAAGGCGACCAGTCACAATCCGCGCTCGACGGTCGGGACGGTCACCGAAATCCACGACTACCTGCGCCTGCTCTTCGCCCGCGCCGGCACGCCTTACTGCGCCGAGCATCAGCAGGCGCTCGAGGCGCAGACCGTTTCGCAAATGGTCGATCACGTCCTGGCGCTGCCCGAAGGCACCCGACTGATGATCCTGGCGCCGGTGGTCGCCAACCGCAAGGGCGAGCAAGTCGATCTGTTTGCCGAATTGCGCGCCCAGGGCTTCGTCAGGCTGCGGGTCGATGGCCAGATCCACGAGATCGACGCCTTGCCCAAGCTGGCAAAGACGCAAAAGCACACGGTCGATATCGTCGTCGACCGGCTGCGGGTTCGCCAGGACCTGCGCCAGCGCCTCGCGGAATCCTTCGAGACGGCGCTGCGCCACGCCGACGGACGCGCCATCGCCTGCGAGATGGACGGCGAGCGCCAGCATTTCTTTTCCGCCAGATTCGCCTGTCCGGTCTGCTCCTATTCCCTGCAGGAACTCGAACCGCGGATTTTTTCCTTCAACAGCCCGCTCGGTGCCTGCCAAAAGTGCGACGGCCTGGGCGTCATTCAGTTTTTCGACCCGCAGCGCGTCGTCAGCCGTCCCGAACTCTCGCTGGCCGCCGGCGCGATTCGCGGTTGGGACCGGCGCACTTCTTTCTATTTTCAAATGCTGTGCTCGTTGGCGGCGCACTATGGCTTCGCGGTGGACACACCGTTCGGCGAGTTGCCCGACCCGATCCAGCGCCTCGTCCTCTATGGCTCGGGGCGTGAGGAGGTGCCGTTCAGCTACCTCAACGAGCGCGGCCAGCCAACCGTTCGTCGGCATCCTTTCGAGGGCATCCTCGTCAATCTCGAACGGCGCTACAAGGAAAGCGATTCGAACGCCGTGCGCGAGGAACTGGCGCGCCTGATCAGCCACCAGGTGTGCCCGTCCTGCCACGGCAGCCGCCTGCGCGCAGAAGCGCGCAATGTGCGCGTCGGCACGCGCGAGCAGGCACGTACGCTGCACGAAATCAATCGCCTGCCGCTCGCCGCGGCGCGCGACTACTTCCTCGCGCTGCAACTGCCCGGCAACAAGGCTCAGGTCGCCGACAAGGTGCTCAAAGAAATCGTCAGCCGACTGCAGTTCCTGATCAACGTCGGGCTCGACTACCTTTCGCTCGAACGTTCGGCGGAAACGCTGTCCGGCGGCGAGGCGCAGCGCATTCGTCTCGCCTCACAGATCGGCTCGGGGCTGACCGGCGTCATGTACGTCCTCGACGAGCCGTCGATCGGCTTGCATCAACGCGACAACGAGCGCTTGCTGAAAACGCTCGAGCAACTGCGGGATCTCGGCAATACGGTGATCGTCGTCGAGCACGACGAGGAAGCCATTCGGCGCGCCGATTACGTCGTCGATCTTGGCCCCGGAGCCGGCGTTCACGGGGGCGCCGTCGTCGCCGAAGGCCCACCGCAGGCGATCGTCGAGAATCCAGCGTCGCTCACCGGTGACTACCTGTCGGGTCGCCGGCAGATCGCGCTGCGCGCCGTCCGGCGGCAGCCGGACCCGGCACGCATGCTGCGCATCGTCGGTGCGCGCGGCAACAACCTACGGAACGTCTCGGTGGACATACCGCTCGGCCTGTTGACCTGCGTCACCGGCGTTTCCGGCTCGGGCAAGTCGACGTTGATCAACGACACGCTGTACACGGCCGCCGCCAGGCATTTGTACGGCGCCAGCAACGAGGCCGCCGAACACGACCGGATCGTCGGTCTCGACTGTTTCGACAAGGTGATCAACGTCGACCAGAGCCCGATCGGCCGTACCCCGCGCTCCAACCCGGCCACCTACACCGGACTGCTGACGCCGATCCGCGAGCTTTTCGCCGGCGTCCCCGAGTCGCGCTCACGCGGCTACGGTCCCGGCCGTTTCTCGTTCAACGTCAAAGGCGGGCGCTGCGAAGCCTGCCAGGGCGACGGCGTGATCAAGGTCGAGATGCACTTCCTGCCCGACATCTACGTCGCCTGCGACGTCTGTCACGGCAGGCGCTACAACCGGGAAACGCTCGAAGTCCAGTACAAGGGCCGTAACATTCACCAGATCCTGCAGATGACAGTCGAGGTGGCGCGCGACTTCTTCGACGCCGTACCGGTCGTCGCGCGCAAGCTGCAGACGCTGGTCGATGTGGGTCTGAGCTACATTACGCTCGGCCAGGCGGCGACAACTCTGTCGGGTGGCGAGGCGCAGCGTGTCAAACTGGCTCTCGAACTGTCGAAGCGCGACACCGGCAGAACACTGTACATCCTCGACGAGCCGACGACCGGTCTGCATTTTCAGGATATCGAACTGCTTTTGTCCGTCTTGCACCGGCTCGTCGACCGCGGCAATACCGTGGTCGTCATCGAGCACAATCTCGACGTGATCAAGACCGCCGACTGGCTGCTCGACCTGGGTCCGGAAGGCGGCGCCGGCGGTGGCCGGGTGCTCGCAACGGGAAGCCCCGAACGCGTGGCGGAAGTCGCCGGCAGCCATAGCGGGCGTTTTCTTCGCCCTTTGCTGGCTCGTCGGAGCCTGTCCGGCGACGGTGGGAAGGGAACTCCGGACGGCTAGGCGGCCGCCACCAGCGGCAAAAAACTTGTTTGGCAGCGCTGGAATCCATGCCAGAATTGACGTTCCGACATTCTTTATCGTTCCCTTCCATCGCTGCCCTCAAAATGACAGAATCTGGACCGAGGAAGGCCTTCAATCACCATAGGAGATACCATGAACAAGTCCGAAATGATCGACGCGATCGCCGCCCGTAGCGAACTTTCGAAGGCGGCGTGTGCGAAAGTTCTCGACGCCTTAGTCGAGACCATCGTGGACAGCGTTGCCCAGGGTGAAACGGTGACCTTGGTGGGTTTCGGCTCGTTCAAATCCAGCGGTCGTGCTTCGCGCGAAGGAAAAAATCCGAAGACCGGCGAAAAGATCCACATTCCGGCCACCACCGTCCCGAAGTTCTCGGCCGGCGCCACGTTCAAGGCAAGGGTTGCTGGCAAGGAAGAATAGTAGTTGCCTGTCAGGCGTTGTCACCCACCGGGCGTCCTTAGCCGCCGCTCTCGTTCCCCCTCTCGTTCCCACTTCCCCGTTTCTTGACACAGGAGTTCCTCATGCGTCTTCGCACCTTTCTCGCCACCGCCGCACTTGCTCTCGCTCCGCTCGCCGCTTCCGCCCAACAGGCCCCCATCGCCGAGGGCATGACCGCGGTGGCGCCCGGCAAGTTTGCCGGGATCATCGAAGCGAAAGTCACTTTGGTCGTCGACTCGATCGACAAGGCGACGCGCAGCGTCGTTCTCAAGAATGACAAGGGCGAACTGATCAAGATCGTCGCCGGCGACGAAGTCAAGAATTTCGATCAGATCAAGGTGGGTGACAACGTCGTCGCGAGTTATACGCAGGGACTCGTGATGACGCTCAAGAAGGGCGGCGGCGCGCTGCGCGAGCGAATCGACAGCGGCGAAACGGCGTCCGCAGCGAAGGGCGAAAAGCCGGCTGGCTATGAAGTGAAGGAAGTGAAGGAAGTGACTTTCGTCGCCGACGTGCAACAGGTCGATCTGAAGAATCAGACGATCACCTTGCGTGGCGCGAAAAAAACGGTGCGCCTGAAAATCAAGGATCCTGAACAACTCAAGCTGATCAAGAAGGGCGATCAGGTGGAAGGCGTCTATGCCGAAGCCGTCGCCGTCTCCGTCGTCCCAGCACCCGCCAAAGCGAAGAAATAAGCCTTATTGTCCGGGAGGCTGTCTCAAAGAACAACCCCCGGCGCACTTGATGCGGGTCAACGAAAAAAGCCCTCGCTGGCAACTGACTGCCAGCGAGGGCTTTGTGGTGATACGACGACTTACTTGCCGCCGATGACGCCGGCTTCGTTGGCGGCGGTGTTGCCCTTGCCGATCGCGACGGCAGCGGCGTTCTTCTGCTCAGCCTTGATCTTGGTGTTGCCCTGAACCTTGGTGTCGCCCTTGATGGCGCCGGCGGTGTTCTTGGC
>NZ_JAPUVI010000063.1 GCF_029255285.1 Accumulibacter sp.
CCCGCTTTACCGCCAGGTCCCTGAACTCCGCCGTAAACGCCGGCTTCGCTATCTTCATTTCTCGCTCCTAAAGTGACTGAATCATACGTCACCCTTGGAAGACGAAATTTCGGGGGAAGCTCACAATCTGATCGAGCGTTTCTTCAACCGCATCAAGCAATTCAGACGTATCGCCACGCGCTACGACAAACTCGCCCAGTCCTTCTTGGCCTTCGTCCATCTCGCTTGCGCTTTCGTCTGGTTGGCTTAATTGAGAACACACCCTAGCACCTGCACAAAATTGCCAACTGTGCACATTGGCCGACAGCCGTCCATCACCAACTAGAAATTTCGCGTTGGCGTACCTCACGAAACCAGAGCATACGCCATCGCAAAATCCGCCCACCATACAGAATTTATCAAGCAAATACAATCACTTGTAAAATCCGTACCAAATTTACGAAGTCAGGAGGTTTCGAGAGAAATGGCCGTTAAGAGCGCAGATATGACATTTGTTGGGTAGGCGAAGTCAGGAGGTATAAACGAAAAACCCCGCAAAACAAGGCGTTAAGCGGGGTGTTCGTTTTGGCTGCAGAGCGTTTGCGGCCGGTGTCCTGGCGGAGACGAAGGGATTCGAACCCTTGATGCAGGTTTATGCCCGCATGCTCCCTTAGCAGGGGAGTGCCTTCGACCTCTCGGCCACGTCTCCTAGGAGGGAGTGATGATATCGGTTTCAACTCTACCGGTCAAACCCAAGCTCGACTTCGGCGGTTTCTCCAGGCCAAAAGCCTTGTGCAAGACTCGTACGGCCAGTTCGAGATACTTTTCCTCGATAACCACCGAAATCTTGATCTCGGAGGTCGAGATCATTTGCAGGTTGATGTTTTCTTTGGCCAAAGCGCCGAACATCTTGCTCGCCACGCCAGGGTGCGACCGCATCCCTACTCCGACGGCGGATACTTTGCAGGTTGTTGTGTCACCCGTAATGTCGCGCGCGCCAATCTTTTCCTTGACGGTTTGCAGGATGGCGAGCGCCTTGTTGTAGTCGTTGCGATTGACCGTGAAGGAAAAGTCCGTCGTGTCGTACTGGCCGATGTTCTGGATGATCATGTCGACGTCGATGTTGGCATCGGCTATCGGTCCAAGGATCTGGTAGGCGATGCCCGGTCGGTCGGGAACGCCGAGTACGGTGAGTTTGGCTTCATCGCGATTGAACGCGATTCCGGAGATGACTGGATGTTCCATGTTTCCTTTTTCCTCAACGGTGATCAGCGTGCCTTCCCCTTCGTCCTCGAAGCTCGAAAGCACACGGAGTTTGACTTTGTACTTGCCAGCGAACTCGACTGACCGAATCTGCAGAACCTTGGAGCCGAGACTAGCCATCTCCAGCATTTCCTCGAAGGTGATGGTGTCGAGCTTGCGCGCTTCCGGAACAACCCGCGGGTCAGTTGTGTACACGCCGTCAACGTCGGTATATATCTGGCATTCGTCGGCTTTCAACGCGGCGGCCAGGGCTACCGCCGAGGTGTCAGAGCCTCCGCGACCGAGAGTCGTAATATTGCCTTCTTCATCGGCACCTTGGAAACCGGCGACGACGACGACGTTACCTTCGGCGAGCGCCTTGCGGATACGTTCCTGATCGATCTTTAGAATCCGAGCCTTGGTGAAGGTACTGTCGGTCAGCACGCCAACCTGCGGGCCAGTAAAACTCTTGGCCTTGAGCCCTTCGGCATGCATTGCCATGGCCAGCAAGCCAATCGTCACCTGTTCGCCGGTGGCGGCGATTACATCCAGTTCGCGCGGGTCGGGGGAGGGTGAAATCTCCTTCGCCAGCGCGATCAAGCGGTTGGTTTCGCCGGCCATGGCCGAAGGTACCAAGATGATGCTGTGTCCTTGTGCTCGCCAGCGAGCGACGCGTTTGGCAACACTTTTTATACGCTCCGTCGATCCTACGGAGGTGCCGCCAAACTTCTGAACTATGAGAGCCATTACCAGTCCGATTAAAAAAGCAAAAACGAGATTCTAAAGCATTGCCTGCCAAGGCTACCACAGCGTCCCGCCTTGCGAAGCGAACGGCATTAGCCAAATGTTCTATTCGAATGCCACTTGCAATCTTTGGCGGATCCCTTATATAGTGTGCCGTGGGTGGCTGGAGTCATACAGTGTGAAGCAGCGGCAGGGCTTGGGCTCTCGCCGGTTCGCGTGGGGTCTTTGCAAGAAAGGATAGTCTGATGAGCACCGTCAAAGTCGTCGAGCGGGTCGATCCGCGCGAAATTCGTCGCAAGCTTGGTCTGAACCAACAGCAGTTCTGGTCCAAAATCGGCGTTACGCAGAGTGGTGGTTCGCGCTACGAAAGTGGCCGCAACATGCCCAAACCGGTGCGTGAGTTGCTTCGCCTCGTGCATGTCGAGCAAATCGACATCCAGCGTTTGAAACGTGAAGACTTCGAGGTCGTCGAATACCTCAAGGCGGAAGACCCGGAACTGTTCAAGACCTTGCGAAAAGCCGCCAAGAGCAAGGTCAAGAAGCCTGCCTGACTTGTCTGGAAAGGTGGGGCCTGGTTTGGTGTGAGCGGGGCGAGTCGAGCAGAGGGAACTCGACATGGCCGGTGGCCGGACAGGGTGCGTCTGTTTGATCCAACCGCAGGCCCATCCAGCTTACGATAGCATTTCCCTGGCATGTTGACGGGTGATCGACGTAATCTCGACGCCGCCCAGCATGCGGGCGATTTCTTCGATCCGTGCCTTCTCGTCAAGTTCGGTGACTAACGAGCGTACCTGACCGGACACCGTGCTCTTGCTGACCAGCCATTGCCAGTTGGCGCGTGCCGCCACCTGAGGCAGATGCGTTACGCAGAGGACCTGTCGATCGCTTCCCAGATCGCGCAGCAAATGGCCGACAATCTCAGCGACGCCACCACCGATGCCGACGTCCACCTCGTCGAAGATCAGCGTTGGTACGCTGGCCGCCTGACTGGTGACCACCTGGATAGCGAGGCTGATGCGAGACAGTTCACCGCCAGAGGCGACTTTGGCCAACGGGCGCGCCCCGTTGCCAGCCAGTCCGGAAAGACGAAACTCGACCTGCTCGAGCCCGAAAGCACTTCCCCCCTCGATTGGTAGCAGACCGACTTCAAAACGCCCGCCACTGAGCGCCAGTTGCTGCATGACCTGGCTGACGTCGCGGCCAAGCGCTTCCGCCGCCTCAGCGCGACGGTCGGAAAGGCTCGCGGCCAGGCTCTCGTAATGGCGGCGCGCCAGTTCGACGCGTTCCGCCAAGCCGGCGAGATCGGCCGCTTCACCGAGAGCGGTCAGCCGTTCCTGCCAGCGGGCGAGCAAGGTGGGCAGTTCCTCGGGAGCGCAGCGAAACTTTCGTGCGCAATCGAGAATCGCCTCGATCCGGCGCTCGACCGCCGTCAGGCGCTGCGGATCGGTCTCGGCGCGGTTGGTGTAGCGTCGCAAGGTTGAGATCGCTTCGCCAAGTTCGGCACGCGCGGATTGCAGGAGCGCGGTGATCTCCCGAAGCGCAGGGTCGTAGTCCGACAGCGCTTCGAGCCGATTCGCCGCGGCGCCGACTTGGGTTTCGCAGGCCGCGTCGCCGTCGGCCAACAACTGCAGTGAATAGTGGGCGCCCTCGACAAGGCTCGCCGTGTGCGCCAGGCGCTTGTGCTCCTCGTTCAGAGTCAGCCATTCCTGGGTTGAGACACCGAGAGCTGCCAGCTCGCTCGTTTGCCAGGTGAGCTGCTCGCGTTCGGCGGCGAGGGCTTCGACGCCGTCCCTAGCCGCGTTGAGTGTCGCTCGGGCGTCGCGCCATTGGCGCCAAGCCGCGCCAACGTCGACCAGCAGAGCGTTGAGTCGGGCATGCGAGTCGAGCAGTGCACGCTGTGCCTCGCCACGCATCAATGACTGGTGGGCGTGCTGGCCGTGAATGTCGACCAGCGACTCTGCCACTTCGCGCAGTTGCTGCACCGTTACGGGCGACCCGTTGAGGTAGGCGCGCGAGCGTCCGCCGGTATCGACCAAGCGGCGCAGCAGCAGTCCGCCGTCGCTCTCCAGATCGTGCGCCCGAAGCCATTCCATGGCCGCCGGCGAGCCGTCGAGCGCGAACTCCGCCGTCACTTCGGCCTTCTCGCTGCCGCTGCGGATCATGCCGACGTCGGCTCGCTCACCCAGAGCGAAGGCCAGGGCATCGACCAGAATCGACTTGCCGGCACCGGTTTCGCCGGTCAGACTGCCAAATCCGGCGTGGAACTCGAGTTCAAGTCGATCGACCAGCACAAAGTCGCGAATCGTCAAACGGCAAAGCATGATCTCGTCGTCGTCGCAGGGATAGACTAATGTTCCTTGGGGCGCTCGCTCCAGTGCAACTTCTCGCGCAACATCGCGAAGTAGCTGTGCCCAGGCGGGTGGAGCAGGCAGATGGAGTATTCGGAACGCCGGATGCGCACGCGATCATCGTTGCGCAGATCGACTGTCACTTGACCATCGAAATGGGAGCGCGAATCAGTGGCATAGACAATTCGGATTTCAACTTCGTTACGGTCGCCGACGAGGATCGGCCGATTGGACAGCGCGTGCGGGCAAAGTGGCACGAGGGCGATGGCCGAAACCTGCGGATGTAGGATTGGGCCATTCGCCGACAGTGAATAGGCTGTCGAGCCGGTCGGTGTCGAGACGATCAGCCCATCCGAGCGCAGGTGGTAGATGAACTCGCCGTCTATGGACAGTTCGAATTCGATCATCCGCCCGGTGGCTCCCTTGTCGACCACTACGTCGTTCAGCGCGAGGTTCGAGACGACGCTTCGACCGCCACGGAAGATCTCGGCGTCGAGCAGCATACGGGTCTCGGGGACGAATTTACCGTCCAGAAGGTCGTCCATGCAGGTCAGCATGTCGTTGCGCGCGATGTCGGTCATGAAGCCAAGACGACCCTGATTGACTCCAACCAGCGGCACGCGATAGCGCGCCAGTTGGCGAGCGGCGTTGAGCATCGTCCCGTCGCCGCCGACGACGATGGCCATGTCGGAATGCGCCCCGAGCCACGCGAAGGAGCCGCTCGCCCAGCTTCCGAGGGTGAGCTGGGAAACCACGTGCCGGGCGGTTTCTTCTTCGATCAGCACGGTGATGCCTCGCTCGTGCAGATATTTCGCCAGGACGCGAATGGATTCGGCGATATCCGGACTTTGGTACTTGCCGATCAGCGCGATCGTGCGCGGCAGGTGCGCGCAATCGGCCAACGCTGGGGCACGGTCGTGGTTCATGCCGGCAATTAAACCACACTTCAGCCCGCTTCCACGGTGCCCACTAAGGATGGTTTTTTTGTAGAATCGGACACATGTTAGACGAACGCGCCAAAACACTGCTCAAGACGCTGATCCAGCGCTATATCGCCGAAGGGCAGCCGGTCGGTTCGCGCGCGCTGTCCAAGCACTCCGGGCTGGATTTGTCGGCCGCTACAGTGCGCAACGTGATGGCCGACCTCGAGGAGATCGGCCTGATCGCCAGTCCGCATACCTCGGCCGGAAGGGTACCGACATCACGCGGCTATCGCTTTTTCGTCGATAGCCTGTTGACCGTCAGGCCGCTCGAACGAGAGAAGATCGACGCCATCGAAGGGCAGTTTCTTGCCTCGCAACCCAAGCGCTTGTTGAGCAATGCGTCGCACCTGCTGTCGGGGTTGAGCCATTTTGCCGGCGTGGTCCTGAGCCCGCGGCGTGTGGTGCCGACGATCCGCCAGATCGAGTTCGTCAGCCTTTCGGAGAAGCGCATTTTGCTGATCCTCGTCACCGCTGACGGCGACGTGCAGAATCGACTGCTGTTCCCGGGTCGCGCCTACAGTCCGTCCGAGTTGGTCGCCGCCACCAACTATCTGAATCAGCACTTCGTTGGTCACGATTTCGAGCACATTCGCGTTCATGTCCAGCAGGAGTTGCAGAAGCTGCGCGGCGATCTGCAGGCGCTGATGACCGCGGCGCTCGCCGCCGGTGACGAGGCGATGAGGGAACCTGATGACAACTATGTGATTTCCGGTGAGCGAAACCTGCTCGAAGTGGAGGAATTCTCGTCCAACATGAACCGTGTGCGCGAGTTGTTCGACCTCTTCGAGCAGCGCACGGCGCTGATGCAACTGCTTGACCTCTCGAACCGCGCCGACGGCGTGCAGGTCTTCATCGGCGGCGAATCCGGGCTCGCACCTCTGGATGAATGCAGTGTCGTCACCGCGCCTTACGAAGTGGATGGTCAGGTCGTCGGTTCGGTCGGTGTTATCGGGCCAACCCGCATGGCCTACGAGCGGGTCATTCCAATCGTCGATATCACGGCCAAGCTGCTTTCCTCGGCACTGAATTACCACGCCCACTCCTGATGGCCCGCTATCTCGCGGAGCCGGCCTTCCGCCACGGTTCGCCGGAGCTGACCGCCGTTCTCCTGATCAATCTCGGGACACCCGAGGCGCCGACTGCCGCGGCGGTGCGCCGCTACCTTGGAGAATTTCTCGCCGATCCGCGAGTAGTTGAGATACCGCGCCCGCTCTGGTGGTTGATTCTTCACGGGATCATCCTCAACGTCCGGCCGCGTCGGTCGGCGAAGAAATATGCGGCTATCTGGACGAGCGACGGATCGCCGCTGAAAGTCCATGTCGCACGTCAGGCCAAGCTGCTGCGCGGGCGCCTCGGAGTGACCGGACATCAAGTCGTGGTCGACTATGCGATGCGTTACGGTGAGCCGTCGATTCCGTCGACGCTGTCGCGCCTCAAGGCCGCCGGTTGCACGCGAATCCTGCTGCTGCCGCTTTATCCGCAGTACGCGGCGAGCACCACGGCCACCGCCTTTGACGCCGCCTGTGCCTGGTTGCAGCGCGTTCGCAACCAGCCTGAAATGCGTCTGGTCCGGAGTTTTGCCGATCATCCGGCCTACATCGCCGCATTGGCTGCCAGCGTTCGTGAGCACTGGACGAGCCATGGCCAGCCGGGCGGTTCGTATCGGCTGGTCATGAGCTTTCACGGCTTGCCGCGCTATACATTGGAGCGGGGCGACCCCTATCACTGCGAGTGTCAGAAGACCGGCCGCCTGCTCGCCGAGGCGCTCGGATTGGCGCCGGAGCAATACCAGGTTTGCTTCCAGTCGCGCTTTGGCCGCGCGGAATGGCTGCAACCCTACACCGCCGTGACGCTTCGGGCACTGGGCAAACAGCGGGTGCAGAAGGTCGATGTGATCTGCCCCGGTTTTCCGGCTGATTGTCTAGAGACCCTCGAAGAGATCGCCATCGAGGGTAAAGCCGAGTTCATCGAAGCCGGCGGCAAGGATTTTCACTACATTCCCTGTCTCAACGAGCGCGACGATTGGTTAGCCGCACTGGCCGAGATCGCCATTCATCATCTGCAGGGTTGGCCGACCCGGCTCTCGCCGGAACCGGCCAGCCTCGAGCTCACTGCCTTGCGCGCCCGAGCATTGGGAGCCCCGTCCTGACGCTGGCGCCGCTCAGAGCAATTCGAGCGGTGGCGACAGTCCCAACCCGGCGCCCGAGAGACTGCCCGACACGGCGGCCTGGCCACTGAGCGTCGTCAGCACCTTGTTTGCCTCGCGCAAGCGCGCGAGCACGTGCGCGAGCAACACCTTCTTGAAACGTTCCTGCAACTCGTCCGAACCCAACTCGAGTGCAGCGCTGTTGACCTCGAGGAACTCGGTCGGCTCGAGGGTGACGACCGTGGCGTGGCGACGGGCGTCGGTCGGATGGAGGAAAGCCATTTCTCCGACCACCTCGCTTGCCCCGAGGCGGCAGATCATTCGACCATTCGACGATACCTCGACGAAGCCGTCGATGATGACGCCAAACTTTCTATGGTTGTCGCCTTCGCGGATCAAGGTCACTTTTTCAGACATTTTTTGCCAGCGGCTGATGCGCAGCACCTCCCACAACTCGACGTCCTCGAACTCGGCAAAAAAAGGCAGCTTGCGCAAGGCTTCAAAGCGGGTCAGGTCCCTTTCCGTCTCGTCTTCTTCCAGCATCTGATAGCGGACGGCCGACAGATCCTTGGCAAACTCGGCGCCGCTACGGTAGCGGTTGTAGAGATCCTTCTCCAGAGCCTTCTTGATGATCGGGTCAAGGCCCGCCGGCAAATTCGGGTTCAGGGCGCAGACCGAAGGTGCGTCCATGTTGACGATCTTGTAGACCAGGGTGGCGGCGTTGTTGGCGCGATAGGGCAGCCGCCCGGTAAGCAATTGAAACAGCAGGACGCCTAGCGAGTAGAGATCGGTCTTGTGATTGAGCGGGTAGTTCTTGACCTGCTCTGGTGACATGTAGGCCGGCGAGCCGACGCCCATGACAAAGGTGGAGTCCTTGCCCATGTCCTTGTGCAGGTAAAGACCGAGGCCGAAATCGGTGATCTTCGGATTGTCGTTGGCATCGATCATGATATTCGCCGGCTTGATGTCGCGATGCACGACTCCCTGGCGGAACGCGTGATCCAGGGCCAGACAACATTTGAAGATGATACCGATGACGCGGTGCATCGGCAGCAGGCGGTTGATGGCGCAAAACCTGTCGAGCGCTCCGCCGTCGACGAACTCCATGACCAGATAGGCTTGGTCGCGTTCGACCACCGCGTCGTAGACCTTGACGATGTTCGGGTGCTCCAGGCGGCGGCCGATCGAGTCCTCGGTCTGGAAGATCTTGCGCAGGCGACGCGACATGGCGGCGCTATCCTCGCCGAAACGGATCAGCTTGATGGCGACCTGACGATTGAGATCCGGGTCGCGGGCGAGGAACACGACGGCCGTCGCCCCCTTGCCAAGCTGGCGAATGATCTCATACTTGCCGATCTTGTCCGTCATGTCAGTACCACGCCTTTTCGACGACCACGGAGAGTTGAAATGCTAGCAGTCGATCTGACCAGCAAACAAGGAATTATCCGCGAATTACGCTGCTGTTGCACGGTGAGCGCGGCACGACAACGCTTGAAATCATAGTACTCGTCCCAAACTAGGGCACGTTTTCTGGGAGATGACCAAACATGCAAGCAAACGACCATGAACCCGTAGATCCCGCCGCTGTATCGGAAGCCTCCGTCACTACGGAAACGCGGGAAGCGCCGGCAACGACGGAAGCCGACGTCGCGGCGGCGCCAGAGGTGGAGGAAGGCCCGAGTCTCGAAGAAGCTCTCCACCAGGCCGAACTCAAGGTGGCGGAATACCACGACGCGTGGCTGCGCGCCAGGGCGGAAACCGAGAATGTTCGCCGCCGCGCGCAGGAAGACATCGTGAAGGCCGGCAAGTATTCGATCGATCGTTTCGCGCGCGAGTTGCTGGCAGTCAAGGACAGCCTCGAAGCCGCGCTGGCCGTCGAGACTCCGACGGTCGACAGTCTGCGCTCGGGCACGGAATTGACGCTCAAACAACTGGTCGCCGCCTTCGAAAAGTCGGCCTTGACCGAACTCAACCCATTGGGGCAGAAGTTCGACCCACATCACCACCAGGCGATCAGCGTCGTCGAGTCGCCGCAAGAGCCGAACACGGTCGTTACTGTCCTGCAGAAGGGATACCTGCTGGCCGATCGTGTATTGCGTCCGGCGCTGGTCGTCGTGGCCAAGTCCATGACTTGAAATCGTTGTGATAGTCCCCAAATGGCGTCCATCACGAAGCATTCCGGCGCTTGGCGGATGCCTCCTATTTTTACCGAGAACACTGAAAGGATTCTGAGATGGGCAAGATCATCGGCATCGATCTGGGTACGACAAATTCCTGTGTCGCCGTTATGGAAAATGGCAAGCCGAAGGTCATCGAAAACTCTGAAGGCGCGCGGACGACGCCGTCCATTGTGGCTTATGCCGAGGACGGCGAGATCCTGTGCGGCGCGCCCGCCAAGCGCCAGGCGGTAACCAATCCGAAGAACACGCTGTACGCGGTCAAGCGCCTGATTGGACGCCGCTTCGAAGAGAAGGAGGTGCAGAAGGACATTTCCCTGATGCCGTTCAAGATCCTGAGGGCCGACAACGGCGATGCCTGGGTCGAGGTGCGAGGCAAGAAGATCGCGCCGCCGCAGGTTTCGGCCGAAGTCCTGCGCAAGATGAAAAAAACTGCCGAAGATTATCTCGGTGAAGACGTCACCGAAGCCGTGATCACGGTACCGGCCTATTTCAACGACAGCCAGCGCCAGGCGACCAAGGATGCAGGACGGATCGCGGGCCTCGAAGTCAAGCGGATCATCAACGAGCCGACGGCCGCGGCGTTGGCCTTCGGTATGGACAAGAAACAGGGCGACAAGAAGATCGCGGTGTATGACCTCGGTGGTGGTACCTTCGACATTTCGATCATCGAAATTGCCGAAGTCGAAGGCGAGCACCAGTTCGAGGTGCTGTCGACCAACGGCGATACCTTCCTGGGCGGCGAAGACTTCGACCAGCGTCTGATCGATTACATCATCGACGAGTTCAAGAAGGAAAGCGGAGTCAACCTCAAGGCCGACGTCCTGGCTCTGCAGCGCCTCAAGGACGCCGCTGAAAAGGCCAAAATCGAGCTTTCTTCCGGTCAGCAGACTGAAATAAACCTGCCGTACATCACCGCCGACGCTTCCGGCCCTAAGCACCTGACGCACAAGATCACGCGCGCCAAGTTCGAGTCACTGGTCGACGAACTGATCAATCGCACCATCGAACCGTGCCGCATCGCCCTGAAGGATGCCGGCTGCAAGATCGGCGACATCAATGACGTGATTCTCGTCGGTGGACAATCCCGGATGCCGAAGGTGCAGGAAGCCGTCAAGGAGTTCTTTGGCCGCGAGCCGCGCCGTGATGTCAACCCGGACGAAGCCGTCGCGGTCGGGGCCGCCATCCAGGGCGGCGTGCTGCAGGGTGAGGTCAAGGATGTCCTGCTCCTCGACGTGACTCCGCTGTCACTGGGAATCGAGACGCTCGGCGGCGTGATGACCAAGCTGATCAAGAAGAATACCACCATACCGACCAAGGCGAACCAGGTCTTCTCGACGGCGGACGATAACCAGTCGGCCGTGACCATTCACGTGCTGCAGGGCGAGCGCGAGATGGCGGCCGGTAACAAGAGCCTTGGGCAGTTCAATCTGTCGGACATTCCGCCGGCACCGCGCGGCATGCCGCAGATCGAAGTGACCTTCGATATCGACGCCAACGGCATTCTGCATGTTTCGGCCAAGGACAAAGCCACCGGCAAGGAGAACAAGATCAAGATCCAGGCCTCTTCCGGCCTCAACGAAGAGGAAGTGCAGCGGATGGTGCGCGATGCCGAGTTGCACGCCGAAGAAGACCGCAAGGCGCATGAACTCGCCGAAGCGCGGAATCAGTGCGACGGCATGATCCATACGGTCAAGAAGTCTCTTGCCGAATACGGCAAGGAGCTTTCCGATAGCGAGAAAGGGGCTATCGAAGCCGCCATGAAAGCAGCCGAAGAGGCAATTCGTGGCAACGACCTGGACGCGATCAGGGCGAAAAGCGAGGCGCTTGGCACGGCGGCGCAGAAGTTGGGTGAGAAGATGTACGCCAAGCAGCAGGCGCATGCGGCTGGCGCCGAGAGTGGTGCGGGGGCAGCCGGCGAAACCAAGAAGGACGATAGCGACGTCGTCGACGCCGAGTTCACCGAAGTCAAAGATAAGAAGTAGGCATCCGCCTTGCGGGGTGGGGCGTATAATCGCGCCTCTCCTCGCCGCCCCCATGAATTGCTCAAGAACCGATGGCTAAACGCGACTTTTACGACATTCTCGGCGTCAACCGTGACGCTTCAGACGAAGAAATCAAGAAGTCCTATCGCAAGCTGGCGATGAAATACCATCCGGACCGCAATCCGGACAATCCCAGGGCCGAGGATCACTTCAAGGAAGTCAAGGAAGCCTATGAAGTGCTGACCGATCCTCAAAAGCGCGCCGCCTACGACCAGTATGGTCATGCCGGCATCGATCCGCAGGCCGGCATGGGTGCGGCGGGAGGTTTTTCTGACGCTTTCGGTGGCATTTTCGACGAGATTTTCGGCGGTGGTCGGGGGGGAAGGTCGAATATCTATCGCGGTGCCGACCTGCGCTATAACCTCGAAGTCACTCTGGAGCAAGCGGCTTTCGGTACCGAGACCAAGATCCGCATTCCGACCATGGAGGCGTGTGATTCTTGTCGCGGCAGTGGGGCAAAGGCCGGTACGCAGCCGAAGACCTGCCCGACTTGCCAGGGCAGCGGCCAAGTACGGCTGCAACAGGGCTTCTTCTCGATTCAGCAGACTTGCCCGAAATGTCATGGGACGGGGCGTTTCATCGCCGAACCCTGTACGTCGTGTCATGGCGCCGGGCGAGTCAAGCAGCATAAGACGTTGGCCGTCAAGATTCCGGCCGGAGTCGACGAAGGCGATCGTATACGTCTGTCGGGCGAAGGTGAGCACGGCATTAATGGCGGTCCGTCCGGCGATCTCTACGTGCAGATTCACCTCAAGGCGCACCCCGTCTTCCAACGTGAGCAGAATGACCTGCACTGCGAGATGCCGATCAGTTTCACGACCGCCGCGCTTGGCGGAGAAATCGATATTCCCACCTTGGATGGCGCGGCCAAGATCAGAGTCCCTCCGGAAACCCAGTCGGGAAAGACCTTCCGCTTGCGCGGCAAGGGAATCAAGGGTGTGCGCAGTCACGCCCATGGCGATCTGTTGTGCCACGTGGTGGTCGAAACCCCGGTTCATCTGACTGAACGCCAGAAGGAATTGTTACGCGAGCTCGAGGAGTCGAGTCGGGAAAATTCGGCCCAGCACAATCCGCGCGCCAAGTCCTGGATGGATCGGGTGCGGGACTTCTTCGCCGCAACCTGAGAGCGGCTTTGCCACTGCTCGCTTTCTGCGCTGCCGGCGAGGCGCATTTTTGCTCTCCGTTTAGGTCTTTCCCCGCGGTCGTGTAAGCAGCACGTCAGTTTGCTGCGCCATCCTTGGCGGTAGTGAGAGCTTCGTCCGCGAGACGGGAATCCTGACTCGCCGGTTTGCGGGGATGGGTGGACGGAGGTGTCTTCACTCAACCAGGGAAGGCGGTGGCAGGGCACAAGCATCCGCCAGCGAATGCCACTCACGCAGGACGGGAGGACGGATCCATGCGATTGGTTAGGGCACTGCTGCTTTTTCTATTCAGTTGCTTTGCTGTGGCGGGCGAAGTCGGGGTTACCGACAACAGCATACTGATCGGCATGACGGCACCGTTTTCCGGACCTAACGGCGCCTATGGTCTGGACATGAAAATGGTCATCAATGCCTATTTTCGCCAGATCAACGAGGCCGGCGGGGTCAATGGCCGACGATTGGAACTGCGCGCACTCGACGACGGCTACGAGACCGAGCGCGCGGTTGCCAACACCCGGATTCTGATTACCCGCGAGAATGTCTTTGCCTTGCTCGCTTCTTACGGTTCCAGCCCGACAACGGCGGCCATGAACGAGGTTTTCGGAGTTGCCAAGGTGCCCCTCGTTGGCGCCATTTCCGGCGCCGACTCGATCCGCCAGTCGCCGAAGGACAACCCCACGAACCGCTACCTGTTCAATGTGCGGGCAAGCTACGCCAACGAAACCGAAGCCATCATCAACCAGTTGGTGTCGCTCGGCTTCAAGAATATCGCTGTGCTGTACCAGAACGACGGTTTCGGCAAATCTGGGCTCGATGGCGTCGTCGCGGCGCTCAAGAAGCATCGCCAAACCCCGTCCGCAGTCGCCACTGTCGAACGCAACTCGGTCGAGGTGACACAGGCCGTGCAAACGATCGCCAAGGTGAACCCGCAGGCTGTGGTCATGGTGACCCTGTACAAACCGACGGCGGCCTTCGTCCGCGGCTTGAAGGCAGCCGGGCAGACGCCACAGTTCATGACGCTTTCGCCGGTCGGCGCCGACCTGCTGGTCCAGGAACTGGGAGACGCGGCACGCGGCATCGGGATTTCGCAGGTCATGCCCTATCCCTGGAACGACACGACACCGATGGTGCGCGAATACCAGAAGCTGCTGGCCAAGCAGGCACAGCCTTCATACTACGGTATCGAGGCCTATGCCATGGCCAAACTGCTGGTCGACGCGATTCGCAAAGCCGGAAAGGATCTCACCCGCGAGAAGCTCGTGACCACCTTGGAAGGCCTGCAAAATTACGACTTGGGCGGTTATCGGGTCAGCTATTCGGCCAACGAGCGACTCGGGTCGCGCTTCGTCGACTTGACGGTCGTTGGCAGCGGCGGACGCCTTCTGCGATAGCGTCGAGCGGAGCGCGCGTGTCGGGGGCGTGGCGAGCCCGCGTCAAAAAATATGACAGCCAGAGACCGCTAGCCACTACATACGGCGCCAGCTCGTTCCTTGCGGGCCGTCCTCGAGCACGATTCCGGCGGCCAGCAGGTCGGCGCGGATTTGGTCGGCGGCGGCATAATTCTTGCTTTTTCTGGCGGCCAGACGGTCGGCGATCAGTGACTCGATGCGTTCGCTGCTCAACTCGCCAGAGCCCACCGGCGCCGCTTGCAGAAAGGCCTGCGGGTCGCGGCTGAGCAGGCCGAGCAGGCCAGCGAGGCCGCGCAACTGACTGGCAAGCGCCGCCGATTTGCCGCGATTGAGTTCGGCCGCCAGATCGAAGAGTACGGCGCACGCTTCCGGCGTATTGAAGTCGTCCCTCATCGCCTCGCTGAAGCGACGCGCGTGCGGCTCCTTCCAGTCGATCGGACGACTTTCGGTGGCCACCGTTTTCAGGGCAGTATACAGGCGCGTCAGCGCCTGCCGGGCGTCGTCGAGGTGGGCGTCGGAATAGTTCAGCGGGCTGCGGTAGTGCGCACGAAGGATGAAGAAACGCACCACCTCCGGGTCGTATTTCTTCAGAATCTCTCTGATCGTGAAGAAATTTCCGAGCGATTTGGACATCTTTTGCTCGTCGACCCGGACGAATCCATTGTGCATCCAGTAGTTGACGAAACGGCATCGATGCGCGCCTTCCGATTGCGCGATCTCGTTCTCGTGATGAGGAAACTGCAGATCCTGGCCGCCGCCATGAATGTCGAAGTGCTCGCCTAGCAGATCCGAACTCATTGCCGAACATTCGATGTGCCAGCCGGGGCGGCCAGCGCCCCAGGGCGACGGCCAGGACGGTTCGCCTTCCCGGGCATGCTTCCAGAGCACGAAGTCCAGCGGGTCTTCCTTGGCCGCATCGACATCCACCCGTTCGCCCGCTCTGAGGTCGTCGACGGATTTTCCCGAGAGCTGGCCGTAGCCGGGAAACTTGCGAACCGAGAAGTTCACATCGCCGTCGGTCGCCTGGTAGGCGAGACCGTTCTTCTCCAGCCGGCCAATCAGGGCGAGCATTTGCGGCACGTATTCGGTGGCCCGGGGTTCGTGGTCCGGCTTTTCGACGCCGAGCGCCGCCGCGTCCTCGTTCATGAGGGCGATGAAGCGATTGGTCAATTCGCCAATGCTCTCGCCGTTCTCGCGCGCGCGCGCGATGATTTTGTCATCAATGTCGGTAATGTTCCGGACGTAGGTGACCTGCAGGCCGCTGGCTCGCAACCAGCGTTGGACCATGTCGAACACCACCAGAACGCGCGCATGACCGAGGTGGCAATGGTCGTAAACGGTCATCCCGCAGACATACATGCGAACCTTGCCGGGGGTGATCGGAACGAAGTCCTGTTTTTCCCTCGCCAGCGAGTTGTAGATTTTCAGCATTTTTCGGGCTCACGAGAGGGCTCGGCTCGCACAGGGGTCACCTGGGAGGGCTTTGGTTTCGACGTACTTCTTGCTAGAATCCGGTGTTCAGGTGACATTCAACCGCTGCACGGCCGAGTATACCATAACGATGCTTTCCAGCTTTCCGAGGCCTCTCCCGGCATCCTTCACGACCCTGCTCGGCGGGCTGCTGCTGAGCTGCGCGCTGGCGCCGGCACTGGCCGACGATCTGACGGATGGGCAGCGTTTGATGAAACAGGGGCAGTTGCCGCAGGCGCTCGAAAAGGCCGACGCGTATGTGAGCAGCAAGCCCAAGGATCCGCAGGGACGCTTCCTCAAGGGAGTGATTCTGACCGAAATGGGGCGTTCGGCCGAGGCGATGGCCGTTTTCGTCAAACTGACCGAAGACTTTCCGGAACTGCCTGAGCCGTACAACAATCTGGCTGTGCTGCATGCCCAGCAGAAGCAGTACGACAAGGCGCGTACGGCTCTGGACATGGCGATCAGGACCCATCCTGGCTACGCCACCGCCTACGAGAACCTGGGCGATGTCTACGCCAAGCTCGCCAGCCAGTCCTACGACAAGGCGCTGCAGTTGGAACCGTCGAACAAGGGGTTGCGCAGCAAACAGTCGATGGTTCGCGAACTGATCGCGGCATCGGCCAGCGCCGTGGCCCGGCCGGCCTCCGCGGCGCGACCGGCGAGCGAAGCCGGCCAGGCTGGCGGGTCCGCCAAAGCGCCGGTCGCAAGGTCGGGCGACCGGCCGGCTCAGTAGAGGAGTTCCCGATGCTCAGGCGCATGATTTTGGTGATCGGCGGGTTGCTGCCGTTGGCTGCCGTGTGGGCGGCGCCGACGGTTGAAATGCAGACCAGCCTGGGGCGAATCGTCATCGAACTCGATTCCGAGAAGGCGCCGAAATCCGTACAGAATTTCGTGCACTACGTCAATGAGGGCTTCTACAACGGTACGCTTTTTCATCGCGTGATCCCTGACTTCATGATCCAGGGGGGCGGTTTCACGGTCGATATGCAGACCAAGCCAGCGCCGCGAAAGGTTGACAACGAGGCGCGCAACGGTTTGAAGAACGATCGCGGCACGATTGCCATGGCCCGCACGGCGGATCCCAACTCGGCGACTTCCCAGTTCTACGTGAACCATCGGGACAACGCGGCGCTCAACTACCCGTCGCCCGATGGCGCGGGCTATACCGTTTTCGGGAAGGTCACGCAGGGCATGGAGGTGGTGGACAAGATCGCCAGGGTGCCGACCGGTAACCGCGGTATGCACCAGAACGTTCCCCTTGAACCGGTCATCATCCAGTCGGTCAAGATCCTCCCAGAAAAGAAATAAGGAAAGCCATGATCAAGCTGCACACCAATTTCGGCGTCATCGGCATCGACTTGGACACCGAAAAAGCCCCTTTGTCAGCCAAGAACTTCCTCAGCTACGTCGAATCCGGCCATTACGACAATACCCTTTTTCACCGCGTCATTTCCGGCTTCATGATCCAGGGTGGCGGCTTCGCACCGGGGATGAAGCCCAAAGCCTGTGGCGAGCCGATTCGCAACGAAGCGGACAACGGCCTCAAGAACGACGCCTATACAGTCGCCATGGCGCGTACCTCCGACCCGCACTCGGCCACGGCGCAGTTCTTCATCAACGTGGTGAATAACGATTTCCTCAATTTCCGGGCCCCGAATGGGCAGGGCTGGGGCTATTGCGTATTCGGAAAAGTCGTCGAAGGAAACGATGTGGTGGACAAGATCCGGGTCGTCAGGACGGGAAGCGTCGGAGTGCACAGCGATGTGCCGCTCGAGGACGTCGTGATCGAGCGCGCCGAAGTCTGCTGAAGCCGGCTGTCTTGGCCATCCTTCGGCAGGCTCCTTGATCCTCTTCATTTCCGATCTGCACCTGGCGCCCGAGGCGCCAGGTGCGACACGACTCTTGCTCGATTTCCTCGCGGGTCGCGCGCGCGCGGCCGAGCAACTGTTCATACTGGGCGATCTTTTCGAGGCTTGGCCGGGCGACGACTGTCTCGACGACCCGGACGACCGTTTCGTTTCGGCGATCGTCGAAGCGCTGCGCGAACTCTCGGCCGCCGGCGTCGCCGTTTCGGTGATGCACGGCAACCGGGATTTTCTTCTCGGCGACCGCTTCTCGGCCAGCAGTGGCGCGCGCTTGCTGCCCGATCCGTACCTGTTGTCCTTGCCGACCTGGCAGTTCGTCCTCTCGCACGGCGACGCGCTGTGCACCGACGACGGCGACTATCAGGCGTTTCGGGCACAGGTTCGCCAAGCCGCCTGGCAATCCTCGTTTCTTTCCCGGCCGTTGGCCGAACGACGGGCGATCGCCATGGCGGCGCGGCAGAAGAGCGAGAGCGCCAAGCGCGACAAGGCGCCGTCACTGATGGACGTCAACCCCGCGGCAACCGACGATTTCCTGCGCCAGAACGGTTATGCCAGCCTGATCCACGGTCACACCCACCGGCCGGCGACGCATGATCACCTGGTCGACGGTATCCATGTCGAGCGTTGGGTGTTGTCCGACTGGCGCGAGACGGCAGGTGAGTGTCTGTGCTGGAACGGCGAAGAACTCGTGCGGGAAGTCCTGCACTGACCACCGGGCATAGACCGCCGATAAAAACGATGGTGGCACCCGGGTCGGCGATTCGGGGTCTGGCCGCCGCTCCGGGCGCGGAGAAGCGGTGAACTCGCCGGCGCTCGATCTCTTGCGCCGCGTTTTCGGCTATGCGTCGTTTCGCGGCGAGCAAGCGGTCATCGTCGACCATGTCGTCGGCGGCGGCGACGCTCTGGTGCTGATGCCTACCGGTGGCGGCAAGTCGCTTTGCTACCAGATTCCGGCCCTCTTGCGGCCGGGCGTCGGCATCGTCGTTTCACCCCTGATCGCGCTCATGCAGAACCAGGTGGACGCCTTGCGCCAAGCCGGGGTGCGGGCCGCGTGCCTGAACTCCGCGCTGGACTTCCAGGCCGTCGTGGATACCGAACGCCGCTTGCAGCGTGGCGAACTCGACCTCGTCTACGTGGCGCCGGAGCGCCTGCTCACCGACCGCTTCATCGGCTTGCTCGAACAACTGGTGACGCGCCAAGGGGTCGCCCTCTTTGCCATCGACGAAGCCCACTGCGTCTCGCAATGGGGACACGATTTCCGCCCGGAGTACATTCAGCTTTCGCAACTGCACGAACGCTTTCCCGCCGTTCCGCGCATCGCGCTCACGGCGACCGCCGATCAGCTCACCCGCCAGGAAATCATCCAGCGGCTACGCCTCGAGGAGGCGCGGCTATTCGTCGCCAGCTTCGACCGGCCGAACATTCGCTACACCGTCGTCGAGCGGGACAACCCGCGCCAGCAACTGCTCGCCTTTCTCGCCGCACACCCGGCGGCGGCCGGCATCGTGTACTGCCTCTCGCGCCGCAAGGTCGACGAGACGGCGGCCTGGCTCAACACCCAGGGAGTAAGAGCCTTGCCCTACCACGCGGGTTTGCCGGCGGCCGACCGCCAGCGCCATCAGCAGAGCTTTCTCGGCGACGACGGCGTGGTCATGGTGGCCACCATCGCTTTCGGGATGGGCATAGACAAACCCGACGTGCGCTTCGTCGCCCATCTCGACCTGCCCAAGAGTCTCGAAGCCTACTATCAGGAAACCGGACGCGCGGGGCGCGACGGCGAGCCGTCGGAAGCGTGGATGACCTATGGGCTGAACGATGTCGTGATTCACCGCCAGATGATCGAGGAGTCGGGCGCGCCCGACGAACAGAAGCGCATCGAAAGGCAGAAGCTCGACAGCATGCTGGCCTATTGCGAATCGGCGCGCTGCCGCCGCGTCATCCTGCTCAACTACTTCGGCGAGGACGCCGCGCCTTGCGGCAATTGCGACGTCTGTCTCGAACCGCCGGTGGTCTGGGATGGGACGGTGGCGGCGCAAAAAGCCTTGTCGGCTGCCTTGCGCACCGGTCAGCGTTTCGGCGCCGGGCACCTGATCGACCTCCTGCGTGGCCGACGGACGGAGAAAATCCAGCAATTCGGTCATGATCGCCTGCCCACCTTCGGCGTCGGCGCGGAGATGGACGAGATGGCTTGGCGCTCGGTGTTTCGGCAACTGCTCGCCGGCGGTCTGCTCGAAGCCGACGCCAGCGCCTACGGCGCCCTGAAACTGACCGACAGCGCGCGCCCGGTCCTCAAAGGGCAACTCAGCCTCGAGCTTCGCCGCCAGGCGGCGCGGCCGCGCGGCCGCGCGGCGAGGAGCAAGACCGGGTCGCCGGCCGCGGCGCCACGGCCCAGGAGCGAATCGCCGCTGCTTGCCCGGCTGCGCGAGTGGCGCAGCCAGAAGGCACGCGAGCAGGGGGTTCCGGCCTACGTCATCCTGCATGACCGAACGCTGTTCGAGATTGCCGCACTGCTTCCCGACTCCGTGCCGGCGCTGCTCTCGGTGCCGGGAATCGGCCTCGCCAAGGCGGAGCGTTACGGCGCCGAACTCCTGGCGATCGTCGCCGCCGCCTGAGGTGGGGGCGCCGCCGCGGCGCGCTTGCCGGGGCTCTCCGGTGCTCAGTAGTTCGGAAAATACTGGGCCGGCGCCAGGGCGATCGGAAACAGCGGCTGGCCGAGCAGGGCGCGCGCCGTGGCTTCGGTGAGCGAGATGCAGTCACGGTATTGCGGCGGCCCGCCGGTCTTGGACTGGAAATAGCGCGTCAGCGTGACGATGCCGACCAGGCGGCCGTCGTCGTCGAGCAGCGGACCGCCGGACGAGCCGGGCCGGCATTCGTTGGTCGAAAACAGAAAGCTCTCGCCCTTGAGCGAGACGCGGTCGAGAAAACGCCCCTGGGACCAGATGATGTCCCGCGAACCGCCCGGGTGGCCGAGCGTATGCACCGTATCGCCGGGGCGCAGCGCCGCCGAGTCTCCCCACGCGACGCTGTCGTTGCCGGCTCCGGGAGCGTACAGCAGGCAGGCGTCCTCTTCCACCAGGCGGGCGTACTTCTCCACCTTATAGGCCGTCCTGGTCACGCTGTGGATGGCAAACAGCCGGTTCGTCGCGCCGCCGGCCAGCACGTGGCAGTTGGTCAGGATGCGGTCGGGGCCGATCAGCACGCCGGAGCCGGAATTCCGTCGCTGGCCGATCAAGAACACCGACCAGGCCAGGTAACGGAGATCGAAACCGGGCTGTTTGACGCCGCGCGCCGCTTGCACGACGGCCACCGTCGTGGCGGCCGGCGCCTCCGCCAGCGGACGGGTTTCGGCCTTGGCGGCGGCCGGCGGTTCGGGCAGCAGGACGGCTGGCTCGGCACCGGCGGTGTCGCCCGGCGCGTCGTCCGGCGCGTCGTCCGGCGGCGGAGCGAGCGGCTGTCGCGGTGCCGGCCGGTCGGCGACGGCGCGGGGACCGGGCGCCGCGCCGCCACGCCAGAAGACGATGGCCGGCAGCGCGAGCAGCAGAACGACCACCCACACCGCCGTCCGCGGGCCGCGGCGCCCCGGCGCGCCGGGGTTTTCAGCCGCCGCCGTCGCCCGGCGCGCCAGTTGCCCGTCGTAGGCCGCGCGGCGCACCGGATGGCGCAGCGTATCGTAGGCCACGACGAGCAGCGACAGTTCGTCCGGGTTGCCCTGCAGCGCCTGCCGCCGGGCCGTGTAGGCGGCTTCCACCTGTGCGCTGTCCGCCTGCGCCGTAACGCCCAGAACCTCGTACAGTGTGCGTGCCGTCATCATTCCATGGTCGCTCGAGCAAAAGCCGATTGTAGAATAGTCGGACCCCTTTTCCGGAGTACCTCTCATGCGGCGTCACCTGTTGCTTGGCCTGCTCGTTCTGCTGCCCGCGCTCGCCGTTCGCGCCGAGGTGATCGACATCGGCAACGCCGAACTGGCGCGCCTGAGCGCCGCTGGCGTGCCGCTGATCGACATCCGGACGGCTGCCGAATGGCAGGACACCGGAATCGTTCCGGGCAGCCGCCTGCTGACCTTCGTCGATCCCGACGGGCGCATCGACGCGCCGGCCTGGCTGGCACGCGTGCGGGCCATCGCCAAGCCCGAGCAGCCGCTGATCCTCATCTGCCGGAGCGGCAACCGGACGCGCGCCGCCAGCCAGTTGCTCGCCCAGCAGGCGGGCTACCGAACGGTCTATAACGTCAAGGACGGCGTCCGCTCGTGGGCCGCCGACGGCCGACCACTGGTCGCCGCGCCGGGCGCCTTGGCCGCCTGTCCCGCCGGCGCGCGCTGCTGAGACGGCGCGGCGCGCCAATCAGTCGATCGTCGCGTCGAGCAGCCGTCGGTAGACCTGCAGGTCGGCGGACGAAAAACAGCAGAAGATCACCTCCCGCAGAACGGCGACTTCGGCGCCTGCCGAACGCACGGTGGACACGGCGATCGCGGCCGCCTGCTCGACCGGATAGCCGTAGATGCCGGTGCTGATGCCCGGAAAAGCGAGGCTCGTCAGTTCCTCGGCCGCCGCCAGTTCGAGTGAGCGCCGGTAGCACGAAGCCAGTTTTTCCGCTTCGCCGCGACCGCCGCCCTGCCACACCGGACCGACGGCGTGGATGACATAGCGTGCCGGCAGCCGATAGCCGCGGCTGAGCCTGGCGTCGCCGGTCGGACAAGGGCCCAGCCGCCGGCACTCCTGCAACAGATCGGGACCGGCGGCGCGATGGATCGCCCCGTCGACGCCGCCGCCGCCGAGCAGCGACGAATTGGCGGCATTGACGATGGCGTCGACGGCCAGCGTAGTGATGTCGGCGTGCAGGGCGCGCAGAAGCGTCGGCATGACGGAACTCCGTGTCGGGAAATCGGGGCCGGGCGCCGGCGGCACCCGTGACTCCATTGTAGGCGGCGGCGCGCCACCGTGCTCGAGTTCGGCGACCGCAAGCAGATCGGCGCCGTTCACCTGTCGACCAGCCTGGTCGCCGACCTCCAGCTCGTAGCCGCCGCCTGCGTCTGGGCCTACCCGGTGTACGACAGCGGCGGGCAGGCCGTCGCTGCCATGCTCGATCATCGCCCGCAACGATCCGCCCGAGGTTCACTTCGACCAGCGGATCCATCCTGACCAGGGCGGCGAGCATGGCGGCGTCTACTGCTACGCGCGCCTCGCGGCGGTCGCTACGAGCATCCGCGCTTCGGCAATCGGATGACAAGCCGCGGTCCGATCGCCGATCTGATTGCCCGGCGCTTGACGCTACGTCTCGCCGGCTGGGCGTTGACCAGGAGCCGGTGGAGTTGGTCGCAGCTCAGGCCGCCGCTTTCTTCCCTGCGGGACGCGAGGTGGCGACCTTGAGGAATTCACGAATCCGCGTCGCGTAGCTGAGCCTCCAGCCCGGCCGCATCGCTGACCGGCAGGTCGCAGCGTCCGTGACGGCAGACGTAGGCCGTGGGGCGGCCGCCTTGCGC
Source organism: Accumulibacter sp. (assembly GCF_029255285.1). Taxonomy (GTDB): domain Bacteria; phylum Pseudomonadota; class Gammaproteobacteria; order Burkholderiales; family Rhodocyclaceae; genus Accumulibacter. Next base: position 23,033 of record NZ_JAPUVI010000063.1, read on the forward strand.
GACCTTGTTGCCGACAAAGGGGATCGTTTGCGCAAGCGCGGCGATCGCCGATTCCGGCGCGGCGGCGAGCGCGCGGGCGGGCAGGAAGTGCCGGCGCAGGACGGCCTGCAAGGGTGCGGCCGCCGTCGTCCCGCCATCTGGCCAGACGATGGCGATCTGGCGCGGCGTGGCGGCCAGGAAATCGACGGCCAGCAAGGCTTCGGTCATGGCGAACGGCCGCTCGGTGAGTACGGCGGCATGGGCACGCAGGCCGCGCTCGGCGATCCGGCGCCAGCGATCGTCGTCGGTGAGCACACCGAGACGGAGCGCGTTCAGCAGGGCGACCGAAGTTCCCGAAGGTTCGGCGCCGTCGTAGGCGGGTTTCTCGCGCGCGATCAGCATTTCGTGCGCCTCGCTGCTCATGAACCAGCCGCCTGCCGGATCGGCGAAGAGGCGCTCGCTGGTCTCGGCCAACACCAGGGCATCGCTTAGGTGGCGTACGTCGAAGGTGCCTTCGTAGAGATCGATGAGGCCGGCCGCGAGAAAGGCATGGTCGTCGAGGAAGGCCGCTTGCCGTGCCTGGCCGTCCTTGAAGCTGCGCCGGAGTCCGCCGTCGGCGCCGCGCAGCTGCGTGAGTACGAAATCCGCCGCCCGCACCGCTGCGGCGACGTAGTGCGGCGCGTCCAGAAGGCGTCCGGCGACGGCAAGGGCCGAGATCATCAGCCCGTTCCAGGAGGCGAGGATCTTCTCGTCGCGCAAGGGCGGCGTGCGCCTGGCGCGTACTTCGTAGAGCCTGGCCCGCGCGGCGGTCAGTGCCTCCCAGGTGGCTTCGTCGGGACGCGGCACGTTGAGGATGGTGTTCCCCTCCCAGTTGCCGCCCGGGTGCACGTCATAGTGGGCAAGGAAGCGCTCGGTCGTAGCGCCGTCCCCGAGAGCGTCCAGCTCGCGCCGGATCTCGTCCTCGCGCCAAACGAAGAAGCGTCCTTCCTCGCCTTCCGAATCGGCGTCGGTTGCCGAATAGAAGCCGCCGCCGGCGTCCGTCATCTCGCGCAGAATGTAGTCGCAGGTCTCGCGCGCGACGCGAGCGAAGTCGGCGCGGCCGGTGACCTGGAACGCCTCGGCGTAGGCCACGACCAACAGCGCGTTGTCGTAGAGCATCTTTTCGAAATGCGGCACCAGCCAGCGGGCATCGGTGGAGTAGCGGTGAAAGCCACCGCCAAGCTGATCGTAGAGGCCGCCGGCGGCCATCTTTTCCAGCGTCAGGGTTGCCATGCGCAGGGCGTCGGCATCGCCGGTGCGCTGGTGATGGCGCAGCAGCAGGCGTACGGGGATGTGCGAAGGGAACTTCGGCGCTCGGCTCAGGCCGCCGTACCGGGCGTCGAAAGACTTCCGGTAATGCTCGACGGTGGCGTCGATCACGTCAGCCGCAGGCAAACCGATGGCGGCGTCGGCGCCACTCGCGCCGGCACCCTGCATCTGCTGGCGAATCGCCTCCACCAGCGCCTTACACGCCTGCCCGACACGATCGGGGTCGCGCTGGAAGGTGTCGGACAAGGCGCCGAGCAGCGACAGGAAGCCGCGCCGGGTGCCGCGGTCGCCGTCGCGCGGCGGGAAGTAGGTGCCGCCGAAGAAGGGTTCGCGTGCCGCCGTCAGCCAGACGCTCATCGGCCAGCCGCCGGCACCGGTCAATTGCTGCACGGCGCTCATGTAGACGGCATCGATGTCGGGGCGCTCCTCGCGATCGACCTTGATGGCGACGTAGTGACGGTTGAGGAAGCGGGCAATCGCCTCGTCCTCGAAGGACTCAGCCTCCATCACGTGGCACCAGTGACAGGTCGAATAGCCGATCGAGAGGAACACCGGGCGGCCGAGCCGCCGCGCCTCGGCGAACGCCTCGTCACCCCAGGGGAACCAGTTGACCGGGTTGTGCGCGTGCTGCAGCAGGTAGGGGCTGGTCTCCAGAGCCAGTCGGTTGATGAACAGCGGGCGGCCGTCGGCGTCCAGGTGGTGCGTGCGCGGAACATAGGCCGGTCCGCGCAGGGCGATCGCGCCGGCAAGCCGCGCTTGCAGTTCGGCGGCAAACGGTTCGGCTCCGGGGGGCGTAGCATCAGGCATGGCGTGCTCCTCGCGGCGGGGTGCGTTCGAAGGGAGCGGTGAGTATAGGTCAAGCGCGATCCCGGCGGCCGCAAGGGGGCATCGGCGGCTCGCTCGCTTGGGCTGGATATATTCTGGCGCCTGTCACCAACTCGCCGCGCGAGGTTTCGCCGGTAGTCGGAAGTTCGTGACGCCCGCAGGCACGCTTGGACACGACTAGAGAACGCGGAATAGGCTCCAGATTCGCCTGCTCTTGCCGCGGAAATCATGGAAATCGCCGCCGCGCCGCCGTCAAACGCCGGCCGCCGCACGGCCGCCGTTTTCTTTCCACCCGCCGCGGCGTATGCTGTCGACCTATGCCCGCACGCTTGGCGTGGCGACTTCCCCCGACCCGGAGAGAGTGTCCATGAATCTGGAAAAAGTGGTTTTCGGTTTCTTCATCGTCCTTGCCGCGACGCTGAACTTCGGCTTCTTCATCGGCGACATCGACCAGCCGATGCATCATCACATCTACGAGCTGTTTGCCGCCATCGTCGTCAACCTGATCGCCACCGTGCTCAAGTTCGGTGACCGCACACAGATCGGCGCCGTTCACCTGTCGACCAGCCTGGTCGCCGACCTCCAGCTCGTTGCCGCCGCCTGCGTCTGGGCCTTCGCGGTGCACGTCGGTGGCGAGGGAATGTCGCCCGAAGTCACCACCAGCGTCGTCTCGCTGAGCGGCGGCGCGCTGTTCGCCAACGTCGTCTCGGTCGTCCTGCTGATTGCCGAAACCGTGATGCTGCGGCGCTGACGGCGGCGCCGCCATGAACACCGGCGTCCTGTTTCTCGCCTTGCGGCGCATGCGCGCGCCGCTGATCGTACTGATCGTCATCTACGCCGTGTCTACGCTCGGCCTGACGCTGGTCCCCGGGGTCGACGCCGAAGGCCGGCCGGCGCCGCCGATGAGCTTCTTCCACGCCTTCTACTTCGTCAGCTACACGGCGACGACGATCGGTTTCGGCGAGCTGCCGACAGCCTTTTCCGATGCCCAGCGGATGTGGGTGACGGTGTCGATCTACCTCTCCGTCGTCGGCTGGTCGTACTCCATCGTCAGTCTGCTGGCGCTGGTGCAGGACAAGGGCTTTCAGCAGGTGCTGCTGACCAGCCGCTTCGCACGCCGCGTCGGCCAGCTCGGCGAAGCCTTCTACATCGTCTGCGGCTGTGGCGAGACCGGCCTGCTGATCGCCCGGGCGCTGGACCACGACGGAATTCGCGTCGTCGTCGTCGAGCGATCCGAGGCGCGCGTCCAGGAACTCGAACTGGAGGACTTCTCGGCCGACATCCTCGTCCTGTGCGCCGACGCGGCGCAGCCGCAGCACCTCCTGATGGCCGGACTGCGGCACCGGAGTTGCCGCGGCGTGCTGGCGATGACCGACGACGACGCGGCCAATCTGGCGATCGCCATCGCTAGCCGACTGATCAATCCGCGGCTGCGCATCGTCGCCCGCGTCGCCAGTCCGGCGATCGAGGCCAACATGATGTCCTTCGGCACGCACTACGTCGTCAACCACTTCGAAAAATTCGCCGACTACCTGGCGCAGGCGATCCACTCGCCGAACTGGTTTCGCCTCGTCGACCTGCTGACCGGCCTGCCGGGTCAGGAAGTCCCCGAGCGCCACGACCCGCCGGCCGGCGACTGGGTGGTCTGCGGCTACGGCCGTTTCGGGCAGGCCGTGGTGCGCAATCTCGGACGCCAGGGAATCAACCTGACGGTCATCGACCCCACTCCGACGCTGCCGGCCGGCGTCCGCCACATCGTCGGCCAAGGCACCGAAGCGGCGCCGCTGCGCCAGGCCGGCGTCGACAGCGCGGTCGGAATCGTCGCCGCGAGCGACAACGACACCAACAACCTGTCGATCGCCATGACCGCCAAGGAAGTCAACCCGGATCTCTTCGTCGTCCTGCGCCAGAACCGCGTCGCCAACCAGATCCTCTTCGACGCCTACGACGCCGACTTCACGATGGTGCCGTCGCGCATCGTCGCCCGCGAGTGTCTGGCGCTGATCACCTCGCCGCTGCTCGCGCGTTTCCTGAAGCTCGTCCGCGCCTGGCCCGAGACGCGCGCCGCCGACCTCGCCGGCCGCCTCGAAGCGCTGTTCGGCCGGCGCGTGCCGCTCGTCTGGGGCGTCCGCCTGAACGCCGCCGACGCGCCGGCCGTGCACCGGCGACTGGTCCTGGAGCAGGCCAGCCTGTCGCTCGGCCGCCTGCGGGCCGACCCGGCGGCGCGCGACGAAGCGCTGCCGCTGCTGCCGCTGCTGCTGCAGCGCGACGGGCGCGACTACCCATTGCCCGACGACGAAACGATCGTCGCCGCCGGCGACGAGATATTGTTCGCCGGCACGCGCGCCGCCAAGACGGCGCAAAACCTGACGCTCGACCATCGCACCGTGCTCGACTACGTCCTCACCGGCCGCGACACCCCCGGCTGGCTGTGGAGCTGGCTGAGCCGTGCCGGGCGGGCGGCGGAGAGCCGGCGCAACGAGCCGCGCCGGGTCTAGGCGGCGCCCCGGCCGGCCCCGACAAAGCCCGAGGAAAGCGGCACGCCGCGCGTTTGACACTCCTCCTGGCAGGGTCGATACTTTCCCGGCGGCGGCGCCACGGCGGGCGGCGCGGGAAGGGCAGACAATCCCTGGGGGAGGGTTCCGATGGTCAGCGTTTATGTCTCGTATGCCTGGAAGGAAGAGGAAGAGAACCGACTGGTCGAGAAGCTCGGCGAAGCGTGCGAGCGGCGCGGTGTCGAACTCGTGCGCGACGTCGAGGAAATCGGCTACGGCGAGTCGATCAAGGCCTTCATGGATCAACTGGGGGCGGCGGACCATATCGTCGTAGTGCTCAGCGACCGCTATTTCCTCTCCCGGTACTGCCTGTACGAACTGCGCGAAATCTGGCGCCATGGGCGAATCGGCGAGCGCGTACATCCGATCGTTCTCGGCAGCCTCTCGTCCGACCCTCGCGAGTGGACGCGCTACGTCCGGCACTGGCAGCAGGAAAAGGAAGGTCTGGCGGACGAGCTGAGCCAGCTCGATGCGCAAAGCGCCGACAAGCTCAGGCAGTTCGTCGCGGACTACGCCGACTATGGCGCCCAGATCGCCGATTGGCTGATCGGTTTCGCGGACACCAACTGTCTGAGCGCGGACATCCACCTCGGCCAGCAGTTCGCGGCCTTGCTCGATCCGATCGTCGGCGATTTCCGCGGCCGGGTCATCGGCGAGCTGCGCGACCTCCTGGAACGAAGCCGCCCTCTGAGAAGCGCCTTGGAGGCCAGGTTGCCGGCTTCCGCGGCGGCGCGCGCGCGCGACCTGGCGGCCGAGCTTTGTTCGGGCGACCCGGAGCGGACGATCAGCACGCGGCTGTTTCCGGCCACCCGCGCCTGCCTCGCCTCGCTCCACGCTCGGCCGTCCGAACTCGACGCCGCCTGGAGCGTGGCCAAGTCGCTCGTCGCCTGGTTGAGCTTGCTGGCCGTCGACCTCCGATCGCTCGCCCGCGCGCGCCGGAAAGCGCCGCCCGCCGAGCGGCCCGCTTTCGAGATCGTCGCCTGCACGGCGCTCGGGGTCGAGGTCTTCAGCTCGCGCTACGCCGAGAGAGCGCCGCAACTGCGTGCCGACAGAGGCAAGAGCGGGGTCCTCGGGGCCCATGCGATCGCCGAACCGGTCCACGAAGCGGGTTGGGAGGCGGGCGCGGCGCTGGACGAACTGCTGCTCGAAATCTGGCGCTGCGTCTTCCCCGAGGAGTCGCGCAGGCGCTTGGAAGAGCCCGACCGGCGCCGGCTCAACGCGACGCTGCGCATCCGTCGCGAGCAGAGGATCGCCCACCATTATGTCCTGGTCCCGCTCGAGGAGCGGACACCCTTGACCCGGCCGGAGGTCTACCGCGGGCTGCGCGACAAGTTGCCCGACATCGACATCGTCTTCTACAAGGCCGAAGGCGAACTGCCCGTATTGCGAGTCAGCGACGAGGAGTACTTCATGAGTATCATCCGCGAATTCCTGCACATTCCCGAAGCGCCGACGAGCAAGCCATGAGCCCGGCACCGATTCCAGAAATCCCCCTGCGCGATCTTCCTCTGCCGCCGCGCGGCTCCTGGCCGGCGTCGATACACCGTTTCGACGAAGCCTCGGTGCTCGCTCTGCGCTCGGCGCTCGCCGCGCAGCGGCCGCTGCTCGTGCGCGGCGAGCCGGGGTCGGGCAAGAGCCAGTTGGCGCGCGCCGCGGCCGAAGCCTGGGGCCGCCTCTTCGTCGCCGAAGTGGTGCATGCGCGCAGCGAGAGCCAGGACCTGCAGTGGCACGTCGACGCGCTCGGCCGGCTCGGCGACGCGCAGGCGATGGGCGCCCGGTCGTGCGGCGCGGACGAGGTCCGGCGGCGCCTCGATCAGCGCAACTACCTGAGCCCCGGCGCCCTGTGGTGGGTTTTCGACTGGTCCTCGGCGGCCGCGCAGTACGTCCGCAGCGGCGGTCGCGGCGCGCGCCCGTCGCCGCCGGCCGGCTGGACGCCGGACAAGGGCGCCGTCCTGCTGATCGACGAAATCGACAAGGCCGAGGCCGACCTGCCGAACGGCCTGCTCGAAACGCTGGGCAACGGCGCCTTCGCCGTTCCCTGGCTCGACCGGCCGGTGTGCGCCGAAGCGGGCCGGCCGACGCCGCTGGTGGTCATCACGACCAATGAGGAACGCGAGCTGCCGGCCGCCTTCCTGCGCCGCTGCCTGGTCCTCAACCTGAGCCTGCCGGCCGGCGAGGACGCTTTCGTCGCCGCGCTGCGCGAGCGCGGCAAGCTGCACTTCGGCGCACGCTGCCATCCCGACGTGTACGACGAAGCGGCGCGCCAGCTCTGGCGCGACCGCCAGGCGGCGGCAAGCCAGGGCTTGCCGGGGCCGGGGCAGGCCGAGTACCTCGACCTGCTGCGCGTCGTCTGCGGGCTGGCGCCGGAGATCGGGCGGCAGCCCGAGCTGCTCGCCAAGGTTGGCGACTTCGCGCTCAAGAAACATCCGCCGGCGGGCTGATGGCCGCGCCGCGACTGCCCTCGCGAGCCGCCGCCGGGCGCGCCGACCTGCTGCGCATCTATGGCGCGCTTGGCGCGGCGGCGCTCGAATACGCCGCGGCGGAGCTCCATTACGAGCGGCCGGCCGCGCAGGAGCGGCCGGCACCGGGCGCCGCCGCACCGCCGCAAGTGCGGCCTGGCGGCGGCCCGCCGGCCGGCACGCCGCCGCCCTTGCCCGAACGCCCGGCGAGCTTGCCGCGCGCCCGCTTCTTCCGCGTCGTCGAACACCGCGCGCGCTCGGCGCCGCCCGGCCGAGGCGGCCCGCCACCGCCCGCCTGGCTGGCCGGCGCCGAGCTTCTCGACGGCGACCGGCTGCCCGCCGCCGCCCCGCCGCCGCGCGCGCCGCTGATGCGCTGGTCGCGGCTCTGGCCTTTCCTGCGCCAGGCGCTCGGCCGCCGTGCCGCCTCGCGCCGGCCCGACCTGCCGCGCCTGGTCGACCGCCTGGCGCGCGGCGAGACGCTGCGCCGCCTGCCGCGCCTGCGGCAGCCCGGCTGGAGCCCCGAGATCGCCATTCTGGTCGATTACAGCCGCTCCAGCCGGCCTTTTCACGAAGACTTCAACGTCCTCCTCGGGGCGCTCGAGAAACGCCACGGCCGTCTCGGCCTGAGCTGCCGCATACTGGCCGGCGAGCCGGGCGGCCGGCCGCAGGTGCGCCGGCCGCGGGACAGTGCGAGCGAAGACTGGCCGCTGCCGCCGCCCGAGACGCCGATCCTGATCCTGAGCGATCTCGGCGCGCTCGACGGCGCGCCGGAAACGCAGCGCGGCTGGCAGCAGTTCGGCCAGCGGCTGCGCCGCGCCGGCTGTCCGGTGCTCGCCCTCTGCCCGCTGCCGGCGGCGCGCCACGCCGGCGAACTGCGGCGCGCCCTGACGATCGTCGAATGGGATCGCCACCGCCGCCTGCGTGCCGACGCCGTCCCCGGCCGCGAGGCGCCTCCGGCGGCCGCGGTCGACACGCTGCTCGCCTTGCTCGCGCCGGCCGTCGTCGTCGATGTCGACCTCTTGCGCGCCCTGCGCTTCTTGCTGCCGACCGGCGACGCCGGCGGGCTGGCCGAGGCGCTCGTCTGGCAGCATGCCGACCTGCTCACCGGCACGCGGGCCGGGCGCTTCGCCGGCGCGGCGGCGATCGCCGCGCGTCAGCAGCAGTTCGCCGCGCTTCCCGCCGAACTGCGCCAGGCCGCCGTCGGCTGCCTGCTGGCACAGCACGCCGGCCTGCGCGACTCGATTCGCCTGGCCGAGGTGTCGACCTGTGGCGTGCTCGCCCCGCAAGCCGTTCCGCCGGCACTGGCCGAGGAAGCCCGGCGCTGGCGGGAGAACATCGCGCAAACCGCCAGCCGGCTCGACGCCGCCGCGCTGCGGCAGTGGCTGCAACGCCACGCCGAGCGGCAGAGCGACCTGGCGCTGGCCGACGACCCGCGGCTCGCCGCGCACTGGGCGCTGGCGCAGCGCGAGCGGCTGGCGGCCGGCGAAGCGGTGGCGCTGCCGCCCGGCGTCGCCGAGCCGGAGGTCGCCTATTTCCTGCAGGTGGCGCCGGCAGCGGCGGCGCTCCGGCGCGCCACGCTCTGCCAGCGGGGCGACGAACTGTGGCTCGAAGCGCCGGCCGCCGACGCTCCGCAGGCCGGCACCGGCAGCCCCTACGCCGAGCTGACGCTGGTCGACGGCGTCGTCTGCGTGACCGTCGCGCAGCACGCCGAAGCCGGCCCGCCGGCCGAACGCCGCTGTTTCGCGGCCGGCGCGCTGCCGCGGCGGCTCGCCCGGCTGACGCGCGAGGTCGAGCGCTTCACGCTGCGCAGCGAACACCTCGAACTGGTCGTCGAGGCCCTGAGCAAACCCGAGTGGGCGAGCGCGGTCGGCCGCGACGCGCGCGGGCTGTTCGCCGAGGTCGTCTGGCTAGGCCGGCGTCGCCGCCTCGACTGGCAGCCGCCGCGGGACGGGCAGGAGGGTCGCTGGACGAGCGAAGCGCCGCTCGGCGTCGACGGTTACGGGCTGTTCGGCGAAATCGAGTTCGGCGGCGTGCGGCAGCGCTTCCGCTGGATCGTTGCCGGGCGTTTCCTGATGGGTTCGCCGGCCGACGAGCCGCAGCGTCGCCGTGACGAAGTGCAACACGAAGTGACGCTGAGCGAAGGTTTCTGGCTGGCCGACACGGCCTGCACGCAAGCCTTGTGGCAGGCGGTGTGGGGCGGCAATCCGAGCCGTTTCCGGGACGACCCGCGGCAGCCGGTCGAGAACGTGAGCTGGGAGGATGCGCAGGGCTTCGTGGCCGAGCTGAATCGGCGCGTGGCGGGTTTGTCGGCGCGCCTGCCGAGCGAAGCCGAATGGGAATACGCGTGCCGGGCGGGGACGACGACGCCGTTCTCCTTCGGCGCGAACATCGCTCCCGAGCAGGTCAACTACCACGGCGAGTATCCCTACGCCGGGGGCCGCAAGGGCCTCTTTCGGGGCAAGACGGTGGCGGTTGCGTCGCTGCCGGCGAACGCGTGGGGGCTTTACGAGATGCACGGCAACGTGTGGGAGTGGTGTGCCGACGGGTATGGGGAGTACGCGAGCGGGCCGCAGGTGGACCCGTGTGCTGCGCCGGACGGCGCCCTCCGCGTGTTGCGCGGTGGCTCGTGGTACGACGGTGGCTGGAGCGTGCGTTCCGCCCGGCGCCGCAGGAGCGGGCCTGGCTTGCGCAACGGCATCGTCGGGTTCCGGCTCGCCCTAGGTCCCTGGCAGGCCGGCGGAGCCGGCGAGGGGAGAGCGGTGACGGCGGAGCCGGCACCGGAAACGCCGCCGTCCGGGACGGGCGGCGGCGGCGTCGCGCGCGGCGGGACGCGGCGCACGGCGCACATGGCACAACGCGTCATGGATTTTTTCAAACGCCGATGAAATTCCACGTTTTCACGATAGACGTACAGCAGCCCGAAGCCGGGCAGGAAGCGCTCAACGTGTTCTGTGCGCAGCATCGCGTCGTCGATGTCGAGAAACGCTTCGTCGACCAGGGGCGGCATTCCTTCTGGGCCTTCTGCGTCGTGACGCTAGACGGCGACGCACCGTCGCGCCCGGCGGGCGACAGGAAGCGCGTCGACTACCGGGAAATTCTCGGCGAAGCCGACTTTTCGCTCTTCGCCGACTTGCGCAATCTGCGCAAGTCGCTTGCCGAGCGCGAGGGAGTGCCGCCCTACGCGCTGTTCACCAACGAACAGCTTGCGGCGATGGTCACCCGGCGCGTCACGACGCGTTCCGCGCTCGACGAAATCGAAGGCGTCGGCGAGGCACGCGCGCAGAAGTACGCGCCGCATTTCCTGCCGCGGCTGCGCCAGGCATTCTCCGAAGCGGGGGCGGTCGATGCAGCGGACGCGAATTGATCTGGCGCAACTGGCGACGGTCGACAATCTGGCGCTTGCCGCCAGCAAGGCCGCGGCCGGCAAGCGGCAGCGCCGCGAGGTGGCGCGTTTCTTCGCGCAGTTCGACGAGTCGGTGGCGCGCCTGCGGCGCGACATTCTCGCCGCGGCCGTTCCCTATGGCGAGTACCGCCGCTTTCTGATCCACGACCCCAAGAAGCGCCTGATCCATGCCGCGTGCTTCGCCGACCGCGTTCTGCACCACGCGATCATGAATCTGGCCGAACCGGTTTTCGAGCGCACGCTGGTGCCAAGCAGCTACGCCTGCCGGCCGGGGCTCGGCGTGCATCGCGCGATTCGCCAGGTGCAGGCCGGACTGCGTCGTTTTCCTTGGTACGCCGAGGTCGATGTCGATGCCTATTTCCCGTCGATAGACCATGCCATTCTCAAGCGATTGTTGGCCAGGCGTTTCAAAGGCGCCGATTTCCTCGCGCTGCTCGGGCGAATCGTCGCGTCGTGTCCGGCGGCGCCGGGTCGCGGATTGCCGATCGGCGCGCTGACTTCGCAGCACTTCGCCAATCACTACCTCGACGGCGCCGACCGCTTCCTGCTCGATCATCAGCGGGTGCGCGCGCACGTGCGCTACATGGACGACATCGTCTGGTGGGGCGAAGACCGGCAGAGCGTCGGCCAGGTGCTGGCCGAACTTCGCGCATGGGTGCAGCGCGAGCGGCGGCTGACGCTGAAAGCCGACGCGCAGATCAACCGCAGTGCGCAGGGTGTGACCTTCTGTGGCGCGCGCGTCTGGCGTGGCGCGCTGCGCCTGACGCCACGCAAGCAGGCGCGCTACCGGCAAGGTTGCGCGCAATGGGAGGCCGCCTGGGCCGATGGGCGAATCGACGAGCTGGCGCTGCAGCGCGGCTACGCGGCGGTGCTCGCGGTGACCCGGCACACCGACAGTCTGAGCTGGCGAAAACGTCACCTCGAGTTGCACCCTTCGCGCTATAGTGCGCAATGAGCCGCCGGCCAGCCTTTTGCCCCGGCGGCTCGTCAGCAGGTGACGTGCCAGGGGAGTTCGTCGCAGGCGCCCTCCGCGTGTTGCGCGGTGGCTCGTGGAACAACAGTGGCAGGAACGTGCGTTCCGCCCAGCGCAACAGGAACGAGCCTGGCAAGCGCAACGACAACGTCGGGTTCCGGCTCGCCCTAGCTCCGGAGTCCAGGAGACCGGCTCAGGACCAGATGAACTTCCTGTCCGCCGCGCGGCGGCGGCAAAAAGCCCATGCCCTTCGGCAGGCTGGTAGGCGAGATGCCGAAGGTCTGCCGAAGCGGCGTCTTGCGGAGTTCCGCTGATGGCCGAGCGTTCCGTCGTTGCCGACTCGGCCGCGCCCTTCTTCCCCGAGTGCTTTCCGCCCGCCTGGGCCGGCGCCTGGGGAGAAGACGAGTTCGGTTTGTGGGCGGCGCTGGAAGTCGGTGGCGTTCGGCAGCGCTTCCGCTGGATCGTTCCCGGGCGTTTCCTGATGGGTTCGCCGGCCGACGAGCCGGAGCGTCTTAGTGACGAAGAGCAACACGAAGTGACGCTGAGCGAAGGCTTCTGGCTGGCCGACACGGCCTGCACGCAAGCTTTGTGGCAGGCGGTGCTGGGCGACAATCCGAGCCGCTTCCGGGACGACCCGCGCCAGCCGGTCGAGCGAGTGAGTTGGGACGACGCGCAGCGCTTGTTGGCCGAGTTGAATCGGCGCGTCGCGGCTTTGTCGGCACGCTTGGCTAGCGAAGCCGAATGGGAATACGCGTGCCGGGCGGGGACGACGACGCCGTTCTCCTTCGGCGCGAACATCGGTCCCGAGCAGGTCAACTACGACGGCACCTACCCCTACGCCGGAGGCCGCAAGGGCCTCTTTCGGGGCAAGACGGTGGTGGTCGCATCGCTGCCGGCGAACGCGTGGGGGCTTTACGAGATGCACGGCAACGTCTGGGAGTGGTGTGCCGACGGGTACGGGGAGTACGCGAGCGGGCCGCAGGTGGACCCGCGTGCTGCGCTGGAAGGCGCCCTCCGCGTGTTGCGCGGTGGCTCGTGGAGCGACGGTGGCAGGGACGTGCGTTCCGCCCAGCGCGCCGGGGGCGTGCCTGGCGGGCGCGCCGGCATCGTCGGGTTCCGGCTCGCCCTAGGTCCCAGCAGGCCGGCGGAGCCGGCGAGGGGAGAGCGGTGACGGCGGAGCCGGCACCGGAAGCGCCGCCGACCGGGACGGGCGGCGGGGGGGGGGGGGGGGGGGGGGGGGCCCCCCCCCCCCCACGACCCTTCCCATTCGCGCCAGACCGACCGCCGGCCCTCGGCGCCGCCAGGGATTGCCAGGCGACCTCCTCGAGGCGGCAGCGGCACAGGGAAATTGTCTCGCCAAGCGGATCGATTGCCCAAGGAGTCGTTTGGCCGCTATAATGCGCGGTTTTTCCACCTTGCTCCACCGTTCGCATGGCGGGGGGCTTCAACCGTAAGGAGTGTTCATGCGCCACTATGAAATTGTTCTGATCGTCCATCCGGACCAGAGCGAGCAGGTGCCGGCGATGGTCGAGCGGTACAAGGCACTGATCGCTGCGCGTTCCGGGCAGATTTACCGCCTCGAGGACTGGGGACGCCGGCAGCTTGCCTATCCGATCCAGAAGTTGCACAAGGCGCACTATGTTCTGATGAACATCGAGTGTGACAACACGACGCTGGCCGAACTGGAGCACGGCTTCAAGTTCAACGACGCCATTCTTCGTCATCTGACGATCCGCACCAAGCGCGCGGTGACCTCGCCGTCGCCGATGATGAAGGACGAGAAGTCGAAGTCGATGCTCGAAGTTCGCGAGCCGGCGGCGGGGGAAGCGGCCGGGCAGCCCGCCGCCTGATTGTCGAGGCTGCGCTGAATCGCGTCGAGCTGACCGGAACCCTGATCGAGCGCAAGGCGCTGCGTTTCACGCCGGCCGGCGTGCCGGTCAGCGAATGCCTGATCGGGCACCAGTCGGAACAGCTCGAAGCCGGCAGCCGGCGGCGCGTCGAATGCGAAGTCCAGGCGATTGCCCTGGGCAGCGTGGCGCAGTGGCTGCAGGCGGCGGCTCCGGGCGCGGAGCTTCGTCTGACCGGCTTTCTGGCGGCGCGCAGCCGGCACAGCAAGCAGCCGAGACTGCATGTAACTACGATCGAATTTGTCGAAGGAAATCGAGATGGCAAGGTTCTTCAAGAAGAAGGATGACAAGAACGTCAAGAAACGTGGCAGCGGCCTGTTCAAGCGGCGCAAGTTCTGCCGCTTCACGGCCGAGAAGATGGAGGAGATCGACTACAAGGATGTCGATCTGTTCAAGGAGTACGTCGCCGAAAACGCCAAGATCATGCCGGCCCGTCTGACCGGCACCAAGGCCGGCTATCAGCGGATGCTGTCGGTGGCGATCAAGCGTGCGCGCTTTCTGGCGCTGTTGCCGTACACCGACAATCACCAGTAAGCGAGGACGGAACGATGCAAATTATTCTCATGGAGAAAATCGCCAACCTCGGCAATCTCGGCGATCTGATCAAGGTCAAGGACGGCTACGCGCGCAATTTCCTGATCCCGAAGGGCAAAGCCAAGCGGGCCACGCCGCTTGCCCTGAAGGAATTCGAGGCCAAGCGCGCGGAACTCGAGAAGGTGGCGGCCGAGAAACTGGCGGCCGCCCAGGCGCGGGCCGACGAACTCGCCGGCGTGGTGGTCAGGATCGCGCGCAAGGCGGGGGTCGATGGCCGTCTGTTCGGCTCGGTGACCAACTTCGACGTCGCCGACGGTCTGCGGGCGCTGGGCTTCGAGGTCGAGAAATCCTCCGTGCGCATGCCGGCCGGGCCGCTCAAGACGATTGGCGAGAGCCAGTTGGCGGTGGCCTTGCACGGCGACGTGACGGCGACCATCACGGTGGCCGTGGTGGCCGAGCAGATGAAGCTGTAAGGCTTTCTCCGCGCCGCGGCGCGGCGCCCCCGTGCGAAAGCCTTGCCGAAGGGCAAGGCTTTTTTTCGTCCGCCCGTCAGGAAGCGGCGCGGGCGCGCTAAACTCGCGGTCCTCTTTGTCTGGTTGGCGGATTCTTCATGGCCAGGTCCTTCGATTCATCTTCCTCGCAAAGCGGGCAAGGCCCGGACTCTCGCGCGGCGCGACGCGAGCGGGGTGCGCCGGCCGCTTCCGTGCTCGCCGAACTGCGCGTGCCGCCGCATTCGCTGGAGGCCGAGCAATCGGTTCTCGGTGGCTTGCTGCTCGACAACACGGCCTTCGACAAGATCGCCGACCTGATTTCCGAGGGCGATTTCTACCGCGACGAGCACAAACGCATCTACCGGCAGATCCGCAAGCTGCTCGACCGCGGCAAGCCGGCCGACGCGGTGACGGTGGCCGAGGGCCTCGATCAGGCGGGAGAGGGCAAGGAAACCGGCGGGCTGGCCTATCTCGGCGAACTGGCGGCCAACACGCCGTCGGCGGCGAACATCCGGCGCTACGCCGAAATCGTCCGCGAGCGGGCCATCCTGCGCCAACTGGTGAGCGCCGGCGACGAGATTGCGGGCAGTGCGCTCAACCCGCTCGGGCGCGAGGCGAAAACCTTGCTCGACGAGGCGGAGGCGAAGGTTTTCGCGATCGCCGAAGGCGGTCTTCGTCACCAGAGCGGCTTCGTGCACATCAATCCGCTGCTCACGCAGGTGGTCGAGCGCATCCAGGAACTGCACGATCGCGACAATCCGTCGGATATCACCGGCGTCCCGAGCGGCTATCACGACCTCGACGGGAAGACTTCGGGCCTGCAGGGCGGCGACCTGCTGATCGTCGCCGGCCGCCCGTCGATGGGCAAGACCTCGTTCGCGCTGAACATCGCCGAACACGTGGCGATCGAGGTGGGTCTGCCGGTGGCCATTTTCTCGATGGAGATGGGCGGCACGCAACTGGCCATGCGCATGCTGTCGTCGGTCGGTCGGCTCGACGCGCATCGCGTGCGTACCGGCCGCCTCAACGACGAGGAGTGGTCGCGCCTTTCCTTTGCGCTGGGCAGGATGCACGAAGCGCCGATCTATATCGACGAGACGCCGGCTCTCAACCCGATCGACCTGCGCGCCCGCGCGCGCCGCCTGCACCGCCAGTGCGGCCAGCTCGGGCTGATCGTCGTCGACTATCTGCAGTTGATGTCCGCCACCTCGCACGGCGAGAACCGGGCGACCGAGATCTCGGAAATCTCGCGTTCGCTGAAGGGACTGGCGAAGGAACTCGGCGTTCCGCTGATGGCTCTCTCGCAGCTCAACCGCTCGCTCGAGCAACGGCCGAACAAGCGTCCGGTGATGTCGGATCTGCGCGAATCGGGGGCCATCGAGCAGGATGCGGACGTCATCATGTTCATTTATCGCGACGAGGTGTACAACCCGGATACGCCCGACAAGGGCGTGGCCGAAATCATCATCGGCAAGCAGCGCAACGGACCGATCGGCACCCTTCGCCTGACCTTCCTGGGCGAGTACACGCGCTTCGAGAATTTCGCCAGCCCGGGCGCTTATTGACTTCGCGGCGCGCGCGGCTGGCGGCCGCGCCGGCTCAGCCGTCTACCCGGCTGGCCGTGACGGTGTAGGCGAGGCGGCTGGAGTCGCCGCTGTCGAAACGGCTGCCGGCTGTCTCGGCCTGCGGGAAGACCAGGAAGGGAAGCGTCCGCCCGCTGGCGCCACGCAGTTTGACGTCGAGCGCGACGTTGTAGGCGATCCAGTTTACTTCCCAGAATCCGAACAGCAGCTTACGGAGAACCACCAGCTTGGCATCGCCGCCGGTCAGGCGTTCGTCGTGGATGGACTTGCGGACGTCCGCCGGGTCGACGGGAATCCAGCCGTAACCGGGGGTATAGAACTCGGCGCGACAGTGCTGCGCGGCGCGCAGGTTGCCGACCGCGCCGAGGCCGGTAAAGAGTCGCGAGCTATCGACCCGCAAACCGAAAACCGGGCGCGCCGGAATTCCGATCGAACGGCACAAGGCGACGAAAAGCAGCGAGATGTCGGCGCTGCGGCCGCTCAACTGGCCGCTGTCGAGCATCGCCTCGACGTCGCCGCGGCCGATGCCGGCGACCGACGGGTCGAAGGCGGTGTTTTCGATCACCCAGTCGTAGATCGCCTTGCCCTGCGCGACCGGATCCTTGATCCGGCCGATCGCTCTTTCGGCGGTACGGCGGACGAGTCCGTCGGTGGGAATCAGATGGGTGGCTTGCAGACAGCGGCGGAGCACTTCGTTGCGTTCGGCGACGCTGCCGCGTCGCGTGATGTCGAAGTGGCGTTCCTGTTTCGCGACCTGGCTGACGAGCTGGAGCTGCGGCGTGGCGACGCCTTCCTTCCAGTCGGCGTAGAAGACTTCCATCTCCGCCACCGGGTCGCGGTAGATGCCCGCGCTCTCGAAATTCCCTTGCCAGCTATGGCCCAGCGACCGCTGCCAGGAGGTGTCCTTGTACTGTGCCAGCGGCAGCCAGAGGCGCGTCCGGCCGCTGACGTTGCCCAGCGTGATGAGCGTCGTGACGTCGTAGGTTCGCCACTGTGGCAGCGGTTCGTCCGGCAGGCTGACGGCGTTGCGCGGTTCGCTCGCGACAGGCGGGGGAGGGGCGGGCGCGACGGCGGCCGGCGCCGGCGTATCGACCACGGGCCGGTAGCTCCGCCCGCCGCCGCGCCGAGCCGCGGTTCTGCCTTCAGGCTTCGTGGCGCCGCGAGCGCTGCTCTTGCCGCTCGGCTTGGCGCTGGACTTGGCGGCCGCTTTCGTGGTGGTTTGACTGCCGCCGCCGGTCTTCTTCTTGTTGGCGGCGAGTGCCGTCGACGGTGCAAGCAGCGACAGCAGCGCCGAAGCAGCAAGGAATTCACGTCGTTTCAATCGACTCTCCGGTGAGCGCAGGATCCATATCGCGAGGAACGAATACAACGGATCGGTGGCTGGAAAACGACCGGGCCGTGTCACAAGACACGGCCCGGCGAGCGAAATTATAGCACCTCGGCGGCGTGGTCCGCGAGACGGGAGCGCTCGCCACGCTGCAGGGTGATGTGCCCGGCGTGCTGCCAGCCCTTGAAGCGGTCGACGACGTAGGTCAGGCCGGAGCTGCCTTCGGTGAGATAGGGTGTGTCGATCTGCGCGATGTTGCCGAGGCAAACCACCTTGGTGCCGGGTCCGGCGCGGGTGATCAGCGTTCTCATCTGTTTCGGGGTCAGATTCTGCGCTTCGTCGATGATCAGGAACTTGTTGAGGAAAGTCCGGCCACGCATGAAGTTCAGCGACTTGATACGGATCCGGTGGCGAAGCAGGTCGCCGGCGGCGGCGCGCCCCCAGTCGCCGGCCCCGTCGTCGCTCTTGTTGAGCACCTCGAGGTTGTCTTCGAGAGCGCCCATCCAGGGGCCCATCTTTTCTTCTTCCGTTCCCGGGAGGAAACCGATGTCTTCGCCGACCGGAACGGTGACCCGCGTCATGATGATTTCGCTGTAGCGGCGGTGTTCGACCACCTGTGTCAGTCCCGCCGCCAGCGTGAGCAGCGTTTTTCCGGTGCCGGCCTGGCCGAGCAGGGTGACGAAATCGATCTCCGGGTTCATCAACAGGTGGAGAGCGAAGTTCTGTTCGCGGTTGCGCGCCGTGATTCCCCACACGCCGTGCCTGGGATGTGTGTAATCGGTAAAGGTCTCGATCTCGGCCGTCGTCGCCGACGCCTGGCGGACGACGGCATGAAGCGGCGTCTCGCCCTCCTGGAAAAGGAACTGGTTGACCAGCAGTTGCGAGCACAGCGGCCCCTCGAGGCGGTACAGCGTGCGGCCGTCCTTCTTGCAGGACTTCGCTCCCCGAGCAAGAGCTTCCCAGAGCTCGGCCGTCAGCTCGCGTATTCCCGTGTACAGCAGGTCCGTGTCCTGCAGCACCTTGTCGTTGAAGTAGTCCTGCGCCGCCAGGCCGAGCGTCCGGGCCTTGATGCGCATGTTGATGTCTTTGGAGACGAGGATCACCCGGCGCTCCGGATGCCGGCGCTGAAGATGGATGACGACGGCGAGGATCTGGTTATCGACCTTGGCGGTCGGCAAGCCCGCCGGGAGATCGGTGCTGATCGCTTCGGTCTGCAGGAACAGGCGGCCGCAGGCCAGTTCGCGCGACGGTTCGTAGAGCGCGATACCCTGGTCGATGTCGCCGTCGATGCTGTTGACGATCGCCTCGAGCGTACGTGTCACCTGGCGGGCATTGCGGGCGATCTCCGACATGCCCTTCTTGTGGTCGTCGAGTTCCTCCAGGGTCATGATGGGCAGAAAGACGTCGTGTTCGGCGAAACGGAAAACGCTCGTCGGATCGTGCATCAGGACGTTGGTGTCGAGGACGAAAAGCTTGCTCGAGCCGCTCCTCTCGCCAGGCGTACCGGCGGTGGGCAGGGGGGTCATCTCACCCTTTCCCCGTGCCTTGATCGTTCTGCCCGAGCGGCCCCAGCCCGATCAGGAAATCCAGCACCTCCTGCGCGTGGCCGGTCACCCTGACGCCACGCCAGGCGCGCCGCAAGAGGCCTTCGCGGTCGATGACGAAGGTGCTGCGTTCGATGCCGCGCACCTGCTTGCCGTACATCGACTTCATTTTGATCACCGAGAAACGCTGGCAAAGGCTTTCCTCGCTGTCGGAAATGAGGTCGAAGGGCAGGTTCTGCTTGGCCTTGAAGTTTTCGTGCGACTTGACGCTGTCGCGTGAGACACCAAGCACGACAGCGCCGGCGGCGACGAATTTCGGGTACAGATCGCGAAACTGCTGAGCTTCGCTGGTACATCCCGGCGTGC
Organism: Accumulibacter sp.; assembly: GCF_029255285.1. GTDB lineage: Bacteria > Pseudomonadota > Gammaproteobacteria > Burkholderiales > Rhodocyclaceae > Accumulibacter. The sequence goes on from NZ_JAPUVI010000063.1 coordinate 42,287, forward strand.
TGTCCTTGGGGTAGAAATAGAGTACGACGGTGCTTCCTCGATAGGCTGACAGGGTCAGGATCTGGCCACCTGTCGCCGGCAAGCTGAAATCGGCTACGGTTTGGTCGAGCATGGAGGCCTTTCGCAAATGGGGAAAAGGATTGTCGTAAGAAAGCGGCGCTGCGGTCAAGCGCGGACGGGCCGGAGCCAATCTGTTTCGGGCAGGCGTCGAGCGGCTTGTCGGGCACGCGCCGGCAGCTCGGATCAGGGCGCTTTCGTTGCGCCGCGGCGCCGGTTCTTCCAGAAATTGATCGACAGATAGATCATGAAGCCGACAAAGGTGACGAAGCCGGCGAACTGGAAGTACAGCGAGTAGTTCGTCCGGTAGCGGCCGGTGACCGGGTCATAGATCGAGCAGAGGATGCGCACGCGCTCCATGATTTCCTTTAGCGTGCCCGTTTCGGGCGGGATCGCGGAACCGGCGATCAGGAGCTTGAGCGGTTCGGCGAGGTCTTCGGCGCTGAACTTCTCGCCATAAACCTGGCGGACGATCCGGCCCTCGGCGTCGACCAGCGTCACCTGGTTGATATGGTCGAAGCCGGCCGGGGTGGCGACGTAGCTGAAGCCGAAATTGGCGGTCAAGGCGCCGACGATGGCCGGCGCCGGGCTCAGGAACTCCCAGTTGGGCAAGTGGATGCCGTACTGCCGGGAAAAGTCCTTGAGCGCTCCGGGCGAGTCGAAAGGCTGATTGAAGCCGATGCTGACGACGTTGAAGCGCTCGGCGCCCATGACGCTGACGGTGTTGTCGACAGCCTTTTGCAGGTTGCGGGTGATCGTCGGACAAACCTGAAAGCAGGCGGTATAGATGAAGGTGACGAGCAGTGGCTTGCCGCGGTAACGCGACAATTCGACCGGACGTCCCTGGCGGTCGAGCAGAACGAAGTCGCCGACCTGCCGGCCGATCGCGTTTTGCGACGATGCGAAGGCCGCCTTCTCATCGAGGGTGGTCAGCGCGAGTTCCTTGTTCGCTCCCTGCGAACGAGCGGTGAGCTTCGGTTTGTCGCTCGCGGCGTCTTCGGCGAACAGCGGCTGGGCGGCCACGAGAAGCAGCGATGCGAGCAGGGCGCGCGAGAATCGACCAGGCACGGCAGTGGGCCGGTTGAGGATCAGAAAGTGAATTGACGGTCTACGATGGCGGCCAGCAGGACGAGCGTCAACTGTATCAGCGACGCATGAAAGCAGACCATCGCGGATCGGCGATTGGGATCGCGAGTCAGCCGCCAGGCTTTTTGCACGAACAGGAAGCCGCCGATGGCGGCGCCGGCGAAGTAGATCGCGCCGAGGCCGAAGACCAGCGGCAGGAGCGATGCGGCGACCAGGGCCAGGGTGCTGAGGAAGATCGTGTTCGCCGCCCGCTGATCGCCGACGACGACGGGCAGCATCGGCACGCCGGCGGCCTCGTAATCGGCGCGGAAAGCGATCGCCAGGCTCCAGAAGTGCGGTGGTGTCCACAGGAAAAGCACCAAGGCGAGCGCCAGCGGCACGCCGCCAATCTGCGGGTCGGCGGCGGTCGCGCCGGCGAGCACCGCCCAACTGCCGGCCAACCCGCCGAAGACGATGTTGAGCCAGGTTCTGCGCTTCAGCCAGACGGTGTAGACGATGGCGTAGAAAAAGGCGCCGAGAAAGACGAACAGCGCCGACCAGGCATTGAGGGCGAGCCAGGCGCTGCCGACCGACAGCGCCATCAGTGCGCCGATGACGAGCAGCCAGAGCGGACCGTGGTGCAGTTCACCCGTCACGAAAGGGCGCTTGCTGGTGCGCGCCATCAGATGGTCGCTGTCGTGTTCGTAATACTGGTTGAAGGCGCCGGCGCTGGCCGACGAAACCAGGACGGAGAGGGTCAGCACGAGCAGTTGCGGCAGACTCAGCGCGGGCCCCGAACTGACGGCCAGTCCGGCCAGCGCGGTAAAAGTGATGACGACGCCGATGCGCAGCTTGAAGACGCCCAGAATGGCACGGAGGGGGAAACCGGAAGTGCTGTTCGGTGGGAGTGTCGATGGCATTGGCGGCGCTAGCGTGACGATCAGTGGAAAATGGGTTGGCGATCGGGTCGGGTTTGGGCCTGTTTGAATCGAGCCTGTCTGCCAGGCCCGATTGAGACAGGCCCCCGCGCCGGTGGCGCGGGGGATTTGCCGGATCAGCTCAGCAGCCAGACCTCGGACAGGTACTTCCAGTTGACGAAGTAGTAGAGGACGAAGCAGACGAAAAGCAGCAAGGCCAGCACGACCGTGCCCGGGACACCGACGTGGTCGCTGCCGTGGGCGACGGCGGACGCCGCCTGTGTGCTTGGCGGGATGGGCGTCGGCTGGTTGGAGACCTTGCCGCCGTCGAGTTTCTTGCCGAACAGCAGGGAGCCGACGACGAGCAGGATCCACAAACCGCCGCCAATCACCGCGATCACCCCGAAGATGCCGGTCAGGCCCATCATCAGGTAGGCCGCGCCTGGCCATTCGTACTGGAACGGGGCGCCGGAGAAGGCCATGTCCCAGTGCCGGCGGGAGACGCCCAAGGTACCGGCACCCATCATCACCAGACCCAGGACCGACATGCTGATACCGAACAGGTAGGGCTGGATCTGGCACAGCTTGGGCAGGATCATCTCGCGCCGGAAGAGGACGGGCACCAGCAGGTAGGTGATCGACATGAAGGCCAGCGTGGTGCCGGTGACGACCGTGGTGTGGAAGTGGCCCGGCACGTAGAAGGTGTTGTGCATCAGCATGTTGATCTGCTCGGTACCGAGCACGACGCCCGAGATGCCGCCCAGGAAGCCGAAGCTGACCAGAGAGATGAACATGCCGGAGAACACCGGGTTGCCCCAGGGCGCCTTGCGCAACCACTCGAAGAGGCCGTTGGTGTAGCCCTTGCGCCGCTGCGCGGCTTCGATCGCGCCGGGCACCGTGAAGCCGTGGATCATCGACGCCATGACGGCGAAGTACATGAAGTAGGAGGTGTTGAGTACCTTCCACTCGGCGCTCATTCCCGGGTCGGAGAGCAGGTGGTGCGCACTCGCGAGTTGCAGGAAAAGGATGTAGAGCAGGAAGGCGAAGCGCGACACCTTTTCCGACAGCGGCTTGGCGCCGAAGATGACGGCGGCGGTCAGATACCAGACGGCGACGTGGGCGGAGACGTTGATCTGCTGCGACGAGTGCCCCAGTCCCCACCACACCATGCGATACAACTGCGCGTCGATTTCCTTGATAAGGCCGACCGACCAGAAGAAGGTCGGCAGCAGGATGCCGGCCCCGGCGAGGATGGTGAAGGTGGCGATGATCGCGGCGGTCAGCGCGCCGAAGGTGACGAGCGGCAGCGAGCCCTGATAGGTCTTGTCCTTCTTGGCGACGACCAGTGTGCCGAAGAAGACGGCGACGCCAAGCAGCGCGCCGACGGCGACCAGAATGATCCCCAGGTAGAAGTGCGGGGCGGCCTGCATCGGCACGTAGGACGTGAACATGACGCTCGATTCGCCCTGGAAAATGGCGATGTTGGCCATGATGCCGCCGACGACCATCAGCCAGAAACCGAGCCAGGCGATTTTCGGCGTCGCCAGCCGGCACCTGAGCAGCGTCGACGAGGCGAAGTAGAGGACAGCCATTTCGAAGAACAGGATCCACAGGATCAGCATGTCGATGCCGTGGGCGGTGAGGATCAGATAGAACTGGTCGGCCGGCAGCAGTTTGATCGCCGGCCAGCGGGTGAGGATGACGAGCAGCGCGGTGATGCCGCCGACGAGCAGCCAGAGAACACCGGCGACGGCGTTCCAGCGCATCAGCTTTTCGGCCTGGTCCTCGAACTGCAGTCCGGAGACGGGACAGGTACGGTAAGTCGTTGCCATCTGGTTGTTTCCCCCTTTATTTCACGTAGATACGGCCGAGCATCGAGTGGTGGCCGATGCCGCAGTATTCGTTGCAGACGATGGCGTA
>NZ_JAPUVI010000064.1 GCF_029255285.1 Accumulibacter sp.
ACGACCCGGCGGGATTCGTCGGTGAGACTCAGGCGCGGGGCGCGTTTCTCGTCAAGGATCGGCACGGTGATCGAATAGCCTTTGACCGGATAGATCGGCAGCTTGATTCCGAGCGGCCGGACGATTTGCGGGCTGTAGCTGCCCGCCGCGATCACGAACGCATCTGCACGCAACATGCCGGCACGCTGTTCCGCATCGAAGACGCGCACGCCGGCGATTTTTCCGTGAATGACATCAAAGGCCTGAATCGAATTGTTCAGACAGAACTGGACGCCCGCTTCTTGCGCCTTCTTGGCGAGAGCCTTGCAGAACAGGTGCGCATTGCCTGTTTCGTCATCAATCCCGTGGAGCGCGCCAACGAGGCGGGGACGTAGCGCTGCGAGGGACGGCTCGAGCGCAATCGTCTGGTCGACATCGAGAATCTGACTGGCAATGCCGAACTTCTGGAGAAGTTTGAGCTTGGCGGGGAGGTGATCGAATTCTCGCCGGGTTTCGAAAAGATGGAGGATGCCGCCCTCGGCTGCTTCATATTCGATGCCGGTGCTCGCTCGGAGGGCGCGTAGTTCCTGACGGCTGTAGGTGGCGAGATGGGCGATGGCGGCGGTATTGCGGGCGGTACGTCCGGGGAGGCACTCCCGCAGGAAGGACAGAGCCCATCGCCACTGTTCCATCTCGGCGCGAGGGCGGAACAGCAGCGGCGCGTCGTTGCGGCCCAGCCAGCGCAGTATGGTGGCCGGGGCCGACGGATTGGCCCAGGGTTCCGGATGGCTGACCGAGATTTGTCCACCGTTGGCAAAACTGGTTTCCAGGCCGGGGGCGGGCTGGCGGTCTAACACCGTCACGTTGCAGCCAGCCTGGGCGAGATACCACGCGCTTGTGACGCCGGCGAGGCCGGCGCCGATTACCAAAACTTCCATGATGCCCTGCAAAGAATGATCCGGATCGAGCGGCGATAAGCCGCTTTTGAATCGAGGTCGCAATCATAAACGACGGAAGACCCTGATCCGGGCGATAATATGGCCCACTTTTACAGCCTTTTCCGGAGGTCCGATCCATGCGTCGAGTTACGCTCACCCAATTTCTCATCGAGCAGCAACGCAAAGGCCTGATGGGCGCCGATCTGCGTCTGCTGATGGAAGTCGTTGCCCGCGCCGTCAAAGCCATTGCCGTCAACGTCTCGAAGGGAGCCCTCGCCGACGTGCTCGGCGAAGCCGGCAGCGACAACGTGCAGGGCGAGGCCCAGAAGAAACTCGACGTCATTGCCAACGACATCCTTATCCAGGCCAACGAATGGGGCGGCCACCTTGCCGCGATGGCTTCCGAGGAAGTAGAGGAAATCCGCCCGATTCCCAACGACTATCCGCGGGGCGGCTTTCTGCTGCTTTTCGATCCCCTGGACGGTTCGTCCAACATTGACGTGAACATTTCGGTCGGCACCATTTTCTCGGTTCTCAAGTGTCCGACAGGCGGAGCGGAGCCCACCGAAGCCGATTTCATGCAGCCGGGCACCGAGCAGGTGGCTGCGGGCTATTCGGTGTATGGCCCGTCCACACAGCTGGTTTTTACCATCGGCGACGGTGTGCATGGTTTTACCCTCGACCGCGAGATGGGCAGTTTCATCTACACCCATCCCAACATGAAGATTCCCGAAGACACCAAGGAATACTCCATCAACGCTTCCAACGCGCGTTTCTGGGAGGCGCCGGTGCAGCGCTACATCGGCGAACTGCAGGCCGGCAAGGAGGGACCCCGCGAGCGCGATTTCAACATGCGCTGGGTGGCCTCGATGGTTGCCGACGTTCACCGCATCCTGACTCGCGGCGGCATCTTCCTCTATCCGCTGGACAGCAAGATCAAGGCGCAGGGCGGCAAGCTGCGCCTGATGTACGAAGCCAACCCGATGGCGATGATCGTCGAGGAAGCTGGCGGCGCCGCCACGACCGGCCGCGAACGCATCCTCGATATCAAGCCGACCAAGCTGCATCAGCGCGTACCGGTGATGCTCGGCTCGAAGAACGAAGTCGAGCGGGTCACCCGTTATCATCTGGAATCCTGAAGCTTCGGATTTGCTGGCATGGGGCAGGTAGAATCCGCCCCGTGCCACTTCAAGCTTTCGTCCTTCGCATCGTCTTTTGCCTTCTGTCGCTATCGCTTGCCTTTACTTCGGTGGGCGCAAGGGCGGCGGGTGGAGTCGAGCTTGTCGTGCCGGACGAGTTGCGGCCGTTGCTCCTCAAACACCTGGGTTTCCTGGATCGTCATCCTGAAGGAATCGACGCCGCAGGCCGGGTTGCCTTACTGCGTCGGGCGCGCAAGGAAATCGGCGAGATTCTCGCCACCGAAGGCTATTTCTCGCCTGCCATCGAAGGCGAGGACGGTGGCGACCCGACATTCCGCATTGTCGTCACGCCGGGCGTCCGCACCACTATCGCCAGCGTTCAGCTCGACTTCTCCGGAGATCTGACCCGCGACGAAGGCGATCGCCCGGCTCGCCTTGCTGCGCTGCGGGAGGCTTGGGGGCTGCCGGTGGGGCAGCCTTTTCGTCAGGCCGACTGGGATGCCGCCAAACAGCGGCTGATCGATGCACTGAGCGCTCGCGATTACGCTGCAGCGTCGATCGCCGACAGCAGCGCCATCATCGATCCGACCACGGCCAGCGCCAAACTGAGTGTCGAAGTGGATTCCGGCCCGGCGTTCCGATTCGGTTCCCTCGAGATCAGCGGGCTTGTGGATTACGACCGCAGCCTGATCGAGCGTTATCGTCCGCCGACCCCCGGCGAGCCTTACAGCCTGGAGCGCCTGCTGCGGTTCCAGACCGCGCTGCAGAACACCACCTACTTCGCCTCGGTCGTCGTCGATATCGATCGCCAAAGCGCCACGCCCGAAGCCGCGCCGGTGCGGGTTCAGATCACCGAGGCCAAGCCTCGGCGGGTCGGCTTTGGCTTTGGCGTCAGCAGCAACACCGGCTATCGCGTTGAAACCAGTTACCGCGACGCCCATTTTTTCAATCAGGCTTACAACCTGGTCAGCGGTTTGCGCATCGAGCAGCGCCGCCAGCTCGGCTACGCCGACGTCTTTCTGCCGCCATCGCTGGATGGTTCTCTGGATAGCGTTGGCGTGCTTGCCGAGCACACCAACATCGCCGGCCTGCAGACGCAGCG
>NZ_JAPUVI010000065.1 GCF_029255285.1 Accumulibacter sp.
ACGGTCCGGTCGTCGGGCAGCTTGGCGGTGACGGTGACGGTCAGGGCCACTTCGAACACGCCTTCGTCGACGCCGTTGCCTTCAGTGCGCAACTGGACATTGATCTGAGGCGCTTCGCGTTCGAGGTAGATCTGCGGTGCGTGCGGCACTTCGACGGATAGATCCTTGACGTAGAGCTTTTCGATGGAGAAGACGGGTTGGGCGTTTTCGGACATGGTGGTTTTTCCGGTTGAGAAAGAGTTGGCGGATGTCGCAGGCTGGGGTGTTGCTCAGGCGGTTTCGCCACGCAACAGTGCGTCGAGCTTGCCTTCGTGGTCGAGTGCGAACAAATCGTCGCAGCCACCCACGTGGAAGTCGCCGATGTAGATCTGAGGGACGGTACGCCTGCCGGTGCGCGCCATCATTTCGTCGCGTCGTGCCGGATCGGTATCGATGCGGACTTTGTCGATCTCGGTGACGCCCTTGCGGCGCAACAGACCTTCGGCACGCACGCAGTAGGGGCAGACAGCGGTGGAGTACATCAGGATTTTCGGTTGCATGATTATTTCTTCTTTCGGCTGATCGGCATTCCGGCTTGCTCCCAGGCGCCGATACCGCCTTCGAGATTATGGACGCTGGCAAAGCCCGCTTTCTTCAGGACGGTGCAGGCGGAAGCCGAGCGGCCGCCGCTCTGACAGTTGACGATAACAGGCTTGTCCTTGAATTTTTCAAGTTCGCCGATGCGCTTTTCGAGGTCGGCAAGGGGGATGTGGCGGGCATTCAGGATGTGGCCGGAAGCGAACTCCCCCGCCTCGCGCACGTCAATGACGAGCGCGTCGTCGCGGTTGATGAGTGCGGTCGCCTCGGCCGGAGAAACTCCGCGGCCTCCGCGCAGGGAGGTGATGACGAGCAGGGTGCCGCTAACGGCTGCAAGCGCAGCCCAGTACCAGTGTTGCTGGATGAATTCCACGAAACTGACTCCAGGTGGGGAGGGAAAAGAATGGATGGGGATCGATTGAAACGAGGTGCGAAAACGCGGCCTAGGCTCTTTCGTTGCCGCAAAAGACTTCGCGCATCATCGCAATGAGTTGCAGTGTGCGTGGGTCGCCGACACGGTAAAAAACACGGTTGGCATCCTTGCGGGTGAGCAGCACGTCCTTGTCGCGAAGAATGGCGAGATGCTGGGAGATGTTGCTTTGCGAGGTTCCGACGGCGTCTACGATGTCCTGCACACAGGCTTCCTCGGCTCCGATCACGCAGAGAATCTTCAAGCGCAGCGGATGGGAAATGGCCTTCAGTGCCCGAGCGGCGGTCTCGATGTGCTCCTGATTGGCGATAAGGTCGGCGGTCGTCTTCACAAAATCGGCGGCTATCAAAGCACTTTAATATTATAAAATAACACCTTTTCCAGCGACAGTGCGGCTCGCCGTGAGACGTGCAGGTCGAGCGCTGTCATGCCCCAAGCGGCGCGGAGAACAAAGGCCCGTCCGGGGCGTCATTGAGACGGGCAGTTCCGCCGGGCGAGCCTGGAACCTTTCCGGTTTATACTCATCACGCTATTTATGGTCCGCCCGCTTCCGGGCGGGGTGGCGTCGTAAAAGGGCTGTAGGCCCCGGCGTCCTGACGGAGACTTTATGCGCAGCAAACTGCAACAAGCCGGCCTGGTATTTACCGGGCTTTGTGCCGGGGTTCTGATCAGTCTCAACTTCTCGGCCAATGCGGACAAGTCGCCGCTTGCTCCCCTTCCGGTGGAGGAATTGCGCAATCTCGCCGACGTTTTCAATGCCATCAAGCAGGGTTACGTCGAGCCTGTCGAAGACAAGAAGCTGATTACTCATGCAATCAGCGGAATGCTTTCCAATCTCGACCCCCATTCCGCTTATCTCGACGCCGAAGCCTTCAAGGAACTGCAGGTTGGGACGCAGGGAGAATTCGGTGGGCTGGGGATTGAAGTCGGGTCCGAGGACGGCTTCGTCAAGGTGATTTCCCCGATCGAGGATACACCGGCCTTCCGGGCAGGCGTCAAGGCGGGCGACTTGATCATCAAGCTCGACGACACGTCGGTCAAAGGCATGTCTCTGAACGACGCCGTCAAGCGCATGCGCGGCAAGCCCAAAACGAGTATTACCCTCACCATCGCGCGAAAGGGCGAAACCAAGCCTGTCGTCGTCACCCTGGTGCGCGAGGTGATCAAGGTTCAGAGCGTCAAGTCCAAGATCGTCGAACCGGGATACGGTTATGTGCGTGTCGTGCAGTTCCAGGAACAGACTGCGGCTTCCCTCGTCCAGCATCTGGACAGGCTCGTCAAGCAGGGCGACTTGAAGGGACTGGTGCTCGATCTGCGCAACGATCCGGGCGGCCTGCTGCATGGCGCGGTCGGCGTTTCGGCCGCTTTTCTGCCGCCGCAGGCGCTGGTGGTGTCGACGGACGGTCGGGCGGAGGATTCCAAGCGCAAGTATCTGGCTGTGCCCGAAGATTATCTGCGTGGCTCCCGCGACGACTACATCAAGAACGTGCCGGCTTCGATCAAGACCGTTCCGATGGTGGTGCTGGTGAATGGTGGATCGGCGTCCGCATCCGAGATCGTTGCGGGTGCGCTGCAGGACCACAAACGCGCCGTCGTGATGGGTACCCAGAGTTTTGGCAAGGGGTCGGTACAGACCATTCTTCCGCTCAACAGCAATGCCGCCATCAAGCTCACTACGGCGCGTTACTTCACGCCGAGCGGA
>NZ_JAPUVI010000066.1 GCF_029255285.1 Accumulibacter sp.
GAACATCCGATGGCCAAGCCCGAACCCCGCAATCCCGAGGAATGGGCCAAGCTGACGACGCCGGAACGCGCCGACAAGATGGTGGAGCGTATGCGCGAGCAGCAGTCGCGCATGTTTGAGCATGTCGCCGCCCTCAAGGAGTTCTACGCGGTGCTGACACCGGAACAGAAGAAGACCTTCGACGACTTCCATGCCAGTGCGCGGCCCGGAATGCGCGGGAGGCCAGGGCCGCGATCGATGGAGCGCGCCGCGCCGAGGTCTTAGGCATGGCCATCTGCGAGACCTGCGAGCGGACGTCATCCGACCTACCGTCTCCGCGGGTCCGCCCGCCGGTCGCCAGCCGGGCGAAGTACCTGCCAGGAGTGCAGTCCCCGGCGCTATCGGGAGCCGTCAGTATCGGCAGCATCGACGCGTATATCCAGCGAGCGAGACGCTTCCCGATGTTGACGCGGGAAGACGAGTTTCGTTTGGCCAGCCGCTATCGTGACGACAATGACGTCGACGCCGCACGGCAACTGGTCGTGTCGCACCTGCGCCTCGTCATTTCAGTCGCCCGCGGCTACCTCGGCTATGGCCTGCCGCACGCGGACCTGATCCAGGAAGGCAACATCGGGCTGATGAAGGCCGTGCAGCGCTTCGACCCGACGCGTGGCATTCGTCTGGTTTCCTTTGCGATCCACTTGATCAAGGCCGAAATCCACGAGTACGTCCTGAAGAACTGGCGGATGCTCAAACTGGCAACGACCAAGGCGCAGCGCAAACTCTTCTTCAACCCGCGCAGCATGGAAACCAGCAGCCAGGGACTCGGCTCCACGCGGGCCGCAGAGATTGCCCAGATCCTTGACGTGACGCCTGCTGAGGTGATTGAAATGGACACGCGCTTATCTGGCCACGATGTGGCACTGGACGGCGACAGCGATGATGACGAGGCGTTTGCACCCATCACCTATCTTGGCCGACTACTCGGGCGAACCGTTGCATGTCCTCGACGCGCGTGCGCGTGCCCGACTGCAGAATGAAGACCTGCAGAGCGCTCTCGCCGGCCTCGATCCGCGCAGCCGTCGCATTGTCGAGGCGCGCTGGCTGATTCACGAAAAACCGGCAACCTTGCACGATCTGGGAGAGGAATTCGGGGTATCGGCCGAGCGAATTCGCCAGGTCGAAGTGAAGGCGATTCAGAGAATGCGCGCAAGCCTGATGCCACTCGCCGCGACAAGCTGAGCATCGCAAAGTGGAATTCAGCCAGAGGCCGAGTCGCCGGCTGACGGCAGGAACTCCCGGCCTCGCGCTGGTGCTTGGCGTGTTCTTCATTGTCGAGTCTTTCGGTCCTTTCCTGATTCGATCAGGGCAACGGTGCAGGCCGCTTTGGGAAAGACATCTGACCACTCCGAGAACGAACGGTTGGTCGTGATCATCGTGCTACAGGTCTCGTGACGACGGTTGATCCGCTCGAATACGAGATCGACGTGGCGGTTCGAGTACGACAATCAGTTTGTGTACTATTTGAGGCTATGCAAGTGACACGCGGAGGAGGCGAGATTAAACGGATCTGTCGAATCGATTTGCGATTTTGATGCTCCGTGTGCGGGTCGGCGAGCGAGCCCTCCCGCTGACATCATGCTGGTCAGCGTTACCGAGCGCACCCGCGAAATCGGCCTGCGCCTGGCCATCGGCGCGCTCGAGCGCGAGGTGCTGTTGCAGTTCCTGATCGAGTCGGTGGTCCTAGCGGCACTCGGTGGCGTCGTCGGCATCGTCATCGCCACCGCCGCGTCCTTCGTCCTCGCCGGTGTCATGGGCGTGCCGTACTTCTTTGATCCGGCGATCAATCTGCTGTCGTTCGTATTCTCGGCCGGCATCGGCGTGCTGTTCGGCTATTTCCCGGCGCGGCGGGCAGCGCAGATGGACCCGATTGAAGCGCTGCGGCACGAGTAAACCTGCTCTCGCGCGTGTTGTGGGTACCCCACAGCAAGCAGCTGCCCGACACGCTCAAGATGATTGCCTATCGCGCGGTCTGACCGTCTCGTTCACCGTCAGCAGCTTGGCCAGTGGGGTCGAGGACCGCCTGCATCGCCGAACCCTTGCTGACCGCAGCCCCGTCCTGGAAGTGGATCGAGGCGGTTCGACCGGGCGTCTCCGGACGCAGAACGATCGACTCGTTCGAGCGCAGCGAACCGACTGCGGTGGCATCGAGGGCCAGTTCGGCTGCGCGTACGCGTGCCGTTTCGAGGCGCAGCGGCTGCCCTCCTCCCGGCGGACCGGCAGGCGCAAGCGGCGCCCGATCGGCCGGCAGCCGTTCCCGCTGGCGGCGCCATCAGCGCAGCAGGCGGCTTTCTGCGAAAAATTTGGCAAACCATGGTGCTTTCCAGGTTTAACACTGACCGGCGCAGTGATACAGTAAAACGGTCAGTGATCGTAGATTGATTCGATTGTTTGACCGCCTGCCCGGATTTCATGCCTCGCGGTCACTTGTACAGGACTTGGACAATGAGGATTCCATCTGAATTATTACCGCCCATCGGCAATCTCGGCAAGGAGGTCGACAGGAAGTCCGAGCCAGTGGAGCCTGCGGCCAGACTCGCCGACGAGCTGGCGGCCTCGCCGCAAGAACAGCCACCACCGAGTAAAAATGGCGGACGCCCAGAGTCCCCGAAGGCGGTCGGCCCTGATGATGAGAGCAAGCCCGAACCGGTAGAGCGCAGACACGCCGACCGTCGTTCGAAGGACCAGCCAATCCTGCTCGACACGCGCACGAACCGGGGCCGGCGGCGCGCGCCGGGAGAAGCTCTTATCAACATCAAGGTCTGAGCACTATTTCATCCGAGCGTGGAAACCCTGGTATACGCGGGAAGCCATGGAAATAAGATCAAGAAAAAAGGCACGATACCGCCCAACCTGTCGCTCCGTGGGATACGAGAGTGCAAAACAAGTCAAGAAAACTAACACACCCAATAGAATCACGGAAAATGCACTGTGTTTCTGTAAATGCATGTTCGCGGCAATGAAGTACAAGAGCGGAGCATGAAATAGATAAAGGCTGAACGTGGAACCCGCGAGATATCGAATGGACGACGAAATCCAGACCGGGGGGTGTAGTCCCTCCATTGCAGGCTTTACCGTCACAATTGCGGTCGCGAACAAGATCCCCAACAGTATGTCTGCTGGTAGCTTGGGAAGGTCACCCAGGAACAATGTATGGCCACCCAGTGTCCAGTATCGACTATGACTGCCGCCAAAGATCGCGTCGTTCAACGACTGAAGGACCGAATGGCCGAAGGTCGTCATGTAGAGAGCGATGCCCAAGCCAGAAATTGCGAACAAAACGCAGGCGCTGCTCCTGTGTAAATGTGTTTTCTGGTCGAGTCGATAGGCTACCACCCCCAACAACCAGACTGGCATCGTGAAAATGATTCGTGGTCCCGCAGCGAGGCATGCTAAGAGCATGACAATTTGTCGAGAATAACCGCTTAGCAAGGTGTAGGCGCCAAACACCACGTAGTACCAAAACTCAGAGCGTGTTAAAAAACCATCTTTGATTATGTTTTATATTTTAACAATGGAAGACGCGCTATGCCAAGGACTTGGAACAGGTGAAAGCTGCTTTAACATAATTCTAATCATAGAAATATAA
>NZ_JAPUVI010000067.1 GCF_029255285.1 Accumulibacter sp.
CGCGCCGGTGTAGAAGACGTTGTACTCGAGTTCCTCGCCTTCGTACTGCACCGGGTAGAAGAGCAGGCCGTTGAGTTCCTTGTAGACCGGCAGAACCGACTTGCGCGACACCGAGGTCCAGCAGCCGAAAGTCACCGCGACCTTGTCCTTGCTGAGAAGCTGGCGCGCCTTTTCGGCGAACAGCGGCCAGTTGGAGGCCGGGTCGACGACCACCGGCTCGAGTTTCTTGCCGAGCACTCCGCCCTTGCTGTTGATCTCGTCGATCGCCATCAGGACGGTCTCCTTGAGCGCCGTCTCGGAAATCGCCATGGTGCCGGAAAGCGAATGCAGAACACCGACCTTGATCGTCTCGGCGGCCAGGGCGCTCAGCGAGTTGAGGCCGAAAGCCGCCGTTACGGCCACCGCCGAGAGCGTCTTCATGAAATTGCGACGTACCATTTGTTGTCTCCTGGAGGGTTAGGAAGCGGGAAGAAATCTTCTCCGAGGAGAACAAAGCAAGCGGCGTGCCAAACACGAAGAGGTTGGGAAAATGCGCCGGCCGCCGCTCCTTGATCGATCTGCAGCCGGCTATTCACGGGCTCTCCTGGCCTTCTCCGCACCAAGGTGGGGCGAGCACCAATGTATCGCACCAGGATCAGGCAAGCTGAAGGCACTGTTTCCAGGCAGCGTTCGGGTGCCCGCCCGAGCGTGGCCGCGGGTGCCGGCGACACGGTGCATGCCAGTGCCGCTGCGGGGTGCGCACTCGACTTTCAGCGAGGTCTAATGTCGAGCGGCAGGAATGGCAATGAGCGGCGTCGGCGCGTCGGCAACGAGTTGGGGGGAGGGCGGATGCCGGCCGACGTTCGACGAGGCGAAGGCAAAGGGCGTTCGGGTGGCCGTCCTGAAGAGGGTCAAGGGTGCGCGCTGGACGGAGCGAGCGCGACATCCGGCCAGCGCCCGCGCCGGAGTGAACGTCCGGCGCGGCTACTCATCACTGCGGATTGCCCTCGACCTCGCTTTCCGGTGGGCTGGCCGAGGCGGGTCGTTTCTCCTCGGCTTCCAGGCCGGCGATGACTTCCCCAGAAATGCGATACGACTTGCCGCGGAAGAGCGCAATCACCTTGCGCTCACTATTGCGGATGGTCGTGTCATAGACACCGGTACGGCCGGCGAGCGATCGTTCGACGCATTCAGCCTCGAGCAATTCGCCTTCGCGGGCTGGCGTCAGAAAGTCGATGTGGCACGCCGAGGCAACCGTGTTGCGGTTGTAGCTGTTACAGGCATAGGCGAACGCCGTGTCGGCCAGAGTGAACAGGTAGCCGCCATGGCAGATATGGTGTCCATTGACCATGTCCGGTCGAACGATCATGGTCATCAGCGAGTGACCGGGACGGACGCTGACCAGGCGCACGCCGATCAGTTTGATCGCCGCGTCGCGACTGTACATCGCCTGTGCCGTTAGTTCGGCAAGCTGGAGCGCAGCGGCGTCATCGGAAGCAATAGGGGTCGTTTCAGGCATAAAAGCTCTTTTCGGAAAAATCTGGCGCAAGTTAAGGGAGGAGGGCGGACGTAGCTCCAGTGTCGGGGCCGATAGACCCGGACCGGGACGGTGCTCGCGGTGCAAATAGTGCGCAGCTACGAGTCTACAAGCCTTGGCAACGCCCGAAAAGCATTACAAACGATGGCCGTTGCTGTCAACAGGCGTATCAAGAAAGCCACTGTATCGCCGGTGGCAGGAGTGTTGCTTCCGTTGCTACCCGACGGGACACGATCCGTATCGCCGACCCGTGGCCGGTAGTAAAATAGGCCGCCAGAAAGGGACGGCCGCCTGGCGACAGCGGAAGGGAAGGAAATGGCGACGTGGCCGTAAGCGGTAGGATCCTCCTGCCAAGCCGGCGGACCCGGCGCTGTGGGACGACCGTGGGGCGCGGGGTAGCCGAGCGATCCTCCGCTGGCGGAAGAGAGAGACTAAACAGGGAGTAGGTGTGGTCGGTGGTGCAAGTATCAGAAACCGGCCGGGTGGCCGTCGCTTCGCCTCGCGGTTGAATCCCGGGCCGTGGGCACAGAACGCCCGTCGCCTCGGGCGGCGAGCGCGGCAATGCGCGCTTGGACCCGCGGCTGATGGGCTGTCTCCCTGCGGCGCACCGAGTCGGCAACAGTAGGCAGTGAACGGGCACATCGTCTCGCTGGACAACGAGTGGCGAACTGCTTGCCCATGAGTCCACCCACGCGTGCGCGCATCGAGAGCTTCAGCAGCCAGAAGCGGGTACATGCCGCTTCCTTGATCATTTCGTTGTTTGGCGATTTGATCCTGCCGCGCGGTGGCCGTGTGTGGCTGGGTAGTCTGATTCGCCTGCTGCAGCCCCTGGGCATTAGCGAGCGCTTGGTGCGCACTTCGGTTTTTCGCCTTGCCAAGGATGAGTGGTTGTTCTCGGAAACTCTCGGCCGGCGTAGCGACTATTTGTTGACGCCTTCCGGGAAGCGTCGCTGCGAGGATGCGGCGAGGCAGATCTATGCTGCTCATGCACCGCGCTGGGATCATCGCTGGCGATTGATTCTCGTCCTGGCTCCGCTCGCCCCGCAGGACCGCAACGCGCTTCGACGCGCGCTTTTCTGGCAAGGCTTCGGCGCTCTCGATGAGGCGTGCTTTGTCCATCCGGGAGCGGATTGGTCGGCCGTGATCGACGCCCTGATGGCCGAGGGCCTGGGCGGCGTCTTGGCAGATTTGTTGCCCCTCCTGGCGGCCGATGTGAATCTCGCCGGGATGGCGGCCGGCAATGCCGACTTCGTGTCGCGGGCCTGGGATCTGCGCGAGCTGGCGGGTGCGTACGACGAATTCGTCGCCGTGTACACTCCGGTGCTGGAGCAGTTGCGCGGCGGACAGCAAGTCGCCGTAGACGAGGAAGACGCTTTTCTGATCCGCCTGTTGCTGATTCACGATTATCGCCGCCTCCTGCTGCGCGACCCCGAGTTGCCCGAGGCCTTGCTGCCCGACGGCTGGCCGGGCGAAAGCGCGCGTCTACTGTGTAAGGCGCTCTATCGACGCCTGATGCCGCCTTCCGAGCGCTATCTCGACCGTTTTCTATGTACCGCTGACGGAACTTGCCCATCGCCAGACCCGACGTTCCGCACCCGCTTTCAGCCTGACGACCCGCTGACCGCGCTGTAGCAGCGTCCTGGCAAGCAACCGAGTCTGCCGGTGGACATAAAAACTGTCTTCCGCCACGGCGCTTTCCGTAGAATGACAGAATCGGTCGCTGCGGCAGGCCACTTTTCAGACACGACACGACATCTGCCCCGCAAGGAGTTTCAGCATGAGCCGCCCACATGTTTACGCCATCGACGGTATTGTCCCGGTCATTGATCCGGCCGCCTACGTTCATCCGTCGGCGGTTCTGATCGGCGACGTTATCGTCGGACCGGGGTGCTATGTCGGACCTTGCGCCAGCCTGCGCGGTGACTTCGGTCGTCTGATTCTCGAGCGCGGGGTCAATGTGCAGGATACTTGCGTCATGCACGGCTTCCCTGGTACGGACACGGTAATCGAGGAGGATGGCCATATCGGTCACGGCGCGGTGTTGCATGGCTGCCGTATCGGTCGTAACGCACTGGTCGGAATGAACGCCGTGATCATGGACAATGCCGTGCTGGGCGAATCGTCCATCGTCGCGGCCTGTGCATTCGTCAAAGCCGGACTCGAAATACCTCCCTGCTCGCTGGTCGCCGGCGTGCCGGCCAAGGTCATCCGCTCCCTGAGCGAGCAGGAGATTGCCTGGAAGAAGGAAGGAACGCTGACCTATCAGGAGCTTACCCGGCGCTCGCTGGCGACTCTGGTCGAAACGGCTCCACTGTCCGCCGTGGAACCAAATCGTAAACGTTTCGATCTACCCGGTGTGTTGCCGCTGATCGAACTTAAGAAGCAGTCCTAAGCCGATGACCAAACGACTGAGCACCCAGCTCGGCAGTGCGCGTGATCAGCCAGAGCCCCTGGAGCAGCGGCCGGCGGCTCGTGGTCTAAAATCCCGTAGGAGGTGGAGGGCAAGAAACTTACTGCCGCTCTTGCTTGCCTGGCTGCTCGCCATCCAGGCTTGGGCGTACGAGCTGCAAACGGTCGAGCCGTTGCCATCGCAAGCGCAGTCGGCGCTTTGGTCGGCGCAGATACTTTCGCGCTACCACTACAGGGCGGCACCACTGGACGACGCGATGTCGGAGAAGATTTTTAGCAACTACCTGGAATCACTGGATGGCGAGAAGATCTTCTTTGTCCGGTCCGACATCGACCGCTTTGCCGGTGCCCGCAGCCGGCTGGATGACGCGATTCTCCGGCAGGACCTGAGCGTTCCGTTTGCCATGTTCAACCTGCAGCGGCAGCGGCTCGCGGAGCGGATCGCTTACGCCCGCGAGTTGCTGAAGCAAAGACCCGACTTCAGCCTGAAGGAAAGCTACCCGTACTCTCGCAAGAAGGCGTCCTGGGCAAGAAATGAAGAGGAAATTCGTGATCTGTGGCGCAAGCGCGTGAAGAACGACTGGTTACGGCTCAAGCTGGCCGGCAAGGACGAGGAGGCCATCCGCACGACCCTGGACAAGCGCTACGAGCAGTATCTGGCTCGCAACACCAAGATCAAAAGCGAGGACGTTTTCCAGACCTTCATGAACGCCTATTCGACGGCCATGGACCCGCACACCAGCTACCTCGGCGTGCGCGCGGCCGAAGATTTCGGTATCTCGATGCGACTTTCGTTGGTCGGCATTGGTGCCGTGCTGCAGGAGCGCGACGAGTATACGACGGTGCGTGAACTCGTTCCCGGTGGGCCGGCTGCCGTGTCGGGGAAGCTCAAGGTCGGCGACCGGATCGTCGGGGTCGGTCAGGGAATCCGGGCACCACTCACCGATGTACTCGGCTGGCGCCTTGACGATGTCGTCGCACTGATCCGCGGGGAAAAGAACACCACGGTCGTACTCTCCGTCTTGCCGGCCAATACTGGCCCCGACGGCAAGCCGACCTTGATCTCTCTGACCCGCGCAAAGATCAATATCGCCGCTCAAGCAGCCAGCAAGTCGATCATCGAGACGCGGGATGGCACAGCAAAGCGCCGCATCGGTGTCATTTCGCTACCGACTTTCTACGAAGACTTCGACGCCCGCCGCAAAGGTGATCCGGACTACAAGAGCGCCACCCGCGATGTCTCGCGTCTGCTGGCCGAGTTGAAGAAGGAGAAGGTAGATGGTGTTCTCCTCGATTTGCGTGACAATGGCGGTGGCTCGCTGGGCGAAGCCGTCGACTTGACAGGCTTGTTCATCGATCGCGGCCCGGTCGTCCAGCAACGCAACGCGCAGGGGCAGGTGCGGGTCGAGTACGACAGGTACAGCGGCGTCGCGTGGAGCGGCCCACTGGCGGTGCTGATCAATCGTCGCTCGGCGTCGGCATCGGAGATCGTCGCGGCGGCGATTCAGGACTACGGTCGCGGTTTGGTCCTCGGCGAAACGAGTTATGGTAAGGGGACGGTGCAGAGCGTCGTCGATCTCAACCAGGTGGCGAAGGACGAGAAGGCGCCACTGGGTGAACTGAAAATGACCATTGCCCAGTTCTTCCGCATCAATGGCGGTACCACCCAATTGCGCGGCGTCGTGCCGGACATTGTCTTTCCGAGTACCAGCGACCCCGACGAGTTCGGTGAGTCGAGTTCCGAAAACGCGCTGCCCTGGACGCAGATCAAGGCAGCGGAGTTTGTACCCGCTGGACGGGTGAGCGCGCTCCTGCCGGTTCTGCGCGCCAGGCACGAGGCGCGCGCAGCAAAGAGCAAAGACTTCCAGTATTTGCTCGAAGACGTTGCCGAGTTCAACGCTCAGCGCCAACTGAACGAGATTTCGCTCAATGAAGCGGACCGTCGTACCGAACGGGACAGGCTGGAGGCGAGGCAGAAGTTGCGTGCCGGCAAGAACGACGCCGCGCTCCGGAAATCCGCCCGCCAGGACGATGGCTTGCTTGCCAGCGAACGTTCGTTGAGTGTCGATCTGGCCGAAGAGAAAGAGCGCAAGAAGGCAAAAGATGTACTGCTGATCGAAAGTGCCCACATTCTCGGCGACGAGATCGGCCTGCTCAAAGCAGATAGCCGGTTGGCGGCGCAGGTGTTGCCACTGGCCAACCCGGCCGCAACCCGGACACGTTGAGAAGGAGTTGCCCCTCAGCTTCTGTTTCCAGTAGTTTACATAATACAAATTATGCGTAATAATAGAATACAGTTTCCCACGCTCCTCAGGCCAATTCGGTGGTAGATTTGCCAAGCGGCACGGCCGGTCACTAAACTTCCACTTCCAACTTCTATCTTGCCTTTCTATGCCACAGGTTACTGCCAACAAGCTGCAAATCGAATACGAGATCTTCGGCGACGCGTCCGCGCCGGCGATTCTGCTGATCATGGGACTCGGCGCACAACTGGGTCGCTGGAACATCGAACTCTGTACGGCGTTGGTCGACCGTGGATTTCGCGTGATCCGTTTCGACAACCGCGACTGCGGTTTGTCAACCAAGCTCGACGAACTCGGTGTGCCGGACATCGGCAAGGCGCTGCGTACCGGGCGGCCGGTCGACGCACCTTACACGCTACAAGACATGGCGGCCGACTGTATTGGCCTGCTCGACGCATTGGCCATAGAGCGAGCACATGTGGTCGGTGCTTCGATGGGCGGCGCGATCGCCCAGATCCTTTCCGCGCTGTACCCACAGCGTGTGTTGTCGCTGACCTGCCTGATGACCACCAGTGGCCATCCCGACCTACCACCGCCGACGCCTGAAGCTTCGCGCGCCCTGTTTGCTCCACTGCCTGAGAAACGCGACAAGGAAAGCCTGATCGAGGATGCGATTAGGCGTTTCTTAGCGGTCGCCAGTCCGAGCTATCCGAGTTGCCCGCAGCGCCTGCTGGACTCGTTCAATGCCGAACACGAGCGTGGCTACCACCCGCGCGGCGTGGCACGACAACTGGCGGCTTTTCTCGCCAGCGATCATCGCCGCGAACTGCTCCAGACGATTACGGCGCCAACGCTGGTCCTGCATGGCGCTGACGATCCCTTGATTCCCGTCGCCTGTGGTTACGACGTCGCGGCCCACATTCCCGGCGCCGAGATCCGCGTCATCGAGGGGCTCGGACATGACCTTCCTCTGGCCCTGACCGAGGAGTTCGCGGACGCGATTGCCGCCGTCGCGCGACGTGCGGAGCGCTGAACAGCGCCGACGGCAGATCCGCCGCGGCGCCATTGATCGAGATCGATGAACGCTGTTTTCGTCGCCGAACCGCTGGTTTTCGTCGATCTCGAAACCAGCGGAGCCAATTTGGCCAACGACCGGATCATCGAAGTCGGGCTGATCGAAGTAGACGCCAACGGAGTACGCGAATGGAGCGTCCTGGTCAATCCTGAGACTTCGATCTCCGCTTTCATCACCCGGCTCACGGGCATCGACGATGCCATGCTTGGCGACGCACCGACATTTCGTCAACTCGCACCGGTCTTGCTGGAGAAACTGCGGGGACGCTTGTTGATCGCCCACAACGCCCGCTTCGACTACGGTTTCCTGCGTTGCGAGTTCAAGCGGCTTGGCCTCGAGTTCCGGGTGCCGACGCTATGCACCGTCAAACTCTCGCGCAAGCTCTTTCCCGAACACCATCGGCACAACCTCGATACGCTGGTCGTCCGCCATGGTCTTAAGGTCGACGGCAATCGCCATCGTGCTCTTGCTGACGCGCGCCTGCTATGGGAACTGTGGCAGTGCTGGCATCAGCAATTCACCGGCGATGTGATGCGCGACGCGGCCGCAGCGATCGTCGGACGTCCCGAACTGCCACCGCAGATCGATGCGGCCGTATTCGACGATTTGCCCGAAGCAGCGGGTGCCTACGCGTTCTATGGAGGCGACGGAAAACCCTTGCTGCTCAGGCGGAGCGGCAATATCCGGCAACAGGTCCTGGCGCATTTTTCCGCCACCACTCGCGAGACCGACTTGATCCGCCGCATCTCACGTATCGAGTGGCGCGACGCCGCCGGTGAGCTGGGCGCCCGCCTGCATGAGATTGAACTAAATCGTTCAATTGCCGAATCCGGGCCTCATCCCCGGTCGCCAGAGAGGCTTGACGAACTCTGTTCGTGGCAGCTCCGGCAAGGCGAACGAGGTGACTTCCGACCGCAAGTCATTTTTGCCGACGAGGTCGACCTCGCGCTGGCCGACGATGTCTTCGGTCTGTACGCGAATCGGCGCGAAGCTTTGCACGCCTTGCGCCGCTTGGCCGACGCTCACGGCTTGTGTCACCAGCAGTTGGGGCTGGAAGAAACGGCCAATGGCCAACCGTGCACCGCCTACCGGCAGAAAAAGTGTCGTGGTGCGTGTATCGGAAGGGAAGCCGCCGCCTTGCACGGCACGCGTTTGCTGACCGCAATGGCCAAGTTCAAACTGAAACCATGGCCCTACCGCGGCCCGATCGCACTGCTCGAACGCGACGACTTCGGCATGCGCGAGGATATTCACTTGATCGACCGTTGGCGCCACCTCGCCACCGTGAACAGCGAAGAGGCCCTGCAAGCAATCCTGGCCGACGGAAACAGTGGCTGCCGCCGCTTCGACCCCGATGTCTACCGCATCATCCGTCGGGCTCTGCAGGCAGGAAAGGTCGGCATTCGCCCTCTGCCCAATTTTTCAACGTGATGGCGAACGGGCCGCCGACAACTCGCTGGCAGCTCGCCCACCAGCTTTGTGCAGCAGTTCCGCGATATCAGTGTTGTCGGTCTTGAGTGCCCAGTCAATCGCCGAGGCACCTCGTTCATTGACAACGTTTGGATCGGCCTTGTGGCGCAGCAGCAGTTCGACGACCTCGATATGCCCGAAACGTGCCGCAAAGAGCAAGGCCGTCGAGCCGTTTTCGGTCGTCGCGTTCACCTCCGCGCCCTTTGTCAAGAGATACTCGGCAACTGCTGTGTGGCCATTGAAAGCGGCATAGATCAGCGGTGGCCAGCCATAGAGATTGACATCGGCACCGCTTTCTACCAAACGCTGGACGAAATACAGTTTGCCCCGGTAAGCCGCCAGGCTGAGCGCGGTCTCGCCATTGCGATTGCGGGTATTGATCCGCGCCCGGCGCTTCAGCAGGAAATCAAAGAACTCCTTGTTGTCGCGATTTACCGTTTGCATCAGCAGCGTATTGCCCGCCGCGTCGACCGAATTGACGTCCATGCCGCGGTTGATCAACTGGATCGCCCACGACGTATCGGCCGAGATCAGCGCTTCCTCCATGTCCTCGTAAATGCCGCCCCAGGCGGCGAAGGGTACGAGCAAGGCAAACAGCAGAGAGAGAATCTTGTTCATTGGGCAACTTTCGTCAGAGCTTCGGGAAACAGGCGAAAAAAATTCTCCGTCGTTGCGTCAACCACTTCGTGATAGCTCAGGCCACGCAGTCGCGCGATCTCTTCGGCGACATACTTCACGTAACCTGGTTGATTGGTTTTTCCGCGGAAAGGAACCGGAGCCAGATAGGGAGAGTCGGTCTCGACGAGCAATCGGTCGAGCGGAACACGCTGTGCCACTTCCCGGACGATGAGTGCCTTCCGGAAGGTGACGATGCCCGATAGGGAAATGTAGAATCCCTGGTCGAGCGCCGCTTCGGCGACCTGCCACGTCTCGGTGAAACAGTGCATGATGCCGCCGACCTCCGCAGCGCTCTCCTCGACCAGTAGCCGCAAGGTGTCGGCCGCGGCGTCGCGGGTGTGTACTACTAGTGGCTTGCCAAGCTGACGGGCGGCGCGAATGTGAGTGCGAAAACGCTCGCGTTGCCACTCGGGCGCGTCCTTGTGCCAGTAATAGTCGAGTCCCGTTTCGCCGACCGCGATTACCCGCGGGTGTTGCGCGAGCCTGACGAGATCGGCGGTCGTCGGCTCGCGTACATCGGTCGCCGCCGGATGGACACCAATCGAGGCCAACAGCGATGGCCAAGCTTCGGCCAGCGCCAGGACGCGTGGCGAATCCTCGAGCGTGACGCCGATGCACACGGCGCAACCCACGCCGTTGCCGAGCATCAACTCGACGACCTGCGGCACGGTTTCGGAGAACTCCGGAAAGTCCAGGTGACAGTGCGAATCGACCAGCATCAAGAGGCCGTCAAATGGTATGTGTCGGGCGGCCCGACTGCATCACTCCGCCGAGGAGACCTTCGATCCGGCGCCGTGCTTCGACGCCGGCTTCGTCGTTCTTGAAGTGAACGCCAATCCCCTGTGCCTTGTTGTTCTGAGCGCCGGCCGGCGTGATCCAGACCACCGTACCAGCGATCGGCAGCTTCGCCGGGTCATCCATCAACGACAAAAGCATGAAGACTTCATCGCCCAGCGCATAGTGGCGGGTCGTCGGAACGAAGATGCCGCCGTTACGCAGCAGCGGCATGAACGCCGCATACAGCGCCGACTTCGAATTGATGTTCAGCGACAGGACGGTCGGGCGTGGCGCCGCCGCGGGTTTGGAGTGGTCGGCTTCTGGCATGTCGCCTCAGGAAGTTCGGAAGAGACTCGCGTAACTCAGAAAAAAATCCTCGAGAAACAGGCGGCTATTCACGGGTTGTTCGCACTGGCGCCGGTATTGTATCGCCTTTCGGTCGAATGCCAAGAGGCGGCCGGTATCGGTCGTCTGCGCCAGTCGCTGCAAGAGCGGTGCCTGGGCCAGAAAGTAACGCGGCGGCAAACCCTCGCTCGCCAGGGTGAGGTCGAAGAGCCATTTCTGCGCCCAATCGAGCGTCCGCCCTAGCGCGTTTGGCCGTTTCTCCGCCTTGACCAGCCGATCGACAACGGCGGCGGCGGCCAGCGGGTCGGGACGATCGGAAGACGCGAACTGGGCGAGCAGGGCGTCGAGCAGCACACGTTCGCCACGGCCGGCGAGTTCAAGCGCCAGGCGCGGCGAACCGCCGGCAAGCGCAAGCCAGTCTTCCGCCGCCACGTGGACTCCGGCGGCATGCAACCAAGGCAGCGCGCGACTTCGTAAAGGCCTTCGCACCAAGACCGACTGGCAGCGACTGCGAATGGTTGGCAACAAGCGATACGGTTCGCTGGAAATCAAAATAAATAATGTGTTTGCGATTGGTTCCTCAAGAGATTTAAGAAGTGCGTTCGCGGTCGCGCGGTTCATCGCTTCGGCTGGGTTGAGCAAGACCAACCGTGCCCCGTGGCGGTGGGTTCCGAGATGGAGAAAGTCGTCGAGCGCGCGCACCTGGTCGATCGTAATCTGTTGGCTTGGTTTCTTCTTGCCGGGTTCGGAGTAGACCGCTTGGCCCCCCTCCTCCTCCTCACCCAGCGCGCTCGGCTGCAACAAGCGCAGGTCCGGATGATTACCCTGGGCCAGCCAGACGCAAGCGGGGCAACTACCGCAGGCCCTGGCCTCCACCGTGACTCGTTCACAGAGCAGCGACTCGGCGAAGCAACGGGCGAGGTCGAACTTGCCAATTCCGCGCTGACCAGAGATCAGAAGCGCATGCGGCAGTTGCGCCCGCCTCGACACGAGCTCCGACCACACTTGGCTGTGCAATTCAATAACATTCATAAACAGTATCTTAAGATACAATCCTCGATCAATTTCTTGACCGTTTCCGGCGGCTGATCGGCATCGACCATCTGGATGCGCTGCGGTTGAGCGCGCGCACGCTGCAGGTAGGCTTGGCGCACACGCTCGTGAAAGTCGGCGCGCTCCCGTTCAAAACGATCGAGCTCGCGCGTTTGTGCGGCGATTCTTCGACCCGCCGTCGACGACGGGAGATCCAAGAGAAGTGTCAAATCAGGTTGGAGGCGGGCATGCACCCACCGCTCGAGTTGAAGAAACTTGCGGCTCGCCAGACCGCGTCCGCCGCATTGATAGGCATAGGTGGCGTCGCTGAAGCGGTCGCAGATGACCCAGTCGCCACGTTCAAGAGCCGGCTCGATGAAGCGTGCCAGGTGCTCGCGGCGGGCGGCAAACATCAGCAGCGCTTCGGTTTCCAGATGCATGGCTTCGTGTAGCAACAGCCCGCGCAGTTTTTCTCCCAGCGGCGTACCGCCGGGTTCTCGGGTGGTCAGTACTGGCAGGCCACGCGCGTTAAGGAAATCAGCCGTCGCCGCAAGATGGCTGCTCTTGCCGGCACCGTCGATGCCTTCGAAGGTAATGAACTTGCCGCGTCGCCTGCTCTCGCCAGCCATCAAGACTTCCCGCCTTTCTGGTACCGCACAACAGCCCGTCGATGTTCGTCGAGCGTGCGTGAAAAATGAGTGCTACCGTCCCCGCGCGCGACAAAATACAATGCCTCGGTGGGTGCCGGATGCAGCGCCGCCTGCAAGGACGCCAGACCGGGCATGGCAATCGGTGTTGGTGGCAAACCAGCGCGCGCATAGGTGTTGTAGGGGGAATCCGCCAGCAGATCGCGTTTGTACAGCTTGCCGTCGAAGCGTTCGCCCAAACCATAGATCACGGTCGGGTCGGTCTGCAAGAGCATCCCTCGCCGCAAGCGATTGACGAATACCCCGGCAATCTCTGCCCTATCTTCGTCGCGCCCGGTTTCCTTCTCGACGATAGACGCCATGATCAGCGCGTCGTAGGCGTCACGATACGGAAGTCCTTCTGCCCTCGCCTGCCACTCATGCTCCAGATGCCGCCGCATCGCCTGGTGCGCTCGGGCCAGCAACTCGACATCGCTGCTGCGCTTGGCAAATAGATAGGTATCAGGAAAGAACTCACCCTCCGCGGTATCCCGCGACCTGCCGAGCAGGCGCATGATGTCTGCCTCCGGCAAGCCGGCGGTGTCGTGACGAAGGTCGGGATGAGCATCGAGTCGCTCACGCATCTGACGGAAAGTCCAGCCTTCGATGAATACCAGCTCGGCCTGCGTGACGTCACCCCGAGTCAGTTTGCGCAACAAGTCGAGCGGCGTGATGCCGTGTGCAATCAGATAGCTTCCGGCTTTGATCGACGCCTCGACACGCATCAGCTTTCCGAGCAGAATCAACTTCCAGGGTTCGACTTCGGCGCCGGCACTGGCGATTTCGCTGGCCGCCAAGCGCAGGCCGCTGCCCGGCGCGATCGTGAACTCCAGTTGCGTGCGCGGCAAATTGATCGGCCAGAGCGCCAGCCAGGCGAAACTCGCCACAGGCAGCGTAAGTCCGGCAACAGCGAGCAGGAGGAGGTTTCGGAAGCGTTGGCGCATCGGTCCGGCACAGCCGGTGGGCTGTGGGGCGGGGACGGGGGAATGGCGAGTCGCTCTATAATAGCCGAAACCGGCGGCGCGAAGCGGCGAACCGCTCTCGTGGGCGGCTCGCGGCCGGGCGCCGCTTTGCTGGCGCCTATCACGTCCGCTCTCAACCATTGGATGGAAATCAGAAACGATGAACTTGATCTGGCAGGAATTTCTGGAGGCAAGCGGAGCTCGCATCGACGGCCAACTGGTCACGGATTTTGGTGACCCGGCAGCCGAATGGGCGGCCGCCGGGGCCGGCACGATCGTCGCGCCGCTGACCCATTTGGCGCTCATCGAAGTGGCGGGCCCTGATGCTGAAACCTTTCTACACAATCAACTGACCAGCGATGTCAGGCATCTGGCTCACGATGCGATACAGCATTCGGCGTGGTGCTCGGCCAAGGGCAGGATGCTAGCCAGCTTTCTTGTTTTTCGCAGTGGCCCCGACTATGACCTGCAATTGTCGGCCGATCTGTTGACTACGATACAGAAGCGGCTGCAGATGTTCGTCCTGCGCAGCCAAGTCGTCTTCGCCGAACGCTCCTCTTGCTGCGAACTAATCGGTTTGTCGGGTCCACAGGCGGCGAACGCTCTGCTCACGCTCGGCCTGCCGGTTCCCGGCCAGGCCCTGAGAACGGCGGCGTTCGAGAGCGGTATCGTTCTCCGGCTCGACGAATCGCGGCTGCAGGTCGTCGTCGAAAGGCGGGCCGCAGCCAGCCTTTGGCAAGGTCTGCGGGCACAGGCGTGCCCGGTCGGCACCACGGTCTGGCAATGGCTGGATATCCAGGCGGGAATTCCGCTGATCGGCGCACGTACGACGGAGGAATTCGTGCCACAGATGATGAATTTCGAACGGCTGGGAGGCGTCAGTTTTCGTAAGGGCTGCTATCCCGGCCAGGAAGTCATCGCTCGCACGCAGTACTTGGGCAAGGTCAAACGCCACCTCTACCGCGTTCACTCGGCCAGCCCGATGGCTGCGGGCAATGCGATATATTCACCGGCCAGCCCCGCACATCCTTGCGGCATGGTCGCCAACGCTGCTCCGGCGCCGGCTGGTGGTTACGATGCGCTGGCCGTCGTCCAGGAGACCTTCGCCGCGTGCGGCGACCTCGAACTGGCGACGCCGGGTGGTCCGCAGCTCGAGTTGCGGGTGCTCGACGGCTGACTCGCCTCTCCTTTGAGCGCACCCCCATGTGTCTGATTCTGCTCGCCTGGCGAGCACATCCCGATTACCCGCTGGTGGTTGCCGCCAACCGTGATGAGTTCTTCGTTCGCCCTTCGGCAGCGGCGGGGTTCTGGCCCGAAGCCCCGGAAGTCTTGGCCGGGCGCGACCTCGAAGCCGGTGGCACCTGGCTCGGAATCCATCGTGAGCAGCGTTTCGCCGCGTTGACCAACTACCGTGAAGGTGGCCGGCCACTCGCGGCGGCGCGTTCCCGAGGCACCCTGGTCGCCGACTTCCTGATCGGCAGCGATACCCCGCGCGCGTACCTCGAAAAGGTTGCCACGCGCTCTGCCGAGTACAATGGTTTCAACCTCTTCGTCGGCGACGGCGAGTCCCTCGGCTATTTCTCGAACCGCGGCGAGGCTCGACCGCGTTGGCTGAAGCCGGGAATCTACGGCCTCTCCAACCACCTTCTCGACACCCCGTGGCCGAAACTGGCCAGCGCCAAGACCGCGTTTGCCGAAGCACTGACTACCCTGCCGAGACAGTCGGTTTTTTTCGAACTTCTGGCCGACCAGGAGGTCGTCGCTGATTCGCATTTGCCGGCGACTGGCGTCTCTCTCGCCTGGGAGCGCATCCTGTCGGCGATTTTCGTCAGATCGGAACACTACGGAACGCGCGCCGCAACTCTCATTGTCCGGCGCCGAGATGGCTGGACGAGTTTCACGGAGCGCAGCTTCGGCGTCGGCGCGCAAGCGATTGGCGAGGTATACGAGAGCTTTCAGTCCTCGCTGATATCGACTGGGGTGTAAGGTGGCACCAGGTCGAAGAGTTCCAGGATGTCGGCGTTGCGCATGCGAACACAGCCGATCGACCCTGGGCGGCCCATCGGCGTGCTGTCGGGACTACCATGAATATAGATGTAGCGGCGCATCGTGTCGACCTGGCCAAGCCGGTTGCGGCCGGGTTCGCAGCCGGATAACCAGAGGATCCGGGTGAGGATCCAGTCACGCTGTGGAAAGCGTTCGCCGAGTTCCTGGCTGTAGATTTCGCCGGTTGGCCGGCGGGCGACGAACACCGTGTTCTCGGCCTGGCCAGATCCGATGCGGGCGCGCACGAGATGGCGGCCGCGCGGCGTGCGGTGGCTGCCTGTGACCTCGCCTGCTCCGTTGGCCGCCGTAGATACCCGGTACGAGCGCAGAACTTCGCCGGTATCGTCCGACAGAGTCAAGGTCTGGTTCCTGATCGAGATCCGAATATGCACACTCATTCCCTCTTCTTCAGCCGCCGTGCCGCAAAGAACTCGGACAGCAAGCGGGCGCACGGTTCGGCGAGGACGCCGCCACGCACCTTGGTGTGGTGGTTGAGGCGCTGGACACCAAACAGATCGACGACGCTGCCATGCACACCGGTCTTGCCATCGCGCGCGCCGTAGACCAAGCGAGCGATGCGCGCCTGCAACACTGCTCCGGCACACATCGCACAGGGCTCGAGTGTCACGAAAAGCTCGCAACCCGGCAGACGGTAGTTGCCCAGACGACGTGCCGCATCCCGCAGAGCGGCGATTTCAGCATGTGCCGTCGGATCGCTCTCGCCTATCGGCGAGTTGAAACCCCGGCCAATGATCTCACCGTCGCGCACGACCAGAGCGCCGACGGGAACTTCGCCCAAACAGCCGGCGGCTTGCGCCAGCAAGATCGCTTCGCGCATGAAATACTCGTCCTCCATCGGCCGCATTTTACCCGGCGAAGAGCCTGTTGCTTCTTCTCTTTGCCGACCCTAGGGTGCAGAATATCGGTCAGGTGGAGCAAAATGCTGGGTGAGCCGGAACAAACCGTGAAAACCGCCAGATTTTTGCAGGCGCAACCGCTGTTCGGCGGCGTCGACGATCGCGCGATGGCCGCGATTATTCCGTTGCTGCGCGAAGTCAACTTCGCTGCCGGGGAGGTGATCGTCAAGGAAGGCGACGACGGCGACGCCATGTTCGTCATCTGCCACGGCTCGGTGGAGGTTCTGAAAAGTTGCCCGACGGCGGCTAACGTACTCGGCACGCGTATCGCCGTCCTCGGGGTCGGGGACGTTTTCGGCGAGATGGAACTGATCGACCTGCAACCGCGCTCAGCGACCGTGCGCGCGCTCGAGCCGGTGGAGGCGCTGGCCTTGTCGAACGGCGATCTGTTCCGGATTTACGAGTTCGACATGCCGACCTTCGCGTTGATCGTCCTGAATCTGGCACGCGAGCTGAGTCGCCGTCTGCGCCGCATCGACGATCTCGCGGTGCTGTGCTGACGAGGGGCGCTGGGTAGCGGCCTGACTCGAGGCGCCGCCGTGGCGGCGTCAACCGGCACCGTGGTCGACGCCGGAGATTCGTCGAAAGTCTTCCTGCCAAGCGCGCATGGCAATCGCCAGTCGGCCAGACATCGTGAGGTAGTCGTCATAGAGCAGCGTGTAGGCGTCGACGACGCGGCCGGACGCGGCCAGTGTGACGATCTGCGCGGCCAGCGCGTGGAAGCTCGCGTGCAGTCGTCGCACCGCTTGGTAGTGCTCCGTTCCCAGATCTTCTGGCGACCAAGTTGGGCCGTACAGCCACTGGCCAAATTCGCACCGGTCATCGGCCAGAGTTTCTGCCAGATCAATTCCCGGCTGCGCCTCGAGAATCGCTTGCCTGAGCTCGGACATCCACCGTGCATGCTTGCCGATGGCCTCTTCAATGTCCGCAATATTGTTCATCCATCTCTCCCGAAGCGGCTCGCGTCCCACTGACCAAGCACGGATTCTACTTGCTTACCGGCAGCAAGCCGCCAAGCCGCAATCGCTCCAGAAAAAAAACCAGCATTAGGCCGGCGGGCACGCAGCAGCTTGGCGACGGGTTCAAGTCCCTGTACCATCGACGTTTGTATAGATTTTCCGCAGGTCGTCCGGGTTGCTCAGGAAGGCGTTGACGCAATCCGGGTCAAAATGAGCACCTGCTTCCTGGTGCAAGAAATTCAATGCCCGATCGAGTGGCCAAGCCCTCTTGTAGGAGCGGTCGGATAGCAGGGCATCGAAGACATCAGCGACCGCGACAATCCGTCCGAACAGTGGAATGTCCGTTCCGGACAAGCCCTGCGGATAGCCTGAGCCATCGTACTTCTCGTGGTGAGTAAGAGCAATCAGCGCCGCGGCTTGCAAGACCGTCGACTCACTGCCGCTGAGCAGTTCCGAACCAAGACGGGCGTGCCGTTTCATGACCGCAAACTCTTCCGCCGTCAGCCTGTCCTTCTTCAGCAGAATGGCATCCGGAATGCCGATCTTGCCAACATCGTGCATCGGGGCCGCCTGCAGTATCAGTTCCTGCTGTGCTTTGGGAAGGCCAAGCTGGCTCGCGATGAGATGGGAAAACTGCGCCATGCGCTGAATGTGTGCGCCGGTTTCCGGATCGCGAAATTCGGCGGCGCGCGACATGCGGAGTAGCAGTTCGTGTTCTCGGTCGTGCACCGTTTTCGTAGCCTTGGCAACCTCGTCGGCGAGCCAGGCCGCGCGGTCGGCAAGATGTCTCTGGCTGGTATTCAGGGCCAGCATGTTGCGCACGCGTGCCGAGAACTCCATTCCGTCGACAGGTTTGGTCAAAAAATCCGTCGCTCCGAGGTGCAGCGCCTGGTAGCGCACGGCCTTGTCGTCGTTGGCTGTGATCATGAGGACCGGCAACTGCTCGCGACCAGGAACACGGCGAAAGCGGCTGATGAACTCAAGCCCGTCGAGTTCGGGCATCATGTAATCAACGATCACCAAGTCTGGCAGATTCTCGGCGCACCATCGCAGTCCATGAAGCGACTCCTGGAAGATCACGGCTTCGCAGCCCTCCATTTTGCCGACCAGATTTTCCAACAGCATCAGATTGATGTCGCTGTCGTCAATGATCGCGATTCGGTTCATGCGGTGCTCCCGGAATTGCGCGCAGTATACCAAGATACCGAGAACACCGGCCTTCGGCACCAGCTGACGCCGAAGGCCTAGGGAATAAACGGCCACTCGATCTGATCGCTGCGCTGAAGGCCAGACGTCATCCTCTGGCAAAGAGCGATGAATTCGCGCATACCGGCCGTCTGGAACTTCCGCCGATGGAAGAGGAAACGAAAGTACCGGCGCAGGTCAAGCTCGGGGGTTTCGATGGCTACCAGACTGCCGCGCCGGAACGCCTCACGCAAAGCCAGCCGCGAGATGCAGCCGATGCCGACGCCGAACTCGACAGCGCGTTTGATTGCTTCGGTGTGCTCGAGTTCAAGCCGAATCTTCATCGGCCAATGGTGATGGCGCAGTGCCTGATCGAGTGTCTCTCGGGTCCCCGAGCCTGGCTCGCGAACGATCCACGATTCACCTGCGAGTTCGGTCAGCGTTGCCGAAGCCTTGCCTGCCAAACGATGTGTCGGTGCAGCGAAAACCACCAGTTCGTCCTCCACCCAGGGTTCGACGATCAGTTCGGGATGTCGGCAACTGCCTTCGATCAAGCCCAGATCGAGCTCGTGACGAGCCAGTTGATCGACGATCGTCGCCGTGTTGTGAACGGTCAGTTGCAGTGTGCTTTCCGGATGGCGTTTGAGGAAGTCGGCAACGATCAGCGTCGCCAGGTAGTTGCCGATGGTCAGTGTCGCCCCTATGCGCAGTTTTCCGTAGCCGGCACGACCTTCGAAAATGCGCTCAACGGCTGCCGCTCTCTCGATCAGCTCGACCGCCTGCGGCAGCAAAACCTGCCCAAGTTCGTTGAGGCGCAGCATCTTGCCGAAGCGGTCGAACAACTGCATGTCGTACTGCCGCTCCAGTTCCGCGAGTGCCATGCTGGTCGCCGACTGCGACAGAGAAAGCTCGACCGCGGCGCGCGAAACGCTTTCGTGCCGGGCGACCGCGACAAACACGGCAAGCTGGCGCAAGGTGTATCTCATATCGATAATATCGATATATTGTATTGAAAAAAACCGTTTTACAAATATGATACGACAAAATAGGATGACGCCGGTCCAATTCATGTCATGAGAAAAGTAATGAGCAATTTTTCCGCCCAGCGCGTCCTTTCGGTTCATCACTGGAGCGACACGCTGTTCAGTTTCCGAACCACGCGCGATCCGGGATTGCGTTTTTGCAACGGACAGTTCGTGATGGTCGGCCTACCGCAGGATGGACGGCCGTTGGCCCGCGCCTACAGCATTGCCAGCGCCAACCACGACGACTTTCTCGAGTTCTTCAGCATCAAAGTGCCCAATGGCCCTCTGACCTCGAAGTTGCAACACTTGTCGGTCGGCGACGAGATCGTGGTCAGCCGCAAACCGACCGGTACCCTGGTCCTCCGCGACTTGCGGCCGGGTCAAAATCTTTACCTCCTGGCCACCGGCACCGGACTGGCGCCGTTCATCAGCCTGATTCAGGATCCAGAGACTTACGAGCGCTTCGAGAAGGTGGTACTGATCCACGGTGTGCGCTGGGTGAAGGATCTGGCTTATGGAGATTTCATCCGCGAGGAGTTGCCACAGCACGAGTTCTTCGGGGAGCAGGTACGCAGGCAGTTGATCTACTATCCGACGGTAACTCGCGAACCCTTTGCCCACCAGGGTCGTATTACGGAACTGGTCGAGAGTGGCAAGTTGTTTGCTGACATCGGACTGCCGCCAC
This sequence comes from Accumulibacter sp., assembly GCF_029255285.1. Lineage (GTDB taxonomy): Bacteria > Pseudomonadota > Gammaproteobacteria > Burkholderiales > Rhodocyclaceae > Accumulibacter. The sequence continues at coordinate 20,011 of NZ_JAPUVI010000067.1, forward strand.
TCGACCCCGCTACCGACCGGGCAATGGTCTGCGGCAGTCCAGCGATGATCAAGGACTGTTGCGGCCTCCTCGACCGTCGCGGCTTCGAGATTTCGCCCTACATTGGCGCGCCGGGTGACTACGTCATCGAACGGGCTTTCGTCGATAAGTAGGCGGCGCGGGCCACGCGCTGTCAGTCTCGGGTAGACTTGCGTTTTTGCCGGGCGCCGCCAGCGCCGCCCGGTAGTCTATTGTTCAACCCCTGATCGGCAAACCATGGCTCAATACGTTTTCACGATGCACCGCGTGGGCAAGATCGTCCCACCAAAGCGGCAGATAATCAAGGACATATCACTTTCATTTTTCCCGGGGGCAAAGATCGGCCTGCTCGGCCTCAACGGGTCGGGAAAGTCGACCGTGCTGCGCATCATGGCTGGCGTAGACCGGGACATCGTCGGCGAAGCGACGCCGATGCCCGGGATCAAGATCGGCTACTTGCCCCAGGAACCCAGCCTCGACCCCCAACAGACTGTTCGTCAGGAGGTCGAGTCCGGCCTCGGCGAGGCTTTCGAGGCGCGTGCGTTGCTTGAACAGGTGTATGCGGCCTATGCTGAGCCGGACGCCGATTTCGACCGTTTGGCCGAGGAGCAGGCTCGTCTCGAAGCGATCATCGCTACCGCCGGGGCCGACATCGACAGTCAGCTCGAACTCGCTGCCGACGCCTTGCGGCTGCCACCCTGGGAGGCGCCGATCGCGCAGCTCTCCGGCGGCGAGAAGCGCCGCGTCGCGCTGTGCAAGCTGTTGCTTTCGAAGCCGGACATGTTGCTCCTCGACGAGCCGACCAATCACCTCGATGCCGAAACGGTCGAATGGCTCGAGCAGTTTTTGGTGCGCTTTCCCGGTACCGTCGTCGCCGTCACGCACGACCGCTACTTCCTCGACAACGCCGCCGAATGGATTCTGGAACTCGATCGAGGTCAGGGAATTCCGTGGAAGGGCAACTACTCGAGCTGGCTCGAGCAGAAGGAAGCGCGCTTGGAAATCGAAGGTCGGCAGGAGGCAGGTCGCCTCAAGACGATGAAGCAGGAACTCGAGTGGGTCCGCCAAAGTCCAAAAGCACGGCAGGCCAAGAGCAAAGCCCGTCTTGCGCGCTTCGAAGAACTGTCGAGCGTCGAGTATCAGAAGCGCAACGAAACACAGGAAATTTTCATCCCGGTCGGCGAGCGCCTGGGCAGCAAGGTGATCGAATTCAGAGGGGTCAGCAAGTCTTTCGGCGACCGCCTGCTGATCGACAAGCTCAGTTTCAGCGTGCCGCCGGGGGCGATCGTCGGCATCATCGGCCCCAACGGAGCTGGCAAGTCGACATTGTTCCGCATGCTGATCGGCCAAGAAGCCGCCGACTCGGGTGAAGTGGAGATCGGCGACACGGTTCGCTTGGCCTACGTCGACCAGAGTCGCGATTGCCTAGACGGCAGCAAGACGGTCTTCGAGGAAGTTGCCGGCGGTGCCGACATCCTCACCGTTGGCAAGTACGAGACGCCGGCGCGTGCCTACATCGCCCGATTCAACTTCAAGGGTGCCGACCAGCAGAAGCAGGTCGGCCAGCTTTCCGGCGGCGAGCGCGGGCGCCTGCACATGGCGAAGACGCTGATTGCCGGCGGTAACGTCCTGCTGCTCGACGAACCCTCGAACGACCTCGACGTCGAAACCCTGCGTGCGCTCGAAGACGCGCTGCTCGAGTTCGCTGGCAGCGTCATGGTCATTTCGCACGACCGCTGGTTTCTCGACCGCATCTGCACGCACATCCTGGCCTGCGAAGGCGACTCGCAATGGACCTTTTTCAGCGGCAACTATCACGAGTACGAGGAAGACAAGAAACACCGCCTCGGCGAGGAGGCGGTCAAACCGCGCCGTATCCGCTACAAGCCGATCACCCGATGAGGGATCAGCGCCGGAGTTCGATCCGATCACGGAAGAACTCCAGCGCCTCGGGGTTGGCGAGAGCCTCGATGTTCTTCACCGGTCGGCCATGGACAACATGGCGAACTGCCAGTTCGACGATCTTGCCGCTTTTCGTACGCGGAATGTCGGCCACCTGCAGCACCCGCGCCGGCACGTGACGCGGCGTCGTATTCTGTCGAATCTGCTGCTTGATCCGGTTGATCAGCGTGTCGTCGAGCACGACCCCGTCGCGCAGCTTGACGAACAGGACGACGCGCACATCGTGCTCCCAGTCCTGGCCGATGACCAGCGACTCGACAACCTCGGGCAATTGCTCGACCTGGCGATAAATCTCGGCGGTGCCGATACGGACTCCACCGGGATTGAGAACGGCGTCCGAGCGGCCGTAGATAATCATTCCTTCGTTGCCGGTCAGCTCGACGAAATCACCATGGCACCAGACGTTGGGAAAGCGATCGAAGTAGGCGGCGTGGTACTTGGCTCCCTCCGGGTCGTTCCAGAAACCGACCGGCATCGCCGGAAACGGCGCGGTGCACACCAGTTCGCCGCGTCCACCACTGCCCGGTGCGAGCGGCTGGCCCGCCTCGTCGAATACGTCGACCGCCATTCCGAGGCCACGGCACTGCAGTTCGCCGCGGTAGACGGGCAACATCGGATTGCCCAGCGCGAAGCACGACAGGATGTCTGTACCGCCCGAAATCGAAGCCAGCAGGAGGTCAGGCTTGATGTCGCGGTAGACATAGTCGAAGCTTTCCGGCGCCAGCGGACTGCCTGTCGAGAACATCACCCGCAGATCGTCGAGCCGGTGACTTAAGCGCGGCTGCAGCCCGTTCTTGGCGATCGCGTCGATGAACTTGGCCGACGTGCCGAAGTGCGTCATCCGCTCCGCGTCGGCATAGTCGAAAAGAATCGTCCCGGCCTGGCCCGAGGCCGTACGAACGAAAGGGGATCCGTCAAAGAGCAGCAGCGTGGCCTGCGAAGCGAGCGCGGAGAGCAGCCAGTTCCACATCATCCAGCCGCAGGTCGTGAAGTAGAAGATCCGGTCGCCGGCCCGCAGGTCGCCGTGCAGCTGGTGCTCCTTGAGGTGTTGCAGCAAGGCGCCGCCGTGACAATGGACGATGCATTTCGGAACGCCTGTGGTGCCCGACGAAAACATGATGAACAGCGGATGCTCGAAAGGCACTGGCAGGAAGTCGATGTCCTCATCGGCATACGGGGCAAGGAAGTCGGCCCAGCTCACGCCATGGGCGATCGTCCCCGCCCCGGCGGCATCGTCGACATACGAAACGACGACGGTACGAGTCAGCGATGGCAGACGCACGGCTACCTCGGCGTTCTTCGCCAGGCAATCGACAGGCCGGCCGTTGTACCAGTAGGCGTCGACGCAAAGCAGAACCTTCGGTTCGATCTGCCCAAAACGGTCGAGAACGCCTTGCACGCCGAAATCGGGCGAGGCTGACGACCAGATCGCGCCAAGCGACGTCGTGGCGAGCATGGCGATGACGGTTTCCGGCATGTTCGGCAGGTAAGCGGCAACGCGGTCTCCGCGGCCGACGCCGGCCGCCCGCAGCGCCTGCGCGCAACGCGAAACCTGAGCGTACAGCTCACGGTACGAGAGGCGGCGCTGGAGTTGCGCTTCGCCCCAAAAGACCAGCGCGTCGCGTTCGTCACGGCAACGCAGCAGATTTTCCGCATAGTTGATCCGGGCTTGTGCAAACCAGCGTGCACCGGGCATTCGGTCGCCGTTTTCCAGCACGCTCGCGCCGCGTTCGCCGAGGACCCCGCATTCGTCCCAGACCGATGCCCAGAAGTCGCGCGGCTGGGCTACCGACCAGCGCCACAGGCTCGGGTAATCGGTGCAACCGGCTTGCCAGCGGCGGTTCACCGACAGCATGAAGGCGCTGATCCTGGCGGCAGCGATTCGTTCGGCGCTCGGGCGCCACAGTGCTTCCATCCCCTCCTCCTTATCCACAAGTACGGCTAAGTCAGTTCGCTACGCAGACTCTCCGGAATGGGTACCGATTTGCCGCTGTCCACGTTCATCCAGACGATCTTGGAATCGCCGGTTGCGTAAAGCGTATCGTCGCCCTGCAAACGAATCTCGTAATATGTCTGGACACTGCTGCGCCCGGGGTGGCCACAGAACATCCGGACTTCAACAGTTCCCGGATAGTTGAGCGGAACGAGGAAGGTACAGGCGGCATTGATGATCACCGCCGCCGAGCCGTGTGGGATGAGTGGGAAACCGAGTTTTTCGAGATACTCGACACGACACTGCTCGGCGTAGCGAAAATAGACCGTGTTGTTAACATGGCCATAAGCGTCCATATCGCCCCAGCGAATCGGGATCAGCGAAGTATGAACGAGTTTGCGTTGGCTCTGCATAGCGAATCCTGTTCTCGCGCAGGTTATCCGATCTGGCTGCACTGCACCGGTGGCGGATGCGGCATGGCCACCGGCACGGATGTCGACGCCGCCGCCGATCAGAACATGTCCTCAGGCAGCGCCATCACCCCTTCGGCGCCCTCCGTGACGCTGCTCGCCAATCCGGCGGCGGCAGAGAGCACATGATCCGCGTAGAAACGCGCCGTGATGATTTTCGCCGGATAGAAAGGATCGCTGTCGCCAGCATCGATATTCGCACGCGCGATCAGCGCCGCACGGGCCATCTGCCAGCCCCCGGCGACAATGCCTAGCAGCTTGAGAAACGGCACCGCGCCCGCGGACGCGGCACGAACATCCCGGCCGTAATTGGCCACCAGCCAGTCGCCGGCGACGGCCAGGGCATCGACCGCGGCCGACAAGCGACGGCGAATGGCCGCCAAGTGGGCGCCGGTACTCGCAGCCAGTTCGGCATCGAGGGCGCGGATCGCGGCGATCACCGTCTTCAGTGTGGCGCCGCCTTCGCGCGCCATCTTGCGGCCAATAAGGTCGTTCGCTTGAATGCCGGTGGTGCCCTCGTAAATCGTCGAGATTTGCGCGTCGCGCAGGTGCTGCGCGGCACCGGTTTCCTCGACGTAACCCATACCTCCATGCACCTGCACACCGATCGACGCCATGGTGACGCCGGACTCCGTGCTCCAGCCTTTGACCACCGGGATCATCAAGTCGACGAAAGCCTGATTGCGCTGGCGGGTTGTTGCGTCGGGATGACGAATCGCCGCGTCGTGTGCGGCGGCGACGACGTAGGCCAGCGCGCGTGCCGCCTCGGCGTGCGACTTCATGGTCATCAGCATGCGGCGCACGTCGGGGTGCTGGATGATCGGCACTTTCGGTCCACCCCGCACACCGATGTCGGTACATTGGATACGATCGCGGGCGTAGTCACGCGCCCGCTGGTAGGCTCGCTCGCAGACGGCAACCCCTTCCAGTCCGACGCCGAAACGAGCCGCGTTCATCATGATGAACATGTATTCGAGGCCGCGATTCTCCTCACCGACCAAATAGCCGATCGCGCCGCTGTGGTCGCCGAAGGCCATGATCGCTGTCGGACTGGCGTGGATGCCGAGTTTGTGTTCGATCGAGACGCAGTAGGCGTCGTTGCGGGCGCCGAGGCTGCCGTCGTCGTTAACCAGGAACTTCGGCACGACGAACAGGGAAATTCCCTTGACCCCTTCGGGCGCCGTCGGCGTGCGGGCCAGCACCAGATGGATGATGTTCTCCGCCATGTCGTGCTCGCCGTAAGTGATGAAGATTTTTTGCCCGAAAATCAGGTAGCTGCCATCGGCCTGCGGCTCGGCGCGAGTGCGCACCGCAGCGAGGTCGGAGCCGGCGCTCGGTTCGGTGAGGTTCATCGTTCCGGTCCACTGACCGCTGACCATTTTCTCGAGATAAATCGCTTTCAGCTCTTCACTGCCGGTAAGAACCAGCGCCTCGATGGCGCCTGCCGTGAGCAGCGGGCAGAGCGAAAACGAGTGGTTGGCCGCCTTCCACATTTCGCTCACGGCGGCCGAGACCAGTTTCGGCAAGCCCTGGCCACCCCATTCGGTTTCCGCTGCCAACGCCGTCCAACCGCTATCGGCGAACAGCTTGTAGGCTTCCTTGAATCCAGCCGGCATCGTCACGGCTTTTTCGTGCCAGCGCGCTCCCTCCTGGTCACCCGGCCAGTTGAGCGGCGACAGGATTCCTTCGGCGAACTTCGCCGCTTCTTCGAGAACGGCGTCGACCAGATCCGGTGTCGCTTCTTCGTAACCCGGCAGTTGGGCCACCTGTTCCAGCCCGGCGAGTTCCTTGAGCACGAACTGCATGTCGCGAACGGGGGCGATGTATTCACTCATTTGCTTCTCCTTTTATGGCTACGGGTGGGGCTGATGGACGGCTTCACGGGCCGCCACGAGGTCGATCAGGAACAGCAACTCCTCGACGACTGGCAAACTGAAGCCGTTGCGCTGGCCGCCACGATTGTCGCGCAGCAACTGTTCCAGGTAGTCGAGACATCCCGCCTTGCCCCAGAGCGAAATGATTCTTTCGCGGAGGTGAGGAATTTCCTCCAGCGTCACGGCGCGTTGCTGCTGTCCGGAGGGGAGTGCTTCGGGGTTCCTCGCCGCCTCATCGTCCTGCCAGCGGAGGACTTCGACGTTGAAATTACGGTTCAGCGTCTGCGCGAGCGCAGTGAACTCGTCACGCATGCCGTTGTCCTGGTAGATCTGAAGCAGTCGAATCCACGGTCGCAGTGCCTCTTTCGGGTTCGCCGCGATATATTCCTGCAGCGTTTTCGCTGCCCCGCTGACACGACCAAAGGACAGCATGATCTCGGCCAGATCCAGCGCCGTCGCCGCCTCTGTCTGTCGCGAGGTGACATCAGGATCGGCCGGGGCCGGCGTCGCGCCCCTGATTTCTTGTGCCGCTGGCAGTGGTGATCGAGCCGGCAGTGGCTCCGGAGGCCGCGCCGGAACGGCGATCGGTACGGTCGCCTCTTCCTCCCGGGTCGGCGACAAGCGCGCATCGACGGCGGCCACCGCGGGTTTCTCCGTCATCTCGACCGGCGCATCTTGCCGAGGCCCACGGTGACGACGGAAAACCAGGAGCGTGACGAGTAGCGCCACCGCCGCCAGTCCGGCGTAAGTCACCCACTCATCAGGATTGAAGACTGGCGCCAACGCCGTCTGTTTGGCGACCGCCTTCATCGGCGGACTGTCCGGTAGCGTTGTGTTGGCCGGCGGGAGCGCCGGCGGCGAGGCAGCGCCGACGGCGCCGCTTGGCGCCGCCGGCCTGTCCGGCGGCGCGGCGGGCAAAGCCGCTGCGGTGGCTCCGAGCCGTTCGCCGATTCTCTTCAGTTCGGCGGAATCGGCCTCCAGCCAGCCAATCTTGTCACTCAGCGCCTGCGAGTCGTGATGACGGTCCTCGACGATCTGTAAAGTACGCTGCTCAAGACGCAACAAATCCCGCCGACGGTCGCTGGCCTCGCCGGTCATTGACAAGTGCTCGCTCAAGCGCAACTGAATTTCGGGATCGCTCGCCTGCTTGTCAGTTGAGGTGAGCGCGCTACCGCGTGCTTTGCCGGGTTGGCCGACGGTGGCCGTCGTGCCGACATCAGGCGTGGCAAGCAGCAGGAGCGACAGCAAGACGCCGAGCAAGCGGCGATCGACCCGCTTCGCCATCAACGAGGCGTCGCGTATTCTGCCGAGGAGACCGGCAAAGAGACTATTTTCTGCCGAGAAACAGGGCATCCTCGAAGTCCGCCAGCAAGTCCGGCCGGTAGACGGCCAACAGCGTCGTCAGCATTCCCGACAGCCAGGCCTCGGAAAAGCCGAGCAGAAGAAAATAAGGCAAGTAGTCGTTGGCCAGATAGTCACCAGCGTAGCTTCCAGCCAGCCAAAGTACCACGCAGGAGGCAACGCCGACGGCCATTACGGCCAGTGCCGAGACGAAAAAACCGTTGCAGAAGATGTAGATGAACAAATGCCGCGGCAGTACCCGCTCGACCAGCCGATGAAAAGCGTGGCTTACCGCAACGCCAACCCCAGCCATGAGCAAGGCGTTGACGGCAAAGGCCTGCCAACCGGCCGATCCGTTAAGACTCACCCCGAGAAGAACCAGGCAGAGGCCGATAAAGGCAAGCGCCCAACCAAAACACAAAGTGAATACGGTGGCGCCAAGGAGATGCAGAGACAGACCGGGTTTTGTTCCCGCCTGCAGATGCCAGAGCAGGATTAGCGCGACGATCATGCCCAGAAAGACATTCAAGCGCGGGCCCTCGGTGAGCACGCGCCAGGACGCCTGCCGGATGGCAAGCCAGGCAGTGGGGGCAAACAGCAGCCAGGCGAGCAAGGCCCAGCGCCCGTCCAGCAGGCCGTCCGGCAAGTTCATGCGGGCTGCCGGCGCTGATCAGCCGAGTTCCGCCAGCAACGCCGGGAGGACTTCGAAGAGGTCGCCAACCAATCCGTAATCGGCCACCTGGAAGATCGGCGCTTCAGCGTCCTTGTTTATCGCCACGATGATTTTGCTGTCCTTCATCCCGGCCAGATGCTGTATCGCTCCCGAGATGCCGACGGCGATATAAAGTTGCGGCGCGACGATCTTCCCGGTCTGACCAACTTGGTAGTCGTTCGGAACGAACCCGGCGTCGACCGCGGCGCGTGAAGCGCCGAGCGCCGCTCCCAACTTGTCGGCCAACGGTTCGAGCAGCTTGTGGAAACTCTCGCCGCTACCCATACCGCGGCCACCCGATACGATAACTTTGGCGGCTGTCAGTTCGGGACGCTCGGACTTGGTCAACTCGCGACCCGACAGCTTGCTCAAACCGAGATCCGGGCCGGCGGACAGGCTCTCGATAGCCGCACTGCCGTCCTCGCCGGCCGCCTCGAAGGCCGTTCCGCGGACGGTGACGACCTTGATCGGATCGGTCGACTTGATGGTAGCGACGACATTGCCAGCATAGATCGGGCGGACGAAAGTGTCGGCTGATTCGACGGCTGAGATTTCTGAGATCTGCGCCACATCGAGCAGCGCCGCGACGCGCGGCATGAAGTTCTTGCCGCTGGTTGTCGCCGGCGCAAGAATGTGTCCGTACGACGATGCGTTGGCCACCACCAGAGCGGCGAGGTTTTCGGGGGATTGATCGGCGTAATGGGCCGCGTCGGCGACCAGCACCTTGCTCACGCCAGCCACCCGCGCCGCCGCCGCAGCGGCCGCCGCGCAAGCGCAGCCGGCAAGCAGCAGGTGGATCTCGCCGCCGATCCTGGTCGCCGCGGTGACCGTGTTGAGCGTCGCGGCCTTGATCGACGTATTGTCGTGTTCAGCGATAACGAGAATGGCCATGGTCAGATCACCTTTGCTTCAGTCTTGAGTTTCATCACCAGGTCGGCCGCATCGGCTACCTTGATGCCCGCCGTCCGCTTGGGTGGTTCGGTTACCTTCACCGTCTTCAGCCGTGGCGTGACATCGACACCGAGCGCCGCCGGGTTCGTGGTCTCGAGCGGCTTCTTCTTGGCTTTCATGATGTTGGGCAGCGTTGCGTAGCGCGGCTCGTTGAGGCGCAGGTCGGCGGTCAAGACCGCCGGCAATGGTACTTCTATAGTTTCCAGACCGCCGTCGATCTCGCGCGTCACCGTTGCCTGTTGGCCAGCAACCACGATCTTCGACGCGAACGTGGCTTGCGGCCAGTTCATCAGGCCAGCCAGCATCTGTCCTGTCTGGTTGGCATCGTCGTCGATCGCCTGCTTGCCGCACAAGACGATCTGCGGCTGCTCCTTCTCGCAAACCGCCTTGAGAAGTTTGGCAACGGCCAGCGGCTGCAACTCCACGTCGGTCTGGATAAGGATGCCGCGGTCGGCGCCAATCGCCATCGCCGTACGCAAGGTCTCCTGACAATTGGCGACACCGGCCGATATCACAACGACTTCCGTGGCGATACCACCCTCTTTGAGGCGAACGGCCTCCTCGACGGCGATTTCATCGAAGGGGTTCATCGACATCTTGACGTTGGCCAGATCGACGTCACTCGCGTCCGACTTGACGCGAACCTTGACGTTGTAATCTACCACCCGTTTGACTGGAACGAGGATCTTCAAATTTATTCTCCTATAAAACCGTACGGCAGATGCCAGCGATGGCGATTGAAGCCTCCGACGTTTGACAATGCCGAATTCTGACCGGACAATAGACCATACTTTATCGTATGGATAGCGTACGGTACCGTATGGAATTGTGGCTGTCAACACGGTCCGTCGGCGAGCCGGACGCGAACTTGGAATATTGCCTCAGGCGCGTGATTCAGGAAAGGACCAGATGACGATGAAGCGCGAAAAATCCGGGCCCCGCTCGCCGCTCGACCGCAGCGGCTGGATCGAGGCGGCGATCGAGGTGCTCGCCGACCAGGGCGTACAAGGCATGCGCATAGAGGTCCTGGCCAAGAACTTCGGGGTCACCAAGGGCAGTTTCTACTGGCACTTCAAGGACCGACAGGACCTCGTCAACGCCGTCCTGCAGACCTGGAAGGATGGCCGCATCCGCGACATCCACAAACAGAGTGTCGCCACTCCAGGCCAAGAGCGCGAGCAACTCCTGCACCTGATCGACGTCTATGGTGCGACGCGCAACCGTAAGGGGATCTCGATCGAACTCGCTGTGCGCGAATGGGCGCGGCGAGACGCCGAGGCGGCGGCTGTGGTCGAGGAGGTCGATACTTGGCGCCTCGAATGCACGCGTCGGCTGTTCGTCGCGCGCGGCCTTTGTGAAGACGAGGCGAAGAGCCGCAGCCTACTGTTATACGCCTACGTTTTTGGCCAGAGCCTGATGGCCTGCGAACGCTACGATCCGATGGTCGGTGATTTCAAGCGCTGGATCGCGGAATTGATCGTCAGCCCGTAGCCGTCAGCCTGGCCATCACTTGCGGCGATCGCCCGTTGTCTTCGTTACGGAGGAAGCGCATGTCCGAGACCAGTCGGCAACAGTTCATTCTTGCACTCGACCAGGGAACCACCAGTTCTCGGGCGATTCTCTTCGCGCGCGACGGTAGCCCGCACGGCGTCGTGCAGCGCGAGTACGCGCAGCACTATCCACAGCCGGGCTGGGTCGAGCACGACCCCATTGATATCTGGCGGACACAACTTGCCGTTGCCCAGGCAGTGCTGCGTGACAACGGCGTGGCGGCTAGCCAGGTGGCCGCGGTGGGCATCACCAATCAACGCGAGACGACGCTGCTCTGGGACCGTGCCAGCGGCGAACCGCTGCATCGGGCAATCGTCTGGCAGGACCGGCGAACCGCCGGCCTGTGTGATGCGCTGACCCAGGCGGGTCAGGGCGAACTATTCCGCCAACGCACCGGCCTGGTTCTCGACGCCTATTTTTCGGGAACCAAACTGAAATGGCTTCTCGACCATATTCCGTCTGCCCGAACGCGCGCCGAACGTGGCGAAATCGCCTTTGGGACGGTCGATAGCTGGCTGGCGTGGAAACTCTCAGGCGGGCGAGTGCATGTCAGCGATCCGTCGAACGCCTCGCGCACCTTGTTGTTCGACATCCGACGCCTGTGCTGGGACGACGAACTCCTGGCACTGCTCGATATCCCATCGGCCGTTCTGCCGCAGATAGTCGACAGCAGCGGCCTGATCACGACGCTGGACAGCCACCTGCTCGGCGCGCCAATCCCATTGGCCGGCATCGCGGGCGACCAGCAAGCCGCCACCTTTGGTCAGACCTGTCTCGAACCGGGGATGGCGAAGAACACCTACGGCACCGGGTGTTTCCTGATGCTCAACACCGGACGGCAGGCTATGGATTCCGCACACCGCATGCTGACGACGATCGGCTGGCGGCGGCGACAAAAAACGACCTATCTCCTCGAGGGCAGCGTATTCATGGGCGGCGCGACGGTGCAATGGCTGCGCGACGGCCTGGGGATGATTTCTCGCTCGGACGAAATTGAAGCGCTGGCGGCCTCGGTGGCCGACAGCGGCGGCGTTCACCTGGTTCCCGCGCACACCGGTCTCGGCGCACCGTATTGGGATGCCTATGCCCGCGGCGCGCTGCTTGGCATGACGCGCGGCACGAATCGAGCGCATATCGCACGCGCAGCGCTCGAAGCGATCGCCTTTCAGAGCGCCGAGGTGCTAAACGCGATGGAAATGGATGCCGGCCAGCGGTTACGCGAACTGCGCGTCGACGGTGGCGCGGCGGCCAACGATCTGTTGCTGCAGTTCCAGGCCGACGTGCTGGGCGTGCCGGTGGTTCGTCCGCGCGTCACCGAAACCACGGCCCTGGGCGCCGCCTACCTCGCTGGGCTGGCTGTCGGCTTCTGGCACGACGAAGCCGAGCTGACGTCGCTGTGGAGCGCCGAACGCCGCTTCGACCCGATGATGCCGGATGACCGGCGCGCTTCGCTGCTCAACGCCTGGCGCCGCGCCGTCGACCGTTGTCGGGACTGGGCAAGAGACTGAATGGCGCGCCGGAGTTTCACCACTTGCTCCGGCGGACAGCGCTTCGACTGAACCGATCGCGCCGGGTCGCCCGCTTTACGATCCTCGAGTAACGCCACATTCCGTACTCGATCCGGCTATGGGGAGACGGCAAGGAGCGCCGAACGGCATCATGGTTCAGTTCTTTGTTCGACGACGACGCGGCCAGGCGACAAGAACAAGGCGTCTATCGAACCCGCCACAGGAGCAGCGCCGCGGTCGCCCACATGATCGCTGGCGACCATTCGACGATCACCGACACGCCAGTGCCGGCGGCGGTGCTTAAGGTCAGCCGCGACAGCGCGGCGACGGCCAGTGTCGCCATCAGCGCGCCGGTATGGCGACCGGTTCGCAGCGGTGAGCCGCGCTCGGTGGCAAAGCCAATCGCCGTACTTAGGATGAAGCCCCAGAACGTTCCGGCAGCGAACTGCACGGCAATCAGCAGCGCCAGCGAGCCGGCCAATGCCGTCGCCGTCAGAGCCAGTGCACCGCCCACGCAGGCGAGCCGGAGCACGTGCAGCGTGCCGTGTGCGCGCACAAACCGGTCGACCGCAAGCAGACCAAAGCTGAAACCGATCCAGAAAACCGGCATCAACCAAGTCAGAAGCGCCGGATCGGCCACCCGTTTGAACTGCGACGCCGAGTTGATCGCCGTATGCACCTGCTGCCCGAAAGCGAGCAGAAGTGCGATGAGCAGGAGGAACAGCGCGGCGCGGCTAAAGGTCTGGCCGGCCTCCGGGTGCGGCACTGTCGTCAGGGGCTCAAGGGGCTGCGCACGTTCGACGATGACCAGCGCCATCGCCGACACGGCGACTGCCGCCGCGCTAAAGACGAAGGGCAACGCAGGGTCGACACCCTTGAGGACGATCGCCAGATAGGGCGCCGAGGCCGACGCCGCCGCCAGGCCGAGCAGTTGAATGCCGGCCAGACGTGGCATGGCCGATCGTCCGGCGTAATGGGAAAGCAGCACATAGGGAGGCGCTCGCAAGGCCGACGAAGTCGCCACCCACAGGCTCGTCATCGCGAGGAAGAGCTGCGGCGTAGCCGCCAGGTGGGGCAACAGGAGCAGCGCGCCGGCCGAGATTGCCGACAGCAGCAGCAGCGGCGGTCCAATGCGGCGCAACGCGGAACGCGCTCGGTCGACCGCGACCCCCATCCACCAGTCGGCGAGCGCAAACAGCAGTTGATCGGCCGCCAGAACCCAGGGCAGATAGCGTCGGTCAACGCCACCGCGCGCCAGTAGATCGGGTAAAAAAATCACGTAAACGACCCAGCTCAGGGAGAAGAACAACTCCACCGCGGCCAGCAGCCAGGCGGCGTGCGAATCGCGAAGAATGGCGGAACTGTTCATCGACCCCCATCATAGCCGATTCGCCCGCACGAACGCAAAATGGAGCTCCTTCGCCACCAATGCTCGGAAACCAGCGGCCCCCAAGCAGGCGCCATCGCCCGGCTTGGCCACGAAATGCGCCCCGGACTGGCGTCTCGCCAAGGGCCGACTCAGGCAGGCGGCTGTATTGGGGTTGGTTTGAATCCAGCGCGAGGAAGGAGCGGGGGGCCGCCGGTTAGCGCATCGAGTGCAGGCCGATGGTGTTGCCCTCGGTATCCTCGACCAGGGCAATATGGCCATACTGCCCGATGGACATTTTCGGCCGAATGATACGGCCACCGGCCTGAGCGGCACGCTCGGCCTCGTCGGCCACATCGGCGCAGGAAAAATAGACCATCGTGCCGCCCATTCCCGGACGGACCATCGGATGCCGAACCAGCGCTCCAGCCGCACCGGCCGCGCCTTCGACCCAGGAAAACGCATACATCTCGCCGCCCTCGCCGACTTCCGGCAGTGCAATCAATTCCCGGCCAAAGACAGCGCTGTAAAACGTCCGCGCACGTTCCATGTCGGAAACGTAAAGCTCAAACCATCCGACGGGATTACCTGAATTTTCCATACGCATGCTCCTTGTTTGCCAAGCAAAGGGGGATTGGGAGATGCCATCGCGACCGTTGGCAAGCGCTCAACCGCCGTCCGCGGCTTGACTCCTGGTGAGAAAGCCCACGACAGGGGCCGCAAAAGCCGCTACGAGCCGACGAATAGGCGACTTGGTCTGCCGGAGCATGTCTCGAAGTCAGAGACCACAGCCAGAAAGCTTGGTTCCACACGGCTCACGCCGCGGCGGCCGGAAGTCACTCGCGCTTCCCGCATGGCAAACGCGGTGGCGGGCTGCTGTCGCGGCTGTCGGACGACGATCCGTTGGTCATGCAGACAAAGCTATTCCTGATCCCGGCTCGGTCACCCTAGAGGCGGCCTAACAGGACTTCCGCAACGAAGCGGCTGCCAATGTAGGCTAGCAAGAGAAGCATGAACCCGGCCAATGTCCAGCGCAGCGCGACGCGGCCCCGCCAGCCATAGGCATGGCGACCGACCAGCAACGCGGCAAAAATTCCCCACGAAGCGAAAGCAAACAGGGTCTTATGGTCGAGGGTCATGGCCTTGCCGAAAATCACCTCGGAAAACGTCACACCACTGACGAGCGCTGCCGTAAGCAGAGCGAAGGCCAGCGAAATCATGCGGAAAAGCAAGGCTTCCATGGTCAGGATCGGTGGCAGACTAGTCAGGCTCCGGGTCACCGCCCGTTGATGCAGTTTCCGCTCGGCAAAGCTCATGAAAACAGCATGCAATGCCGAGAGGGTGAAGAGGCTGTAGGCCAGCATCGCAGTCAGAAAATGGAGCTGAAAGCCCCACGCACCCGCATGAGCAACGGTGCGCAGTTGCGGAAACAGCGCCGGGGCGGCGGCACTCAGCGCGGCTAGTGGCAGCACCATCGGCTGCAGGCCGTCCATGCGTGAGCGAAAACTTTCCAGCCAATAGATCAGAACCGCCAGCCAGAGCATCAGCGAGAGTGCGAAACTGAAAGAGAAACGCATGCCCCCGGCACTGAACAGACCTTCGTAAAGCCCGTAGCCCTGGACTAGCAATGCAAGCAGAATGGCCGCCCTTTCCCACTCTTGCATCGGTAGAGTCACCAACGGCCGGTCGGTTTCACGCCAGCGTGTTTGCCAGAAATGAAAGCCCAGAGCCGCATAGAGCAGTGAGGAAACGACGTGCGGGAGAAGGTGCAGTAGAATATCCACGATTAACAAAGTTTACACCATGCCGGAAGCCAGATGCTCGACAACCTGACCCAACGCCTTGCCCGCGTCATGAAGACACTGCGCGGCCAGGCTCGCCTGACCGAAACCAACATCGCCGAGGCCTTGCGCGAAGTTCGCCTCGCCCTGCTCGAGGCAGATGTCGCCTTGCCCGCGATCAAGGAACTGATCGCCGCGGTCCGGGAAAAAGCCGTTGGCGAGGAGGTGATCGGCTCGCTGAGTCCCGGCCAGGCACTGATCGGTGTCGTTCACCGCGAACTGACGCGGATCATGGGCGAAGCGCACAATGGGTTGAATCTGGCCGTACAGCCACCGGCGATCGTCCTCATGGCTGGACTGCAGGGTTCCGGAAAAACGACCACGGTCGGAAAGCTGGCCAAGATGCTTCGCGAGACACAAAAGAAAAAAGTACTGCTGGTTTCCTGCGACGTCTACCGACCGGCCGCCATTGAGCAGTTGAAGACCATCGCAGGACAGGCAGGAGCCGATTTCTTCCCGTCTTTACCGACCGACAGGCCGGTGGACATCGCTCGCCAGGCCGTCGATTGGGCGAAGCGGCACTACCACGACGTGCTGCTGGTGGATACGGCCGGTCGGCTGGCCATCGACGAGGCGATGATGAGGGAGATCGCTGATCTGCATGCGGCGATCAAACCGATAGAAACGCTGTTTGTGGTTGATGCGATGCAGGGACAGGACGCCATTACCACGGCCCGGGCGTTCAGCGAAGCACTACCGCTGACCGGCATCATTCTCACCAAGCTCGACGGTGACTCCCGTGGCGGCGCCGCGCTTTCGGTACGTCATGTTACTGGCCGGCCAATCAAATATGCCGGGATAGGCGAAAAACTGAATGGCCTGGAGGCCTTTCACCCGGAACGCATGGCGTCGAGAATCCTCGGCATGGGCGACGTATTGTCGCTGATCGAGGATGCTAGGAAGGGTATCGACGAGGAAAAGGCTCTCGAGTTCGCGAAGAAGCTGAAATCCGGCAAGGGCTTCGACCTCAACGATTTCAAGGACCAGATCAGTCAGATGCGCAAGATGGGCGGCCTGTCGTCGATGATCGAGAAACTGCCGGCACAGTTTTCGCAGGCCGCCGGTCAACTGCCCGCTGGTGGTGAGGAAAAGGCCGTAGCGCGGATCGAAGGCATCATCAACTCGATGACTCCTGCTGAGCGCGCCCGGCCGGAGTTGCTCAAGGCTACCCGTAAGCGCCGCATCGCAATGGGCGCGGGCGTTCAGGTACAGGAAGTCAATCGCCTGCTTAAGCAGTTCGAGCAGACCCAGAAGATGATGAAGCAGTTTTCCCGTGGCGGCATGGCACAACTGATGCGCGGCATCCGGGGAATGCTGCCGGGATTACGCTAGGCGGCGCCTCGGCGCGAAGACGCTGCCCCGCGGGCGAGCCGAGTTTGGCAACTCGGCTCGCGCGACCTGTCAGGTACGGCTACTCAGCGCATCGCAAGCTTGCCGCGGCTGTAGTACCAGTGCTGATCCCAAGCAGCGCGCACCATGTTCGGGTATCCTGGCTGACCGAGGCTGCCGTTGTAGCGGCCAAGCGCGCGATAGAGGTCACCGCGCTCGATGTCGAGATAATGGCGCAGAATCGTGCAGCCGTAGCGCAGGTTGGTGCGCAAGTGGAAGAGATTGTCGTCGCTGCGTCCGACCAGTTTCACCCAGAACGGCATCACCTGCATGAAACCGCGTGCGCCCGCAGTGGACACGGCGTACTTCTTGAAGCCGCTTTCGACTTGAATCAGTCCGAGCACGAGTTGAGGATCGAGACCGGCCCGCGTCGCTTCGTAATGCACCGAACGCAGGAATTCCAGACGACTGTCACGATCCGGGATACGCTTTTCAAGGCGCCGAGACATCTCGGCGAGCCAGTCGATCGCCGCCAGCGAATCCTGGAAGGAACTTCTTGGCGGTGCGCGGTCGGATACGGTGCGCGACAGCGCCGCCTGAACACTGGCCGACAGCGGCTCGTACTTCTGCGCGCCCGCATGCACCACCAGCGGGAGGAAAAGTACGACCAAGGCCGTCAGCCGGAGCACAGCCGCTCCTTCAGAAATCGGCCGAGCGCGGCCACCGGCAGCATTTGTGGCTCGGTGTCGACGCGGCCTCGATACTCGAGCTTGCCTTGCGCGAGCCCGCGCTCACCGACCACCACCCGGTGCGGCACGCCGATCAATTCCATTTCCGCAAACATCACTCCCGGCCGCTCGTTGCGGTCGTCGAGCAGCACGTCGATACCGGCGCGAGTCAGTTCGCAGTACAAGGCATCGGCAGCATCGCGCACCGCCTCGCTTTTCGCATAGCCCATTGGAACAATGCAGACCTCGAACGGGGCGATCGCCGCCGGAAAAATGATTCCACGTTCGTCATGGCCCTGTTCAATTGCTGCGCCGACGATTCGGGTCACGCCAATGCCGTAGCAACCCATTTCCATCGTCCGACTCCGACCGCTCTCGTCGAGAAAACTACACTTAAGTGCCTCGGCATATTTGGTGCGCAACTGGAAGATGTGGCCGACCTCGATGCCGCGGCATAACTCAAGACGACCCTTGCCATCGGGCGAAGGATCACCAGCGACGACGTTTCTCAGATCAGCGACGACCGCCGGCTCTTCCACATCGCGCCCGAAGTTGACGCCGGTGAGGTGAAAATCCGCCTCGTTGGCACCGCACACAAAGTCGCTCATCGCTGCCACACTGCGGTCTGCAACGACCCTCAGGCTGCCGACGCCAACCGGACCGATATAGCCCGGCTGACAGCCGAGGGCCGTAACGATCTCCTCATCGCGCGCGAAGCGGAACTCACCGACAACCTTCTGTGCCTTGATTTCGTTAAGATTATGATCGCCTCGCAAGAGGATCAAAACGAACTCGCCAGAACCCGTCAGCGGCCGGTCGACGACGATGGCGATCGCTTTGACGGTCTGTGTCAACGGGACATCGAGCAGCGCCGCCACATCTTCGCAGCGCGTACGGCCTGGCGTAGCAACTTTCTGCAGGATGGCGGACGCGGCCGAGCGGATGCCGGGCGGCGCCAGGGCCTCTGCTAGTTCGACGTTGGCCGCAAAGCTCGAATCCGGACAATAGGCCAGAGCATCCTCGCCAGAATCCGCCAGGACATGAAATTCGTGCGATCCGGTACCGCCTATCGATCCGGTGTCGGCAGCCACGGCGCGGAACTTCAGTCCAAGGCGGGTGAAGATCCGGGTATAGGTGTCAAACATATTGCGGTACTCGCGCTGCAAGTCTTCGAAACTGCAATGAAACGAATAACCGTCCTTCATCACGAATTCGCGCCCGCGCATGATACCGAAGCGCGGTCTGATCTCGTCGCGGAACTTGACCTGCACCTGATAGAAATGCAAGGGTAGCTGCCGATAGCTCTTGACTTCGCGGCGCACGACATCGGTAATCACCTCCTCGTGCGTTGGGCCGATGACGAAGTCGCGCTGGTGACGATCTTTGCAACGTAATAGTTCTGGACCATACTTCTCCCAGCGCCCCGATTCCTGCCACAGCTCGGCTGGCTGCACCGCCGGCATCGACAACTCTATCGCTCCCGCCCGGTCCATTTCCTCGCGGACGATTTTCTCGACCTTGCGCACGACCCGCAAGCCGACCGGCATCCAGGTGTAGATGCCGCCAGCCAAGCGTTTGATCATACCGGCACGCAGCATCAGCTGATGACTGACGATCTCGGCGTCAGAGGGCGCTTCTTTCAGCGTAGACAGAAAAAACCTCGAACTTCGCATGGCAATCGGTCGACAAGGACGGAGAAGCGATTCTACTGGAAACGTTGTCCAAATGCTTCTTGGAAGGCGTTGGCGCAAACAGCAAGGGAAAAACGCCGGGCGGCGGCGGGCTGGCCGCCCTCCGCAAACCGCTACTTGGCTGTCACGCGGCGCTTTGCAAGACTAACGAAATGTGAAAAAATGTGTCCAACAAATCATATTGCAGGATTGAGAAATGCTTGACCGTGAAGGCTATCGCCCGAACGTCGGCATCATTCTTTGTAACGCCAGGAACGAGGTATTCTGGGGCAAGCGCATCCGAGAGCATTCATGGCAGTTCCCTCAGGGTGGCATCCAGAGGGGCGAAACGCCCGAACAAGCGATGTACCGTGAACTGCATGAAGAAATCGGCCTGCTACCGGAACATGTCTCCATTCTGGGACGGACCAAGGACTGGTTGCGTTACGATGTGCCGACGCATTGGGTAAGACGAGAATGGCGTGGCAGTTACCGTGGGCAAAAACAGATCTGGTTTTTGCTTCGTCTTGTCGGACGCGATAGTGATGTATCGCTGCGCGCCTGTGATCATCCCGAGTTTGACGCTTGGCGTTGGAACAACTACTGGGTCTCTCTGGACGCGGTGATCGAGTTCAAACGCCGGGTCTATGAACAGGCACTGAACGAGCTCGCGCGTTTCCTGAACTCGGACCACCGTCGTGAGCGTCGCTCGTCGTCCAGCAGCGAGCGAACTCTTGCCGAGAGCGTTGGCAAGGAATGAGATCGGTCGTCGGCTTGCTGCCGCGGATAGCCAACGAACGGCCACCGTTTGCGACCCAGACGTTTCTGCGCTACCTGCTGGCTATGGTCACGGCCTTGCCGCTTGCTGGCTGGACCGCCAGTGCGAGCCGCGATTCGGACGAGAAGCCTTGGGCTGAGATCGAAGCGCAACTTCCGCCTTTTCCGCTGCCCGAGAATCTTGTTCCCTTCTTCGTCAGCGCGATGAGCGACAACAAGTTTCTGATCGATGCTGAATCGCTGAGCGTGGCCAGCGACGGTGTGGTGCGCTTCACGCTGGTAATCGTCAGCCCGTCAGGCGCACGGAACGTAAGCTACGAAGGCATTCGCTGTGCCACCGGCGAGAGTCGTATCTACGCGTTTGGTCGCTCGGACAACACTTGGTCGAAAGCGCGCAGCGATCAATGGAAGAAAATCCGTGAAAACTCGCTGAACCGCCATCATGCTGAGCTCTTCTCCGAGTACTTCTGTGTCGTCGGTACTACCCTTCGCGACGCCGATGAAGCGCGTCAAGTTCTTCGCCAGGGAGGCCATCCGTCGGCCAGGAAACACTGACGACAGCCTGTGCGGACGACACCGCTCCAACAAACAACCCAGGATCATAGCCAGATCTCCCACTCGCAGCCCACGAGCGGTGCTTTCCTGTCGCAAAGGATGTTTCAGCGTGACAAAGCATTGAGTTAACGCGACTAAACCACAGCCAATGATTCCAGACCGCCTCATCCTTGAATTCGACAAGGTCATGCGCACCCTGTTCGCGCCGGCGTCGAGCCGCCGAGAAGTGCCGGGCGGCGCGCTGCCGGAAGCCACCCTGTCGGACCGCGAACGCCAACATGCCGGCGCCTTGATGCGCATCGACCATGTCGGCGAGGTGTGCGCCCAAGCGCTTTACCAGGGGCAGGCGTTGACCTGCCGGGATATGGCGCTGCGGCACGCGCTACAACGGGCGGCCGACGAGGAAACCGAGCACTTGGCCTGGACCGAGCGTCGTCTAGCCGAACTCGGTGCCCGTACTAGCCTACTCAATCCTCTCTGGTTTGTGGGTGCGCTATCCATCGGGGCGCTTGCCGGGAAACTTGGAGACCACTGGAGCCTGGGTTTTCTGGCAGAAACCGAGAGGCAGGTCGAGGCGCACCTTGACGATCACTTGCGCAATCTGCCAATGCAGGATCTGAAATCGCGTGCCATCCTTGAACAGATGCGCCTGGATGAGATTTCACACGCCGAAACCGCCGTACGCCTCGGGGCCCGTCGCCTGCCGATGCTCGCCAGGTTGGCCATGAAGTTTGCCGCGCGGTCGATGACACGTGCTGCTTATCACGTATAGGATGCCGGGCCGGCGCGCAGGCCTCTAGTCCGCCATCCCGCAGCGCCGCCACCAGCGACCGCGAACCGGTCGGGGAAACAACTGCCGACTTTGCTCAAGCCTCGACGATCTCGAAATCGTGCGTAATCTCGGCGGTCTTACCGAGCATGATCGAAGCCGAGCAGTACTTCTGATTCGACAATTCGATCGCACGTGCCACCGCCTCAGCCCGCAGTTGCTTGCCGCTCACCCGGAAGTGGAAATGGATGCGCGTAAACACCCTCGGCTCGGCTTCTGCGCGTTCGGCCCGGAGACTGACTTCGCAGCCGCTGACCGCGTGCCGTCCCTTCTTCAGGATCAGCACAACGTCAAAGGCTGTACATCCACCGGTACCGGCGAGAAGTAGTTCCATTGGGCGAGGTGCCAGGTTGCGCCCACCTGCTTCGGGCGCGCCGTCCATCAGCACGGCGTGATTGCTGCCCGTCTCGGCGAGAAACGACATGCCCTCGCCAGTCCATTTCACCTTACATTCCATTCCTTACTCCTCGCCTTGTTTGGGGACGGTCACGACGCGGCGGAGGTTTCTCAACTGCTCTCAAAACTGACAGCGCGTAAAGACACCACCAACCAGGAAAGCTTTGCCGACCGTGCGCTCGCCCCTGGGGGGAATTGTATCCCCAAGCCGGGGCGCCATCTCGGTGAGCATGTGCTGCGTTGCAACATCGCCGCCGCCGGTTCGGCTGCCAGGAGGCTCTTTACATTGTTCACTATTATGTAACCGATATCACTATTTGTACGTAAACGTATGAACATTAATTATTTTAATCAAAAAAAACGCTCGCCTGTCGAGGCTACCCAAAAAAAATGGCGCAACGCACAAAAAATACTTGACCTTTCCTCTTGGGTGAACCATAATGATCCCAGGTTAGGCAGTTTGGTGATTGGTTGTCGTAATTGGTCATCTCCGTTTGTCTCCTCCACCCTCCTCCTTTGGTGTGGATTTAGCGCGATTCCACCGAGTCGCGCTTTTTTTTGCCGCAAGAGATTCCGCCGCCGCTGCGCTGCGTTCACTAACTCTCCCGATGCGCGACGCAACTTCATGGATTTCGCTGCAGACCAGCGCCACGGCACGCTCGCCGCAGTCGATCCGCATCCCAGGTCCTCCACGCCGCGTAGACGGAGATGATGAGGCCCCATGCGCCGCAGCAGCGGTCCCCTTGGCCTTGACCGAAGAGGCCAGGCCGGCTATTGCGATGGCAACACTCACCGGCTTCGCCCTTTCGAAATCTGACCTGTATGCCATTACCCCATTCCGGCGAGCGGCCGTCCCTAACTCGAAGCCTGCCTACTCTCCTGGAGCGGGCCAGCTACGTCGTCAACCTGAGGCTCCGGCTTTGCGGAGGCATCCACGTGGCAAGAGAATTTGGCCATCAGCCAACTGTCAGGCAAAATGCTTCCATGGAAGAATGGCAACAAGCTGGGCAAGCAAACACGGCAGGCGGCGCGAGCACCCTGCCGTCTTCGCCAGCCAACGACAGATACTTGGAAGACTTGGTCGCGCGCATCGTACGCCAGGACCAACAGGCTTTAGGCGAACTTTACGAGGCGATGGCTGGGCGCGTCTATGGACTGGCACTGCGCATTACCCGCCACGTGCAGACCGCCGAGGAAGTCGTCGAAGATGCTTTCTGGCAGGTCTGGCGACAGGCGCCACGCTTCGATGCGACGCGTGGCCGGGCGGTGGCCTGGATCTTGACCATAGCGCGTAGCCGCGCGCTCGATGCTCTACGCCGCAGCGATTGCGCTGAGCCGCTCGAAGAGGAAGAACTGGCGGAACTCCCGGCGGGAGGCGATCCGCACGATCTGCTGGTGGCCATACAGCGTGAACACCGGTTGCACGCGGCACTGCGAGGCCTCGATCCCTTACCTCGACAGCTGGTCGCACTGGCCTTCTTCCGGGGCCTGTCGCATGACGAAATCGCCAGCCAGATGAGCCTCCCGCTTGGTACCGTAAAGTCTCACATTCGACGCGCGCTACTGCGCCTTCGTGAGTCTCTCGGGGCCGGTGCCCCGCATTCCGGAATGGTGACCCCATGAACAGCGACCCCATGAACAGCGACCCCGGGATGACACTCCGTGCCGCTGAAGACGGCGGCGGCCATGGCGAACTCAACGAACTCATTTGCCAAGGGCTGGCGGACGTGCCTCTCCCAGCGGCTCGCTTGGCCGACCTACGCACGGCACTCTTACAACGTGTCGAGGCGAGCGTTCGCCGGCACGCCGGCCTGCTCACCGTTCGCCCTGGCGACAGTCCTTGGCGCAGCGTCAAGACCGGGGTGCGGGCCCGAATTCTCTGGCGAGGCCCGCAAGGTGCTTCGGTACTGATCGAGTTTGCGCCCGGAGCGAGCTTGCCGGTGCATCGCCATCGCCATCTCGAGGAAGGAATCGTGCTGCGTGGTAGCCTGCAACTGGGAGCTCTGGAGCTAGGTCCGGGCGACTATCACGTCTCGCCTGCCGGCAGCCGGCATGGCCGCATATCGTCGCCCAGCGGCGCCCTCGCCTTCCTGCGAGGCACATCTCTTGGTGGTGGCCATCACCGGGCCGTCGTCGGCGAACTCCTGGGTGGCCTGCTACCGCACCAAGGGCCACGCGTGCACACCGTCCTCGCCATGCAGGGAAAGTGGGAGAGCATCGCCGTAGGGGCTCAAGAGAAACTCCTCTGGCAAGACGGCGACGCGACTTCACGCTTCATTCGTCTGGAACCTGGGAGCCGCGTCATCGGACACACCCACGATGGCGATGAGGAATGCATGATGCTGAAAGGCGACGCGTACTTTGGCGATCTGCTGGTGCAGGCCGGCGAGTTTCACCTGGCGCCGGCCGGTAGCGTGCACGGCGAAGTAAGCAGCGACCACGGCGCTCTGCTGTTCGTGCGTGGCCGCGCAGCACGACCCCTGCCCCCACGTTAGGGAATCTCTGAATAAGCCTCGATAAACGAGGCGACTTTTCTGACCGAAGCCAAGTTTTTCATGATGCGACAACGAAAGCGCCATTTTCCTGCTGCATCCCGGGGTATTGATTCCCGGTGGCGCCCTACTGGGTCCGGTGAATGTCAAGCTAGTTGTCGCGTGAACTCATGCTGCCAATGGCATACTTCGGGTGCCTTTCGGGAGGGTCTCTGGTTTGCGCTCGGGGTTAAGGGTGGCCGCGGGTGCGGGCGTCCAGTGACGGGTGTGGCGGCTCCAACGCGCTGGGTTGGCTTGGCGAGCGGCCCGGTAGAGTTGATCGCGAGCCGCCAGGATGGCGATGTCGTGACCGGAGTGGCGTTGC
>NZ_JAPUVI010000068.1 GCF_029255285.1 Accumulibacter sp.
ATCAGGTCGGTGACGTCGCGCGTCAGCGCGTCGAGATCGAAGGGGGCGATCTCCAACTGGACGCGTCCGGCTTCGACTTTGGCCATGTCCAGGATGTCGTTGATCAGCGCCAGCAGGTGTTCGCCACTGCGGTTGATGATGGCCAGGTTGTCGCGCTGCGGGCCGCTGGCGTCGCGCAGCAGCAGGGCGGCGAAGCCGAGGATCGCGTTGAGCGGCGTGCGCAACTCGTGGCTCATGTTGGCCAGGAAGATGCTCTTCGCCTGGTTGGCCGTTTCGGCCGCCTCCTTGGCTTGCGCCAGTTCCGCCGTGCGCTGTTCGACCAGTTCTTCGAGATGGTCGCGGTAGGCCAGCAGTTCCGCCTCCGCGCGCTTGCGTTCGCTGATGTCCTCGACGATCCCTTCGAAAAAGCGCGCACTGCCCGTCTCGTCGCACAAGGTAGCAAGGTAGAGATTGGCGATGAACTCCGATCCGTCGCGGCGCCGGTAGCGGTTGGTGTGCTGCGTCACGCCGTTCGTCTGCCGTTGCTGCGCGAAGATGAGCCGATGTTCCTGTGGGGCGACGAAAAGACTCGCCGCGAAATCGCGGACCTCCTGCGCCATGGCGTCGGGAGAGTCGTAGCCGAAAAGGCCCGCCATGGCCGAATTGACTTCGATGAAACGGCCTTCCGGGGTCGAACGAAAGATGCCCACCGGGGCGTTCCAGACGATGGAACGGTACTTCTGCTCGCTTTCCCGAAGTTCCTGCTCAGCGCGTACCCGTGGGCTGATGTCGACGGCCAGGCCGAGGAGTTCGGGCGTACCGTCGGCGCTGGCGGTGCGCGTGAAGTAGTTGTCGAAGTAGATGCCGCGCACGCACGAGGAAACATACTGCACCGTGCCGTCGATGGCGCACCGGATCTGATCGCACGCTTCCGGGTAATCGCGCAAGACCTCGAACACCGACTGGCCGACCACCTCGCCGGGCTGCAGGCCCAGGCCAGTCAGACCCTTGCCCTCGCTCATCGTGAACACGCCTTGGGCGTCGATCTGGTAGATCACGACCGGGGCATTGGTGATGACCGACCGATAGCGCGCCTCGCTGGTGGCGAGAATCTGTTCGCGCTGCCGGATCGCCTGCGACATGCGATCGAGATCCTTGGCCAGACTGTCGAGTTCCCTGATATCGGTCATCGGCCAGGGATGATCGTAATCACCGTTGGCGATGGCGTGCGCCTGCACGGTGTAGCGACCGATCCGGCCAGCGAAAGCGCGTGCCAGCAGCGCCGTGGCGATGGCCGCCAGCAGCAAGGCGACCAGCACACCGGAGGCCAGCACCCACAGGATGGACAGCACGGGTTTCAAGGCCTCGACGCGTGGTTGAGCGACGAGCACCATCCAGCCGATCTCCGGTACGCCGACCAGCGTGCCGATCGACAGCTTGCCTTCCAGATCCACGTCGTGGGTAGCGAAGCGCCCCTGCAGTGCATCGCCGACGATCGGCAGGTTGGCCAGATTGATCTGCTGGCCGCCGCCCGTGCGCTGTGAATGGGCGACGATCTGACCGCGGCGATCGAGAATCATCGTCGTCGTCTCCGATTCGGTCGGCAGGTGGCTGACGAACTCGGAGAGCCCGTCGATCGCGACTTCGCCGATCATCACCTGTTCGCCCACCGGGATGGCCAGGCTCACCACCAGTCGGGCGCTGACGGCGGACAGGAAGACCTCCGACCACACCGGCGCCTGTCGTTCTCGCGCTTCCCGCAAGACACCCCATCCCGAGAGATCGATTTGCAAGAGGTCGTCACGTTGCCCACGTTGCTCCCGCGGCAGGCCAACGGCGAAAACCGAATCATCCGCGTTGGCGACATAGATGGCCACAAACACCTCGCCCGTTCCGCAATGCGCATCGAGCGGTTCATTCCAGAACGAGGCCGTCTGTCGGCCGCGATGGCGTAAGTAATCGGCCAATCCCCCCAGCTCGCGTCCGGCACCACGCAAGTGCGCCTCGACCTGACCGGCGATGGCGCGTGCCAGCGCCTGATGACGCGTTTCGATCTCGCCAAGCACCCGCGGCAGCAGCATCCACCCGATCAGCGCGGCGACCAGAAGCAGCGGCAGCAGCGCGGCCAGCGTGAAGCGCAACGCCAGCCACAGCCGCAGCGGGCGGCCGGCCGGCGAGAGTCTAGCGGATGACGACGAACTGGCCATCGCGCACGACCGTCATGTGGATCTCCCGTATGACGTCGCCGAATTCGTCGAACAATATCGGCTCCTGGACTCCCTGAAAACGGCGCATGCTTTGCAGAGTCGCTTTCAACTTCCCGGGCTCAGGTTGTTGCGCCAAGGCTTCCATCACGATATTGGCGGCGTCGAAAGCCATGGTACCGCTGAAACCGGGTTCACGACGAAAGCGTTCGCGATAAGCCTGACGAAACGCCTGATAAGCGGGTGCCGTGCTCTCGCGATCGAAATTCTGCGCCACCATCACCCCTTCCACCGCTTTGCCCCCGAGTTCCAGCAATCGCTCGGTTCCCGCCCAGCCCGAGACGATGATCGGCAGGCGACTCCCCGCCTTGCGGATCTGCTGGCACAAGAGCGCGGTATCCATCGAGTTGGCGACGATCAGCACGCCGTCCGCCGGCGTCGCCAACAGCTTGCGCGCCACTTGCACGAAGGCCGTTTCGCTGCTCGACTCGAAACCGATCGCGCTGCGCACTTCACTGCCGCCCTTCTCGTAGGTCGTGCGGAAAGCCTCCAGCCAGCGTTCCGTATACGACCGGTTGCTCAGGTCGTAGGCGGCCACCAGTGGTCCCAGCGGGCGCTCCTTGAGATGGTACTCGGCGATCCGGGTGGCGGCCTCGGCGGTGGACATGTTTACCCGATAGAGGTAGTCGTCCTTGCCTGTCAGTTCGTCGGTCGTCGCGCTCGAGCTGACCATCACGACTCGGGCATCGTCGACGATGGGCAGGATGGCTTTCGCGACCGTGCTGGTGATCGGGCCGACGATGGCCACCACGCCTTGGTCGATCAGCTCGCGCGTCACGCCCTGCGCCGTTGCCGTGTTCTGCTGATCGTCCCGGATCAGCAGCTTGACCTCGTGTCCGGCAATGCCTCCGGCCCGGTTGCGCAGCTCGACGGCCAGTTGCACGGCATCGCGGGCGGCGACACCGAGATCGGCACCGCGCCCGGAAATGCCGCCGACAAAGCCGATCGGAATCGGTTCCGGCGGCGAGCAGGCGGGCAGAAAGAGGCTTCCCAGCAGGCTTCCAAGAAGGATGCCGGCGCTGGTGCGAAGCGCGGCGCACATCCCAACTGCCTTCAGTGCGGGTCTCATCGTCAATTTTTGCTCCTTGGTAGATCAACGAATTCCGTCGCGATGGCGGCTCCGCTGCGGCACCGTCGCGCTCTCGCCGCGTTCCGACGACAGCCACGCCAGCCGTGCGGCCGCAGCGCTGCGCCAGCCGGCTGCCGCGGCTCACGCCGCACAGCCGTCTCCCTGCCGGTCGCCGGACGGCGACATCGCCGCATCAACCAGGGCGGTGATGCCACCATAGTCGAAGTCGTCGGCGCGACGCGCGAGATCCGCCGCCAGCGTGGGGTCGACGGTGGCGATGCGTTCGATCAGGGTCGCCACGAGCCCCATTTCAGCGAGCACGGCCGCTTGCCCCAGATCGGCCAGCCACTCCTCCGGCAGCGCCCGCAGGGCTTCGCGCAAGGCGTCCGCGTCCATTGGGCGCGGGCGGCTCGGGGCGTCGGTCGCTTCCTCGAGGACGTAGCGCACGCCCAGATGACGTTCGATCGCGGCCAGCAATTCGGTCTCGCGAAAAGGTTTGGCGAGGAAATCGTCGCAGCCGGTGGCCAAGATGTCCGCCCGTTCTTCCGCGTAACTGCTGGCGGTCAGCGCCAGAACCTTGGTTTCCTGGCCGCGCGCCGTCGCCTTGATGCGTCGCGTCACCTCGCCGCCGTCGAGGTCGGGCATACGCATGTCCATCCAGATCAGGTGGGGCTGCCAGCTCTCCCACAAGCGCAGCGCTTCCTGTCCGTCGCCGGCTTCCTTGACCGCGAAGCCGAGCGGCGCCAGTACGCGGACCAGTAACCGCCGGTTGTCGTCGTCGTCATCCACCACCAGCACACGATAGACCGGCTGACCCTCCTGCAGCCCGCGCACCACCCATTTTTTGGGGGCAAGCAAAGGCGTCGGACGGGTCACCGCGGCCAGCGGGATATCGAAAGTGAAGGCGCTGCCCTTGCCGACGGTGCTGCGCGCCTCGATGCGGCCACCCAGCAGGTCGACGAAGTGGCGGCAGAGCGCCAGCCCCAGCCCGCTTCCCTCCGCCGCCTGGCGGCCAGTCGCGCTCTGTGCGAAGGCCTGGAACAGGTCCGGCAGTTCATCGGCCGCGATTCCTGGACCGCTGTCCGCCACGGCGAAGCGCAGGCGCGCTTCGCCGGTCGGGGCTCCTGAAGCCCGGCCATCGTCGGTCGCCGGTGGCGACGCCAGGTCCACATGGAGCGACACGCTGCCGCGTTCGGTGAACTTGCAGGCATTGCCGATCAGGTTGATCAGCACCTGTCGCAATTTCACTTCGTCCGTGCGGATCTGGCGTGGCGTTTCCGGGGCGCGCGTGAAACGCAGCGCCAGACCCTTGTCGCTGGCCTTCAGGGCGAACATCTGCTGCAGCCACGCCAGGAGGTCGTCGAGGTCGCACTCCACGAGGTTCACCACGCTGCTGCCGGTCTCGATGCGGGAGAGCTCGAGGACATTGTTGATCAGCGTCAGCAGGTGCTCCCCGCTGCGCCGCACGGTCAGCAGATGCTCGCGCTGTGTCGCGGAAAGCGGCTCGCGTCCGGCCTCCGCCTCGCGCAGCAACAGGCTCGAGAACCCGAGCACGGCGTTGAGCGGCGTACGCAGCTCGTGACTGATGTTCGCGACGAAGGCGCTCTTCGCCCGGCTGGCCGTCTCGGCCAGATCCTTGGCGCGCTCCAGATCGCGCGTGCGTTGCCGGACCAGTTCCTCCAGATGATCACGGTAGACCCGTAGTTCGCTTTCCGTCCGCTCGCGGGCCGTGACGTCGCGCACCAGGGACATGACTCCGATCACCTGGCCGTCGTCGTCGGTCAGGGCCGTGTTGAACCACTCGCAACTGATCACCCGGCCGTCGCTCGTCAAGTTCCGGTTGTTCGAGTGGGTGCCGCCGCTGTGTTGCAGCAGCTTGGCCCATACCGTATCGATGACGGGAAAGACTTCGGGCGGCAGAATGAGATCCTTGGCCGTGCGGCCCATGGCTTGTGCCCGCGTGTAGCCGAAGATGTGTTCCGCGGCGGGGTTCCACTCGGCAACCCGGAAATCGGTGTCCCACTCGATGATGCCGACGATCGACTGTCGCAGATGCAGCGAAAGCTTGCGCTCCGTGCGTTGAAGGGCGATTTCGGCCTGCTTGCGGGCGCTGATGTCGACCACCACCGAGTCGATCCAGGTCGGCCGATCGTCCGCTCCATAAGCCGGCCGACCGTGGTCGCCGACCCAGCGCAGGCCGCCATCGGCATGGCAGATGCGGTACTCGAGCACATAGGGACGGCGTTCGGCGACCGCCCGCTGGATTTCCTGCTCGACCCGCCGCCGGTCGTCGGGAAAAATGAGCGCTGCCCAGGTGAGCGCCGCGGTGCCGGTGAAGCGGGCGTCGCAGTGGCCACTGAGCCGGCTCACGCCTTCCGAGACGAAGTGCAGATGAAACGGCGGCCGAACGTCGCCGCGGTAAATGACGCCGGGAACATTGGACACCAGGACGCGGAAGCGCTGCTCGCTCTGCGCCAGTTGTTCGGCGGTTCTGCGCAGATCTTCGTAAGCCGCGGCAAGCGTGCTGCGCATCGCGTTGACGGCGTCCACCACGGTATCCAGCACATCAGGGCGCCAGCGGCCGCGGACCGGACGTTCGAGGTGCAAAGCCGGGCCGGCGAGGCCGCTGGCCTGCATGTCGTCGGCAAAGCGGGCGAGCCGGGCGAGGTGGCGTGTCACCAATTTGCGGAACAGCCACGATACGAAACCGGCGACCAGCATCGTCTTGACCGCGTTTTCGAGGAGCACGAGCAGCAGCTTGTCGGCAATTCTGGCCAACACATCGTCGGCGCTCGCCACCAGTCGCAGGCGGCCGATCGGCACCGGCTTCTCGCGGTACAGACGAAGCAGCTCGACCTCGGTTTCGATCGTCCGCCGCGAGTGCGTGGCACCGGCCGTCCAGCGTGGCTGGTCGTCCACCGTGATGGCCAGATACTCCATGTCGCGCAGGCGCAGAAGGCCGTCGAGCTGCGCTTGGATCTGCCCGTCGTTGGCCGTCCACACACTGTCGATCAGGACGTTGAGATAGCTCCCGCGGATGAAGCTGAAACTTTCCTCGATCCGGTCGATATCGTTCCGGTAGTCGGCGTAAAGCTGGATCGCGGTGATGACCGCCGTCACCACGGAGCTGAAGATTATCATGGCGACCGTCAGGCGGCGTCCCAGGCGGTCGACGCGTTGGCTGGGTGGTGTGCGGGCGCCGCTTGCCGGCGAGACTTCGCGCGCTGCGCTCATCGCTCAGCGGTCGGTCTTCCGGCTCGCGGCCGGCAGCAGCGTCTCGCGAAGAATGCGCTGGTAGGTGCCGTCGGCTTTCATCTGACGCAAGGCGGCGACCAGTGGCGGGACCAGCGCGGCATGCCGCTGATTGAGGTAGATGAACATCTCGGCGCGCGCCAGCGGCGGTTCGAGCACCTGAACCGCGACCGACGCCGCACGGGCGGCCTGCAGCCCCTGCCAACGTTCCAGCAGGACGGTTTCGCTCCGGTTCTGCTTGAGAATCTCGAACAGGCTGGCGATGGAAGGCGCCCGTATCGTTTCGCGGCTGCGTGTGACATGGCGCTCGAAGATCTTCCAGCCGCTGACGAAAGCCACGGTACGATCCTGCAGGCTGGCCCAGTCGTCCGTACGGAAAGGGCTGGCCGAGGCCGGGATGAAGGCGACGAACTCGAAATCCATCGTCTTTTCGGGGACGCGGACGAGGTGGGGATACTGCGCTTCGAAACCCGAGGCGCGGGAGAGATCGAGGTCGTCGACGCCGGAGTCCACATTGATCAGGGCCCGCTCGGCGGGAACCGCGCTGATCTCCAGGCGGATGCCGATACGACGAAAAGCTTCGCGCACGACCCGTTCGAGGAAACCCGATCCGTCGGCGGTTCCGGCGAGCGGCGGCGCCAGCGCGTGCACCGCGGTGAGTTGGCTGGCGGTTTCAGCGTGGCCGGTGTTGAGGAGCAGCAGCGCCGCCAGAGCGGCGAAATATCGCCAGCCGCGGCTCATCTCAGTTTTCCTCATGGCTCGTCGCGGTGCCCTGGTCGTCCGGCTCCGCCGGCGCGGCCGCCAGGGCCTGCGCGACCAGACTGGCGACGCTGCCGTAGTCGAAGTCGTCCGTCAGGCGCCGCAAGGCGTCTGCCAGCGCCGGGTGGGCGGCGCGCATGGCATCCAGCGAGTGGGTGATGGCCAGCATGTCGCCGCGGATCGCCGCTTCCTCGAACTGGCGCAGGGTGTCGTCGGGAATCGCCCGCAGGGCGGCCACCATCTGCTCGGTCGTCAGCGCTGGTGCGTCGACCGTCGTGGCGTTCTCGGCGCGCCGGTAGCGAACTCCCAGGTGACGTTCGATCATGGCCAGCAAATCCGACTCGTGGAAAGGTTTGCGCAGGAAATCGTCGCAACCGGCGGCGATGATCTCAGCCCGCTCCTCCTCGAAACTGCTTGCCGTCAAGGCGATGATCTTGGTTTCCTGGCCGTTCGGCAGGGCCTTGATACGCCGTGTCGCCTCGCGGCCGTCCATCCCCGGCATGCGCACGTCCATCCAGATCAGTTGTGGCTGCCACTCCTGCCAGACGGCAATCGCCTGCTGGCCATTGTCGGCTTCCCGGATCTCGAAGCCCAGCGGCGCCAGCAAGTCGGTGAGCAAACGGCGGTTGTCGGCGTCGTTGTCCACCACCAGGATGCGGTGGCGCGTTGCATCGGGCAGCAGGCCGAGCACCGGCAGATTGTCGGCCGCCGCCGGGGCGGGCGGCGCGGCGAGTCGCACGGGAATCTCGAAGCGGAAAACGCTGCCTTCGCCGACGGTGCTTTGCGCGCTGATCCGGTCTCCGAGCAGTTCGACGAACTGGCGGCTGATCGCCAGTCCCAGGCCGGTACCTTCGGTCGCGCGGCGGCCGGCGGCGAACTGGGCGAAGGGAACGTAGAGCCGCTCGAGGTCGGCCGCGGCGATGCCGACGCCGGTGTCGGAGACCGCGCAGCACAGGCGGCGCGCGGTGCCCTTGGCGCCGGGCCGCGCGTCCGGCGGCGCGACATCGACGTCCACGCGGATAGCGCCGCGCTCGGTGAACTTGAAGGCGTTGCCGATCAGGTTGATCAGCACCTGGCGCAGCTTGACCTCGTCGCTGACGACGTAGCGCGGTGTGGCCGGCGAAGACACGACCTCGAAGCGGAGTCCCTGGCGCGTGGCCTTCAGAGCGAACATTCCCTGCAGGCCGGCGAGCAGGTCGTGGAGGTCGAAGTTCACCAGGGTGGTCACGCTGCGGCCGGCTTCGATACGCGACAGCTCGAGGACGTTGTTGATCAGCATGAGCAGGTGTTCGCCGCTGCGGCGAATGGTCGCCAGATGCTCCATCTGTCCTGCCGAGAGCTGTTCGCGGCCGGCCTGCGCATCGCGCAGCAGAAGTTCGGAGAAGCCCAGGACGGCGTTGAGCGGGGTGCGCAGTTCGTGACTCATGTTGGCCAGGAAGACGCTCTTCGCGCGGTTGGCGTTCTCGGCCGCCTCCTTGGCCTGCTGCAACTGTTCCTGGGCACGCTTCTGCTCGCTCACATCGTGCATCGACACGACGGCGCCGATCCGTTCGCCGCCGGCGTCGATCATCGGCTGCGCCGACGCCAGCACGACGTGCGCCTCGCCGTTCCGGGGAGCGATGACCATCTCGACATTGCGCAGTCGTTCGCCGAGAAAAGCGCGGTAGAGCGGGATGTCCGTCGTCGCCATGCGCGTCCGGCCGTCGGCGAGATAGAGGTCGTAATACTCGGCCCAGCGATCCGGCGGCAGGTCGGCCCGTTCGACGCCGTGCATCTCGCGCGTTGCCCGGTTGAACAGCGTCAGCCTGCCGTTTTCGTCGCAGGCGACGATGCCGTCGGCGATGTTGTCGAGGACGGCCTGAATGAAGGCCGTCTGGCGGCGCAGCTCGGTGGCGCGGGCTTCGGCGACCACGATGGCGTTCTGCGCCTCCCGGTTGGCGCGCACCAGTTGTTCGGTCCGGCTGGCGACACGTTGTTCCAGCTCGTCGTACAGCCGCGCGTTGTCGAGGGCGATGGCCGCCTGGGCGCAGAGGACTTCGAGCAAGGGCACGCGGTCCGCCGAAAAAGCGCCGCTCACCCGGTTGTTTTCGAGGTAGAGGACGCCGTTTACCCGGCCGAGGTTGATGAAGGGCAGGCACAGCAGCGACTTCGTTTGTCCCTGGCGGATCGCCGTATCGTCACAGAATGCGCCTTCGTGCGCGGCGTCGTCGAGAATGACCGGGTCATGGGTGCGCGCGACGTAGCGCACGACGTCGCTCGATACCCGGCTGCCCGCCACCCGCTCCGCCGACTGGCCGATCGCGACGTGGCTCGCACCGGCCTCCATCGCCGCGTCGACGACCCAGTCGCCGTTTCGCTCGACGATCAGACATCCTTGTTGCGCGCCGCTGTTTTCGATGATCAGCGTCATCATCCGGCGCAGCAGTTCGGGCAGTCCCATCGCGCGATAGAGAGCCTGGGAAGCCTTGAGCACCGTCTGCAGGTCGAGCGTGGCCAGCGTCGGACTCTTGTCCGGTCGCTCGTTCCGGCGTTCGGCCAGGAAGGGATGCTGTGCGGCGAGCTGCGCGCTTTTTGCCGAGGCCTGCCAGCGGCCGTAGGCGGCGTACGCCTGGCCGATGTAGAAGTCGCCGATGCGGTTCAGCCTTCGCCGATAGTAGAACTCGGCGGCCAGTTCGCAGGCCAGCGCTTCCTCGCGCAGGTAGCGGCCGGCGGCCGCGCCGGCGATTGCCGCTTCATAGAATGCCGCGGCGGCGTCGTGGCGTCCGTCGGCGGCGGCCGACTCGGCCGACACCAGATCGAACAGGTGCCGATAGTTCATCGGCGCCTGCTGCGCCGCCGCCGCCAGTCGCGGCGTGAAGTCGTCGATCAGGCGATCGATCGCGGGGTCGGCGGGAGAAGGACCGACGCGCCTCGCGGCGTGCAGCGCGAGCAGCTCGTAGGCGAAAAAAAACGGCAGGACGAAGCAGCCCGGAGCGCCGTCGGCGTAGGCGGCGCCGCTCCTGGCGAGTTCTACGGCGGGCCGCGACTGGCGAAAGACGACGGCCAGCAGGACTTTCTCAAAGTAGAAGATCAGCAGGCACAGGCGGTCGTTGTAGCCGACCAGCGTGGCGAGCTCGCAACTTTCGTCGAACGCCGAACCTTGCAGAACGACCGGATCCGACGTTTCGCCGAGCAGATTGTGCACCGCCTGCTGCACCGGACGGTGGTGGTTCAGTGCGACGACCTGGCCGATGCGCGCGATCATCCGTGCGTAGGCGTCCATTTTCGGGCGCAGATCCTGCAGCGGCTGGCCGAGCAGGAAGCGGTGCATCGCTTCGAACTCCGCGCAATAGGTGGCGTATTCCAGGTCACCGGTTTCCAGGCCGCAGTGGTAGCCCAGTTCGAGCGGCCCGAGCGTGCCGGAAGCGTGTTCCTGCCAGTGCCGGATGGTCGCCTCGATGATCTGGTAGGCGCGCGGAATGACGTCCGCCGCGCCGTGCCGGTCGATGATCCGGCGGCTCAACTGCGCGTACTCCCAGGCCGCCGCATAGTCGCTGAAGAAGCCGACCAGAATCATCCCGTAGCAACTGTAGCCGAAGGCCGACAGGCCGGTAGTACCGTGCTCGATGCTGGTGATCGCCATTTCGGCCGTGACCAGCGGCAGCAGGCCGGGGCTGAACTTGTAGATCGCCGGTAGGAGGCGCGAGAGGAGCCGCAGTTTCAGCAGCGCATTCTGATCGCTCATCTCCGGCGCGTCGATCAGCGAAGCGATGCTGCGCTGGCCGAGATGTTCGCCTACCCGTGCCCGCCAGTTCTGCCAATGCTGCTCGTCGGCCAGCGCCGGAAAGTCGACGCCGAGCAGACGCAGCGCCTCGAGGCCGGTGTCCACCGCTTCCTGCAGACGCGTTTGTGCCAGGCGGCCACTGACCAGGATTTCGTAGACCCGGATGCGATCGGCGACGCTGCTCGCCGCGGCCGTCGCCTGGGCGCAGAACTCCTCCATTTCGGCGAAGCGCCCGACCAGGAAAGCCGCCTCGGCGGCACCGAGAAAGAGCGCGTGTCGGGTCGGACGGTCGTCTTGCCCCGGCTCCTCGGGCAGCAGCGCGATGCCTTGCCGGTAGTACATGAGCGAGGCTTCGTAGGCGGCCGTTCGCCTGGCCTTTTCGCCGGCGGTCTGCGACAGGCCGGCAAAACGGCGACGTTCGTCGCCACCGACGATCAGTGCAAGGCAGTGTGCGACGTGGTTGGCGGCGTCGAACACCCGGTCCTCCGCGGTTTCGCCGCCGGCGCTCAGGGCGCGCGCGATCTGCAGGTGATATTGCTGTCGGCGAGGCGCCGGGTTCAGCGAATAAAACGCCTGCTGGATGCGGTCGTGAGTGAAGCTGTAGACGTCGGCTCGCTCGCTCAGCCAGCCGTCCCGCACCGCCTGGCGCAGGCTCTGGCGCAGATCGGCCGATTCCTGCCCGAGCAGATGGCCGAGCGTCGGCAGATCGACGTGGCTGCCGAGGCAGGCGGCGAAGGCGAGAAACTGCGACAGTTCGGCCGGCAGGTGGCAGCGAATCTTCTCGACCAGCAGGTCGACGACGTTGTCGGTGATTACCAGGGTGTCGATCCGCTCCGCATTCAGTCGCCAGGTGCCGCGCGACGCGTCGAAGTCCCAGTAGTCGCCTTTTTCGAGCAGCCCCAGAATCTGGTGTACGAAGAAGGCATTGCCGGCCGTTTTCGCATGCACGACGGCGGCCAGCGAGCGGCTGTCGGCGCTCGTCTCGCCCAGCGCGTCGCTGATCAGCGCTTCGACGTCGTCCCGCTCGAGGTTGCGCACCGACAGACGGCGCACGAGTTGCGGCGTGCTGTCTAGTTCGGCGATCGCCGTCGCCAGCGCGCCGGCCGGGTCGACTTCGTTGCTGCGGTAGGCGCCGATGAACAGTGCGTGAGTCAGCGTCGGGTCGCTCAGCAGACTCTTCAGCAGGTCGAGCGACGCCGCGTCGATCCAGTGCAGATCGTCGAGGAAAATGACCAGCGGGTGAGCGGGGTGCGCCAGCGTACCGATGAAGCGCCGCAACACGTAAGTGAAGCGATTGACCGCCTCCTGGCCACTCAGATCGGGTAGCGGCGGCGGCGTGCCGATGACCAGTTCGAGATGGGGAAGCAGGTTGGTCATCACCCGCCCGTTCGACGACAGGGCCGCGCGCAGCGCCTGCCGCCACGGCGCGAGTTGTTCTTCCGGGTAGCGCAGCAACATCCCGACGAAGCCGTCGAGCGCCTGTATCCAGGCAGAGAAGGGAATGTCGCGCCGGTATTGCTCGAACTTTCCTTCGAGGAAGAAAGCTCCCCGTTCGGTGATCGCCCAGTACGTCTCGCGCACCAGCGACGACTTGCCGACGCCGGACAGACCGCCAACCAGGAGCAGCGTCCTGGCCCCTTCGGCGACCTGTTCGAAGGTCGTCAGCAAGGCGGCGATGTCGTCCTGGCGGCCATAGAGTCGTTCGGGAATCCGGATCTTGATCGACGAGTCGCCAAGACCCAGCGGGAAGTCGTCGATTGCCTGCTTGTCCAGCCATTGCGTCGCGCAGCGCTGGAGATCGTGACGCAGCCCGGCGGCCGACTGGTAGCGCTCCTCGGGCGTCTTGCGCATCAGTCGGCCGATGAGGCGTGCGATCGTCGGCGGCAGCGCCGCGTTCAGTGCGGTCGGGTCAAGCGCTTCGAGGGCCAGATGGGCATGGACGATTTCCAGCGGATCGTCGGAGACGAAGGGCAACTGCCCGGTGGCCAGCCGGTAAAGCATCACACCCAGCGAATAGAGATCGGTCCGCCGGTCGATGCCGCGGTTCATCCGCCCGGTCTGTTCGGGTGAGACGTAGGGCAGCGACGCCGCGCGTCGATGCGCGGCGGCGAAGACCCGTGCGGCCTGCGAAACGAAAGCCGCGGTCGACAGGTCGAGCAGCGTGAGCTGCTGGCCGTCCGGCTGGTAGAGGAAGTTGTGCGGATTGATGTCGCCATGCACGATGCCGGCCGCGTGCACGCCGTCCAGAGCTTCTGCCGCCTGCAAGGCGATGCGCAGCCAGCGGTCGACGGGCGCCGGGTGGTCGGTGAGGGCCTTGGTCAGCAGGTCGCCGCCCGGGTCGTCGAGAATCAGGCATGGCTCGGCCGCGTCTTCGTCGATGCCGAGCAGGCCGACGATGTGCTCGCCGGTCAGCTTGGCCAGAATCTCCGCTTCGTTGCGCAGCGATTCGGCGGCTTCGTGTCCGGCCTGTCCGACGGTCTTCAGCAATACCGGTCGGCCGTCGGCGAGCCGGCGGGCGCGCCAGAGCACGCGCGTCTCGCGATGGTCGAGGAGTTCGATCTTCTCGTAGGCGCCGGCCATCGTACTACTCCTTGGGCGGTCTTCCGGCATCGCTGTCGCCAGGCCAGTACGTCGCCGCGATCACGCCGCCGGTTCGGCGTTCGGCCGCTCGGGGGCGCTGAGCGGCAGGGTGAGCCTGAAGCTCGCCCCCGGACCCCGGCGATCGACCAGGCGGATCGTTCCGCCCAGAGTCCCGGTGACCAGAGTGTGCGTGACGTAGAGTCCCAATCCGCTGCCACCGCTGCCCAGCCGGGTCGTGAAGAAGGGTTCGAAGATGCGATGACGGATCGCTTCCGGGACGCCGGCTCCATTGTCCGAGTACTCGATCTCGATCTGCGTCGCGTCGAGCGGCGCGGCGCGGATGCCGATCAGTCCGCTGGCCATGCCGACGAAGCCATGCGTCAGCGAGTTGCCGACCAGGTTGGCGATCACTTGTTCCAGGGGGCCGGGGTAGCTGTCGAGCATCAGCTCGTCCGGAATCTCCAGCTCGACCCGGTGCGCGGCACGCTCGAATTGAGGCTGCAGGGCGAAGACGATCTGTTCGATCGTGCGGCGCAGGTCGAAGCGGCGGCGGCGCAGACTGCTCTGGTCGACCGCGATCTCCTTGAACTGCGCAATCAGGTTCGCGGCGCGCGCGGTGTTGCGTTCCAGCAGGTCAACGGCCTCCCGGCAACGGCTGAGAAAGGCGTCGAGTTGCGACTGGCGCAGCGTGCCGGCGCTGACCGCCGCGGCAAACTGGCGCAGATGCTCGTCGAGCGCGCCGGCCATGGTGCGGGCGTTGCCCAGCGGCGTGTTGAGTTCGTGTGCCATGCCGGCCACCAGATGGCCCAGGGCGGCGAGTTTTTCCGACTGCAGCAGTTGTTCCCTGGCTTTGTCCAGCTCGGCGGTGCGTGCCGCCACGCGTTCCTCGAGCCCCGTGCGGTAACGCTCGAGCTGTTCTTCGGCTTGCTTGCGGGCGGCGATGTCGGCCTGTGTGCCAACCATGCGCAGCGCCTCGCCGGCCGCGGTGCGCTCTATCACTTTGCCGCGGTTGTGAACCCATTGCCAGTCGCCGTTGCGGGCGCGCATGCGCAACTCGAGGTTCAGTTCGGGCGACTGGCCGTCCAGATGCGCGCGGATCGCCGCTTCCGCCGGCGCGGCGTCGTCGGGATGCAGCAGATCACGCCAAGCGGCGTGGGACGCTTCGAGGTCGCCCGGGGCATAGCCCAGCATCGTGTACCAGTGGTCGCTGAAGAACATTTCCCCGCTCCGCAGGTTCCAGTCCCAGACCCCGTCACTGGTCGCTTCGATCACCCGCCGCAAACGCTCTTCGCTGACTTGCAGGGCGTGATGGGTTTGCGCGAGGTCAGCGGTGCGCGCCTCGACGCGCCGTTCGAGTTCCTGTTGCAGGCGCCGCAGTTCCAGGTGCGTCTTGACTCGCGCCAGCACTTCCGCGGGCTCGAAGGGCTTGGTGATGAAGTCCACCCCGCCGACGGAAAAACTCTGCACCTTGTCGGCGGATTCGTTTAGGGCGCTGATGAAGATCACCGGTATGGCGCAGGTGTGCGGATCGGCTTTCAGCTGCCGGCAGAACGCGTAGCCGTCGAGCTCCGGCATCCGCACGTCGAGCAGGATGAGGTCCGGCGTCTTGGCGTGGACCGAGCGCAGCGCGAGAGCGCCGCTCGATGCCGGGCGGATGCGGTAGCCTTGTTCGGACAACAGGCTGGCGAGCAGCTTGAGGTTGGCTGGCGTGTCGTCGACGACGACGATTTCGGCCGCCGTCTCGCCGAGTTGGGCAGTCGTCGAGTCGGGTGCGCGCAGGTGAGTTGGCAGGGGGGTCATGGCAGTCATCGGTTCATCTCTTCGTTCGGAAGTTGCTGTTCGCGACAGTTCGTTTTGGCAGTCGGCCCGGCGTGAACACCTCCGGGCTCTCCGCGCAAGGCTTCTTCGATCGGCCCGTAGTCGAAATCGTCGGCATGCTGGCGCAGGAGGTGGGCCAGAGCCTCGTCCGTCTCCGCGATCTCGCCGATCAGCCGGTCGATGCGCTGGGTATCGAGAGCCACCAGGGCTTCGGCCAGTTGCTGCCGCAGGGCGTCCGGCAGCGTGGCCAGGGTGGCGGCGGAGATCGCCGCAACGGCTCCGCGATCGGGGTTCGCCGGTTCCTGTTCCTGGTATACGTAGCGCACGCCCAGGTGGCGCGCCAGACAGTCGAAAACGCTGCGCAACGGGTACGGTTTGTGAACGATGTCGTCGACTCCGGCGGCCAGAATCTCCGCTTGCTGTTCCGGCAGCACCGAGGCCGTAATGGCGACGATCTTGGCCGCGCGGCCGCCTGGCGCCGCGCGAATGCGCGCCGTCGCTTGCGGGCCGTCGAGCACGGGCATGCGCCAGTCCATTCAGATGAAATCCGGATGCCAGGTTTCGAACACCTCGACGCCGCGCGCGCCGTCTTCGGCGATGCGCACCTGGAAGCCGACCGACTCCAGCAACTGCCGGAGCAGCAAGGCGTTCTCGGGCTGGTCGTCGACCACCAGGAGGCGATGCTCGGGCTGGCCCGGCTGCAGGCCGACGATTTCCTTCTCCTGGCTGGCGTTGGGCGCCGGTTCGAGGTCGGCGACGATTTCGACCGGCAGCTCGACCTGGAAGCACGCGCCGCGTCTGGGCTGGCTGCTGACACCGATCCGGCCACCCAGCAGGGTCACGAATTGCCGGTTGATCGTCAGTCCCAGACCGGTCCCCTTCTGCGCGTCGTCGCCCACGATCTGCACGAAAGGATCGAATATGCGCTCCCTGTCGTCGGCTGCGATGCCGATTCCGCTGTCTTCGACCTCGATCGACAGGCTGGGCCAGTTCCGGCCGGTGAGCATGAACAGGCGTAGCGCGATCTCGCCGCGCGTGGTGAACTTGATCGCGTTGTCGAGCAGGTTCATCAGGATCTGGCGCAGCTTGGTTTCGTCGCTGCGGATATGGCGCGGTACTTCGGCGGACGGCTCGAAGAGCAGTCGCAAGCCCTTGGCCGTGGCGCGCAACTGCATGGCGCCGACGATCTCGCCGACCAGCGCGAGCAGGTCGAAAGGCTCTCGCCGGACCTGGACGCCACCCGTCTCGATCTTGACCATTTCCAGGATGTCGTTGATCAGGGTCAGCAGGTGTGCGCCGCTGCGATGGATGATGTTCAGATTTTCGCGTTGCGACGCGTCGAGCCGGCGGTCCCGGCGCAAGAGGTCGGAAAAGCCCATCACCACATTCAGCGGCGTGCGCAGTTCGTGGCTCATGTTGGACAGAAAAGCGCTCTTGGCGCGGTTGGCGGATTCCGCGAGGTCGCGCGCGAGCACCAGATCGCGCGTCCGCTTGGCGACCCGTTCTTCGAGGTTGAGACGGTACGATTCCAGTTCCGCCTCGCTTCGTTTGCGTTCCACTACCAGGCCGATCGTCTCGGCGGCGAATTCCATCAACTGTTGGTCGTGGGCGCCGGGGGCGCCGGGAGTTCGACGGTAGAGGGCGAAGATGCCGAGGAAGTCGCCGTTCGCCGCTCGCAAGGGCTCGCTCCAGCAGGAGCGCAGACCGGCGTGCCGGGCCGCTTCGGCGAGCGCTTGCCAGTCGGGGTGGGTGGTCACGTCCTCGACGACGGTGCGCGTCGTGCGGAAGGGCGCGCGCTCGTCTGGGCCGAGCTGCGGCGCAAAAGCGACGCCGTGCACGGCGCGATTGTACGCATCGGGCAGGTTCGGCGCGGCGGCGTGCCGCAGATGTCCGCCGTCCGGCTCCAGCAGGAGGATGGCGCACAAGGCGCCCGGGCTGTGGCGCTCGATCAGGCCGACGACATAGGCCAGCGTGGCATTCAGCGATTTGCCGGAGGCCAGCGTTTCGAGGATCAGCCGGCGGGTCTGCTCCAGTCTGGCCAGCCATTCGCGTTCGGTGATGTCGATCGAGATGCCGATCAGAAACCTCGGACGGCCCTCGCTGTCGGCAACTCCGATCTTGCGGGTATGAAGGATCTTCGGTCCGAACCGGGTTTCGATCGGTTCCTGCGGGATGTCGAGCACGCTCAGTTCGGACAGCACCCGCCTGTCCCGGGAAGTGAAGAAGTCCGCTTCATCCGGCGGAAAGAAGTCATAGTCGCTGTGCCCGATGAAATCCTGCCGTGCATAACCGAGCAGATCCTCGCCGGCCTTGTTGAGTCTGACGAAGCGCAGATCCGTCGCGTCCTTGACGAACAGCATCGCCGGGATGTTCTCGACGACGGTTTCGAGGAAATGCTGGCTGTCGTACAGCGAGCGCCGGTCGCGCTCGACGCGCAGCAACAGGATGGCGATGCCGCCGGCGAACAGCAGGACGATGACGGTCGAGGTCAGCGTGCGTTCCTGGGTCTCACGCATCGCCCGTTCGACCGGTTCGAGAATCGGCGCGTCGGCCAAGCCGACGACGACGACCAGAGGCACCTCGTTCAGGCGCTGCCAGGAATAGACGCGGCGCATGCCGTCGACCTGCGAACTGAGGCGAACGGTCCCGCTGGTCGGAGCGTCGGCGCCGACGAAGGGGCGGCTCGGCGGAAGAGACGTTCCCAGCGCCTGGTCGAGGCGGGTGCTGCGCGAAACGAAGCTGCCGTCGAGGCGCAGGATGGCGACCACATCGTTTTCCGAAGACGTGGCGAGCTGAAGGGAGTCGGCGATGTACTTCGGGTTCAGCGAGAAGACGACCACGCCGGCGAACTGTCCCTTCCGGCGCAGCGGGCGGGTGAACTGGATCGACCAGGCATTGGTCGCCCGGCCGAGCAGCGGATGGCTGATGAACAGCCGGTCTTCGTCGCTGTGGCGGTGAACAGCGAAGTGTTCGCGGTCGTTGAGGTCGATCGGTTCCCGCAGCTCGATGGTCGAGTAGATGAGGTA
Organism: Accumulibacter sp.; assembly: GCF_029255285.1. Taxonomy (GTDB): domain Bacteria; phylum Pseudomonadota; class Gammaproteobacteria; order Burkholderiales; family Rhodocyclaceae; genus Accumulibacter. The sequence goes on from NZ_JAPUVI010000068.1 coordinate 18,511, forward strand.
GCCATGGCGATCGATGAAGCCAATCTGATGCACCGCGTTGGCCGGAAAGGAGCCGAGCACCTCCTTGGCGACCGTCTGAAAACTGCCCTCGTCGCCCTCGTTCAGGGAATCGCGCAAGCGGATCACCGTCGAGTCGATGTACTGCATCAGGATCGACATCTGCCGGGTCACCGCCCTGGTCAATTGTGCCGATTGCTGCTCGATGTGCTCTTCCGTTCCGGCGAGCAGGCGCTCCTGCGATTGCCACGTGTAGCGCCAGACATAGCCGCAGGCGACGACGGCCAGAACGACGACGAGCGCCGCGGCCAGATGGAGCCGGCTCAGGGCTTTCTGTCTCATGGGTTGGCCCGTCGTTTCGCGGCCCGCCGGCGAGCGTCGGCGCCCGTCGTCGACCGGGTCGCCGGGCCGCGGTCGACGAGCGTCCGGAGGTCGGGCCCTCCGGCGGTGAGGACGGCCGCCTGGCGGCTGGGCACGAGTTTCATGTGCGCAGCGCCGCGCTCAGCGTCGCCACTTCGTCCGCCGACTCCTGCAGGATTTCGGCCAGCGTTTGCTCGCCGAGCAGCAGGTCGATCGAGGCGGCCATCCCTTCTCTCGGGCAGCCGTCGAGGTCGCGCAGCGGGCTCTCGACCGGCGACAGCTCGTCGGCCAGCAGCAGGGTGTCGCCCAGGGTTGTCGGCGGCATCGCCAGAAAACCCTGCCAGCAGACGTCGATCGCGTCGACGATCTCCCGCGGGACCGAAAGCGCTTCGAGAACGGCACGGCCGACTTCGGCCTCGCCGGTTTCGTTCCAGGCCGAGAAGTCCTCGTCGAGCAGTCCCGGGTACTCGCCGGAGCGCGAAACGAGATAGAAGGCGCCAACTTCGTGCACGATGGCGGCGAACATCGCCGTCTCCGGGTTGAGGCGCGTCACGCGGCGCGCGATGACCTGCGCCAGGGCGGCGACGTGCGCCGTGTGCTGCCAGAGCCGATCGGCCAGCTCGCGATCCTTCGGCGTTGCCGCGGTGGCCAGTTGGCGCGTCACGACCGAGGCGGCGATGGCGCGCAGATAACCCAGCCCGAGACGGACGGCCGCCGTACGCACGTCGGTGATCGGCCGGCCGGAGGGGTTGAAGGCCGCCGAGTTGGCGAGCGCGACGACCTTGGCCGAGAGCAGCGGCTCGGCCTGGATCAGGCGCGTCGCCTGATCCAGATGGCAATCGGGGTCGTCGAGCGCGCTCTTGAGCTTCAGCGCGACCTGCGCGCCGGTCGGAAAGATGACCTCGCCGCGGTCAATTTCGGCGGCGATCTTCTTCAGGATGTCGTAACGTTCCATGACGGTTCTTTCTGGTTCCGGGGGCTGGGCGGCGGGGCCGTCAGCGGTCGGCGGCGACCAGCGCCCCCGGGATCTGGCCGAGCGACAGCACGCGTTCGGCGGCGCCGAGCTTGATCGCTTCCTTCGGCATGCCGAAGACGACGCAGGAGGCTTCGTCCTGCGCGATCGTCGCGGCGCCGGCATCGCGCATCTCCTTCAGGCCGCGCGCACCGTCGTCGCCCATGCCGGTCATGATGACGCCGAGCCCGTTCTTGCCCGCGAAGCGGGCGACCGAGCGAAAGAGTACGTCGACCGAGGGCTTGTGGCGATTGACCAGCGGTCCGTCGACGATCTCGACGTGGTACTGCGCGCCGTTGCGCTTGAGCATCATGTGCTTGCCGCCGGGAGCGATCAGGGCGCGGCCGGGCATCACGCGGTCGTTCGTTTTCGCCTCGCGGACCTCGATCTCGGAGAGCGAGTTCAGCCGTTCGGCGAACATCGCCGTGAAGCGCTCCGGCATGTGCTGCACGACGACGATTCCCGGCACCGTGATCGGCAGGCGAGTCAGTACGGCTTCGAGCGCCTGCGTGCCGCCGGTCGAGGTGCCGATGGCGATCACCTTGTCGGTCGTCTTGACCATCGCCGCCGTTCCGGCGGGCAGGATCACGTCGGCCGAATGGCGCGGCCGGTCGATCGCCAGAGCCATGGGCGCCGCCGCCGGGCGCAGCAGGAGGCGGACGTTGGCCCGCGCCGCGGCGCGCACGGCGGCGACGATGTCGTTCGACGAGTCCTCGAGAAAGCCCTTGAGCCCCGACTTCGGCTTGGTGATGATCGACACCGCGCCCGCCGCGAGGGCCTGCATCAGCGTTTCGCTGCCCGCTTCGGCGAGCGACGAACAGACGACCACCGGCGTCGGCCGCTCGGCCATCAGCTTGCGCAGGAAGGAGATGCCGTCCATGCGCGGCATTTCGATATCGAGGATGACCACGTCCGGCCAGTGGTGGCGCATCTTCTCCATGGCGAACAGGGGGTCGGAAGCGGTCGCCATGACCTCGATGTCGGCCGCCCGCGCCACCGCCTGGGCGACGACCTGGCGCACGACCGCCGAATCGTCGACGATCAGCAACTGGATTTTCCTGCTCATGGCCGGGACCTCGGGCAGCCGGGCGTGCCGCGCTTGGCCGGCATCCGGGGGGAGAGTTCAGTTTGCGGGAACAATTTGCTTGACTCCGGTATTACGAGGGGTTGCGATAGATCGTCGGCTTGACCACCTGCAGGCGGTCGGTGATGCCGGTCAGCGATTCCGAATGGCCGACGATGAAGTAGCCGCCCCGCTTCAGGTGAGGCAGCATGTTTTCGACCACCTTGCGCTTCGTCGGGGCGTCGAAGTAGATCATCACGTTGCGCAGGAAAATGACGTCGAAGTCGCCGACACCGGTGATCGGCAAGGTCAGGTTCACCTGCGCGAAGCTGACTTTCTGCCGCAGCCCGGCGTCGATCAGCAGCTTTCCTTCCTGTGCCCGGACGCCTTTCAGGCAGTACTTGCGCAGGCAGGCCGGGGGAATGCCGGAGATTCTCTCCTGCGAGTAGACGCCGGCCTGCGCCTTGGCCAGCACGGTCAGGCTGATGTCCGAGCCGAAGACCTGCCACGGCCGGTCGGTACACTCCTCGGCCAGCACCATGGCCATCGAGTACGCTTCCTCGCCGCTCGAACTCGCGCCGCTCCAGATGCGGAAAGTGCCTGGCGCGCGCCGTTCCTGGCGCAGCACCTGGCGCAGGAAATCGAAGTGCTGCGGTTCGCGGAAGAAATACGTTTCGTTGGTGGTCAGCAGGTCCACCATCTTCTGCAGTTCGTCGGGCTGTTCGCCGGACATCAGCAGGCGATGATATTGCGTGTAGGTCGCCAGGCAGTGGTGATTGAGGCGGCGGCCGAGCCGGCCGACGAGCAGGGTGCGCTTGGCGTCCGACAGACTGATGCCGGCCAGTTTGTAGATCAGGCGCTGAAAGAGCGCGAACTCCTGGTCGGTGATTGGCAGGGGAACTTCGTTCATCGCGGCGGGTTCTTGTCCGGGGGGTGGTCGATCGGCGGTCAGAAGAGCTCGATGTCGGCTTTTTTGGGCGCCAGCACGAGCGTGCTTTCGTAGGACTTCTCGGCTTCGGCGATGCTCTGCGTCGTTTGGCCGCGTTTGCAGAAGGCTTCGCCGCTCTGCGGGTTGAGGATCACCTTGCGCGACCACGGACCCATGAGATCGGAGGCGAGCAGCGGAATTCCCTCGCGCGTCAGCCATTCGTGGGCGAATTCGGCGTTGCGCTGACCGATGCTGACGCCGGTCAGCGACGAGAGCACGTTGCCGCCGCCGAAGGCTTTCGCCTGCAGGCGTTTCTTCTGGGCGCCGCGGGCCAGCATGCCGTTCATCAAGGCTTCCATGCAGAAGTTGCCGCAGAGCAGGATGTCGAGATCCTTGTTGGCCGTTTTCTCGTACTTGGGCAGCATGAAGTGGTTGAGACCGCCGACGCGCAGCGTCGGATCCCACAGGCAGACAGCGACGCAGGAACCGAGCAGGGTGGCGATCGGCCGTTCGCTATCCACCGCCCAGCCGCCGGGGTTGACGTTGCGTGCCAGACGTTCGAGGTCGCGCGGATTGCTCACGATAGGGTCACCGGAAGAGATTGGGCGTCGCCGGGCAGAAACCCGGCGAGCGCCGAAGGGTCGTGATGTCGTCGCACAGTACGGCCAGTTGGCCGGCTTTCGGACAATAGCTGGTGACCCGGTAATGGCGGCCGAGGGCCTGGTTGAAGTCGTCGAACTGCGAACAGTCGCCGTGCCGAACGGTGGTGTCGAAGTGTTCGAGCCAGCGCGCTTCGAGTTCCGGCAGCGCCTGGTGAAGCGAGCGGCCGATCAACTCGGCCCGGTGCTGCCCGGTGATCGCCTCGAAAGCCGGATTGACTTCGACGACGCGGTAGTCGAAGGCCCGGTCGCCGTCCGCCGGCAGCACGTCGAGCAGTGCGAAGCCGCAGGGCATCGTGTCGAGCAGCGCGCGATAACGCTGCACGCCGGCACGCACGGCCGACTCGGCGCGCTTGCGGGTGATGATCGCGAGCGCCCGCTCGCCGAGCCGCGACAGCAGGTCGCCATCGCCGCAGTTCTCCGCCGCCGGTGGTTCGAAACCCTGAATGGTGAGTACCAGGCACGGCGTTTCTTCGCTCGTCGCCTGATCGTCGTCGCCCTTGAAGGGCGTCAGCGTCCAGTGGCAATCATCGAGCGCCGGTGTCCGGCGGCTGGCGTACAGTCGTTCCGGCGAGTGCGCGAGGGCGATGCCCGAGTCGCGGACGGCGCGGAAGATCGCTTGGAGCTCCGGTTGTCGGACAATTTCGACCAACGGATGCCCGCGGAAGAAGTCGGCCGCCTTGCCGTGCGCCGCGGCGTAGAGCCGGTTCACGTGCCGGACGGTGAAATCCGCATTGAGCACGGCCATCGCCAGGCCGGCACCTTCGATCACCTCGGCCCAGCGCGAAAGGACTGTGGGATTGGCGAGGCGCGGAGTGTGAACGTTCGCAGTCATGTCGGGGGTTCGCTAGTTCATCCTGTCGGGCGTTGTCGCCGTATTGCGGGCGCAGTCTCGTGGCCGGTTTTCGCGCATCTTAAGCTCCTTTGGGCGAAGATTTGGCAGCCGTGTTTGCTTGGCGCCGGGCGGCCGCGGCTCGGGGCGCCGGCTTTCTGGCCGGCGCGTGGCTACCGGCGAGCTGGAAGAAGGCCATCAGTTCCTGCAACTGCTGCGCCTGGCCGCCCATTTCCTCGGCCGTGGCGGCGAGTTCCTCGGAAGCCGAGGCGTTTTGCTGCGTCGCCTGGTTCAACTGGCCCATCGCGCCGTTGATCTGGCCGACGCCGGAGGATTGCTCCTGCGAGGCGGAAGCGATCTCCTGCACCAGATCGGCGGTCTTCTTGATCGACGGCACCATTTCGTTGAGCAGCGTGCCGGCGCGTTCGGCGAGGCGGACCGAGTCCTTGGCGGTGTTGCCGATTTCCTGCGCCGCGACCTGACTGCGCTCGGCGAGCTTGCGCACTTCGGCGGCGACGACGGCGAAGCCCTTGCCGTGCTCGCCGGCGCGCGCCGCTTCGATCGCCGCGTTCAGCGCCAGCAGGTTGGTCTGGTAGGCGATGTCGTCGATGATGCCGATCTTGTC
>NZ_JAPUVI010000069.1 GCF_029255285.1 Accumulibacter sp.
GCATTCGAGCCTGGGCTACCTGTCGCCTGTTCAGTTCATGGAGAAGTGGCTCGGCAGCCAGGATCAGGAAAAACAGGTAGCATGAACCCCACCCTTTGGAAGACGAAATACCGAGGGAACCTCAGTAGCCAGACTGAGACCCTTTTCACCGACAACCTTGACCAGACTTCCCTCCGGTAAGTGAATATTTTGGGACAGACCAAGTATATTGGCTCGGATGACTGTGTTCCCGAATGTCAGCAAAGACCAAGCTACGGACGTCGCTAGGTGGCGTCATCAACGACCGCTTAGGCCGATAAACGGTCGTTCGCAGCGGCGGTCCCTCGATCGCCTCCGAGTGTTGGCTGGCATCCTCTCGCTTTGCCACGCGGGTTGAGCGATCAAACCCCCGCGTCCGCAGGGTCACTCTTGCCCCAATTCACGGCGAGCAGCTTGAAGATCAGACTTGCTCGTTGAGCGATACAGTATCTTGCAATGACCCGACTACCTGGGCCCTGAACCCTGGTCAACTGCCCGGCGCGTAAACCAGTTCGGGAACCACCATCTCCCACGATTCACCTTGTGTGTTGATCCGCGACTTGTATGCCTCCGCCTCGTCTCGCGGTCGGCGCACGTGAATGGCGGCGACGCGGGCTTCGATGCCGTGCACGTCGGCTTCCGGTTCGAAGTGCTGCGACAGGGCGCCGACGTCTACCCCTTGCGCATCACACAGTCGCCAGGCGCCGGCCGATGTTTGGCGAAGGGCGCTCCGGCTGCCCACCGCCAGTCCGGCAAGTGCCCGGTGAATGGCGTGGCCGGGGGATAGCGCGCGGCAAAGTCGAGGTCGATCTGTCGCCAGTCAAGTCGCCGATGGCGGCGCGCCAGTTCCAGTGGCGGCGTTGGCAGCGGCATCGCGAGGCGACGCGGGAAGGCCAGTGAGTCCGACGAGGAGCGGGACGACGAGAGGGACAACAGGTGCACCGTCTTCCCGCCAACGCGTCGAGCCAGGCTTGGCCGCGATCGAAGCGCGCCAGCACCAGCGTCTTGCGCGCACGTGTCATGGCCACGTTGTACAGCCGGCGCGTGGCGTCCGCATCCTCATTGGCGCCGCTCCGTAGCCAGTCGCCATCGAGGACCGCGACGCGATCGAATTCGAGACCTTTGGCCCAATGCGCGGTCAGCAGCAGGCTGGTCTGCCCAAGGTGCGCTTCCCGGCCCCAATCGGCCAACCAGTTGAGGAAATGGTCGCGCGGCAGTTCGCCGTCGCCGGCATCGAGCGCATACTCGGTCAGCGCCTCGCGCAGATAGCTCCACCACTGCGCGGCGGGCTGCATCGCCAGTCACTGGCGAATCGTTGGTGCGTCGATCAGCGCACTGTCTCGCGCCCGCAATCAGCCGACCATCGCCTGCGTTTCGCGCAGACGCCAGAAGCCGCTGCTGTCTTCATCGGCCTGCTGCACCGGAATGCCCCGCAGTTCGCAATAGCTTCGCACCCGGTCGAGCGACCGCCAGTTGCGGGCCATGATGGCGCAGCACGCCAGTCCCACGCCGGTGCCAGAAGCGCCATGCGCTCGAATTCCGTGATCACGGCAAGGGCCTGGGTCCGATCGTTGTCGCTGGCCGGCAATATCTGCACGCGCCCCCAGCCGGCCGGGTCGATACCGGCTCATTCCCGCCTGCGCCCTGGCCCTTGCGCGCTGCATCGATGTGGATCGGGTGCGCCTGCTTCATGCGGTTCGCCGCCGGGGCGATCAGCCGGTTGGCGGCTTCGATGATGTTGGCCGTCGAGCGATAGGTGTCGGTCAGGAAGGACGGCCTGGCGGCATAGTCGGCCTCGAAGCGACGGATGAACGCAACCGAGGCGCCATTGAAGGCGTAGATGTTCTGGTCGTCATCGTCGCCGACGGGTTGATGCGGCCGTCCTCATCGGGCCGCGTGCGGCCGGCCAGCGCCGAAGTGAGTTCGTATTGTTCGGGTGCGGTATCCTGATATTCGTCAACCAGAATCCAGCGGCAACCGGCCAGCAGGCGCTCACGCTGTTGATCCGCTTCCTCGGGCGGCAGGTCCTTGCTCTTCAGGAGGTTCTCCGCCTGTTCGATGGTCTCCCTGAACAGGTCGCCATCCACTCCCCCGTTGTCGGCGACGATCTCGCTATTGACACCGCCATCTCACTCGGTCTGATCTGCAACGAGCTGATCGCCGACGCCAACAAGCATGCCTTTCCCGGAGGCGACCCGGGACGCATCGATGTGCGCCAGGTCATTTTGGTGCCGGGAGGCTGGCAGTTGGCCGTGAGCGACAACGGGGTCGGCCTGCCCGAAAGCTTCGAGATGCGGCAATTGTCGTCGCTGGGCCTGCAGGTGGTGCAGTCGCTGAGTGCGCAGCTCGCGCCGAACTGTCGATCGAGTACAGGGACGGGATCTGCGTGACCCTCGTCCATCGCCCCGCGGCGCCGGATGCGGCGACGCCCGTTGACGGCGGCGCGCTGATGTGGTGCGGCGGGCGGGACGGTGCGGCTCCCGGGCCCCTGGAACTCGACGGCGGTCTGCAACCCGCCGTGATCATCCGGTCCGGGGCCCAGGACGATCGCGACAGCCCAGACAAGCGCCTGGAGGGCGGCTGCGTCGCTGTCAGCCTGGTAGCTTGGGCTGAGGAACGAAGCCCAGCAAACAGCACGTCTTTGGCCGCGCGCCTGGGCTGTTGGGCGTCGCAGACGCAGCCCAACCTACGAGTGCTGCGAGTGCGTGGAATTCGACTCCGCCACCCGCGCCGCGCGGCAACGCCGCTTCGCCAGGCAAAAAGATAGAATGCCCGGATGGAAAGCGATCAACCTGCTCCGCCAGACCGCTCCGGCCACCCGCCGGAGTTCATCGACGATTGCGACAGCCCGTGGAAAGAAGCCGTCGAGCACTACTTTCCTGAATTCATGGCCTTCTATTTCCCGGCCGCGTATGCCCGCATCGACTGGTCTGCGGGCCACGAATTCCTTGATCAGGAACTCCGCGCCGTGGTGCAGGACGCTGAACTCGGCAAGCGCCTGGTCGACAAACTGGTCCGCGTCACCCGTCTGTCGGGAACAGAAGACTGGATCTACCTCCACATCGAAGTGCAGGGCAGCCCGCAGGCGGAATTCGCCGAACGGATGTTCGTTTACAA
>NZ_JAPUVI010000070.1 GCF_029255285.1 Accumulibacter sp.
ATCAGGTCGGTGACGTCGCGCGTCAGCGCGTCGAGATCGAAGGGGGCGATCTCCAACTGGACGCGTCCGGCTTCGACTTTGGCCATGTCCAGGATGTCGTTGATCAGCGCCAGCAGGTGTTCGCCGCTGCGGTTGATGATGGCCAGGTTGTCGCGCTGCGGGCCGCTGGCGTCGCGCAGCAGCAGGGCGGCGAAACCGAGGATCGCGCTGAGCGGAGTGCGCAACTCGTGGCTAATGTTGGCCAGGAAGCTGCTCTTCGCCCGATTGGCCGCCTCGGCGGCGTCCTTGGCGTCACGCAATCTCGCCTCGACGATCTTCTGCTCGGTGATGTCGTGCAGCGAGACGACAGCCCCGATCCGGGCGCCGCTGCGGTCGGTGATCGCCTGGCCGGAAGCGAGAACGACGAGCACTTCGCCGCTTGCCGTCTGCAGCGTCATCTGTTCGTTGCGGATGATTTCCCCCTGGAAGGCGCGGAACAGTGGAATATCCTCCCGGCTCATGGGAGTGACGCCATCCGCATGAAAGAGCCTGTAGTGTCGAGCCCACCGTTCAGGGGGCAGATCCTCCTGCGCCATGCCGTGCATTTCGCGCGACGCGCGATTGAATACGGTGAGCCGGCCGTTTTCGTCGCAGGCGACGATGCCGTCGGAGATGTTCTCCAGAACGGCCTGAATGAAGACCTGCTGGCGCTGCAGTTCGGCGGTCCTTTCGGCCACCCTTTGCTCCAGGTGGAGATTGAGCTCGCGCAAGTCGTGCTCCACGCGCTGCAGTTCCGTGACGTCGATCATCGCGCCGACGATTCCTTCCACCCGTCCGTCCGGCAGCCGAACCACCGCCTTGTGAACCACGACGTCGCGGCGTTCCTGGTCGACAGCGGTGACAGTCGTTTGATAGACCTGCTGGCCGCCGCTTGCCAGGAGCTCTTCGTCGCGGCCACGCGGCAGAAAGGCAGGCGGCATGACTTTGGCCGTTTCGGCCGGGCAAGCGCCGGCTGACTGTCGCGAGCTGTCGAGCAGGTCGGCAAAGGCTTGGTTGAAACGCTGATAGCTGAGCGAGACATCCTGGAAGAACATCGGGAACGGCACCGCGCTCATCAAGGCCTGGACGAGAACGAGCTCCTTTTCGACTTTCGCCGACAAGTGTCGCTTGGTGCGCAGATTCCTTGCCTGCAGGACGAGCAGTGCGAGCAGGAAGATCACCAGCGCGACGGCGCCGACCGAGATCCTGGGATAGGCATCCCAGATCGCCTCCGGTCGATTGATGACGACCGAGCCTGGGGGCAGGACGCGGCTGGTCAAGCCGAAGCGATTCAACTCCTTGTAGTCGAAAATGTAGCGGTTTGGACTGTCGATCAGGCGCGGCAGGTCGGCCAGGGTCTTCCCGCTGTGCAGGCCGAGAGCCAAGGTCGCGACGGCCATTCCCTGGTCCTTTCCGGAAACCAGCTTGCCGCCGACGATGCCATGGCCGAGAAAGAAGCTCCATGCCGAGTACATCGGCTGCGCCGTGTTCCGGCGCAGCGCCGCCGCCGACTCGGATTCCGGAACGATGCGTCCCAGTCGGTCGAAGGGCCGCCCCATCAGCAGTACGACGAAATCCCCCGAGAGCGTCTGGAGATCGCGCAAGACGTCGTCGAGCAGGCGATGGGTGACCACTTCGATGGCGAAGGGCGACGCCAGCTTGGTGTTGGCAGCTTCGAGGGTGGCGAGGTTGGAGGCGAAAGTCTGTGTTCCGTCACCGACGACGACCAGACGGCCGGTGGTCGGATGAAGCTTCTGAATGAGTTCGAGGTTGGCCGGGAAATCGGGCGCTTCCGATACCCCGGCCACGCCCTCGACGCCAGCCAGGTCGCTCGAACGGATGTTGTTGACTCCGGCAAAGAGAATCGGCGTGCCGGGCCAAAGGCGATCGCGCTGTGCCAGCAGGAGCTGGTAGGCGGGGTCGTCGGTGGCGATCAAGAGGTCGATTCCGGCGCCGGCGTAGCGCTCCGCCAAACGCCGCGCCAGCTCCGCTTTGCCCTCGTAGTTCGGTAGTGGAAAGCGCAAGGCGTCGAGGTACTCGATGTACAGGCCGAATTGGGTGCGGTGCCCACCAAGTCCGGCCAAGAGGCCTTCCTGCTCGCTGTCGGTCCACGGCAGGCCCTGATGGTAGGAATGCAGAACCAGCACGTTGCGCGGTCGATCGGCCGCCGTGGCGGTCATGGTCAGGCCCCAAAGGAGGAGGCAGAAGCTGCGCCATAGCCAGCACGCGACGAAGGCAAGGGTGCGTTGGCGCTGCCGGCACCCGCCGTGGGCGCCGGTGGACTCCCCCGGCGCGCCTGGCCACCACTCTTGCGCTTCACCATTCATGGCTGGCTCGCCTGTACTTGCCGCGCGTCGTTTTTATCGTCGTGGGGGATGAAAGTCACCTCCTGGGCGTCGGGCGTGAAAGTCAGGGTAAAACAGGCGCCGCCGGGCGAAGAGACGTCGAGCTGTCCGTCGAGCTGGTCGGCGAGCATGCGCACCAGGCTCAGGCCGAGCG
>NZ_JAPUVI010000071.1 GCF_029255285.1 Accumulibacter sp.
GCCGGCCCAACTAGGCATCCACGCCTTCGACATCGACCTCGCCGAACTCGTCGATTACATCGACTGGGGGCCGTTCTTCCAGACCTGGGATCTGGCCGGCAGCTACCCGAAAATCCTCCACGACGACATCGTCGGCGAAACCGCCCGCGAGCTGAAATCCGACGCCGAAGTGATGCTCGCGCGGATGGTCGCCGAGCAGGACACCAACCCGTGGATCAAGGCGCGGGCGGTGTTCGGGCTGTTTCCGGCCAATGCGGTGGGCGACGACATCGAAATCTATGCCGACGAGGACCGCCGCGATGTGCTGATGACCTGGCACGGCCTGCGCCAGCAGCACGAACGCCCGGCCGGCAAGCCGAACTACTGCCTCGCCGACTTCGTCGCGGGCAAGGAATCCGGCGTGGCCGACTATGTCGGCGCCTTTGCCGTCACCGCCGGGCTCGGCATCGAAGCGCGCCTTGCCGCCTATGAGCGCAGCCACGACGACTACCACTCGATCATGCTCAAGTCCCTCGCCGACCGCTTCGCCGAAGCCGCCGCCGAATGGCTGCATGCCCGCGTGCGCAAGGAATTCTGGGCCTACGCCGCCGACGAAACCCTGAGCTGCGACGACCTGATCAGGGAAGCCTACCGCGGCATCCGCCCGGCTCCCGGCTACCCGGCCTGCCCGGACCACACGGTGAAGGGCGAGCTCTTCAAGCTCCTCGACGCGCCGGCCCGGGCCGACATGCATCTCACCGAAAGCTTCGCGATGAGCCCCGCAGCGGCGGTGAGCGGTTTCTACTTCGCCCACCCGGACGCGCACTATTTTGCGGTGAGCAAGATCGGCCGCGACCAGCTCGAAGACTGGGCCAAGCGCACCGGCATGACGGTGGCCGAAGCCGAAAAGTGGCTGGCGCCGCTGCTGTGAGTCTTTTCGCCCTGGATCGAGACGTGCAAGTATGTGTTGCGTCTTGTGCTTTGGTCTTTCCGTGCCAATCAAAAGAAATCTTGCCAATTGAAATCCGGCGAGCATGAAAAAAACTGAAGACAATCCGATCCTGAATTCGCCTTACTCGGAGCCAGTTCGGCATTACGCGACCGACATCCAGGGCAATCTGAACTACAAAGACATCCGGGACGGTCGCCGCGTCTTCACTCCCGATGTGCCGCAGGTTCCGATAGGCCAGCAGGCGCAGGGAAACATGTTTGATGTTAACGATCTCACGAGTCAGTACGGCGAACATCTGGTTAACCAGATGCGTGATCAGATCCGAGATTGGCGTCAATCAGGCTACCGCGGCGTAACCAGTCGGGTGACGCGGGATTTGCTTGTCTACTGGTTTTCCAACCCGGAGCGTGCCCCGCACCAGAAACTGTTTTTCGCTCAGCAAGAAGCCGTCGAAACCGCAATCTGGCTCAACGAACTGGCAGAAAAGTCCAACACTGGAACGCATCTGCTCAACCAGTTGCGGCAGCGTCAGGCGACTGCTGGCGACAATCCGGCAGACCAATTACCCCGCTATGCCTTCAAAATGGCTACAGGTAGCGGCAAGACCGTGGTCATGGCCTGTTTGATTCTCTATCACTACCTCAACCGGCGGGAGTACCGCAGCGACACTCGCTATTGTGACTATTTTCTCGTTGTCGCCCCTGGTATCACCATTCGCGACCGTCTCAAGGTTCTGATCCCCGACGCCCGTCACGACAGCCCGCAGGACGCTCAGGATTACTACCGTCAGCGCTATCTGCTGCCACCGGCTTACCGTGCAGCCCTTGGCGAATTGGCCCATCGCCTGATCGTCACCAACTACCACGAGTTTCTGCCACGCCAGCTTTCCGGCAACAAGAAAACGCCCTTCGATGGGAAACTCGGCGAAGACGGCGGCAAGGTTAAAAGCTGTGAGGACGATAACCTCGTTCTGCGTCGTGTCCTTGGCAGTTTCAAGCCGGGTAGGCGGCTACTGGTCATCAACGATGAAGCTCATCACTGTTATCTGCCTCGTGCCAAGGGCAAGGACACCGAATTCGACAATTCCGAAACCGAGAATGAGCGCGCGGCCGTTTGGTTCTCAGGTATCCGCGCCGTGGCGCAACGTTTCAAGTTGCGTGCCGTGTATGACCTGTCGGCAACCCCTTATTACCTTTCCGGTTCTGGCTACCCGGCTTATTCGCTGTTTCCCTGGACGGTCAGTGACTTTGGCCTGATCGAAGCCATTGAATCCGGCTTGGTCAAAATTCCCTTCTTGCCGGTCGATGACAGCAGCCATGCTATCGACGAACCCATCCTCAAAAACCTCTACGAAAACTGCAAAGGTGAACTGCCCAAGAAGGGCCAGCGCAAAGTACGCAAGGATGCGGAAGAGGGCGGTGTCAGATTCGATGCGGCGCCGCACCTGCCCGGTATCGTTCGTTCCGCCTTGGAGCAGTTCTACAACCACTACGAAGAATACGAACGCGGCCAGCGAAAAAAAGGTGAACTCAAGGCGGACATGTTTACCGCGCCGCCGGTCTTCATTGTCGTCTGCAACAACACGACGGTATCTCGCGAAGTCTTCAAGGAAATTGCCGGCTACGAGCGTGTCGATGAAAACGGCCAGACATCGGTCGTTCCCGGTCGCCTGCCGCTGTTTTCAAATTTTGATCAAAACACCGGTCGATCGCTGAACCGGCCGCCAACGCTGCTCATCGACAGCGATGCCCTGGAACACTCGGGCCAGATCGACGAAAGCTTCAAAAAGGTATTCGGCCCGGAAATCGAACGCTTCAAGCGCGACTATCGTCAACGTCACCCCGACAAGAGCATCGAACAACTGACCGATGGCGACTTGCTGCGCGAAGTCGTCAACACCGTCGGCAAGCCCGACACCCTCGGCGCCCATATTCGCTGCGTGGTTTCAGTCTCGATGCTTACCGAAGGCTGGGACGCCAACACCGTCACCCACGTCATGGGCCTGCGCGCCTTCGGCTCGCAATTGCTCTGCGAGCAGGTGGCAGGCCGGGCCTTGCGCCGCCGCCACTATTACATCGATCCCAAAACCGGAAAATTCCCGCCCGAATACGCGCACATCATTGGCGTGCCCTTCAAGCTCTTCAAGGCCGGGAAAAGCAGCCCGGTCGATGTGCCTGACTACGCCACGCTGCGTGCGCTGCCGGAGCGCTCGTCGCTTGAAATCCGCTTCCCCAACCTCGTCGGCTATCGACTCGAAAGCGACAGCAGCGAACTCCGAGCTGATTTCACCGCCACGCCCGATTACTTCATCGACACCACGCGTCAGCCTGTTGAAACCACCCTTGGCACCGCCGTATCAGGCGACACCCAAACGCTGCACGCGAATCTCGAAGCACTACGCGATCAGCAGGTTATCTACACGCTGACCAAGGAATACCTGTGTCGTGTGCACGACGAAAAGCAGCGCAA
>NZ_JAPUVI010000072.1 GCF_029255285.1 Accumulibacter sp.
TGCGCCGCGCGCTGGCGATCGACGAGGCGAGCTTCGGCGACGCGCACCCCAGGGTCGCGATCGACCTCAACAACCTGGCCCAACTGCTGCAGGACACCAACCGCCTGGCCGAAGCCGAGCCGCTGATGCGCCGCGCGCTGGCGATCGACGAGGCGAGCTTCGGCGACGCGCACCCCAGGGTCGCGACCCGCCTCAACAACCTGGCCCGACTGCTGAAGGACACCGACCGCCTGGCCGAAGCCGAGCCGCTGCTGCGCCGCGCGCTGCGAATCGTCGTCGCCAGCCTCGGCAGCGAGCACCCCAACTCACAGATTGTGAGAGCAAACACCGTCGCCCTGCTGCAGGCGATGGGCCGGAGCGACGACGAGATCGCCGACTGTCTGGCGAGCGACCTCGGCGCCAGGGCCGACGGCGACGCGTGACGGCGGCGCGGCGTGATGCCCGGCCGGCGCGCGCTTGATGACCCTTTCGCGAGCATGCGATACTGCCGGCGTCCCCTTCCCGACCCACCTGCGGAGAGCCCTGCCATGAGCCAGAACCTGATATCCATCGCGTTGAGCAACGAAGATCTCGCCGCCCTCGACGCGGCGCTGACGACCGTCGAGGAAAAGCTCGCCGGGCTGATCGAGCTGTCGGTCGACCAGCGGCGCAATCTGAGCAAGATGGGCGACAAGTCCGAAGCCTTCTGCCGTCAGGCGCTCGTTCTGCTCGCCGAGAACCGTCAGCTCCTGCCGCCGGGACTCGATCTGGGCGAGGCCGAAAACGATCTGCGCAGCCTCGACCAGTTGCGTCCGCGCTTCGCCCGCCTGCGGCGCCTGGTCGCCAACGCCGACGACACCGAAATGGCGCTCGGCAGCGACATCCTCGGTTTCGCGCTCGACGGCTATGCCGTCGCCAAGGTGATCGGCAAGGGCGCCGCGCTGGCCACGATGAAGGAAGCGATGTCGGCCCGCTACACGCGCCGGCGCAGCGAGCCGCCGAAACCCTGAACCCCCGAGTCCCCGCCGGCGGGGCAGGCGGCGCGCACGGCCAGCCCCGCTGGCTCGCGTGCCGGGCGCGGCGGCCGGCGCGCGAGCCCCGCCAGCTCGCCGACGCGCATCGCCGGCTGGCGGGCGAGCCTGGAAGCCGGCGCTTCGCCCTTCGCCAGCCGGCACGCCAGCCGTCGACGCTCGCGCGCCAGCGCGGGCGCCGCCAACGCAACGAGAAGAGCCTGCCGCGCGAGGCCCGCCCGCCGACGCGCAAGCCGCCGCACGACGGGCGCTGGCCTCGAACGCTCGCGGCGAAGCCCCGGCTGCTGGGGGGCAAGGCCCGGAGGCTTGCGGGCGAGCGACGCCGGCTTGCGGCCGGGGCGCCGATGCCGGCGCGGCCACCCCAGCCGCGTTTCGCCCGCGGACGGTTGGCCGATGCTAAAGTGCCGCCCTTGCGATGTCCCTCTGCCCAACCTATGCCGAAGCTCGCCTTACGAGATGTGCCTGCCGACTTGCACCTGTGGTTGAAGCAACAGGCGCGGGCGCGTGCGTCGCTCGGCTCGGCGCGCGCGCGGCGGTGGGCGGATTGAGCGAGAGCCTGCGGCTGGCGTCCGGCGCCGCGCGGGCGATCGAAGAAGCGGCACGGCCGGGCTGGCAGGCCCGCCTGACGCTCGGCTTCGAACGGCGCGGCGAGCGCACGCTGCTCGCCCGCTGCGAACATTTCGGGCCGCTGCGCGTGCAGAAGGCGCTGTACCCAGAGGGGCCGGCGGTCTGCCAGGCGATCGTCCTGCATCCGCCGGGCGGCATCGCCGGCGGCGACAGTCTGGAAATCAGGCTGACCGCGGCGGCGGGGGCGCACGCGCAGTTGACGACACCGGGGCCGGAAAAAGGGGCCAAGGTCGATTTTCCGACAAGTCGGTGCTGGCGGGACGGAAAAGGTGGAACAACAGACTACGGTTTTTAAGGTGTAAGCATGGAAAATCCACTGCCATCGGTCTACGTCGAAACCTCGATCGTGAGCTATCTTTCTGCACGAGAGAGTAGTTCCTTGCTTGGCGCGGCTCATCAACTCGTCACCCGGAGGTGGTGGGATCGTCGCAACCTTTACCGTTGTTTTGTGTCTGATGTGGTTATCAGAGAATGTAGGGCAGGTGACCCGGCTGCCGCCATTCGTAGATTGGATGCAGTCCGCGAGTTTTCGTCATTGGCTATCAACGACCAAGCCATTGAGATTGCGGAATCACTGCTAGCTCTGAGCATTGTCCCGAAGAAAGCGGCTGAAGATGCCTTGCATGTTGCAATTGCTACTGCCCACGGCATGGATTTCTTGCTGACTTGGAATTGCCGCCATATTGCCAATCCGATAATTCAGGCACGAATCGCCGCACATCTGGAAAGCATTGGCTTGCTGCTGCCATTCATCTGCACACCGGAAGAACTGCTAGGAGAAGAAAGTGAATGACGAGATCATCGCTGAGGTAAGGGCGATCAAGGAGGCGTTAGCCGAAGAATCTGGTTTTGACATTCGGCGCATTGCCGAAGAGATTCGAAAATCTGAAATTCAAAGCGAAGCGGAGGGCTGGAAACACATCGCTGCCCCGCTACAGCCCTTGCCCAACTCTGCATTCCAGCGGACTCGCTTTGCTCACCGCTGAATTTGAGCGTTGAACTAAAAGCGCTGCGCGCTGGAGTAGGCACCCCGGCGCCTCGGTCTACTTCCTCTTTCGCTTCGAGCATTCGTTCTCGCCGTCGAGGCCTCGACGCCCGGTACCCCACCAGCTCACTCGCCAATCCTTGATCCTCCTCGCCGCGGGGGACGTCCCCGCAGGAACCAAGGAGATCGTGGTGATTGAGCTGCGAGAACGCATGAGCAACGCCATGTGCCTGCGGGGAATGGCGGCACGGACACAGGAAGCCTATATCGGTGCGCTGGTCGAACGTAAGCGTCCATCGGGCCCACCTACCAATCCAGTGTAAGCGTCCATCGGGCCCACCTACCAATCCAGTGCCAGTTGCCGCACCCTCTCGAGGTTTTCACGGGAGAGCGCGATGGGCAAGGCTGGCGAAGTGGCAGCGTACTGGCAAGGGCATGTAGCA
>NZ_JAPUVI010000073.1 GCF_029255285.1 Accumulibacter sp.
CACACCCATCTGCGCGCCGCGCCGCGAGCCGGCCGATTCGACCGTTTCGCACGAGCGGTCGAAGACGCGCATGTACGATACCGGTCCGGAGGCGCGCGACTGCGTTCCTTTGACGAGCGCGCCCATCGGGCGGATCGACGAAAAGTCGTAGCCGACGCCGCCGCCGCGACGCATCGTTTCGGCCGCTTCGGCGAGTGCGCTGTAGATGCCCGGTTTGCCGTCGACGATCTCGACGACCGAGTCGCCGATCGGTTGTACGAAGCAGTTGATCAAGGTCGCCGCCAGCGTCGTGCCTGCCGCCGAGTTGATCCGGCCGGCGGGAACGAAACCGTTTTCCTGCGCCCACAGGAAGCGCGCTTCCCAGTCGGCACGCGGCTTCTCGTCCTCGCGCACGGCAAGCGCGCGCGCCACCCGTCGCCGCACATCGTGCACCGACGTCTCGTTGCCCTTGGCGTACTTCTCGACCAATACCTCGCCCGAGATCTCCTGTTCCGCCAGCGGAAGGTTAACGGGCGCTTCGGCGATGGCCGACAGCGGCAACTGGTGTACGAGCTGGTTCATGGGCTGTCCCTCGGGCATGGGTGGTCAACAGGGCGGGGCTGGAATGCCGGCTGTGAACGCCTTTTCCGGCACGCGTACCGGCCAGCGGGCAGACGCCGGGGGCGGGCAAGACCAAGGCTGTTCGCCGGCTCAACAGCCAATAAACTACTACATGTAGTTGTTCAGCGCAACAACATCACTAGATGTAGTTTCCCGACCGGTAACAGCCAGAATGGCGGAAAGACCTTGAAATCACGGCCTTGCATCGCTTTCGCAGCGCACCGCCGGTTGGCGCGGCGCTACGGCAGATCGCGCCAGCGCCAGGCGAGGTGAGCTTCGGACGAAAGCGCCCGCTATCAGTTCACCTTCTCCCGCTTGCGATTGGCGTGCGCGATCAGCGCTGCGATGACGCACGAGGCGATGCGCGTTTCGGCGGTATCGGCGCGGCTCGTCAGGACGACCGGGACGCTGGCGCCGAGAACGATACCGGCACTGAGCGCATTGGCCAGGTACTCGAGCTGCTTGGCGATCATGTTGCCGGACTCGAGGTCGGGAACGACGAGGATGTCGGCCCGCCCGGCCACGGCCGAATCGATACCCTTGGTCTTGGCGGCGACGATCGAGACGGCATTGTCGAAAGCCAGCGGGCCGTCCAGCAGACCGCCCTTGATCTGGCCGCGATCGGCCATCTTGCACAACGCGGCGGCGTCCAGTGTCGACTGTATCTTCGGGTTGACCGTTTCGACCGCCGAGAGAATCGCCACCTTGGGTTCCGGCGTGCCGATGATGTGCGCCAGGTCGATGGCGTTCTGGATGATGTCGACCTTGTCCTGCAGCGTCGGGAGGATGTTGATCGCCGCATCGGTAATCATGATCGGTCGCGGATAGGTCGGTACATCCATCATGAAGACGTGACTGATGCGGCGCGCCGTGCGCAGGCCACCGGCCCGCGAAACGACTTCGGCCATCAGTTCGTCGGTGTGCAGACTGCCCTTCATCAGCGCCTCGACGTCACCGCTGCGGACCAGGGTGACGGCCATCGCCGCGGCTTCGTGACTGTGCTTGACGTTGACGATGCGGTGCGATCCGAGGTCGAACCCGTTCTCTTCGGCAACCGCCCGGATTCTCTGCTCCGGTCCGATCAGGAAGGGGTCGATCAGCTTTGCCTCGGCGGCCAGCAGCGCACCGCGCAGCGACTCTCGGTCGCAGGGGTGAACGACCGCCATGTCGATCGGCGCCAGTCCCTCGGCGCGAGCGACGAGCACTTGCAGGCGGGCGTATTTGTCCGAAATAGTGATTTCCGGCATCACTGTCCGCTTGGTACGGATCTTAGCCGCCGGTGCCAGCACCTCGGCACTGCCGGAGACGACCAGCAGACCTTCCTGATTGAGGCAGGCACAATCAAGAATGATGTGCTGGTTGTGAGCGAACTTCTGCCGGACGGTCACGGTGACGGTGATCGTGTCGCCGATCGTCACGGGCCGCGCAAAGTGCAGGGTGGACTCGATGAGGACGGTTCCCGGACCCGGAAACTGCGTACCGAGAATGGTCGACAACAGCGACGCCGACCACATGCCATGCGCGATGAAATCCCTGAACAGCCCGCTGTGCCTGAAATCGGCGTTGGCCAGCGCGGGATTCATGTCGCCGGACATCAACGCAAACAGCTTGACGTCCTCCGGGCGCAGCGTGCGCAACAGCGAAGACGTGTCGCCGACGTTGATTTCGTCGTAGGGCCGACTTTCGAGATATTCCAGAGAGGTCTCAAAGTGCATGCTGGTTCTCCGAATGGTGCGCCGAAGGAAAGCCAGGGGCGGGTCGAGAAAACGCCCGACACCACGCCTGACTCAGTGGCTCATCCGGTGACCGGCCAACCCCGCTGGCCGACCGTAGGCCACCGCCGGTCGGCAAAGAGGCCGATAGTCTGGCCAGCAACGCCGCCCTGCCCTTATTATGCTGCAACGCACCACGGAATGGTAGGGGCGCGTTGAGCAAAGTTGCTCGGCCGCCGGAACGCCGCACCGGGGCTTTCGCCCTGCTCGCCACGCCAGTTCACCCGCATGGGTGGAAGGTCGCCAAGCGCTTGCAGCGCACGACGAATGGCCCTTTTTAACTCGCCCTTTGACCTGGATCAGCCCGCGTCATGGTCAAGGTACTACACTTCATGCAAGCGTATGGGAAACCGCCATGACCGCAGGAGGCCACCGTGACGGACGAAGGCATTGAAACACGACGGGTCGAGAAGTTGCTGTTGCCGATCCTCGACGGTCATCGACGCGATGCCGGCCGACTGGTGCAGATCCTGCGCCAGGCGCAGGAGGCTCTGGGCTACCTGCCGGCGGCCGCGCTGACGGTCATCGCCCGCGCCGTCGACCTGCCGCGCGCCCGTGTGGAAGGTGTCGCGGGGTTTTATTCCTTCTTTCATCAGAACCCGGTCGGCCACTATCGCGTGCTGTTCTCGGACAACATCACCGACCGCATGCTGGGCAGCGCCGAACTGATAGACCGCCTGTGCAACAAGCTGTGGATAGAGCGCGGCAAGGTCTCAGAGGACGGTCTGGTCAGCGTCGACACCACGTCCTGTACCGGCATGTGCGACCAGGGGCCGGCACTCCTGGTCAACGGGCGCGCCCTGACGCGCCTGTCGGCCGAGCGGGTCGACCGCATCAGCGAGCTGATTCGGGGGCAGGTGCCGCTGGCCGACTGGCCGCCGGACTATTTCGTCGTTGCCGACAACATCCGGCGGCGCGACGCCCTGCTGAACACCCAATGGCCAGCCGGCGAAGCCTTGCAGGCAGCAATCGCGCGCGGTGCCGAAGCGATGTTGTCCGAAATGAAACTCTCCAATCTGCGCGGTCGCGGCGGCGCCGGCTTCACGACGCACATCAAGTGGGAGTCGGCGCGCCGCGCGACCTGCCGCCATGAACCTGCCGCGCGCTATGTGGTTTGCAACGCCGACGAAGGCGAACCGGGAACCTTCAAGGATCGTGTCCTGCTCTCCAACTATGCCGACCTGCTGTTCGACGGCATGAGCGTGGCCGGCATCACGATCGGCGCCCAGCAGGGTCTGGTATACCTGCGCGGCGAGTACGCCTATCTGCTGCCGGCTCTGCGGGCGAACCTGGAACGTCGGCGCCAGAGCGGCCTCCTCGGGCCGGCGCTGTGCGGCCATCCGGATCTGGCTTTCGACATCGACATCCATCTCGGCGCCGGTGCCTACGTCTGCGGCGAGGAGACGGCGCTGCTCGAGTCGCTCGAAGGCAAGCGCGGTGTGCCGCGTGTGCGTCCGCCTTTCCCGGTCAGCGAAGGTTATCTCGGTCAGCCGACTGTCGTGAACAACGTCGAGACGCTGTGCAAGGCGGCGTTGATCGCGGTCCATGGCGGCGCCTGGTTTGCCGGCCTCGGCACCAAGCAGTCGACGGGGAGCAAACTGCTGTCGATCTCGGGCGACGTCGAATCGCCGGGGATTTACGAGTACCCCTTCGGCGTCTCGGTGGCCCAGGTGCTCAACGACTGCGGCGCCGGAAATGCGCAGGCGGTGCAGGTGAGCGGCCCCTCGGGAAACTGCCTGGCGATGCACGAGTTCTCGCGCCACATCGCTTTCGAGGACGTTCCGACGGCGGGCGCCTTCATGGTC
This sequence comes from Accumulibacter sp., assembly GCF_029255285.1. GTDB lineage: Bacteria > Pseudomonadota > Gammaproteobacteria > Burkholderiales > Rhodocyclaceae > Accumulibacter. The sequence goes on from NZ_JAPUVI010000073.1 coordinate 4,178, forward strand.
TTCGGGGCGCACCGCGACATGTTCGAAGTGGCGCGCAACTTCGCCCATTTCTTCGCTCACGAGAGTTGCGGCTTTTGCACACCATGTCGGGTCGGCACGTCGCTGGTCGCCAACTGCATGGACAAGATCGCCAACGGCCTCGGCTCGCAATACGATATCGGCGAAATTTTCAAGATCCACCGCCTGCTGCACGCCGCCAGTCATTGCGGGCTGGGGCAGGCGGCGTGCAATCCGCTGTTCGATACTCTCAACAAATTCCGACCGGCTTATGAACGACGTCTGCGCTCGCTCGATTTCGAGCCCGCCTTCGACCTCGACCAGGCACTGGCCAGCGCCCGCCAGATGACCGGGCGAGACGACCCGGCGGCGCATTTCGGTCTGGCCGCCCGAGTGACAGGAGTCGAGCCATGAATGACGTCAGCCAGCCGCCCAGCCTCCTGCTCGACGGACTGCCCGTGCCGTTCCGTGACGGGCAGACGATCATGGACGCCGCGATGGCGGCCGAGATCTTCATCCCCCATTTGTGCCATCACCCCGAGTTCAAGCCGCAGGGCAGTTGCAAACTCTGTACGGTGAAGGCCAACGGCCGTTACGTCTCGGCATGCACCATGCCCGCCAGGGACGGCATGGAGGTCGAGAACAACTCGCCGGATCTCAACGACAAGCGGCGAACCATGTTGCAAATGCTGTTCGTCGAGGGCAATCACTTCTGCCCGTCGTGCGAGAAAAGCGGCGACTGCATGCTGCAAGCGCTGGCCTACGAACTCGAAATGCTGTCGCCGCACTTCGAACAGTTCTATCCCGACCGGCCGGTCGACGCTTCGCACCCCGATGTCTTGCTGGATTTCAACCGCTGCATTCTCTGCGAGTTGTGCGTGCGCGCGAGTCGCGATGTCGACGGCAAGAACGTCTTCGCGCTGTCCGGGCGCGGAATCACGAAACACCTGATCGTCAATGCCGAATCCGGTCGCCTGGCCGATACCAACTTCTCGCTCGCCGACCAGGCCGCACACGTCTGTCCGGTCGGCGTGATCCTGGAAAAGCGCCGCGGTTTCGCGGTGCCGATCGGTAGCCGGCGCTACGACGTCGACCCGATCGGCATGCAGGTCGAGCGCTTGGCGACGCGCAGCGCGACCGAAGAGGAGGCCTGAAATGGACACCGCCGTGCCAAGCCGCAAGCTCCGTCTGGCAACGACTTCGCTGGCCGGCTGCTTTGGCTGCCACATGTCCTTCCTCGATATCGACGAACGCCTGCTCGAACTGGTCGAGCGCGTCGACTTCGACCGTTCGCCGCTCACCGACATCAAGACCTGCGGTCCGTGCGACATCGGCCTCATCGAAGGCGGCGTCTGCAATGCCGAGAACATCCACGTGCTGCGCGATTTCCGTCGCCATTGCAAGGTGCTGATCGCGATCGGTGCCTGTGCCGTCAATGGCGGTCTGCCGGCGCAGCGCAACCATCTCGATCTCGGGCTCTGCCTGCAGGAGGTCTATCTTACGGCGCCGGGCAACGTCGGCCGGCAGATTCCCAACGATCCCGAACTGCCGCTGCCGCTCGACAAGGTCCACCCGATCCACGAGGTCGTACGCATCGACTATTTCATTCCCGGTTGCCCGCCGGCGGGCGATGCAATCTGGAAGTTTCTCACCGACCTGCTCGAGGGGCGCACGCCGCGTCTCGGGCATCCGCTGCTGCATTTCGACTGAGACAGACCATGGCCAGCGAGACTTTCGAACTCGAAACCGCCGCCGACGCCGGCACGCTGCGCCGGGTGGCAATCGACCCGGTATCGCGCGTCGAGGGGCACGGCAAAGTGACGCTGCTGCTCGACGAAAACGATCAGGTACGGCAGGTCCGCCTGCACATCGTCGAATTCCGCGGTTTCGAAAAGTTCATCCAGGGCCGGCCCTACTGGGAGGTGCCGGTGATGGTCCAGCGCCTGTGCGGCATCTGCCCCGTTTCCCACCATCTGGCGGCGGCCAAGGCGCTCGACCATGTGGTCGGCGCCGACCGCCTGACGACGAGTGCCGAGCAATTGCGCCGGCTGATGCACTACGGCCAGATTCTGCAATCGCATGCGCTGCATTTCTTCCATCTGTCGTCACCCGATCTGCTTTTCGGTTTCGACAGCGAGGTCGGCCGACGCAATATCGTCGGCGTCGCCGCCGCCCACCCCGAGGTCGCCCGAAAAGGCGTGCTGTTGCGCAAGTTCGGCCAGGAAGTGATTCGCCTGACGGCCGGCAAACGCGTTCACGGCACCGGCGCGATTCCCGGTGGCGTCAACCGCGCGCTCAGCCGCGAGGAGCGCGACGACCTGCTGGCCGACATCTACACGATCATCGGCTGGAGCCGGCAGGCCGTGCAACTCGTGAAGCGACTGCATGCGGCCGACCCGACGCTCTACGATACCTTCGGCACCTTCCGTTCGAACATCCTGTCGCTGGTCGGCGCCAACGGCGCGCTCGATTTTTACGAGGGCCGTCTGCGCGCGCGCGATGCCGACGGCCGGATTATCGTCGACGGCGTACACGTCAAGGACTACGTGAATCTGATCCGCGAGGAAGTCAAACCGTGGAGCTACATGAAGTTTCCCTTCCTCGCCGCACTCGGGCCACGCGACGGCTGGTACAAGGTCGGACCGCTGGCACGCGTGCAGAATTGCGACTCGATTCCTACGCCGCTGGCCGAAGCCGAGCGCCGCGAGTTCATCGACTATGGCCAGGGCAAGCCGATTCACGCGCCGCTGGCGTATCACTGGGCGCGCATGATCGAGATGCTGCACGCCGCCGAGACGATCAAGGATCTGCTGCACGACGACGACTTGTCGGGCAGCGACCTGATGACCAGCGGCAGCCGCAACCGAGAGGGCGTCGGCGCCATCGAAGCGCCGCGCGGCACGCTGATTCACCATTACCGCGTCGGCGACGACGATCTGGTGACGATGTGCAACCTGATCGTGTCGACGACGCACAACAACCAGCCGATGAACGAAGCGATCCGCCGTGTCGCCCGCCGCTACCTGAGTGGCCGCAAGCTGAGTGAAGGCTTGCTCAATCACATCGAAGTCGCGATCCGCTGCTTCGATCCCTGCCTGTCGTGCGCGACGCATGCCCTGGGCAGGATGCCGCTGCAAGTCGAATTGCTCGACGCCAATGACCGACTGATCGAGCGCTTGTACACGGGCTCCTGAAACACCGGGCAGGATCGCCGATGTCACGCGTACCCGCCAGGCCGCACGCACCCGTCGTCATCCTGGCCTGCGGCAACCCGAGTCGGGGCGACGACGCGCTGGGCCCCCTGCTTCTCGAGCAACTGCAGACTTGGCTCGAGGCGGCCGGTCTGGCTGACGACTTCGAGCTGATCGGCGACTTCCAGTTGCAGATCGAGCATGCGCTCGACCTCAGCGGACGGCGGCTGGCACTGTTCATCGATGCCGGGCAGCAGACGCCGGCCCCTTTTGTCTTTCGCCCGGTGGCAGCGGTCGATAGAGCCAGCCCGGGTACGCACGCCCTGCTCCCCGAGTCGGTGCTCGCCGTCCTGCCGCGCATCAGCGGCGAAGCACCGCCTCCAGCCTTCGTGTTGTGCGTGCGCGGCGAGCGCTTCGCCCTCGGGGAAGGGCTGAGCCCCGCGGCGGCGCGCCACGCCGATGCCGCTCTCGAACTACTGAAAGAGTTGGCTCGTGCCGCCTCGGCGGACAACTGGCAAGGCTACGTCAACGGAAGTCGTTGAGCAGTGATCTCGGCGGATAGGCGTCGAGACGGCTCAGTTCGGGCTCTCCGCCCTCGCCGCTCCCCGTGCTAGAATCCAGCACACACCGCAACACCCCTCTGTCGATATCAGCATTCACTCTGCCAAACTCCGTTGAGGACTCTTTTTTCATGTGTCGAGAACCCGCCCGCTGTCTCCGTCAGGGGACCGCCCTGCTGCTTTTTCTGCTTGCCTTTGGCCCCGCCTGGGCCGCCGACGCCGTGCCGGAAGGCCCCTCCCTTTTCGGCATCCCTGTCGACTTCATCCTGTTTGCCCTGACGTTACTGGGTGTTGCCCTGCTCCATCACTACACCTTGCAGGTGGCGCTGACCGGACTGGCAACGATCACTTTCTACAAGCTACTGTTCACCGGATTCAAGTTTGGCACCGGAATCGCCGGACTGTTGATTCACCTCCAGCACGAATGGGTGATGCTCAGTAACCTGCTTGGCCTGCTACTTGGCTTTGCTCTGCTCGCTCGCCATTTCGAGGACAGCCGGGTGCCCGAAGCCCTGCCGCGCTACCTGCCTAACGGCTGGCCGGGTGGCTTTGTCCTGCTGGTCATGATTTTCGTCCTCTCAAGCTTTCTCGACAATATCGCGGCCGCTTTGATCGGCGGCACCATCGCCCGCATCGTCTTTCGCCACCGCCTCCATATTGGCTACCTCGCGGCGATCGTTGCCGCATCCAACGCCGGTGGATCGGGAAGCGTCGTCGGCGACACAACCACGACCATGATGTGGATCGATGGCGTCAGCCCGCTTGATGTCACGCATGCTTACGTAGCCGCGGTAGTGGCACTGGTGCTTTGCGGCATTCCCGCCGCGCTGCAACAGCAACGCCACTCGCCAATCGTCGCACACACCGGCGAAAGCGCCCACATCGACTGGGCGCGGGTTGTCATCGTCGCTTTCATATTGCTCGCCGCAATCGTCACTAACGTCACGGTGAACGTGGTTTTTCCCGAGATCTCCGATCGCTTCCCCTTCCTCGGTGTAGCCGTCTGGGTCGCGCTGCTATTGGCGACGCCACTGCGCAAACCTCAGTGGAACCTGTTACCGGATGCCTTCAAAGGCAGCATTTTCTTGCTCTCGCTGGTGCTGTGCGCGTCGATGATGCCGGTCGAGAAACTGCCCGCGGCGTCCTGGCAAACAGCGATGGGACTCGGCTTCGTGTCAGCGGTATTCGACAACATCCCCTTGACAGCCCTGGCGCTTACCCAGGGCGGTTACGACTGGGGCTTTCTTGCCTATGCCGTCGGCTTCGGCGGATCGATGATCTGGTTCGGCTCCTCGGCCGGAGTCGCGCTGGCAAACATGTTTCCGGAGGCCAAGTCCGCCGGCCGCTGGCTGTTGCACGGTTGGCACGTTACCCTAGGCTACGTAGTCGGTTTCTTTGCCCTGCTTGTCGTGCTCGGCTGGCAGCCTCATGCCAAGCATAAAGCTGAGGTGATCGATCCGACCGGGCCAGCGCGGCTCGCCGCCAGCCACACGACTTCGGGGCCTCTGCCGCGCCTCACGGCGCGATCGGTCGCAGCCGACTGACCGTCAAATCACCTTGTGGGAGATCCGCCAATGCTCAAGGCACTCATTCCATTCGACGGTTCCGATAATGCGCTGCGCGCCGTCGATCATCTCATACATCTCGTGCGGAACCGTGAGCCGATGACGGTCCACCTGCTGAACGTGCGTGAACCGATCGACGCGTGGGAAGTCCGACGTGTATTGACAGCCGACGAAATCACGGCGTTGCAACTCTCCGAAGGCGATGACATTCTACAGCCCGCCAGGCAGCGCCTCGACGCGGCCGGTGTGCCATATGTCGCCGAAGTGCTGATCGGAGATGTCGGCCCGACCATAGCAAGGCATGCCGAGGAGAGTGGCTGCGACAAGATCATCATGGGGAGTCGCGGCGTATCAGCGATCGCCGGGCTGTTGCTCGGTTCGGTGACGACGAAAGTGATCCACTTCGCGCAGGTGCCGGTGACGGTGGTCAAGTGAGGCCGCGTGGTGTTGCGGACACGATCGCCGTAACTCTCGTAATCGCGTCGGCGCACCCGCCGACCGCATCGAAGACCGGACGGCAATTCGCCCTGACGACCAGGCCACGCCAGGCCATTACTTGATCAGCATGACCGGCAGACCGGTCAGTCTAAGGACCTGCGTGCTGACCGAGCCCATTAGGACTCCAGCAACCAGCCCTTGGCCACGGGTGCCCATGACAATACCGTCACATCCCTGTTCTGTGGCGACGCTGACGATCGTTTCGGCTGCCTGACCGATCGCCACAAGAGGCGTGAAGCGCACCCCGGCAGCCTTTAGCACGCCACATTCCGGCCGCAGGACATCGCCGCCCCGGCTAACCTCCATGGCTTCTATTTCTTCCGGCCTCAGCACGCGGCGGACGCTCCACTCGTCGACTTCGGGCTGAACGTTAAGCAGAACGGCCTCGAACGACGGGTCGCGACCGGCCAACGCCACGACATGCCGAACCGCGCGGTGCGCTGGAGCAGAGCCATCTACGGGGACGAGCACTTTGCGCAAGGCGGACTCCTCCAGTGGAGGGAAATATACAGGGTAAAAGGGCCACATCGGAAAAGCGCGGCAGGCACCGGGCATCCTGCGAAAATCCTCGACGGAGCGAGCCATCCTTGCCTCAGCCGAGAATGTTATCATGAGGAATCAACCGAAAGAAGGGCGCAGCAATGAAGCCACAAGTACGTGACCAACCGCTTGTCCGGTCAGTGACAAGCCTTGCGCTGTGGTCGATTGCTCCGCTGGCCTGCGCCGTAGACGAGTTGGAACCATCTGGCATCCCTTTGGACTTCGTCCTGTTCGCGGCGACGCTGCTTGGCGTTGCCATTTTTCATCGTCACGTACTCAAGGTGGCACTGACCGGGTTGGCGGTGATCGCCCTGTACAAAATCGCCTATACGGGCTTCAAGACCGGTGACGGTGTTGCCGGTTTCGCGACACACATGACGCACGAGTGGGTTCTGCTGGTCAATCTGCTCGCCCTCTTGGTCGGTTTCGCCTTGTTGGCGCGGCATTTCGAGGAAAGTGGGATCCCGGAGCTGCTGCCCAGTTTGCTGCCGGCAAGCTGGTTGGGACCTTTCGTCCTGCTCGGAATCATCTTCCTTCTCTCCGGCTTCCTAGACAACATTGCGGCGGCGCTGATCGGCGGCACGGTTGCCGCCAGCGTTTTCCAGCGCCGCTTGCATATGGGCTACCTGGCGGCAATCGTCGCTGCTTCGAACGCTGGCGGCGCGGGTAGCGTGGTGGGTGACACGACGACCACGATGATGTGGATCGCCGGAGTAAGTCCGTTCGATGTCCTGCCCGCCTTCGTTGCGTCCGGAGTGGCTCTCGTCGTGTTCGGTGTCCCGGCCTCGTTGCAACAGCATTCTCACCAACCGATGGTGCGCCAATCGCAGACCTCCGGTCATGTCGACTGGGTACGGCTCGGCATCGTCGGTTTCATGTTGGTGGCGGCGATCGTCACCAACGTCACGGTCAATGTCCGCTTCCCCGCCGCTGCCGATCACTTCCCGTTTCTCGGTGCCGCTGTGTGGGTGGCCCTACTGCTCACGGTACCGCTGCGCAGACCAGAGTGGAGCTTGGTTCCAGACGCCTTTAAGGGATCCATCTTTCTCCTCGCTCTGGTAGTCTGCGCATCGATGATGCCGGTCGAGAGCCTGCCTGCCCCTTCCTGGCGGACCGCGCTTGGCCTGGGTTTCGTGTCAGCCGTGTTCGACAACATCCCGCTGACCGCTCTGGCCTTGAAGCAGGGTGGCTACGACTGGGGATTTCTTGCCTTCGCCGTAGGTTTCGGAGGTTCCATGATGTGGTTCGGCTCGTCGGCGGGCGTAGCGCTGGCGAACCTGTTTCCCGCTGCAAAGTCGGCCGGTCAATGGCTACGCCAAGGCTGGCATGTGCCCGTCGGCTACCTAGCTGGATTCTTCGCGCTATTGCTGCTCGTCGGCTGGCATCCCAACGACCCGTACCAGCCACTTCCCGGAGCATCGTCAGGAGCAACGGCCAAGCGCTGACGAACATTCGCGCTCGCGCCACTGGAGGGCGGACGGGTAGTTATGTCACGCGTTTGAAAAATCCGCGAACGATCCGGCCGCGCTTACCAGCGTATCTGCACTTCCTGGATCACCTGCGGTGTCGCGCGCTGGATCGTAAACCTGATGCCCTCCACTTCGATCGTTACTCCGGCGTTGGGGATCTCGCGGGCATACTCAAGCAGGAAACCGGACAGCGTATCGTAATGGCCCTTGCCCGGCAACCTCAGCCCAAGCTTTTCGATCAGCATCGCGGGATCGGCGCGGGCACTCACCAGATAATCGCGATGGCCGAGCTTCTTCAGCCACTCGGCCGGCTTCTCCTGGCGATCGTATTCGTCCTGGATATCCTCAACCACATCCTCGATGATGTCCTCGATGGTAACGATTCCCTCGGCGCCGCCAAATTCGTCCATCACCACGGCCATCGCATCGCCGTCCTTGCGCAGTTCGACGAGCATCGACTCGGCGCTCTTGCTAGCCGGTACGTAGCGCGTCGGGTTGACGAAAGGCGCGAGCGGCAAGCGCTCGTCGACACCAAGCAGGTCCATCGTATTTAGCACACCAACCACTCGGTCTATACGACCATCGTAGACCGGAAGGCGAACATGCGAGCACTGAACAGCCAGACGTACCGCATCGCCGACTGTGCTGCTTTTATCGATGGCACTGACGTCTATCAGCGGAACCATCACGTTATAAACGGTAGTTTCGGAGAAGTTAAACATGCGCCGAATCATCGTTTTCTCGATGGGCTGGATATCGCCGCCTTCGTGCGGCGGCATCTGTACCATACTCTGAATCTGCTCGCGCAAGGTGAAGGGATTGTGTTCGTCGCGACTCCCGGCGAGACGCGAGAGAAATTTCGACAACGCCACAAAACCAATCAAGATCGGCCAAAAAACGATCGAAAAAAAGCGCAGAACGTAGATCACGTAGGGCGTGATGGCGTCGGCGCGCTGCTGGAAGATGCTTTTCGGAACGATCTCGCCGAAAACCCAGATCAACGGCGCGACCAAGAACACCGCCAGCCAACTGCCGGCCTCACCGAACAACGAGATCATCAACGCGGTGGCGATGGTTGAGTTCGCAACGACCGCGATATTGGTTCCGACTAGCGTCGTAGACAACAACCATTCCGGCCGTTTCTCGAGCATTTCAAGCGCTAGGCGGGCGCCGCGCGAGCCCTTGGCGGCATCGTGACGCAATTTCATGCGGTCGGCGCTGACCACGCCAAGCTCGGATCCAGAAAAGAATCCTTCGGCAAGCAGGCAGACGACCATGAGCAAGGCAGTAATCCAGATATCAGACACTCGAAGGCCCTCCGCTTCTGGTTGGCGTCGCTTCGCTTTCCGCAACGGAGGCGGCGAGATCGCTCTCGATGCCGGAAGGCGCGCTTTTGTCGGTAGATGTGCGAGCGGTCCCGCTATCGCTTTCGGTCGGCAACGGTAGGCGCTCTACAACGACACGCGTAATGCGGTTGTGCTCGATCCCGTCGACCGTAAACCTCAAGCCACAAAGAATGGTCTCCGCCCCGGTGGCCGGCAGTTCACCGAAGGCTTCGAGCAATGCTCCGGCAAGCGTCTCGACATCTTCGCTTCCCACGTCAACTTGGTAAGCCCGGTTGAAGTCTTCGAGCGAAAGGCTGGTGTCGATCAGGCGCCGGCCGTCGGCGAGTTCGCTGACCAGATGACGGCTAGCGGCCTCACCGTCAGATGGGCTGGCGATCTCGCCGAAAACGCACTCGAGCAAGTCTTCCATGGTTACGAGGCCGGTAACGCCGCCGTATTCGTCAACCACCAGCGCGAAAGACAGCTTGCGCTGGCGAAAATTGTGAAAAAGCTCTACCGCCGGCTTAGACTCGGGAAAGAAGCTCGGCTGCCGTAGGAGCTTGCGGAAACCCTGCGGATCGCGCTCGAGCCTGGCCAGGTCTACACCGAGCAGGTCGCGCGCGTGCAAAATGCCAAGGATGGTGTCGCGGTGCCCCTTGAATACCGGATAACGCGACTGACGGCTCAGCCTGATCTGGGCAATCAGATCAGCTACCGGTAGGTCCGCGGATAGGAAGTGGATATCCGATCGCGGTCGCATGATGTCGCGCAGCGATTTGTTGCCGAACTCGAAGATCTTTTCGATGTAGTGGGCTTCCTGACTGTCGAGCGCACCTTCGCCCACGGCATCCTGGACTAGCGTGCGAATCATGTCCTCGGTGACCAGATTGCCCTGTGAGCGTTGCTTGCCGACGATCAGAGTGATGAACAGGTCCGCGATGCGCCTGATCACTTCGCGCAGCGGAGTGATCAGGCGGGCAAAAAGGTCGATTGGGCGGCACTCGGCATTCGCAAACGCGACGTTGTTGCGTATCGCTAGTACCTTTGGCGTAATCTCGCCGAACAGCAGCAGGATCGGCACCATCACCAGCAGATTGATCATCTCGTTCTCGGCGCCAAAAAGATGAATCACCATCGCCGCCGAAATCACTGAAGCCGAAACATTGACAAACTCGTTGCCGATCAGAATGGTGACGATGAGCCGCCTGGGCTCGCCGCGCAGACGTTCGATCAACTCGATACGCGGATTCTTGGCGGCGCGCATCTGTTCAAGTTGGAATGCACTCAGCGAGAACAATGAGGTTTCGGTGCTCGAAAAGAATCCTGAGCAGCCGAGCAGGACGACAAAAACGATCAGCTCGATCCAGAGCGCAGCATCCATGGATTACCCTCACATCAGCTTGGTGGTCACAACGTTGCCGGCGCCGGGCCTCAAACGTTGCCGCAACGACTGGCTCGGCAGGGGCAGGTCATACAGCTGTCCGAGCACCACGCCCCCGCACCCCTCGCTAGCCTTGAAACACTCGCAGACGAGCGGGCTATTATGTGTCAATTTAATGTCATGATCAAATACACCGAATAGCGCCAATGAGCGTTTGTCTGCCCAAATACATCGGAGCCAGGCGCTGGCTTCACCAATAGGCGGCACCGAACGCTCCGTGAGTTGCCGCTTCCAGCCCGTGATCCGATTCTGCTGAAAGCCGTACTGCTTCGCGAGCGCCGGCAGCGTTTTGTCGCTCTCCAGCGGCGCCAGTACCGCTGGCGCCTGGAATGCCGGCGCGTGGTTCGGCCTCGTCTTTTTGACGTGTCCTAGCCACTGTTGTCGCCGCGGCCGCTTCCGCCGCCGTTCGTCGGGACAAGGCCTACCACTCACCTACCACCTGTCCGGGCTTCCTGTACTCGCTCTGCCGGCACCGAAGCAATGAGTTTCACGACAAAAGATTTCGTTCCGTAATGCGGGAAGAAATCCGCAAGCGCCTGTTTTGTCTGTACAAAAAATATATCTTATGTCTTATATAAGACTATTGCCGGCAAGGGCAAAGGCCTTTATACTTTCATCCATTGGTTGCCCCGAGTCGTCGTCTGTCCCGCTTGTCTCGACTCGCCGGCACTACCATAGTCCCGTCACCCTCACTACTCCTGGAGAGATAAGTCATGAGCACGAGAGAGCAGCAGATCGCCGAACTGGAAAAGGACTGGGCCGAAAACCCACGTTGGAAGGGCATCAAGCGTGGCTACTCCGCCGCCGATGTCGTCCGCCTGCGCGGTTCCTTTCCGATCGAATACACGGTCGCCCGTCGCGGCGCCGAAAAGCTGTGGAATCTGGTCAACAACGAAGCCTACGTCAACTGCCTCGGCGCCCTGACCGGTGGCCAAGCCATGCAGCAGGTCAAGGCGGGAGTGAAGGCGATCTATCTGTCGGGCTGGCAGGTCGCGGCCGACAACAATTCCTATGCCGCGATGTACCCCGACCAGTCGCTGTATCCGGTGGACTCCGTACCGAAGGTCGTCGAGCGGATCAACAACTCTTTCCGCCGGGCCGACGAAATCCAGCACTCGAAGGACGTCAACCCTGGCGACAAAGGCTACGTCGACTACTTTGCGCCGATCGTCGCCGATGCCGAAGCTGGTTTCGGTGGTGTGCTGAACGCCTTCGAACTGATGAAGGCCATGATTCGCGCCGGCGCTGCCGGCGTCCACTGGGAGGACCAGCTTGCCTCGGTGAAGAAATGCGGTCACATGGGGGGCAAGGTTCTGGTGCCGACGCAGGAAGCGGTTCAGAAACTGATCGCGGCTCGTTTCGCCGCCGACGTCTGCGGGGTGCCGACGCTGGTCATCGCGCGCACCGATGCCGAAGCCGCCGACCTGCTGACTTCCGATTGCGATGCCAACGACACGCCTTTCGTCACTGGCGAGCGCACCTCGGAAGGCTTCTACAAAACCAGAAAGGGCCTCGAACAGGCGATCTCGCGTGCGGTTGCCTACGCCGAGTATGCCGATCTGGTGTGGTGCGAAACCGGCACGCCGGATCTCGAATTTGCCCGCAAGTTTGCCGAAGCGGTACGCGCCAAACACCCGGGCAAGCTGCTCGCCTACAACTGTTCGCCGTCGTTCAACTGGAAGAAGAATCTCGACGACGCGACGATCGCCAAGTTCCAGAAGGAGCTGGGTGCGATGGGCTACAAGTACCAGTTCATCACTTTGGCCGGCATCCACAACATGTGGTACCACATGTTCGATCTGGCGCAAGACTACGTCGCCCGCGGCATGACCGCTTACGTCGAGAAGGTGCAGGAGCCGGAATTCGCCGCGCGTGAGCGCGGTTACACCTTCGTCTCGCATCAGCAGGAAGTCGGTACGGGCTACTTCGACGAGGTGACGACCGTCATTCAGGGCGGCAGTTCTTCGGTCACCGCGCTGACCGGTTCGACGGAAGAGGAGCAGTTCCACTAAGCCGGGCGAGATTCCCTGCGAGCCGCGCCTGGGCGCGGCTTTTTTTTTGCTCGTCGCGACACAGCCGGACGACGGACGACAGATCATTTCCGGCTATCCTTGGCTACCCTCCACTCACCGGGAGAATCCGCCCATGCGCCGTCGCTATCCTTTGCACTTGCACATCTCGACGCTCTTCCTGGTGTTGATTCTCCTGGTCTGCGGACTCCTCGGCGGAATTGGCTACCGGCTCAGCAGCGACCTGCTGGAAGCGTCGGCAAGCGACCTGACGAAACGGATCAGCCGTGAAGCGCTGATCGAAATGCAACGCCTCATCGAGCCGGCCGAAATGGCGACGCGTCTTTTAAGCTTGCAGCAGGTCGGCAGAGCCAAGTCGCTCGATGAACGCCTGCACAGCCTGGAGTTCCTGCGCCGGGCACTGGACAGTTCGTCGGCCCTCTCGTCGCTCTATGTCGGTTACGACAATGGCGACTTCTTTCTCGTCGGACGTGTCGGCCACGGTAGCGCCAACGAAGCGGCGCGCGTTCCCGCCGGCACGAGCTACGTCGTACAGAGTATCGAACAAACCCCCGGCGGACCGCGCGGCCGCTTCATCTATTTCGACGCCACCTTGAAGATGCTGCGCGAGGACCAGCGGCCCGACTACGCCGCCGCCTACGATCCCCGCCAGCGACCGTGGTACAGCCAGGGCCTGGCGTCCGCGACCCAGATCAAGACGCCACCCTACCTCTTCTTTTCCAGCGGCCGGGTAGGCACGACGCTGGCGGGTCGAAGCGTCGATGGACGCAGCGTCGTCGGCGCCGACATTCTTCTCGACACCATCGGACAGACCCTGGCCAGACAGAAGGCGACGCCGGGCAGCCAGTTGGTGCTGGTCAATGCGCAGGGCTACGCACTGGCCTACGAAGAGCCATCGCGCTTGCTACGGGCAGCGACCGGGAATGAGGACACACCGTCGCTGGCGAGAATCGACCAACTGGGAGTTCCGGCCCTCGCACCGCTCCTGGCGACCGTCCGCAACATGGGGGGCGAGGACAGCCAGGCGCGGCGCGTAGACGTAGCGGGCAGCCCTTGGCGGGCTTCCGTCAACACGCTGGTCCTCGAAGGCGTACCGCCTCTCTACCTCGTGACAGTTATTCCCGAGGACGAGTTGATGGCGGGTGCGCTGAAGCTGAGGCGGCATTCCTTGTTCGCCACGCTGCTCGTCCTGCTATTTTCCATCCCCGTCACCTGGTTGTTGGCGCGCAGCATTTCGCGCTCGCTCGGTACTTTGGCCAACGAGGCCGAAGCCATACGCCACTTCGAGTTTTCGCAGCCGATCGAGCTGCAGTCTTCGATCAAGGAGGTCAGCCAACTCGCGCGAACGATGGACGGGATGAAACGCACCATTCGCCGCTTTCTCGACATCAGTCATGCGGTCGCCGCCGAGCAAAGCTTCGACCGCCTGTTGCCGCGCCTGCTGGCCGATACGCTTTCGGCCGCGGACGCCGACGCGGGGATTCTCTACCTCGCGGAGGGAGCGCAACTCAAGCCGGCGGCGGCGCTCACCAGTGACGGTTCCGCACTGAGCGAGCCACTGCCGTCAATCCAGCTTGCCGATGCCGGTCCCTTGCTCGCTGCGGCGCTCGCCGATGGCCAGGCACGTGCCGACCAACTGCAAGTGGAAGATCGCCGCCGGCTGGGCTTGACGACGGCCGGGTGGACAGCGCGCCGTCACGCCATTGCCGTACCGCTCCTCAACCGAAAGACCGAGCTGGCTGGCGCGATGATCCTGTTGCGCACCTCCGCCACCGACAGCAGCCATCTCAGTTTCGTGCAAGCGCTTTCGGGATCGGCGGCGGTATCGCTCGAAAGCAAGGAGCTGATCAAGGCGCAGAAGGATCTGTTCGAAGCCTTCATCCAGTTGATCGCCGCCGCGATCGACGCCAAGAGCCCCTACACCGGCGGCCACTGCGCGCGCGTTCCCGAACTGACCAAGATGCTCGCGCGCGCCGCCTCTGCGGCTGACAGCGGCCCTTACCGGGACTTCCAGTTGAGCGAGGACGACTGGGAAGCGGTGCACGTCGCCGCCTGGCTGCATGATTGCGGCAAAGTGACGACGCCGGAATATGTGGTCGACAAGGCGACCAAGCTCGAGACCCTGCATGATCGCATTCACGAGGTGCGCATGCGCTTCGAAGTGCTCAAGCGCGACGCGCAAATCGACTGCCTGCAGGCGATCGCGAAGGGCGAAGATGAAGCCGCGGCGCGCCGTCGGCTGCATGCCGAGTGGCAACGCATCGACGACGACTTCGTCTTCGTCGCCACCTGCAACGAGGGCGGCGAGTCCATGGCGGCCGAGAGCGTCGCCCGCCTGCGGTCGATTGCCGGGCGCACCTGGCTGCGCACGCTCGACGACCGTATCGGCATCTCGCAGGAAGAAAGGCAGCGCAAGGCCGGCACCCCGCCGGTGCCGCTGCCGGCGGTCGAGCCCTTGCTCGCCGACAAGCCCGAGCACCTCATCGCCAGGCGACCGCAGGACGCGTTGCCGGCCGACAACCCGTGGGGATTCCGCATGCCCGTTCCGACGCTGCTTTACAACCGGGGCGAGATCTACAACCTGGCCATCGGGCGCGGCACGTTGTCGGAGGAAGAGCGCTACAAGATCAACGAGCACATCGTGCAGACCCTGATGATGTTGTCGCAACTCCCCTTTCCCCGGCATCTGCGACAGGTGCCCGAAATTGCTGGCGGACACCACGAAAAAATGGACGGCAGCGGCTACCCGCGCCGTCTCAAGCGCGAGCAAATGAGCCCGCTGGCGCGGATGATGGCCATCGCCGACATCTTCGAAGCGCTGACCGCGATCGACCGCCCGTACAAGCGGGGCAAGACGCTGTCCGAGGCGATCGGCATCATGGCTCGCCTGCAGGCCGAGCAGCACATCGATGCCGATCTTTTCGCCCTCTTCCTGCGTTCCGGCGTTCATCTCGACTACGCCAGACGATTCCTGCGCCCCGAGCAGATCGATAGTGTGGATGTCGATCGCCTCCTCGGCGGGAGCGACAGCGCGAGTACCGCCGTCTGACCGCCTGCCGCCACGCGCGTCGGACTTGCGCTGTCAGTTTTTTTTACAGCCGCTGCCCCAGTGTCGCCCTCAATCCGATAAGCAAGACATCAACAGACTGATTAAATAAACAAAACTTATTATTCGGCATAGTCCTTGCTTATTCCTGCCTAGGTCGCTCGTCCTGGGACGGGCACCACCGTCAACGATTGCCGCTGCTGGGTACGACTTCGGTCGGCCGTTGGCACCCTCCAGGTGACGGCCGGCGGGCTTCCTGCCTAGCGGTGCTCGGCGCTTCGTCTGGCAGGACGCGGCTTTCCCGTGGTTCGGGGAGTCCGCGCGACGCCTTCTGCCGGCGCACTGCGGCGACCGGCGCAGGCCGAAAACGGCACGCCAAGGGGCGGCTTTACAGGGATCCCGGGAAAACGTCACTTATCAGCAACGAGAAATCCTCAACAATCTTATTTATTTATTCATTTTTCTGATGGGCACGCTCTTTCCTTACAGCTTGCGAGTTCGGATCTTGCCGGACCCGGCCGCCGACCGCCGGCTTTCCCGACACGGCCCCGGAGTAGCGCCTTCCGATCACCCAGAATCCTGCCGAGGCCGGCCTTCGCGCTTCTTCGCCGCACTGAGCCGAACTTCCCGGCCCGGGCTAACCAATTGCTTCCCCTACCCTCGGTAAGAGCCCATGGACACCAAGGTTTGCGTCAAGTGCAAGCAGCAGAAGTCCGTCTTGGAGTTTCACAAGAACTCCCGGAGCTCAGACGGCCTGCATTCCTACTGCAAAGAATGCAACAGGGCTCAGGCGCTGGCACACATCCGCGCCGAGAAGACCCGAAAGGCTCTGCTCAGAGCGGCGAAAAAGGCCACCGCCCTCGCTGGCGAGTAATGGGCGTGCTGTTGCGCCGAGTGCTGGCATCGTGCCGCGATTTCACCATCAATCGCTGGTCGTCCCGCCGATTTCCCAATACTGCGCGTCACCGAAAGTCGTCTTGAGCTGGTCGATGAACAAGCGGACGCGCAGCGGAAGGTGTCGTCGTTGCGGGAAAACGGCATGAATTCCCACTGGCGGAGTCGCGTATTCGTCAAGCAAGGAAACCAGCCGGCCACGGCGCAGGTCGTCACCCACTTCCCACATCGACCGCCAGGCCAACCCCTTGCCGGCGAGGGCCCATTCGTGCAGGACCGCGCCGTCGTTGCATTCGAAGGTTCCCGCCACCTTGCGGTTGACGGCTTCGCCGGTCGGTGTTTCACGCAAGGTCCAGCCACGCTGCTGGTCCAGCGAAAGGCAGTTGTGATCTGACAATTCGTCCGGCGTGCGCGGTGTCCCGTGGCGCGCCAGATAGGCCGGGCTGGCGACCACCACGCGGCGCATTTCGCCGAGTTTGCTGCTTGCCAGACTCGAATCGGCCATTTCGCCGATGCGCACCGCGCAGTCGACTCCCTCATTGACGAGATCGACCAGGCGATCGGTCAGGTCCAGCCGTACCGTCACGTCCGGATTGGCCGACATGAATACCGCCACCTGCGGCGCCACGTGGCGGCGGCCGAATCCGGCGGGGGCCGATACCTTGAGGTGTCCGCTGGCGCGAATGCTGCCCAGCGAAACCGCCGCCTCGGCATTGGCCAGATCATTCAACACGCGCTGGCAGTCTTCCAGGAAGGCTTGCCCTTCCGAGGTCAGTGACAATCGGCGCGTGCTGCGCCTGAGCAGCTTGACGCCGAGGCGTGCCTCGAGCGCGTCGAGCCGGCGCCCGATCACCGCCGGAGTAACGGTTGCCGCTCTGGCGGCGGCCGAGAGGCTGCCGCGCGTCGCCGAATCGACGAAAGCCTGGATCTGCTTGATCTGGTCCATATCGCTATTCGATACCTGAAGTAAAAAATAATTTGATTATTATCGATCTTATCTTTAAATGTTGCGTCTAATACAATCGAATCATCGCCTCAACACCCATCGACAGGAGTTCAAAGCATGAGCCTCAATCTGCCCGCCGGAATGCAAATCAACGCTCCGATCCAACCCGCTTACGAAACCATTCTCACGGCCGACGCGCTGGCTCTGGTGGCGAAACTGCACCGCGCCTTCGAGGGCCGACGCCAGGAACTGCTGCGCGCCCGGGTGGCGCGCCAGTTGCGCATCGACGCTGGCGAGATGCCGGACTTTCTGCCTGAGACGAAGCACATTCGCGACGGTGATTGGAAGATCGCGCCGCTGCCCACGGCACTCGAGCGCCGTCGGACGGAGATCACCGGCCCCGTCGAAGCCAAGATGATCATCAATGCCTACAACTCGGGCGCCGATTCCTACATGACGGACTTCGAGGATTCAAACAGCCCGAAATGGGACAACCAGATCCAGGGACAGGTGAACCTCTACCAGGCGATCCGTCGTCAGCTCTCGTTCGTCAACGAAGCCGGCAAGGAATACCGGCTCAACGACAGGGTGGCCACCTTGCAGATCCGTCCGCGCGGCTGGCACCTCGACGAAAAGCACGTGACCGTCGACGGGCAACGAGTGTCGGGCGGCATCTTCGATTTCGCGCTGGTCTTTTTTCACAATGCCAAGGAGCAGATCGCGCGCGGTGCCGGCCCGTTCTACTACCTGCCGAAAATGGAATCGCATCTCGAAGCGCGTTTGTGGAACGACATCTTCATCATGGCTCAGGATCACATCGGTCTGCCGCGCGGAACGATCAAGGCGACCGTGCTGATCGAGACCATTCTGGCGACTTTCGAGATGGAAGAAATCCTCTACGAGCTGCGCGAACACTCCGCCGGCCTCAACGCCGGGCGCTGGGACTACATCTTCTCGTGCATCAAGAAGTTCAAGAAGAACCCGGACTTCTGTCTTGCCAACCGTGGCGCAATCACCATGGAAGTTCCCTTCATGCGCAGCTATGCCCTGCAACTCGTGAAAATATGTCACAAGCGCGGAGCGCCGGCGATGGGCGGTATGAGCGCGCTGATCCCGATCAAGAACGATCCTGAAGCAAACGAGAAAGCGCTGGCCGGCATCCGCCACGACAAGGCGCGCGACGCCAGCGACGGTTTCGACGGTGGCTGGGTCGCTCACCCGGGACTCGTTTCGATCGCCGCCGAAGAGTTTCAGAAGGTTCTGGGCGACCGGCCGAACCAGTGGGAGAAACAGCGCAGCGAGAATTTCGGTGCGGCCGACTTCCTCAACTTCCAGCCGTCGCAGCCGATTACCGAGGCTGGAGTGCGCAACAACATCAATGTCGGCATCCATTACCTGGGCAGTTGGCTGGCTGGCAATGGCTGCGTGCCGATCCACAATCTGATGGAAGACGCCGCGACGGCGGAGATCTCGCGCTCGCAGATCTGGCAGTGGGTGGTCTCGCCGAAAGGGGTGCTCGACGACGGCCGGAAGGTCACCGCCGAAATGGTGCGCGGCATGATCGCCGAGGAACTCGTCAAGGTGACCGCCACCGTCAGCGCCCAGGGCGAAGATACCGCCAGCTACGACCAGGCGGCGGTGATATTCGACAAGATGTCGCTGACGGCGGATTACCCTGAATTCCTGACTCTGCCGTTGTACGAGGCGATGGACTGAAGCCAGTCGGCGGGCCCCCATGCCCGCCGACTTCTGGACGGCTTGATCCGGCCCCGCACCGCCCCGAGGCGAGGCGGGCCGGACAGTGGCACTTTGAGCCCTGCCGATGGAGCTTGCCCGAACTCCACGAGTGCCATGCCACCCATCGGCGCCGTGGTTCGACGGCGGCTGTTCGGGCGGCACGTCTATTGATGATCGAAGCGCTCGCCGATCCGCCGGACAGCGCGCGAGCGGGCCTTCGATCTTCTGTCAACAATCCCTCCGCGCAGCGGCTTCCTCCGACACTGCCACCAATACCTCGACCGTCAGGATTTACCGGACGGCCAGCAAGGTTCTAGCGCCCGATCCCGCCCTCAACGGCAACGCCGACTCCGCGGGCACGCGGCCTAAGCAGCCCGATGAGTAGCACTCTTCCAGTTCTGTGTAACCCAAAGTCGTCGCTCAGGAGAGTATGCTTGCGGATCCCAAACCCGCTGCGCATCGCCGTCGAGTTGCCGACCAACAGCGGGTGGCAATGCGCTGACCATGAGGAGAATCGATGACCAGACAGATCGTTGTTTGCATGGACGGGACGTGGAACGACCCGGTCGAGCAAACCAATGTGTACCGCTTGTTCCAGATGCTTCCCGGCGACGAGCGGCAGGTCGAGGAAAACGGGCCGATCCGTTCGCACCTCGTCAAGAGCAGCGAGGAATTGGCCGCCTTTTATCTCAAGAGTGTCGGCAACGGGGGGCGCACACAAGGACTGCTCGGCGGTACGCAGGGCATCGGCCTGCACGACTGCATGATCGACGCCTATCTGCTGGTTTCGCAGGTGTACCGCCGAGGCGACAAGATCTGGCTGTTCGGTTTTTCGCGCGGCGCCTGGGCGGCGCGCAGCCTGGGCGCTTTCATCGCCCGCTCGGGTCTCATTCCGGCGGTCAATGCCGACGACGACGACGCGGCCGACCAGGCCGAGCAGATCTGGCTGAACTACAAGGAAGACCGTGGCAAGAAGCGCGGCGGACGCTTCTGGCGACACCACGACGAAACACCGATCCGCATGATAGGCGTCTGGGATACCGTCGGAGAATTGGGCGTACCGCTGTTCACCGGTCTGCGCATGGTCGACCGGGATGAACTCCGCTTCCTCAAGTTCAGCGATCGCGAGCTCAGTCCGCGCGTCGAGTACGGCCGGCAGGCGCTGGCCATCGACGAGGAACGCGCCGATTTCACGCCGACGCTGTGGGTCGAGCGCGAGGGGATCAAGCAGGTTTGGTTCGCCGGCGCGCATGCGGATATCGGAGGCGGTTACGAGAATCGGGGCCTCGCAGATGTAGCTCTCGACTGGATGATGCAGGAAGTCAACAGCCTCGACGCCGGGCTGCGGCTGTCGCCCGGCCAACTGAGCCCGGCGCTGCTCCCCGACGCGCTGCAGGACCGCCACGATGAAACCCGTGGCCCGGTCTGGCGGACGCGACCGCACAAGGAGCGCAAAATCCCCGACGATGCCGAACTGCATTCCAGCGTTCTGTACCGCTTGAGCGAGCGGGCCGATTACCGGCCAAAGGCCCTCGAGGAAATGCCGGCCTGCACCGAGTTCTACCAGGAAGACGAGGAGGCTTATCTGATCGAAGAGTTGCAGCAGGAACGTGAGGCCCTGCCGTTCCGCAAGCTGCCCGTCGATGGCTCGACGAGTTTTCCGGCTTACGCTCACAAGTGGTGGAATGCTTCCGGCGTCGAGGTCGACGTCGGCGAACGCTATCGCATCGAAGCCAGCGGCACTTGGATCGACAAGACCGTCCCGGCTGGCGTCGACGGCTACGAATCCAAGGCGTGGCTTCTGCACCTCACGGAAGGCAGCCGCCGCCTGGAAGACCGCCCGTGGTTCTCATTGGTTGCCGCCATCCATCCGCGGCCCGACCTCGAGGCACACAATCCGGATTCGGAGAACCTGCTCACCGGTCTGATCGAGAGCGCCATCAACGGTGTGGCGCGCATCGACGATGAGAGCAGCCTGGTCGCGACTCCGAATGGCTGTGAGATCGAGATCATCGAACCGGGGTTTCTGTACTTTTTTGCCAACGATTCGTCGTTCTCCTATGGCAACAACAGCGGCTTCCTGACCGTCGTAGTCACTCGGCTTCCGTGGTCGGAGCAAGTCGAGCAGAAGCCTTTGCCGAGCCCTCAACCGGTCCCCGGTAGCCTCGACGTGAGACTCTACTTCACCCCCGGAAGCAGCTCGCTGGCACCGCACATCGCCCTGCGTGAAGCAGGTCTCGATTTCGACCTCGTGCGCGTCGATCTCCATCAGCGCCGGCTGGCCGACGGCAGCGACTTCGTCGCCATCAACCCCAAGGGTTACGTGCCGGTACTCGAAATCGACACCGGTGTCTGTCTCACCGAGGTTCCGGCGATCGTGCAGTACATTGCCGATCGCATCCCGGAAAGGGGACTGGCACCGCGACCCTACACCTTCGAGCGCTACCGCTTGCAGGAGTGGCTCGGCTTCATCAGTTCCGAACTGCACAAGGCCTT
Source organism: Accumulibacter sp. (assembly GCF_029255285.1). Classification (GTDB taxonomy): domain Bacteria; phylum Pseudomonadota; class Gammaproteobacteria; order Burkholderiales; family Rhodocyclaceae; genus Accumulibacter. The sequence continues at coordinate 25,913 of NZ_JAPUVI010000073.1, forward strand.
TGTCCCGCTGTTCAAGCCCGGCACGCCCGAGGAATACAAACGCTGTACCAGGGAAGCACTGGCCGCCCGTCTCGGCTACGTGGCGGCTCGTCTGGAAGGCAACGACTACCTGCTGGGCGATCAGTTCACCGTGGCCGACGCCTACCTGTTCGCCGTTCTCACCTGGTGCAACGCGGTAGAGATCGACCTCGGCGCCTGGCCGGCACTGCTCGCTTTCCAGGAACGTATCGGTCAGCGCCCAAGCGTGTGCGACGCCCTGGCGGCGGAAGGCTGACGAAGCTCGGGGTCGTTTGGAACACCGGCGCTCGGTTCATGACAGTTCGGCGGCCCGCCGCCGCGCGCCGGAAACGGGCGGCGATCCCAGCGTGCCAGTTCGCTCCCAGCCGTCGGTCATGGCGAGTCGAACCGACCCCAAAACCCGGCTTTCTAAGGAAAGAGGCATGCTCTATAATTGCTGCTGAAAGGAGAGTGTGATGCCTCGGAGCAGTGTTCAGACGGCCAGCAACCCCGAGCCCGCCGCCGTTCTCAGCAAGGCCGTAACGCGTGCGGCTGATTACCTCGATATCCCGCGCTCGATACTGGCCAAGGTTCTCGGTGTCAGTGCCGCCACGGTCACCCGACTCTACTCCGGCGCGTATCAACTGGACCCGAAGCGCAAGGAATGGGAACTGGCCTTGTTGTTCGTGCGCGCCTTCCGTGCGCTGGATTCGATCGTCGGCGAGCAGGGGAGCGCACGGAAGTGGCTCGTCGGCGACAACCGCGGTCTAAACGGTCGCCCGGTCGATCTCCTCCGCAGCACAGAAGGACTCGTGCGTGTCGTCCATTACCTGGACGCCTCACGCGGTCTCGTCTGAGGCGCGCGAGCGGCGCGCTCTGATCTGGCGCGTCGTCGAGGCGCAGCAGGTGGCGTCGACCATGAAGATCGTCGACCAGGCCGCCGAACACGAAGTCCTGGAAGCTCTCCTCGAAGCCAGCAAGCCGGCTTTGCCGGAGGCGGCGGCGGAACTCGACTATCTGCTGGCGACGCCGTTTCGCTACCCGCCCGCCGGACACGGTTCCCGCTTCCGGGCCGTCTCCGATCCCGGCGTCTTCTACGGCGCGGCAACGGTTCGTACGGCTTGCGCCGAACTTGGCTACTGGCGCTGGAGATTCCTTCAGGATGCCGCGGAACTCGACCGTATCGGCCCGGTTGCCCACACGGCCTTCCGTTGCGAGGTGCGCACCCTCACCGTTGATCTCCGCCTCGCCCCCTTCGGCACCCCGGACGCGTCCTGGACACACCCGACCGACTATCGCGCAACGCAGGCCTTCGCCCGCGTCGCCCGGGAGGCCGGTGTCGGGGCGATCTGCTATCGCTCGGTGCGCGACCCGCAGCCGAGTTGGTGTCTGGCGGTGCTCACCGCGAGCGCGTTTCCCGCCAGGCGGCCTTTGCCGACCCGCCAGTGCTGGTGGCTCGGCGTGCATCCGCAAGGCGTTATCTGGCGGCGTGATCACGAGGTCATCGCCTTTGCGATGCCTTACCCTGAGGAGAAGCCGTAGTCGATGGCAAACGCCCGCGTTCGCCACCCGCAACGCGACGAGGATGGACTGTGGTGGCACGCCGTCTAGTCCCGTCGGCCGGCCGATGCGTCGCTCAGGCCGTGCCGCCGACCGTCAGTCCGTCGATGCGCAGGGTCGGCTGCCCGACGCCGACCGGCACGCTCTGCCCGTCCTTGCCGCAGGTACCGACACCGGGGTCGAGGCAGGTGTCGTTGCCGATCATCGACACCCTCGTCATCGCTTCCGGCCCGCTGCCGATCAAGGTCGCGCCCTTGATCGGCGCACCGATTCTGCCATCCTCGATGAGGTAGGCTTCAGACATCGAAAAGACGAACTTGCCGTTGGTGATGTCGACCTGCCCACCACCGAAGTTGACCGCGTAGATCCCCTTCCTGACCGAGCGAATGATCTCCTCGGGATTCTTGTCGCCGTTCAGCATCGAGGTATTGGTCATGCGCGGCAGCGGCAGGTGAGCGAAGGACTCGCGCCGGCCGTTGCCGGTCGGCTCGACGCCCATCAGCCGCGCGTTGAGGCTGTCCTGCAGATAACCCAAAAGAATGCCGTCCTCGATCAGCACCGTGCGCTGTGTCGGATTGCCCTCGTCGTCGATGTTGAGCGATCCTCGTCGCTCGCTGATCGTTCCATCGTCGATCACGGTAACGCCCGGCGCCGCGACGCGGCTGCCGATCCGGCCGGCAAAGGTCGAACTGCCCTTGCGATTGAAATCGCCTTCGAGACCATGGCCGACGGCCTCGTGCAGCAGAATCCCGGGCCAGCCGGGGCCGAGGACGACGGTCATCGTGCCGGCCGGCGCCGGGCGAGCGGCCAGATTGGTCACCGCCTGATGGACCGCCTCGCGCGCGTAGCCGGCCAGCATCGCCTCGCTGAAGTAAGCGTAGTCGGTGCGCCCGCCGCCACCCGCCGATCCCTGCTCGCGCCGGCCGTTTTCCTCGACGATGACGGTCAGCGAAACGCGCACCAGCGGCCGCACGTCGGCTGCCAAGCGACCGTCGCTGCCGGCCACCAGAATCACCTCGTACTCGCCGGCAAGATGCGCCATGACCTGCGTCACACGTTGGTCCAAGCCGCGCGCCATCGCCTCGAGCCGTTCGAGCAGCCGCACCTTGCTCGCCGCGTCGAGCGACGCTAGCGGATCCTGCGGTACGTAGAGAGTGTGGCCACGGCGCCCCTTCAGCACCGCGACGCGCCGCTGCTGACCGGCGACGGCAATCGCGCGCACGGCCCCCGCCGCGTCGCCGAGCGCCTGCGCGCTGATATCGTCGGAATACGCAAAGGCCGTTTTCTCACCCGCCACGGCGCGCACGCCGACACCTTCGTCGATGCTGAAGCTCCCCGCCTTGACGATTCCTTCCTCGAGGCTCCAGGCCTCGGAACGGCTGTACTGAAAATAGAGATCGGCGTAATCGACCTGATGCGCCATGATCTTGCCGAAAACCTTCGTCAGGTCGGCGACATCGAGGCCGTAGGGCGTGAGCAGGGTTTTCTGCGCCTGCGCAAGCAGGCTGGCGGCGGGTCTATTCATGGCATTTCCGTTATGGAGGTACTGGCGCGGACTACATGACGCGGTGTGCGAGCGCCGGCAGACTGGCGCGAACTTCACTCAGGCGGATCGTATCGACATCCCCGATAGCGATTCCCGGGCCCTTCATCTTGCGATCGACGATGATTCCCCAGGGATCGATCAGCATGCTGTTGCCGTGCGTTTCGCGACCGTTCTCGTGCTGGCCGCCCTGGGCGACGGCCAGCACGTAACACTGATTCTCGATGGCGCGTGCGCGCAGGAGAATCTCCCAGTGCGCCCGTCCGGTGGTTTCCGTAAAGGCCGCCGGAACCACCAGCAGATCGGTCACGCCCAGCGCCCGGTAAAGTTCCGGAAAGCGCAGGTCGTAGCAGATCGACAGGCCGACGCGGCCGCCTGGAGTAGCGAAAGCCACCGGCTGACGTCCGGCCTCGATCGTCGCGCTTTCGTCGTAGCATTCGTTCCCCTGGCGGAAGCCGAACAGGTGGATCTTGTCGTAGCGCGCCACGCAAGCGCCCTGCGGATCGTAGGCCAGGCAGGAATTGAGGACCTTGTCCGGATGATCGCTGCGCAGCGGCAAGGAACCGCCGATCAGCCAGATACGGTGCGCCAGTGCGGTCGCCGAGAGAAAATCCTGGATCGGCCCCTGACCGGGGTCTTCGCGCACCTTGACCTTGTCGGCGTCGCTCATCCCCATGATCGGGAAGTACTCGGGCAGGGCCACCAGTTCGGCGCCCTGCGCCACGGCGTCGGCGATCAGGCGCGCCGCGGCACGCAGGTTTTCGTCGACGCGCGGCGTCGACACCATCTGTACGGCGGCGACACGCAGACGGGCGGCTTTCGGTGCCGTACCCGGTGAAACGTCATCAGTCGGCGAATTCATGGCCTGTACTCCTCTCGGGGTTCGGTGATCACGGCGTCGTCGCGGCGGGCGCGGGGGCGGCCGGGGCGCGCTCGACCTTGGGGTCGTCCCAGGTGCCGGTGACCAGATAGTCGAAGCTGAAGATCTTGTTCAGCGGATTCTGCAATACCTTGTGCGCCAGCAAGGTGGCAACGCCGGCCAGCGGATTGACGACGGCGACGCCCAAGGCGGCGCTGCCGCCGAGTTCGGGCTGCACGGTCACGTTCAGATGCTGGGTTTCCTGCTTGAGGTCGGTTTCGCCGCGCATCACGACGCGCGCCGACGGGCCGTCGATCTGCAGACGCGAGGTACGCATCAACCCGTCCTTGACGGTCATCTTGCCGCCAATGCTGTCGAAGGCGAAACCCTCGCTGAAAACGTCTCCGAAATCGAGCGACAAACGGCGCGGCAGCCCCTGCAGACTGATCAGTCCGAGCAGCTTGCCGGCGGCTCCGGGATCGAGCTTGACGAACTGCCCCTTGCCGACCTCGAGCTTCATGTCGCCGCTCAGGCTGCTGTAGTCGAGCGCCGCCGGCGACCCGTTCCAGCCGATCCTGCCTTCCAGCGTCGTCCCGGCGCCGCGCACGGCGCCCAGGTAGCCCAGCCGGTCGAGCAGTTTGCCCGCATCGCTGGCGTGCAGCGCGAAATCGAGCTGCGTGCGGTTGCCGTTGGCGAGCTGCCACTGTCCACTCCCGGACAGCCGGCCGAAGGGGTTGAGAATGTCGATCTTGTCAAGCCGCCAAATACCGGCTTCGTTGTGCGCCTGCACCTCGAGGCGCCCGAAACGTCGCACGCCGACGACGAAGTCGTCCACCACGATGTCGAGCGCCGGCAGCTCCTTGAGGACCTCGGCCGGCTGGCTGTTCACGCTTTCCTTGTCGGGGCGGCGCCATCTCTTGAAGTGTGCCGCCAGTTTGCCCGCCCCGGCCCCGTCCCACTGAAAGCTGCCGACCGCCTCGCGCGACTGCAGCGTTCCGCGCCACAGCGGCGCGGCACTGCTGACCGTCGCCGTAACCTCGTTGTAATACTTGCCGAGAATCACCAGTTCGTCGGCCTTGAGGTCGACGCTGATCGGCCAGCTCGGCGGCGAAGCCGAAGCGCCTGCCTTGGTAGCGCTGCGCAGCATGCGCTGCCAATAGTCCAGGTCGAGACTGCGCGCACTGACGCCGATCTGGATGCCGCGCTCGGGCAAGGGCGGCAGCGGCCGGCCGACGGTGACGGCGCCCCGTTCGGGCAGACTGTCGTCGCCCTGCTTGCGCCGGATCAACTGCATGTTCAAGAGGTTGCCGAGGGTCAGCCGGATCTGGTCGCGCGCCACCGGCTGGCCGCCGCGCGACGGTACCGGCGGCAGCATGCTGCTTTCGAAGTGCATCGGCAGCGCCTCGCTGGCGCTCTTGGCAAAGGGTGGCGACAAGCTCGAAGCAACGCCGACCAGGTTCGAATCGACCACCAGTTCGACATTGCGCTTCCGGCTGCCGACTTCGAGACGATAGGCGGCGGTGCCGCTCAGCGCATCGAGCAGCGGCCATTCCAGGCGGCGGCGCAATTCGTCCATGCCCAGCGAACCGTTGGCGACGACCATCACCTTGCCGCCCTGCGCGCCGCCCTTGATGCGCACCGGACCACCAAACAGCACGGCGCTGATCTCCGGTATCCGCAAATCTTTCTCCGAAAACGCCAGACTGCCATTGACCTGCCGCAAGGGAGGCAGAGCCGGGTCGACGGTCACCTCGTTGGCGACGAAGACGTAGTTGCCCTCGATCTTCGATTCGCCGAGGCGGGCTTCCTCGAGCGGAATCGAGAGCCCGATGTCGAGCCGCCCCTTGCCGCTGGCGCTCATGTTTTCGGTGAAATGGTCGATCTGTGCGGCGACCGGACTCTGTGCCACGTACTTCAGGAATTCCGCCGTCTCGCCTTCGACGCGGCCCTTGACCTTGAGCATCGACACCGGCGCGTCGAAATCCGGAATCTCGGCCCGCGTCTGCGACAGATTGGCGCCGAGAATCGCACCACGCCTGGCCTCGACGACCATGCCCGCACCGACGAACTTGAGGTCGGCATCGATGCCGGTGATCATCGGCCAGCCGGTCCCGTAGTCGAGAGTCACGTCGTTCGCCTTGACGGTGACCAGGAACTGCCCCTGGCGCGGGTCGAGAAACGGGAAGTGCGCCAAGTCGCCCTTGAGGATCAGCTTGGCCTCACTGGCAACGCCTTTCTTGAGCGCATCGCGAACCCAGTGGCGAGCCGCCGTGTTGATCGAACCCGGCAGGTAGCGCCACACGGCGCGCGCGTCGGCCCGGCTGAGCGCGGCGCTCAGGTCGATGCTGCCGGGCCCGTCGCCGGTATAGCGGAAAGTCCCCTGTGCCAACCCGGCGGCGTCCGGGCTGGCAAACTCGGCGCGCGCCAGTTCGGCGTCGACACGCCCCTGACTGATCTTCCATTTGCCCTGCGCGTTGAGCGTATCGAGCGCGATCGACGACTCGGGAAAAACGGTCGGCAGGTCGATATCGACCTTTTCCGAGCGCAAGTTGACGCTGCCGCCGAGTTCGTTCGCCTCGAGCCAACCCGACAAACCGGAGACTCCCGGCAGACTGCCCTGCGGCCGCAAAGCGAGAGCGTCGAAACGCGTCTTCAGCGAATAGCTCAGCAAGCCGTCAGCCTTGCCATCCCAAGTGGCGCGCAGTTCGCTGATGCGGCCGCGCGGTGCGAAATCGTCGAGCAACTGGCGCGATCCGGCGTCGAGCGGCAGATGCCCGGCCAATGCGGCAAAAGCCCCCAGTTCGAGAGCGTTGGCCGTTGCGCTGCCGCGTACCGAAGCCCCGGGCTGGTGCTGCCAGTCCACGTGAAAGTCCGTCGGCGGGATACGGATTCCCGACGCCGCGCTGTTACGTCCGGCGGCCGGCGAACTGGTCACGAGTTCGACGCGACGTCCGTCGAGGCTCGCCCCGGTGGGCAGAAAACGGGCGCCGAGACGGCCGGACATGTGATCCAGTTCGAGCGCCGGCAAGTCCTTCGCCAGGCGCAGGCTGACCCCGCGCAGCGCCAGGTCGGCGGTCAGTTCGCGCAAGCTGCCCTCGGCGAAAGCGGCCCAAGCGCGCACGGCACCACGGCCGTGCGGCAAGGCCAGCGGATAATCGAGCCAGGCACGCCAGACCGCCAGATCGGCGTAGTCGATCTGGGCAAAGGCCTGCCCCTGCCAGGAGGCCAAATCCTCGACCGCCTTGCCGCGGAAATCCCCCCTCAGATCGATGCGCGACGCCAGTTCGGCCGGTGGCAGCGCGGTGAGGCCGAAGCGGTGCTGCCGGCCGTGGTTGTCGAGCGCGAAGTTAACGTCCTCGAGAATCAGCGGCGGCGCATCGCGCCTGGCGTCTTCCCAGACCACGGTCGCCCCGTTCACGCGGATGCGTTGCTGCGCCAGAACCCAATCGGCGATCGCTCCGTCACCCGCCGCGTGGCTGACCGCGATGCCTGCCACGTACAGACTGCCGTCGGTGTCGCGCCGCAAGTGCAGCGTCGGCTCGTCGATCTGCAGGCGCCGCAGGCGCAACTGCCAGCGCGCGACCGACGACCACGAAAGGACGCCTTCGACGCGCGCGAAGGCCAGCGCCGGCTGCCCCCGCGCATCGGCGATACGCACGTCGGAGAGCGTCAGATCGGGGTTCAGGCCATCCCAGCTCGCCGCGATCCGGCCGATGGCGACCGACAGACCGAGCGCCTGACTGAGCTGACGTTCGATCGCCGGCCGATAGCTCTCGATGTTCGGCAGAACGAGATGGCGCAAGGCGAGGATCGTCAGGACGAAAGCGAAATAGAGCAGCCACAGGCTGCGTCCGACGAGCCGCCCGATAGTCCGTGCCGCCGGATGCGAGACGACAGGCAACAGCCAGTGCAGGCGATGATAGAGCGCCGGGCGCAACTCTTCCTGGCGCATCAGCGGGAGCCAATGCGCAGAGACTTTTGCCAATAGTCGGTCGGCGTCACTAGAATGTCGGGATATCTGAACGGGCGGTCGAAGCGCCCATTGTAGCGGCTTTGCCCCGCCCCATCAGTGCCCACGACGCGACGGCGGCGAACGTCCACGGAAAAGCGAGAGAAAGAAGTATGGAAACCCCCGTCGAACCCCAAGCCACCGCTGCGCCAACGCCCGGTCCCCCCTGGCCGCAGGCGCAAGCGCACAGTCGCTACCTGCGCGATCTGCTCGCCGCGCGGCCCGAACTCGCCGCCTGGCTCGGCGAACATGGCGCGCGGCCGCTCAGCGCCGTCGAGATGTACGATTTCCTGACCGTCACCGCGCCGGCCGGCGACGACGACCTCAAGCGCGCGCTGCGCCAGCTTCGTCAGCGCGTCATGGCGAACGTCATCGTGCGCGACCTCGGCGCCGCCGCGCCGCTCGCCGAGATCGTCGAAAGCATGACCAGCCTGGCCGACGTGACGACCAACTTCGCGCTCGACTTCCTGCACCGGCAGCTTGCCGAGCAGTTCGGCGAACCGCTCGATAGCCGCGGCCGGCCACAGCGCCTGCTGGTGGTCGGCATGGGCAAGCTCGGCGGACGCGAGCTGAACGTCTCGTCGGACGTCGACTACATCTTCGTCTACCCCGAGGAAGGACAGACCGCCGGCGCCAGCCGCCGGATAGACAACTACGATTTTTTCCTGCGCCTCGGCAAGCGCCTGATCGGCGCGCTCGGCGACCTGACCGGCGACGGGCGGGTCTTCCGTGTCGACATGCGGCTGCGGCCGAACGGCGACTCCGGACCGCTGGTCGGCTCGCTCGGCTCGCTGGAAAACTACTTCATCGCGCAAGGCCGCGAATGGGAGCGCTACGCGTGGATCAAGGCGCGCGTGATGAACGAAGGCGCCAACCTGCAGCCGGAATGGGTCGCGGCGCTGCAGAACATCGGCCGCCCCTTCGTCTTCCGCAAGTACCTCGATTTCGGTGCCATCAACGCCATGCGCGCCCTGCACGCGCAAATCCGTCGCGAAGTGGCACGCAAGGAAATGGCCGAGCACATCAAGCTCGGTCCGGGCGGCATCCGCGAGATCGAATTCATCGCCCAGGTCTTCCAGTTGATTCGCGGCGGCCGCGATGCCGCGCTGCAGGCACGGCCGACGCTGCACGTTCTCGAACTGCTCGTCGAACGCCGTCTGTTGCCGGTCGAGCACGCGCGCGAGCTGGCTGTGGCCTACGACTTCCTGCGTCGCCTCGAACACCGACTGCAATACGTCGACGACGCGCAAACCCACCGCCTGCCGGCCGGCGACGACGAACGCCGGTTGATCGCCGTCTCGCTCGGCTTCGACGGTTGGGAGTCCTTTGTCGCTGCTCTCGACGTTCAGCGGGCCAACGTCGCGCGCCACTTCGAGCAGGTCTTCTCCGAACCCGAGGAGGGAACACATCCGCTGGCCGGGCTGTGGGACGCACCGATGATCGGCGACGAGGCGTTCGAGTCACTGGCGACGCTCGGCTTCCGACAACCCAAAGCGATGCTCGAACGTCTGCAAAGCTTCCGCCAAAGCAGCCGTTACCAGCAACTGCCGGCCAGCAACCGCGAGCGCATCGACGCGCTCGGTCCGCGCTTGATCGACGCCGCAGCGGCCACCGACGCGCCCGACGCCACCTGGCAGCGCGGTCTCGATTTTCTCGAAACGATCAGCCGGCGCGGCGCCTACCTGGCATTGCTGCAGCAATATCCACAAGCACTGAACAAACTCGCCGAGCTGATCGGCAGCTCGTCATGGGCCGCCGACTACCTGACGCGGCACCCGATTCTGCTCGACGAGCTGCTCGATCCGCGCATGTTCGACGTCAGCACCGACTGGAACGGGTTCCGCACCAACCTGCAGGGACGTCTGGCGCAGCACGCCGGCGACACCGAACGCGAAATGGACATCCTGCGCGAAGCCCACCACGCCCAGGTTTTCCACTTTCTGGCGCAGGACATCGCCGGGCTGCACACCGTCGAGCACCTCGCCGACCGGCTCAGCGAACTGGCCGACATCCTGCTGCAGACGACCCTCGATCTCTGCTGGCAAAAGCTCAAGCAGCGCCATCCGCATCCCGAGCGGCCGCCGCGCTTCGCCGTCGTCGGCTACGGCAAGCTTGGCGGCAAGGAACTCGGCTTCGCGTCCGACCTCGACCTGGTCTACCTGCACGACGACCCCGAGCCCGACGCCGGCGAACTCTACGCCCGCCTCGGCCAGCGCATGAGCACCTGGATGTCGACCCAGACTTCGGCCGGCATGCTCTTCGAGGTGGACCTGCGGCTGCGGCCGAACGGCGATTCGGGAATGCTCGTCTGCCCGGTCGCCGCGTTTCGCGACTATCAGCTCAAGCACGCCTGGGTGTGGGAGCACCAGGCGCTGACGCGGGCGCGTTTCTGCGCCGGTGACCCGGCGGTCGGCGAGCAGTTCGAGGCGATTCGCGTCGACATCCTGCGCCAGCCGCGCGACCTGGCGACGCTGCGCCAGGAAGTGCTGTCGATGCGCCAGCGCATGCTCGACCAGCACGCCTCGCGCAACGCCGAGAGCTTCGACATCAAGCACGATCGGGGCGGCATCATCGACGTCGAGTTCATCGTCCAGTATCTGATCCTCGGCTACGCGCACCGCCACGCCCGGCTGTGCGGCAACCTCGGCAACATCGCCCTGCTCGGCATCGCGGCCGAACTCGGCCTGATCCCGACCCGGCTGGCCGAACCGGTGCGCAGCGCCTACCGCGAGTTTCGCCGCCTCCAGCACGTGCAGCGACTCAACGCCGGCCGCCGGGCGCGCGTCGAACGCGCCGCCGTCGGGCGCCGCATCGACGCCGTCAACGCGCTGTGGCAGGCGGTGTTCGGAACGCCTTGAGCCGACTCGTCGCCGCCGCCGGACCCGATGCGGCGACACCGATTCGCTCAAGCGCCGTCCGGCAGGTTCTGCTGCGCCTGGCGGCGTGTGGCGAAGATATTCGGGTCGGCGACCTGCTTCCTGAAGGCTTCGCCGAGCTTGGCGCGCAGGAAGGTGCTCGAGGTGTAGCGCGTCACCGCGCTGTAGTAGCGCTCCATGAGGCTTTTGACCATCCCGGTGTAGTCGTCGATCAGTTCCGGCGTGATGCTGAAACGATCGTAGTTGACGATCGCGGCAACCTGGTGGCCGATCGGCGCCAGCCTCCACTCGACGGCCTGACGGATGCGCTCGATATCCTGCGCACTACGCACCGACAAGGCATCGAAGTTGACGAAGAAGAGGTTTTGCCGGGCATCGTAGCTCAGTCGGTCGGCAATCGGAATTTCCAGCATTTGCGGCCGCAGACCCATGGGTGGCGAGGCGAAGATCCGCTCGTCCATGAGCGCCGGTGCCTGCCGCATGATGGGAACGAAGTCCATGCGATCGAGAATGTCGCGCTGCAGATCGACGCCGCGGGCAATCTCGATCAGTTCGAGCCCGTCGGCGCAAAGGCGGAAGACGCAGCGTTCGGTGATGTAGAGCACCGTCTTGCCGTCCTTCGCCGCCACCGGACCACTGAAGCTGCGGTGTTCGACTTCGTGTACGAACTTTCTCGCCTGGCCGTCAGCCAGAATCCTGATGCCGCCGGCTGCCAGCGCGATCTTTAGTCCGCCGGCGCTGAAGGTGCCGACGAACACCACCTTCTTGGCATTCTGGCTGATGTTGATGAAGCCGCCGGCGCCGGCCAGCCTGGGGCCGAACTTCGATACGTTCAGATTTCCTTCGCGATCGGCCTGGGCCAGCCCCAGGAAGGCGAGATCCAGCCCACCCCCATCGTAGAAATCGAACTGGCTCGGTTGGTCGACGATGGCCTGCGTATTGGTCGCCGCGCCGAAACTCAGGCCGCCGGCCGGCACGCCGCCGATCACCCCCGGTTCGGCGGTGAGAGTGATCAGGTCGATGATTTGCTCCTCGGCAGCGACCGAGGCGATTCCCTCCGGCATGCCGATGCCAAGATTCACCACGTCGTTGGCCGACAGCTCCATTGCGGCGCGACGCGCGATGATCTTGCGCTCGTCCATCGCCATCGCCGGGATGGCCGACATCGGCACGCGTATTTCGCCGGAGTACGCGGGGTTGTAGGTCTCGACGAAGGTCTGCATGTGGTACTCGGGCTTTTCGGCCACCACCACGCAGTCCACCACGACGCCGGGTATCTTGACTTGGCGCGAGTTGAGCGTGTGGCGTTCGGCGATCCGCTCGACCTGGGCAATGACGATGCCGCCCGAATTGTGCGCCGCCATCGCGATGGCCTGCGCTTCGAGCGTCAAAGCCTCCTTCTCCATCGTGATGTTGCCGTCCGGATCGGCGGTCGTGCCGCGGACGATGCCGACGTTGATCGGGAAGGCCCGGTAGAACAGATAGTCCTTGCCGTCGACCGGCATCAGACGAACGAGATCGACACCGCTGTCGACGGTCCGCTTGTTCAACTTGCCGCCACCGTGCCGCGGATCGACGAAAGTTCCCAGACCGACCCGGGTCAGCGTTCCCGGTTTGCCGGCCGCGATGTCGCGGAAAAGGTGGCAGATCACGCCTTGCGGCAGGTTCCAGGCCTCGATGCGATTGGCCACCGCCAGTCGCTGCAGCTTGGGTACCAGGCCCCAGTGACCGCCGATGACGCGCTTGAGCAGCCCGTCGTGGCCGAGGTGGTTGAGGCCGCGCTCCTTGCCGTCGCCCTGGCCGGCGGCATAGACCAGTGTCAGGTTGCGCGGCCGGCCGAGACCCTGCCGGTCGGTTTTCCTGCTGTCAAGAAACAGCGCCTCGATGGCGACGGCAATGTTCTCGGCGAAGCCGATGCCGACGAAGCCGGCCGTGGCCAGCGTGTCGCCGTCGCGGATGAGCTGCACCGCCTGGCGCGCGCTCATCACTTTGCCGGTATCGCTGCCGCGCAGTGAGGCAAGCATGGGGTGTTGGGACATTCGATACTCCTCTCGTTCGGGTGAGTCGCTTCCGCGATCTCCGGCGGCTGGCGGACGGTCATCGCCGTCGCCGGCTTGATCTCGCCGCGACACGTCGGAGAACGATCAGGCAGGCCGGTCGTCAACCAGGATCGCCCGGAAGTCATTGACGTTGGTCAGCGTCGGGCCAGTGACCAGAGAGTCGCCCAAGGCGCCGAAAAACGTGTGGCCGTCGTTGTCGTCGAGGCTGGCGAGCGGCGCGATGCCCTTGGCCCAGGCACGGCTCAGGCTGTCCGGCGCCAACCAGGCGCCGGCGATTTCGGCCAGGCCGTCCACCCCGTCGGTGTCGCCGGCGATGGCGTGGATGCGGCGATGGCCGTTGAGCGCCAGGCCGAGGGCGAGCAGAAACTCGACATTGCGCCCGCCGCACCCGCTGCCGCGTACGGTGACCGTCGTCTCGCCGCCGGACAGCAGGACGCAGGGCGCGGCGAAGGGCTGGCCGCGGTCAGCCACCTGCAAGGCAATCCCGGCCATGACCTTGGCCACATCACGCGCTTCGCCTTCGATGGCGTCACCCAGAACGTGCGCCGCCACACCGGCCCGGCGCGCCACCGCGGCGGCCGCTTCGAGTGCCATCTGCGGCGTCGCGATCAGGCGCGTCTCCACCCTGGCCAGGCGCGCGTCGCCCGGCTTGATCGACTCGCCGCGACCACTTTCGAGGAGTTCGATCACCTCCGGCGGGACGACGATACCGTAGCGGCGGACGATCGCCAGCGCCTCGTCGCAATGCGTCGGGTCAGCGACCGTCGGACCGGAGGCGATGTCGATCGGGTTGTCGCCCGGCACGTCAGAGATCAGGAGGTTCAGCACACGCGCCGGATGACAGGCTGCGGCCAGGCGCCCGCCCTTGATCGCCGACAGGTGACGACGGACGCAGTTGATCTCCGAGATCGAAGCCCCGGACTTGAGCAAGGCTTTGCTGAGCGCCTGCTTGTCGGTCAGGCTCAGCCCGTCGAGCGGCCGCACAAGCAGCGAAGAGCCGCCGCCCGAGATCAGGCACAGCACGGTATCGTCGGCGCCGAGCCCGCGCACCAGGGCTTCGATGCGTCGCGTGGCGGCGACTCCGGCGGCATCCGGAAGCGGGTGCGCCGCCTCGACGATCTCGATGCGCCGGCAAGGAAGAGCGTAGCCGTAACGGGTCACCACCAGTCCGCACAAGTCGCCCGGCCAGTGGTCCTCCAAGGTTTTGGCCATCGCGGCCGAAGCCTTGCCGGCACCAATCACGATCAGCCGGCCGCGCGGCGGCGCAGCGGGCAGGTGCGGCGGCACGCAGTGTGCCGGCTGGGCGGCGGCGATCGCCGCCGCGAACATGTCGCGCAGCAGTCGGCGTGCTTGCTTGCTCTCCATCCTTGATCTCCTCGGCAGGCGGCCGCCGATCGCTCGGGCTTGGGACATCCAGCGGTCGACGTCGAGCCGCTGCAGCATACCGGCAAGGCGCCTCCTCCGACAAGCTGACCTCTCCGGCGACACGGATTCCGCCAGGCGGCGCTCACCCGATCACTCGGCGCGGGCACACCGAAGACCCGCGACACATTCAACACGCACAGGCGGCTCGGGGCGATGAACGGCGCCGCGGGTCATCCGGAACGTCGCCCAACCCTCGTCGGCACGACCGAACTCCGGCAGGACACCATGGACAGACAAGCTCCCCGTCCTGCTTCCCGGCCGACGGCGCTGTCTCGACATCCGGTTCACCACTCGCCACAAACCTGCGTCGGCGCGCCGGCGGGCCATTTCAAATTGCAGAGTGCCGGGCGATGTGTTACAAGACGAATTTTTCGCCAACCTCTCCGCAGGCCTTCCCGCCCATGGTTTTCTCGTTTTTCAAGAAGCCTGAAAAGAAAATGGTTGCCCGACCGGCGGCTGTTCCGCGTCCGCGCGAGGAACGGGCGGCGGTGTCTGGCACGGAGGCGGAAGATAAGCACAAGAACGCGACACCGCCTCCGGCCGCTGGACTGGCGCGGGGAGATCTTCCCTTTGCCACGCCGGTGGTGCAACCGGAGACTCCGCCGCTGGATCTCAGCGAGTTCGTTTTCAGTGAGGTATCGACCGAGTACCAGGTCGAGGCCGAAGTCGATCCGATCGACGCCGACGCCGAAGAGGCAGCGATGCTGTATGCCAACGGCCAGGATCGGGCGGTACGCGCGCTGCTCGAGAAGTCCACGCGCCTTTACCGATCCGGTGCTGGCGAGCGCTTGTGGCTGATGTTGTTTGACTTTTTCCGGCTGACCGGTCAGAAAGCAGCTTTCGAAGCGCTCGAGATCGAGTACGCCGAGTGTTTCGAAAAATCACCGCCGGGTTGGCGGGAGGCGGTGGCCGCCGTGCCGACCCGTGCCAAGGCAACGGGAACCGTGTTGTTCAAGGGCGAGTTGACCGGTGACAACGCAGCGGGCTTCGATACGCTTCGCCAGGCTGTGGACAAGAACTTGCACCTTCGTCTCGATTTGTCCAAGGTGCGCCGCTTGGACGCCGCCGGCTGCGAGCAACTCCTCGCCCTGCTGCTGCAGGCCCGCCGGAAGCGTCACGAGGTCGAGTTGCTGGGCCGCGATCAAATCGCCGCGTTGCTCGACGGCCGGGTCATCCCCGGCCGTGCGGAGGATCGTGGCTGCTGGCTGCTGAAACTCGAGTTCTGCCAGTTGCGCGGCCAGCTCGAAGCCTTCGAGGAAGTGGCGATCGACTATGCGGTGACCTTCGAGATTTCCCCGCCTTCTTGGGAACCCAATCGCGTTCAGGAGACCGAACCGGCGGCGCTCGACCTGACGCTGGCGGTAGTCGGCGACCTGGAAACCGAGGCGTATGTGATCAAAGGCGACGTCAAGTCGTCGCGCTTTGGCGATCTACTGGCCTACGCGGCGGCCAACGATCCGGTACTCATCGACTGCTCGGCAGTGACGCGCATGGATTTTCTCAGCGCCGGCACCTTGCTCAACGTGCTCGCGACAGTCAAGCGGACGGGCCGGCAGATCGTCTTTCGGCACCCCAATCACCTGCTGGCCGAGTTGTTCCGCGTCGTTGGCCTGAAGAACGTCGCCGAAATCGTCCTCGCGAGAAATTGACCAGGACAAGCATCGGGAGTCTTGCATGGAGCAGTATCACGGTACGACGATCCTTTCGGTTCGTCGCGGCAATCGCGTTGCCATGGGCGGCGACGGGCAGGTAACGCTCGGCAATCTGGTGATCAAAGCCAGCGCACGCAAGGTTCGGCGCATTCACAAAGGGCAGATCCTGGCCGGTTTCGCCGGAGGGACGGCTGACGCTTTTACGCTCTTCGAGCGTTTCGAGGCCAAACTCGACATGTACCAGGGAAATCTTCTGCGCTCGGCGGTTGAACTGGCCAAGGATTGGCGAAGCGATCGCGCTTTGCGTCGGCTCGAGGCGATGCTGGCCGTCGCCGACCGGGACAACTCGCTGATCATTACCGGCAACGGTGACGTCGTCGACCCCGAGTACGGCATCGTGGCCATCGGCTCGGGAGGCGCTTTCGCCCACTCGGCGGCACGCGCACTGGTCGAGAACAGCGAGCTCGATCCGGCGGTGGTCGTCCGCAAATCGCTGCAGATCGCCAGCGAGCTGTGCATCTACACCAATCAGAACTTCACCATCGAGGTGCTGGAATAATCATGTCGGCCATGACCCCGCAGGAAATTGTCTACGAACTCGATAAACACATTGTCGGTCAGGGCAAGGCAAAGAAAGCCGTCGCCATCGCACTGCGCAACCGCTGGCGGCGGGGGCAGGTGGCCGAACCTTTGCGCCAGGAAATCACACCGAAAAATATCCTGATGATCGGCCCGACCGGCGTCGGCAAGACCGAGATCGCGCGTCGCCTGGCGCGACTGGCCAACGCACCCTTCATCAAGGTCGAGGCGAGCAAATTCACCGAGGTGGGCTACGTTGGGCGCGACGTCGAAACGATCGTTCGCGATCTGGTCGAGATCGCCGTCAAGAGCGGTCGTGAGCAAGCCATGAAAGGGGTGCGAACGCGCGCCGAGGATGCGGCCGAAGATCGCATCCTCGACGCTCTGTTGCCGCCGGCGCGCGGAAATTTCTTCAACGACGCGCAGTCGACCGAAGACAATGCGACACGACAGAAATTCCGCAAGCGACTGCGCGAGGGCGAACTCGACGACAAGGAGATCGAGGTAGACATCGCGGCGCCGTCGATGCAGGCCGAGATCTTCGCGCCGCCGGGAATGGAGGAACTGACCGCACAGATCCAGGGCATGTTCCAGAACATCGGGGGTGGTCGCAAGAAATCGCGCAAGCTGAAGATCTCCGAAGCGCGTCGCTTGCTGATCGACGAGGAAGCGGCGAAACAGGTCAACGACGAGGAAGTCAAGCTGGAGGCCGTCAGGAACGTCGAGCAGAACGGTATCGTGTTTCTCGATGAGATCGACAAGATTGCCTCGCGCAGTGACACGCATGGCGTCGATGTCTCGCGTCAGGGCGTGCAGCGCGACCTGTTACCACTTGTCGAAGGCACCACCGTGTCGACCAAGTACGGGATGATTCGTACCGACCACGTACTTTTCATCGCCAGCGGCGCGTTTCACCTCGCCAAACCTTCGGACCTGATTCCCGAATTGCAGGGGCGCTTTCCGATTCGCGTCGAGCTCGACTCGCTGTCGGTGGCCGACTTCGAGTGCATTCTGACGCAAACCGACGCCTGCCTGACCAAACAGTACCAAGCCTTACTGGCGACGGAAGGAGTGACGCTCGATTTTTCCGCCGACGGAGTCAAGCGCCTGGCGGAAATCGCCTGGTCGGTCAACGAGCGGACCGAGAACATCGGCGCGCGCCGCCTGTACACCGTCATGGAACGGCTACTCGAAGACGTGTCGTTTTCGGCCGGCAAAGGCTCGGGCGGGACAGTGGCCATCGATGCCACCTACGTCGACGGCCGCCTGGCAGAACTGGCACAGAACGAGGATCTTTCGCGCTACGTCCTGTAGCCGCCGCCGGCCGCTACGGCACCTTCGTCGCTCCTATTTGACGACCAGAACCGGCAGGTCGGTGAGGTGGACGACGCGGTTGGTGACCGAACCGAGCAATACCCCGGCGACCGAACCGAGGCCGCGCGCTCCCATGACGATCTGCGTGCAGTGCTGCCGGCTGGCGAAATCGACGATCGTCTGGGCGGTCTCGCCGACCACAATGTGCGCCGAGCAGGACAGCCCGGCGGCCTCCAGTTTGGCGCGCGCACTGGCCAGAGCGACCTCTCCCGCGTCACGGTGGTAATCATGGACGACTGTGCTGTCCACGAAGCGGGTGACGTCGGAAGGTAAGGGCGCCTGTACGTTCAGCAGAATGATTACCGGCGCAACCGCATCCCTGGCCGCTTCGCGAACGACGTACTCGACGGCGCGCAGCGCATGCGGCGAACCATCGACCGGAACCAACCACAGAGCACTCATTGCGCATCTCCTGTCTGGCGAGTCTGGGCAGCCGTCGTGGCCAGTTCGGCCTTGCGCTGTGCCGCGTACTGCCGGTTGGCCAGCCACTTGCCGACGACGACGACGAGCAGCGCGCCGGTGGCCGAGGCCAGCGTGCTGGCGTGGGGAATGAGATCTCGCCAGGTCGCGGGCAGCGCCGGGTCGGTGACCAGCATACCGCCACCGATCCAGCCGAGGAGCGCACCACCGGCCGTGATCACGACCGGGAAGCGGTCCATCAGCGCAAGCACCAGTTTGCTGCCCCAGACGACTATCGGAATCGAGACGGTAATGCCGAAAACGACGAGAACGATCGAACCATGTGCCGCGCCGGCCACCGCGATGACGTTGTCGATGCTCATCACGGCGTCGGCGACAATGATCGTCTTGATCGCTCCGATGAGCGTGCTGCTGCCCTGAACGGCGCCGTGCGCGTCCTCGTGTTCGGGGAGTACCAGCTTGATACCGATCCAGAACAACAGTAACCCGCCGACGATCTTCAAGTAAGAAATCGCCAGCAGTTGCAGCGCGAAATAGATCAAGGCGATCCGCAGGCCGATGGCGCCGAAAACGCCCCAAAAAATTCCCTTGTTGCGCTGCGCTTGGGGCAACTTCCGGCAGGCAAGCGCAATGACCACGGCGTTGTCGCCACCGAGCAGGATGTCGATGGCGATGATCTGGAGTACGGACACCCAGAAAACCGGCGAAGCGAGATCGTGCATTTATCTTCCTCATCCTTCCGTCAGTTTGGCGGCTTTCCTTCACGCAGGTCGGAAGCGGATAAGCGACTC
Organism: Accumulibacter sp.; assembly: GCF_029255285.1. Taxonomy (GTDB): domain Bacteria; phylum Pseudomonadota; class Gammaproteobacteria; order Burkholderiales; family Rhodocyclaceae; genus Accumulibacter. Next base: position 45,058 of record NZ_JAPUVI010000073.1, read on the forward strand.
TGGCAAAAGGCGACTGGACATAAAGAGTCGCGCATTGTCTCACACTTGGCCGATGAACAAACTCGGAGAGCCTTGCCCAACAGGACAAGGCCTGGTTCATACGCCGTCGTCTGATATCAACCCGCTTTCAAGCTGGCGCCTGAGTAGAAGAGACGACAATCGTCGCCTGTCGACAGACGGAGCGACGACCGGCGCGTTTGCTGTCGACAGGCCATTGTTTCGCCACTGGCGAGCCACTGCTAGAATGCACCGACTGTTTTCTCGGTGTTGTGCCATGCCCAGCCTGTCAAACCCATCCGAAATTGCGCGTGAAGCCTTGCGCCTGTTGGCGGTAAGGCGGATGTCCCCATCCCCCGAGAACTACCGGGCGCTCTACCACGAGATCGCCGGCATCGCTGACGTTTCTGGCGAGCCCTTTCCGGAGCGCGAATTGAACGCGCTCCTTGCCTCGCTGCCACGTGAGACGCCGGTTCAGCAAAAACTGGCCAAACGATTTGGACTGGCACTCAAAGGCGGGAGCTGGGAGAAAATCCAGCAGGGCATCGGCGAACTCGTAAGGGAGATCGGCAAGGAATACGAACTACCGTGGAGCGAGTTGTTGGCCGACTTCCTGCGCCAGTGGGAAGGCAAGCAAGCGGGCCTTACCGTCGCTCGCAAGCGGGAGTCGCTGGAACGTGTTCTGGCCGGTGGTTCGACGAACCGCGAGCTGTTTTTCGGACGCTTGCAGGGCTTGGTCAGATCGTGGGCGAGCAATGCTCCGGTAGCCGACGAGATGCCTCTCGTCGCCGCCGAGACGGCAGCCGCACAGACGGCGGCACCGCCAGCCGACGCCAGCGACACACCGGCAATTACGGATGGTGTCAGCGAGCTGTCGACCGAGTTGCGTGATCTGTTCGCGTACACACTCGAAGTCGTCGTCGCCACCCAACTCGACGACGAGCCGGACTTGGCGGCCAACGCGCGGGATCTGGCGCACAAGGTACGCACCGCGACCTCGCGCGCGGCGATCGACGGATTGCTGGCAGGCGTCAAACGCTTCACCTTCCGCTTGGAAATTCTGGCCGAAGACCGCGCCGAACTGCGTGCCGGCCTGCTCAAGCTGCTGCAGTTGCTGATCGAGAACGTTGGCGAGCTGGTCGTCGAGGACCACTGGCTGAAAGGGCAGATCGACATCGTGCGTGATATCGTCGCGCAACCTTTGAGCATTCGCTCTATCGGCGACGCCGAAAGCCGACTCAAGGAAGTCATTTTCAAGCAGAGCCAGCTCAAGCAAAGCCTCAACGAGGCCAAGGAAGCGCTCAAGCAGATGCTGGCCGGCTTTGTCGATCATCTGGCCGAATTCGCCGACACGACATCGGACTATCACGACAAGATCGAGGTCTGCGCCGCCCGGATCAGCAAGGCCGAAGACATCTCCGAACTCCAGGGTGTTCTTGCGGAAGTGGTGCGCGAGACACGCATCATTCAGTTGAATGCTCAACGCTCCCGTGACGAGCTCCGTGCGGCCAGGCTGCGCGTCGAAGAAGCCGAGCAGCGGATCAGCGAACTACAGGCGGAACTCGACAAGGCCAGCACGCTGGTGCGCCACGACCAGCTCACCGGTACGCTCAACCGCCGTGGTCTCGAAGAAGCCTTTGGCAAGGAAGCGGCCCGCTCCCAGCGCCGCCAGTCCAGCCTCTGCGTCGCTTTGCTGGACATCGACAACTTCAAGAAGCTTAACGATTCTCTCGGCCACGACGCGGGCGATGCGGCGCTGATTCATCTCGCGACGGTGATTCGGGAAACCATGCGGCCGCACGATACGATCGCACGCTTCGGTGGCGAGGAATTCATCATCCTGCTGCCCGATACGTCGATCGACGACGCGCAGACGGCCGTCGTCCGCCTGCAGCGCGAGCTGACGCGTCGCTTTTTTCTGCACAACAACAACCGGCAACTGATCACCTTCAGCGCTGGCGTAACCGATTTCCGTTCGGACGATACGCAGGCCTCGGTCACCAAGCGCGCCGACGAAGCCATGTATGCCGCCAAGCAGGCCGGAAAGAATCGCGTGTTGATCGGCTAAAGCGAGGCCCTGGCGAGCGTCGCGCGGAACGCTGGCGAGTACCCGGAGGCCGCTCTCGCTTCACCTCTCGTCGCCGGCCTGATCGCGTCGGCCGGCCAGTGACCTGAGCACTTCGCCGGCCGCCAGCAACCCGAAAACCGCAGTGACGCAGACCGACGAACCGAAGCCGGCACAGTTCAGACCGCCCGGGCGACGCGCCGGCTCGCACGCGGTGGCGCGCTCCGGATAGCGTAAGGGCTCGCCGGAAAAGACGGCGGGAATTCCGAACGTCTTCTTCGCTTCGCGGGTGAAATGGTAGTCCTTCCGCAGCAGCGATCGTACCCTGGCCAGCAGGGGGTCCTGGATGGTCAGCGCGAGGTCGGCAATCCGAATCCGTGTCGGGTCGGCCTGCCCGCCCGCGCCACCGGCGGTGATGAGCGGGACCGCGTGACGCTTCGACCAGGCGATCATCGCCGCCTTGGCGCGTACTTGATCGATGGCGTCGATGACGTAGTCGAAACGGCCATCGAGAATCGTCTCGACGTTCTCCGGGGCCACGAAATCCTCGACTTCGGTGATCACGCAATCCGGGTTGATCGCCTTGATGCGCTGCGCCATCGCGCTGACCTTGGCCAGGCCGAAGGCGCCGTCGAGCGCGTGAACCTGGCGGTTGACGTTGGATTCGGCAACCATGTCCAGATCGATCAGTGTGATTCCACCGACGGCCGAACGTGCCAGCGCCTCTGCCGCCCACGATCCGACACCGCCGATGCCGACCACCGCGACTCGAGCGCTGGTGAAACGTTGCCAGGCGGCCGGTCCGTAAAGGCGGGCGATGCCGCCGAAACGCCGGGCCGGATCGGCCGTCGCTTCGCTCATCGTGGCGTGACGCAGTGGCAGAAGACGCCGCCGCAAGGCGCATCGCGCGGAATTCCGCGGAAGTCCACGCCTGCCGAACGCCGGGCGCCCGAGTTTGGCGGTGCCGCCTGGAGTTCCGTCGGGAGGAGCTTACGGCAACGCATTTCGGCCAGCTCGACAGTCGTCAACCGGCCGCTCATCGGCACCGACAATCGCCGACGCGGCAAACATCTACCATCCATCACGTCTCCCCGCTGGCTCGTGTACTGCGAGTTTAGCGGAAACCCGCAGCAGTCGTCGGCCAACTGTGGCCAACAGCGGGCACCCGGAGAAGACGATTCGGCAACGCTCAGTATTTCACGCGGGCGAAGTAGGTCTTCTCCGAAGCCTCCAGGGCCTGCCTCAGCGTGGTGATTCCCGTTTGGGCGAGCAGCGGCAGCATCTTCAGGAAAACTTCGGCGGTCGCGCAGGCGTCGCCTCGCGCGCTGTGTCGACCTTCGATCGCGACCCCGAGCCGCTCGGCGATGTCGTCCAGTTGGTGGGACTCCTGATTGGAGTGCAGTACCCCTGACAGGAGCAGCGTATCGAGGACCGGCTGCGTGAACACCACGCCGGTTCGCTCTTCCTTGAGTTGCAAAAAGCGCATGTCGAAGGCGGCGTTGTGCGCCACGAGCACCGTTTCGCTACAGAAGTCGTGAAAAGCGGGGAGAACGATGTCAATCGTCGGCTGGCCGCGCAGCATGTCGGCGGTGATGCCGTGGATGCGGACGCCCGCCGGGCGCAGGAAACGTTCGGGATCGACCAGTTGATCGAAGCTTTCGTTGCGCAGCAGGCGGCCGTTGACGATGCGTACCGCGCCGATCTGGATGATCTCGTCGCCGGCGGCGGGCTCAAGCCCGGTGGTTTCGGTATCGAAGACCGTATAAGCCAGATCCGACAGCGGGCGATCGAGGTCGATGCTCTGGTCCCGAAAATGAAACAAGTCGAAGTCGTAATACTCGGGACGTACACCGCTGTCGTCGATCGCTTCTCCGGCGATCTGATGATCCGGCGAAGCGACCGGGAGAACAAAGCGGAAAAAGGCACGATGCGCGGCCTTCTCCCGCTCGTACCAGATTTCGCCTCCGTGACGATCAACCACGTCGCGCAGCGACAATGGCGACACCTCCCTGCCCAATTGCATGGTCTCGGTTTCCCAGGTGTAGGAGGCTTCCGACGACATCGCGTGACCAGCCCAGATGAGATCCAGGTAGGCCAGTTTTCCGAAAGGTAGAAGCCGGAAGCGAAGCTCCTTGATCTGATAGTGCTCGATCAGGCGGGAGGTGAGAAAACAGATCGAGAAGACCAGCGAAAAGCTCTCCGCCCGCAGCCACAGAGTTTCGTCGATCTCCTCGTTCTTGGTCGGCAGACCCAACTGCTGCTCGATGCGGCGTCGCGCAGCGGCCAGAATGTCGGCTCCCAGCACGTCCTCGAGTGGCCAGCGAGTCTTCAGCGAATCGGCAAACTCACTCATGGTGCGATCGAGCCGCTGACTCATACGCACGACCTCGTCGCTGATGATGCCGACGAAGCGCTCGCGAATCTCCGGCCCCATGTCGGGATAGTCGGTCAGGTTGCCAACGGCGACGCGGATGTTCGCCAGGCTGCCCCGGCTGCCATCGGTCAGCGATTGCAGAACCTGGTCGCGGCGCGACTCCTGCTCGAGGCTGCGTGTGATGTTCTCTACGGTGAGCACATAACCGGTCATTGCGCTGTGTCCCGCATCATCGCTGGTCGCCAGCACGGGAACCAGTTGAACGCGCAGCAGTTGTCCGCCGCGCGCCGTCGTGATGAAGTTGGCGATCGCTGTCGCGGCGCTTCTGCCCAGCCGCTGGCGAACCACTTCCAGCGCGTGGTCGATCTGATTGCGTTCGAGAATCGAAAAGATCGAGCGGCCGAGACCAATCAGGGCGCCGCTCGCGAGCGCCGTGCCCCCTTGCGCCAAGGCTCTGAACTGCAAGCGCGCACGGCTGTTGTAGAGCAGGATGCGGCCGTCCAGGTTGCACACCACAACCGCTTGCGCCAGCTCGGACATCAGGGCGGCGAGCCGGTTCTTTTCCTCCTCCACCGAGGCCTTGGCGGCGATAATCTGAGCGTTTACGTCGTCCATCAGGCCATCCCGCTGCTCCGCCAGCGCGTTGGCCGCCTGCGCCAGCAGGCGGACTTCTGGCGGCCCTTCCGGCGTCACCCTGAAATCGCGGTTGGCCGACAGCATCAGGCGCAGATTCTCGACCATCCTGAGCAGGCCGTGAACGTATTGGCCAAACAAATGGCGCATCACCAGAAGGCCCAGAACGAAACCGAAAGCGGTCATCATTACGCCGAGCGACAGGTGCGGTGCGATCAACTCGGCAAGCCGCGCCTGTTCGTCAGGCTGTGCGCCTGCCCAGATCAGGCCAGCCGTGATGACGAAAGGTCCGGTCATCAGCAGGCCGAGAATGATCACGGCAGCAATGAAACGAGCGCGCGCGTTCATCGCAGAGAGCCGCTCAACAACCGCAAGGTTTGTGGCATTCATCGCGTTCCTTTCCGTGCACCGCCCATTTTACCGGCTTAACGCCTGTCGCTCGCGTCGGCGGTCGCGGCCGAGCCGCGCGGCAACCCGGCGGCGGTCTAAAATAGGCGCTTTCCTGAGACAGCGACCGACGATCATGATCCGTACCCGTTTTGCCCCTTCCCCGACCGGCTTCCTGCACATCGGCGGCGCGCGTACGGCTCTATTTTCCTGGGCGTACGCCCGCCGCCACGGCGGCCGCTTCATCCTGCGCGTCGAGGACACCGATCTCGCCCGTTCGACGCCAGAAGCCGTACAGGCGATTCTCGACGGCATGCATTGGCTCGGCCTCGACTACGACGAGGGCCCGTTCTATCAGACTCAACGGATGGATCGCTACCGCGCCGTGATCGCGGAAATGCTCGCTACCGGCAGTGCCTATCACTGCTACATGGCGCCGGAGGAACTCGAGCGCCTGCGCGATACCCAGCGCGCGCGAGGCGAGAAGCCGCGCTACAACGGCTTCTGGCGTCCGGAACCCGGCAAGACGTTGCCGACACCGCCGATCGGGGTTCAGCCGGTGGTCCGTTTCAGGAACCCGGACAAAGGAACGGTTGCTTGGGACGACCTCGTCAAAGGCCGCATCGAAATCGCCAATAGCGAACTCGACGATCTGGTCATCGCACGCGCCGACGGTACGCCGACCTATAATTTCTGTGTCGTCGTCGATGATCGGGACATGGGTATCACGCACGTCATCCGCGGCGACGATCACGTCAACAATACCCCACGCCAGATCAACATCCTGCGCGCGCTTGCCGCGCCGGTACCGCTTTACGCACACTTGTCGATGATCCTCGGGGACGATGGGCAGAAACTGTCCAAGCGGCACGGAGCGGTCAGCGTCATGCAATACGAAGAGGACGGTTACCTGCCGGAAGCCGTGCTCAACTATCTCGCGCGCTTAGGCTGGTCGCACGGTGACGACGAAGTATTCTCGATGCAGCAGTTCTGCGAATGGTTCGACCTCGACCATATCACGCCGTCGGCGGCACAGTTCAACAGTGAAAAGCTGAACTGGCTGAACGCTCATTACCTTAGGCGTACCGATCCGGACCGGCTGGCCAGCCTGGTACGCCAGCGCCTCGAGGCACGCGGGGTGACACTGGGGAACGCGCCGTCGCTCGAAGGCATCGTCGGACTCTACCGGGAACGCGTCGTCAGTCTCAACGGCTTGGCCGACGCGGCCGAGTTGTTCTACGTCGAGCCGCACCCCAGGGCCGAGTTGCTGGCCAAACATCTGACGCCGGAAGTGTTGCCGCCATTGTCCGACTTCCTTGCCCGCTTGCCCGACGTCGCTTGGGAAGCCAAGGCGATAGCCGCTCTGATCAAGGAATCCGCCGCCCGGTACGGGCTGAAGATGGCGAAACTAGCGATGCCGATCCGCGTGCTGCTGACCGGCCAGGAACAGACGCCTTCGGTCGATGCTTTGGTCGTGTCATTCACACGTCAAACGGTGCTCGCGCGGCTGGCGGCACGCTGCAGCGCAGAGCTTCCGGCGGCCGAGCAGCCGTGAGGCGCGTTTTGGTTCCTGCTCGCCAGCCGATCTGGCGCCCGCCGCAGCTGAACTTGCTGCGACAGCGCTTTACAGCGCCGAGCAGCTTCCTTATAATCGCGCCTTCTTTCGGGACGGGGGTATAGCTCAGCTGGGAGAGCGCTTGCATGGCATGCAAGAGGTCCGCGGTTCGATCCCGCGTACCTCCACCAGAACACCGAAAGAAGGTCCGGGTCCCCATCGTCTAGAGGCCTAGGACACTACCCTTTCACGGTAGGTACCGGGGTTCGAATCCCCGTGGGGACGCCACTCTATCCCCGGCGCTGAGCCGGTAGGATATCCGGAATGTCGACGCGTCAAGGTCGATTTCCACCTTCTCGAGCAGGCCGCGGACGAAATCCTTCAGCCGATCGCGATCGATGGTCTCTACGTCCTCGGCCAGCGCGCGAAGGATTCTCGTTACCTGCGCCTCGGTCAGCCCGCGCACTTTTTCTGCCTCTGCCTCGATCTGTGAGCGGCGCGTGACTTCTTCTTCCAGGGCGACGCGCCTTACCTCGTGAGTCTCGATGAGGCTGTGATTCATCCGACCCGTCGGGTCGGAGAAGATCCTGAGCCTGGCAAGCTTGGCCGACATCCACGCGAGATCGGCATCGGCGTCGTTCGCTTCGAATCCGACCAGAACCAGTAAGCCAGACCCGATGACAGCGGTGATCAAGCCGTCAACTTCGACTCGCGCCGAGGCGACGCGCTGCACCACAACCCGCATGGTATCGAGTGTGCTAGCCGCTCGCGCCAGCGAGGCTCGCCGGCACCCGGTTTGCCCGCCGATCCCACGCCGAGCATCGACAGTTCTGCCCGGCAACGGCCCTAGAAGGGCATACACAAGACCCGCCCGCGCCGTGATCCTTGCTCGATACCTCGCTGGCCTGCTTCACTTCAAGTCGCGGCGGCGGTCGTCCGGATACGGCAGCCAGTGAACGTTGTTGGTCAAGGGCTCCGGCTGCAGTGTCACGTGCGTGATTCGCCGCTCGGCGAGCGCGTGTCGACTGGCAGCAAGCACCGCCGGCCAAGCTTGCAGCGAGTCGACGACGAGATGAGCTGAGAGCGCCACCCGGTTCGACGACAGGGTCCAGATATGCAGATCGTGCACCGAAGCGACGCCTGGAATGCTCGCCAGCAGTCGACCGACCTGCTCGCTCGACAGGCTGATCGGGACACCCTCCATCAGCGCCTGCAGAACCTCACGCAGAAGGCGCAAGCTGGAAGCCAGCATCAGTACGCAGATGAGGAGCGAAAGCAGGGGGTCTACCGTCATCCAACCGGTCCACATGACCACCGCGCCGGAGACGAGTGCCGCCACCGAACCGAGGAGGTCGCCCAGAACGTGAAGCAGGGCGCCGCGTGTATTCATCGATTGCTCGCCGTGCATCAGCAACCAGGCGACACCGATGTTGAGGAGCAGCCCAAGAGCGGCGACTAAGGTGACCGCCTCGCCATTGACCGTTGCCGGCTCGAAAATGCGAAGCACCGCGGCGACCGAAATGCCGACCACGACTACCACCATGAACAAGACGTTGGCCAGGGCGGCCAGCGTTTCGACACGGCCATAGCCATAAGTGTGACGCTCTGTCGGCGGGCGCCGCGCAAGCCAGGCAGCGAACGCGGCGAGGGCGAGAGAAGCGCTGTCGGTCACCATGTGCCCGGCATCTCCGAGGAGTGCCAGCGAGCCCGACAAGATACCCGTGGCCGCCTCGACGGCGGCAAAACCGAGCGTCAGCAACAACGCCCAGACGAGGCGAGGCCCCGAATCCGCAGGGTGATGGTGGGCGTGGCCGCCATGCGGCCCATGCTCGTGGCGGGGGTGGTCGCCGTGATCGTGATCAGCGTTCATCGTCCTGAAATTTTAACCCAGATCGCGACGCCCTCGCTTCAAGTGGCCTCGACAACGAACGGTTCGCTTGCGGAGAGCCGGACGCTCCGTCCGTTGCCAACAAGCCCCGCTTACGCCTTGACCGAACAAGCTTCTTGAATCTATAGTCCGCCCCATGCTTACTAATGAACTCGACGCGCTCGAGAGTCGGATCGCGCAAGTCGTTTCGCTCTGCCACACTCTGCGCACCGAGAATGACGCACTGCGAGCGCAACTCGCGACCGCCGAGGCCGACCGGGCGCGCCTCGCCGAACGCATGGCCGCCGCTTCCGCCCGACTCGAAGAACTTGCCCAGCAACTGCCCGAAGCCAGGGCCTGAAGACGCTCACCCGATGCCCAATGAAGCCCGTTTTCTCGACATCACCTTGCTTGGCAAGGGATACCGTGTCGCTTGCCCGCCTGAGGAACGAGCCGCGCTGCTCGACGCGGCAGCCTACGTAGATGGCAAGATGCGCGACATTGCCGAGAAGACTAAGAGCAATCTCAACGAGCGGATTGCCGTCATGGCAGCCCTGAACATCGCCCACGAGCACCTCCACCAGCATCAGGAAATTCCCGCACCGCATCAGAAAATTGAATCTGAAATAGCCCTGGACATCGACGGCGTTCGGCGTAGAATTTCTTCCATGGAGGCAGAGTTGGAGGCGGCCTTGGGGCCGCAGCCGGGCAGTGAGGACGGTGAATCATAGTAGCAAGCTTGTCCTTTCCCTGTCTCCGAGAGAGTTCCCTGCGGTGTTTGTTAAGGTCATAGATTCCTTGGACCAATGCTAATTGGCATCGGTCGCCGACCATCGAAACTGCTGTTGTGTGTGCCCCTAATGTCGGGTATACCTGATGCGGAAGGAGAGTGACCCAACTGAATCGAGGTTCAGGATGCCGGCCTGACGGCACTCGCGGGGACAAGATGCAAGAAATGGCGCGGAACTTCGGTTCCGCGTTTTTTTTTTGCCTGGATGGACCCGCAACTGGCCATCCGAAACAGCGGCGCTCGTCGCAACGGCCGCTTAGTCGAGCCGACAACGTCTTTACGCTGCCTGCGCTTTGCCGCCAGGGGCGCTTGCCGAGAATCCCCGTAGCGCATTGGTTTTGGCTTGATTTGTATCAAGAAAAAGCACCTCCAAGAGGCATAGAGTAAGCGTCTGATAGAGGCCCGCCATGGTTGCAGCGGATGGTCGCGGCACGCTGGTCGATTGGCCTTTGCGCAGGAGCATCTCGGTTCATGAATCTGTCCAGCGTATTGGTCAATGCGCGGCCCGCGGCGCTGCCGCAGGTTCTCGCGGCCCTCGCATGCTTCGGCGGCGTCGAAGTTCACGCCACAACCGAGGATGGCCGGATGATCGTGACCATCGAGGCCGACTCGGCTCAAGCCGTGGCGGACATCTTCGCTCAGATCAACCAGCAGCCGGGCGTCCTCTCGGCGTCCATGGTGTACCACCAGTTCGAACCCGATCCTGATGAGGAAGCATGAGATGAAATTGGCCTTGACACGTCGTGACTTTATCAAGAGCAACGCGCTTGCCGCGGCGGCCAGTGTCGCCGGCATCAGTCTCCCCGTTCTCGCCCAGACCGTCCCGGGCAAGGGCGACGGCGTGCGCTGGGACAAGGGCGCCTGCCGCTACTGCGGCACGGGCTGCGGGGTGCTGGTCGGCACCAAGGATGGTCGCATCGTAGCCACGCAGGGAGACCCCGACGCGCCGGTCAATCGGGGCCTCAACTGTATCAAGGGCTACTTCCTGTCGAAGATTCAGTATGGCAAAGATCGCCTGACAACGCCTCTGCTGCGCATGAAGGACGGTCGCTTCGACAAGAACGGCGAGTTCGCACCGATCTCTTGGGAGCAGGCTTTCGACATCATGGCCGACAAGTGCAAGGCGGCGCTCAAGAAGGGGGGGCCGCGCAACGTCGCCATGTTCGGATCGGGTCAATGGACGATCTGGGAAGGCTACGCGGCCGCCAAACTGATGAAGGCCGGGCTGCTGACCAACAACCTCGACCCGAATGCCCGTCACTGCATGGCTTCTGCCGTCGCTGGATTCATGCGGACTTTCGGCATCGATGAGCCGATGGGGTGCTACGACGACATCGAACACGCCGACGCTTTCGTGTTGTGGGGGTCGAACATGGCCGAAATGCATCCCATCCTGTGGTCGCGAATCACCGACCGTCGCCTGACCGGCAAGAACGTCAAGATCCATGTTCTCTCGACCTTCAGCCACCGGTCGACCGAACTCGCCGACAGCGAGTTGATCTTCAAGCCACAGAGCGATCTGGCGATCCTCAACTACCTTTGCAACTACATCATCCAGAACAACGCAGTGAATCAGGAGTTCGTTGCCCGTAACGTCAGCTTCAAGAAGGGAGTCACCGACATCGGCTACGGCCTGCGGGCCGATCATCCGCTGGAAAAAGTGGCGATGAACAACGGCTATCCTGGCGAAGACGGCAAGACAAAGGGCAATCCGGCGGCCGCGAGCGCGATGACTTTCGACGAGTTCAAGGCGTTCGTTGCGGAATACACGCTCGACAAGGCGCACGAAATTTCCGGCGTGCCGAAAGACCGGCTCGAAGCGCTGGCCAAGGCCTACGCCGACCCGAAGATCAAGGTCACGTCGTTCTGGACCATGGGCTTCAACCAGCACACGCGCGGTACGTGGGTCAATAACATGATCTACAACGTGCATCTTCTGGTCGGCAAGATATCGGAACCCGGCAACAGCCCGTTTTCGTTGACCGGCCAGCCCTCGGCCTGCGGCACGGCGCGCGAAGTCGGCACCTTCGCGCACCGCCTGCCGGCCGACATGCTGGTGACCAATCCCAAGCACCGTGAAGTGACCGAGAAGTTGTGGAAACTGCCCGCCGGCACACTGCCCGATTGGATCGGTGCGCACGCGGTGGCGCAAAGCCGCCTGCTCAAGGACGGCAAAATCAATTTCTACTGGACGACGACGACCAACAACATGCAAGCCGGACCGAACGTCAATGGCGAGATCTTCCCCGGCTGGCGTAACCCCGACAATTTCATCGTGGTTTCCGACGCCTATCCGACGGTTTCGGCGATGTCGGCGGACCTGATCCTGCCGTCGGCGATGTGGATGGAGAAAGAAGGCGCTTTCGGCAATGCCGAGCGACGCACCCAGTTCTGGCGCCAACAGGTCCGGGCGCCGGGACAGGCGAAATCCGACCTCTGGCAGTACGTCGAGTTTTCGAAGCGTTTCAAGACCGACGAGGTGTGGCCGGCGGCCCTGCTTGACAAGAATCCGGAGTACAAAGGCAAGACCTTGTACGACGTGCTCTACGCCAATGGCCAGGTCAACAAGTTCCCGCTCAGCCAGACCTACAAGGGTTTCGACAATGACGAGTCGAAGGCGGTCGGCTTCTATCTGCAAAAGGGCCTGTTCGAGGAGTACGCCGCTTTCGGTCGAGGCCATGCCCACGATCTGGCGGATTTCGACACCTATCACAAGGCACGCGGCTTGCGCTGGCCGGTCGTCGACGGCAAGGAAACCTTGTGGCGCTTTCGCGAGGGCTACGATCCCTACGTCAAGAAAGGGGAAGGAGTCAGGTTCTATGGTCATCCCGACGGCAAGGCGGTGGTCTTTGCCCTGCCCTACCAGCCGGCCGCCGAAATGCCCGACAAGGAGTATGACCTCTGGTTGTGCACCGGGCGCGTTCTCGAGCACTGGCATACCGGCTCGATGACACGACGAGTCCCAGAACTGTACAAGGCGATGCCCGATTCGTGGATCTACATACACCCCGAAGACGCCAAGAAACGTGGAGTGCAGCGCGGTGATGTGGTCAAGGTCATCAGCCGGCGTGGGGAGATCCAACTGCGCGCCGAAACACGCGGCCGCAACAAGCCGCCGGTCGGCTTGGTTTTCGTTCCCTTCTTCGACGAACACCGCCTGGTCAACAAACTGACGCTTGACGCCACCTGCCCGATCTCCAAAGAGACCGACTTCAAGAAGTGTTCCTGCAAGGTGGTAAAGGCCTGACGAGTCAGGGAAAGCGGTCAGTCTAGGGCCGTACCTACCCGAGGGGCGGTCAAGCGGCCGCCCGGACTGAACAATCCCGTGCCGACCACTTCACGATGCCCAGCGAGAACAGCAAAGCCAGCCAAGCACCTGCCCGCGCCGCGAGGGCACCGGCACGCCGGCAGTTTTTCGTGGATTCGGCACGCTTGATTTGTGGTGTCAGTATCGTCGGACTTGGGCTGGCGGCGTACGCCAAGCAGTCGAAGGCTCGACCGCCAATGGCGATCCGTCCGCCGGGCGCGCGTCGCGAAGACGAATTTCTTGGCGCCTGCATTCGCTGCGGCATGTGTGTGCGCGATTGTCCGTATCAGATCCTCGCACTGGCCAGACCCGAGTCGCTGGTGGCCACTGGCACACCCTACTTCACGGCGCGTGGGGGACCTTGCGAAATGTGCGAGGATCTCCCTTGCGTCCGGGCTTGCCCGACCGGTGCGCTCGACCACGGCCTGACCGACATCAACGACGCCAGGATGGGCTTGGCGGTACTTTCCGACCAGGAAACCTGCCTTAACTTTCTCGGCCTTCGTTGCGACGTCTGCTACCGGGTCTGCCCGGCAATCGACCAGGCCATCACGCTTGAACTGCGGCCCAACACGCGCACCGGGCGCCATACCATGTTCATCCCGACTGTGCACTCCGAACACTGCACCGGTTGTGGCAAATGCGAGAGTGCCTGTGTCACGGACGAGGCTTCGATCCGCGTACTCCCGGCGAAGCTCGTGAGGGGCTCGCTGGGCGAACACTACCGTCTCGGTTGGGAGGAGAAGGCGAGAGCCGGCGGCCATTCGTTGGTCGAGGACAGGGGGCTGGTCGATCTGCCCGACCGCTTGCCGGAAGGCATGAAACTAGAGGGCCATTTCGATCCGGGCGGCGACAAGCAGCCGGCAGCCGCAGCCGGTCCGGCCATGCCGAGTCTGCCACCGGGCTTGGGTGGGCCGTCCATGTCAGGCAACAGCCTGTCGTTACCGCCGGATCGATCGATCCGTCGCCTACCTGGCGAGGCCGCACGATGAGTCTCCGCCAACGCGCGGGCGCCGACGCCGTTGCCACCAAGGGCTGGTTGGCGGCGCACAAGTGGTTGCTGGCCAGACGCTGCAGCCAACTCAGCATTCTCGCGCTCTTTCTGCTGGGTCCGCTGGCTTCCGTCTGGGTTGTCAAGGGTAACCTCGCCTACAGTCTGACACTCGACACTCTACCCCTGACCGACCCGTACGTGCTGCTGCAGTCGCTTCTCGCCGGGCATTTACCCGAAGCGCAGGGTTTGTTGGGCGCGCTGGTCGTCTTCGTTTTCTATCTACTCGTCGGCGGTCGTGTCTATTGCGCGTGGGTCTGTCCGGTCAACCCGATCACCGACCTCGCCGGCTGGCTGCGGGAACGGCTCGCCATCCGGGGCAGTGCCCACATCTCGCGCGCCAGTCGTTACGGGGTGTTGGCCATGACACTGCTGCTGGCAGGTCTGACTGGGACGATCGCCTGGGAACTGGTCAACCCGGTCTCCATGTTGCAGCGCGGACTCCTCTTCGGTTTCGGCGCCGCGTGGACCGTCGTGCTGGCCGTCTTTGTTTTCGACCTGGTAGTCATGAGCCGTGGCTGGTGCGGCCATCTCTGCCCGGTTGGCGCCTTCTACAGCCTGCTCGGTCGCTGGAGCCCGCTACGTATCACCGCTTCCGGGCGCGCCGCTTGCAACGATTGCCTGGACTGCTTCGCGATCTGTCCGGAACCGCAGGTCATTCGCCCGGCCTTGAAGGGAGCGATCGAGGGTATCGGCCCGGTCATTCTGGCGGCCAACTGCACCAACTGTGGGCGCTGCATCGATATCTGTTCGAAAGACGTTTTCACTTTCGGGCTGCGCTTCGACAATCCACCGGAAAACGGTGCGCAGGCCGATCCGCGAGCTTCGCCACACGCCCACGGAAATCCCCGAGAACCATTGCAATGACCTTTGACGCGGAGGGAGCGCCAATCATGAGAATTTCACTGAGAGTTAGCGTCGCCGTCGTGGCGGCCTTTCTGACGTCGCTGGCCATGGCTGCCGATGGGACCAGTTCGATGCGCGGCAGCGATGTCGCGGCGCCGGACCAAGCGCCCGAAGTCAAGTCCTACGCCGGCCGACGCCCCGGCACCGAGGCGCCGGTAGCACGCACCTTCAGCACCCAGCCGCCGATCATCCCACATGCCGTGGAAAACTTCGACGAGATCAACCTCGAGGGCAATCAGTGCATGGATTGCCACTCGGCGGCCACCTATCAAAAGAAAAAAGCGCCACAAGTGGGCGTCAGTCACTTCGTCGATCGCGACGGCAAGAAGCATGCCGAGGTCGCCGGCGGCCGCTACAACTGTGTTCAGTGTCACGTGCCGCAGATCGACGCGCCGCCGCTGGTGGACAATACCTTCAAGGGTGACGCGGTCAAGAAGCCGGTCAGAAAGAACTGAAGCGGGTGGTCTTGTCGGCAACGCCGAGCGGCCAGCCGCCGCATCCGCACCGCCGGGTTCTGGCATCGCTTGGCGATGCGCCGGCCGGCCGTATTTCTGACGCGCAAAAACGTCCCCTCGGTCGGCGGCAGCTGGCGCTCGGCGATTGTTCCGCCGCCGCCGGGATATTGCCTGGGACGACATGAGGACCCGGCCAGCAATGCCCATCGGCAGCGTCGAGCGCGATACGGGTCTCCGTAAAGACACTCTGCGCGTCTGGGAACGTCGCTACGGCTTCCCCCGACCCGATCGGGACGACCATGGCGAGCGAATCTATCCTGCCGAACAGGTCGAGCGACTGCGCCTGGTGAAGCAGCTGATCGATCGCGGCCACCGCCCCGGGCGGCTGTTTGCCGCCAGCGAGCAAGAGCTTGCCGCCCTGTGCCGCTCCGCCTCGGCCGGCGTGACGGGCGAACCGCATCCTGGAGAAAGTCTGATCCGGCGCACGATCGATCTGGTGAAAGCCAACGACATCGGAGCGCTGCGCCAGACACTCAACCACGCCATGATGCGACAGGGCTTGCAAAGCTTCGTCATCGACCTCGTCGTGCCACTCAACCAGGCAGTTGGCGAAGCATGGATGAACGGCGAATTTGCCGTCTTCGAGGAGCATCTCTATACGGAGCAGTTGACCTCACTCTTGCGCCAAGCCATCGGCAACCTGCCGCCGGGGGGCGGCAGGCCGCGCATCCTGCTGACTACCGTGCCGGACGAGCAACATGCGCTGGGACTTTTGACGGCCGAGGTCGTGCTGGCCCTTGAGGGCGCCGACTGCATTTCCCTGGGCACCCAAACGCCGCTGTTCGACATACAGATGGCGGCCAGGGCCTATCAGGCGGACATCGTCGCACTGTCGTTTTCGGCGGCTTTTCCCGCGCGACGGGTGGGGCCGCTGATCAAGCGGCTCCGCCAGTTCCTGCCCGCCACGGTCGAATTGTGGGCCGGTGGGGCGGGTGCCCAGCGTGCCACCCAAGCCACCGGAGCCATCCTGCTGGCCAGTTTGCCGGCCGCACTCGCCGCGTTGGCTACCTGGCGAGGCAGGCGTCCAGCCGACCACTGACGAGTGACCGGATTTCAATAGAAGGTCTTGCCGCTCGCCACCAGTTCGCAAAGCCGTGGTGCCGGCGCCCAGAAATCGGCGCCAAAGTGGTCGGCATACTGGCGGATGGTGTCGAGCACCTTGGCCAGTCCGATTTGATCGGCGTAATACAGGGGTCCGCCGCGCCAGGCGGGAAAGCCATAGCCGTGCAACCACACCATGTCGACGTCTATCGGCCGGGCGGCAACACCTTCGGCCAGGATTTTCGCCCCTTCGTTGATCATCGAGTAAACGCAGCGCTCGACAATCTCCTGCTCGCTGATGACGCGACGCGCAATACCACGAGCGCGCGAATGGGCCGTGATCAACTCTTCGATCGCCGGATCCGGAAGTGGGGCGCGACTACCCGGCGCATAGCGGTACCATCCGGCTCCCGTCTTCTGTCCCAATCGTCCCAGTTCGCAGACTTGATCGAGCAGATCGCAATCCCGCACGCCGGCTTTCCGCAGATGGGCGCGCGACTTGCGATTGCGCCAGCCGATGTCGAGACCCGCCAGGTCCGAGACGGCGAAGGGTCCCATCGGAAAACCGAAGTTGACCAGTGCGGCGTCGACCTGCTGCGGCAGCGCCCCCTCTTCCAGCAAGAACCAAGCCTCTCGCGTGCGCTGCGCGAGCATGCGATTGCCGACGAAACCATCACAACCACCGACCAGGACGGCGACCTTGCCGAGCGTCTTGCCGAGTTTCATGACCGTCGCGATGACGTCGTCGGCCGTCTTGCCGGTGCGCACGTTCTCGAGCAAGCGCATGACGTTCGCCGGACTGAAGAAGTGCATTCCGACCACATCTTCGGGTCGGCGCGTGAATTCGGCGATTTCGGCCACGTCGAGATACGACGTGTTGCTGGCCAGAATGGCGCCCTTCTTGGCGATGGCGTCGAGTTTTTCGAACACTTGCCGCTTGACTTCGCGGTCTTCGAAAACCGCCTCGACGACCAGGTCAGCGTTGGCGAGATCCGGCCATTGCAAGGTCGGGCGAATGCGGCTCAGGCGACTCCGCATTTCGTCCGCCGCCAAGCCGCCGCGCGCGACGCTGCTTTCATAGTTCTTGCGGATGGTCGCCACGCCGCGCTCGAGAGCCTGCGCGTCGGCTTCGAACAGGTTGACGTCGAAGCCCGCGTTGGCAAAACACATGGCAATGCCACCCCCCATCGTCCCGGCGCCGAGCACGGCCACCTGGTGGATCGGGCGTGTCGGCGTGCCCGGCGCCAAACCGGGAACTCTGGCCACTTCGCGCTCGCCAAGAAAAGCGTTGCGCAAGGCCGCCGCTTGCGGTGAGGCGCGACGCTCGAGAAACAGCTCGCGCTCGCGCCGCAGACCCGGCCCCAGAGGCATCGTGGCCGCCGCCCGCAGCGCTTCGATGACGGCCAGCGGAGCTTCCAGATGGCGCTGCTGCGTACTCGCCTGACGCAGGGCTTCGTCGAAAACCGCCGGGTCGGTGCTGGCCACCGGCAGTAAACCCGTTCGCCGGAGTACGGAGCCCGGCCCGGCGAGGCGAATCGCCGCGTCTACAGCGGCCGCCGTGAGTCCGGTCGGCACGATTTCATCGATGGCGCCCATCGACAGCGCCTGCTCGGCCGTGATGGACTCACCAGTCCGGATCAGCCGGAGGGCTTCCGGCAAGCCGATCAGGCGCGGCAGTCGCTGGGTTCCGCCGGCACCGGGGATGACCCCGAGTCGGACTTCGGGCAAGCCCACTTTGGTGGCCGGCAGGGCTATTCTGTAATGACTGGCCAGCGCAATCTCGAACCCCCCACCCAGGGCGGTGCCGTGCAGCGCGCTCACCACCGGTTTGCTGGCATTCTCGATCGCCAGGGTCAGCTCGGGTAGATGCGGTTCCTGCGGCGGCCGCTCGAATTCGCTGACATCGGCGCCGGCGATGAAGGTACGGCCGGCGCAGACGATGAGCGTCGCGACAACTTCGTCATCGTCTTCGGCGCGCGCCAAGGCGGCAAGCAATCCCGCCCGCACTTCCCGGCTGAGGGCGTTGACCGGTGGGTTATCGACGGTGAGCAACGCGACTGGCCCCTCCCGACTGTATTTCACAACGGCTGATGACATGTCTGAGACTCCGTTGGGGCGCGCGGACGCCCCGTGACTTCATGAAAAGAAGACGGGCGCTTGTCTTGCCAGGCAAGCGCCCGCCGTAATCGGTTCCCTGGCGCGCTGGCGGCGACACCGCGATGTCGATGCCCCGCTCTTTCGGCGCCGTCCCCGAGGGACTCGATCCTCCCTCGGGAAAGCCCTACCGGCGCGCCGACGGCGAAATAAGCGACACGACTACAGGGCTTCGAAAATTCCCGCGGCGCCCATGCCGTGCCCGATGCACATCGTCACCATACCGTAGCGCATCTTCTCGCGGCGCAGGGCATGCACCAGCGTCGCCGTCTTGATCGCGCCGGTCGCGCCGAGCGGATGGCCGAGGGCGATCGCCCCGCCCAACGGGTTGACGCGTGCCGGGTCGAGCTCGCAAGTCCGCATCACGGCCAGCGATTGCGCCGCGAAGGCCTCGTTGAGCTCGATCCATTCGAGGTCGGACTGCTGCAGACCGGCTTTCTTGAGCGCATCCGGAATGGCTTCGATCGGGCCGATACCCATCACTTCTGGCTGCACGCCGCGTACCGAATAGCTGACGAAGCGAGCCAGTGGCGTCAGGTTGAACTGCTTCAGGATCTTTTCCGACACCATCAGAACGGCACCTGCGCCATCCGACATCTGGGAGCTGTTGCCGGCCGTCACCGATCCCTTGGCGGCAAATACCGGCTTCAGCAGCGCCAGTTTCTCGGCCGTTGCGTCGGCTCGCGGCCCTTCGTCATCGACGACGACACGTTCGACGACCTTGACCGTGCCGGTCGCTGGATCGGGGACGCGCGTCTTCACGGTGAACGGCGTCGTCTCGTCCTTGAATTTTCCGGCACGGATCGCCTCGACGGCCTTCTTGTTCGAGGCTGCGGCGAAAGCGTCCTGGTCTTCCCGCGACACCTGCCAGCGCTCGGCCACCTTCTCGGCGGTGATGCCCATGCCGAAAGCGATCCCAAGGTTGTCCTGGCCGTCGAAGATGCCGGGGTTGAGAACGATCTTGTTGCCGAGCATGGTGACCATGCTCATCGTCTCCGTCCCGGCGCCGATCATCACGTCGGCGTCGCCCAGCCGGATACGGTCGGCCGCCATGGCGACCGCCTGCAGTCCGGACGAGCAGAAGCGGTTGACCTGCACACCCGGCACGCTGCGCGGCAGGCCGGCCATCATCACCGCCATACGGGCGACGTTGAGACCCTGCTCCGCTTCGGGCAGAGCACAGCCGGCGACGACGTCGTCGATCAGTGCCGGATCGAGTCCCTCGGCCTGACCGAGGACGGCCTTGATCGCGTGGACCAGCATGTCGTCCGGACGCGTCGTCTTGTAGTAACCATTGCGCCTCCCGATCGGCAGGCGCGCCGCGGCAACGATGTAGGCGTCTTGAATCTGTTTGCTCATCTTCAAACTCTCCAAATATCCAGATTGAACAGTGCCGCTCAGTTGCGCAAGGGCTTGCCGCTCTCGAGCATGTAGGTCATCCGCTGCTGCGTCTTCTCGGTCTTCAGCAGCTCGACGAACTGACGGCGCTCGATATCGAGCAGCCAGTCTTCGTCCACCAGCGTACCCGGCTCGACGTCACCGCCGCAAAGAACCAGGGCCGAAGCCTCGGAGACGATGTAGTCGTGCTCGCTCATGAAACCGCCTTCGCGCAGGTTGACCAGATCCATGTGCAGCGTCGCATTGCCGGGACGACCGATGACCTTGATCGCTTTCGCCGGCAGCGGCGGCCGATAAGCTCCTTCGAACATGGCGCGAGCCTGGCGGATCGCGGCGTAGGGAAGCTCGCGGGCATTGAACAGGACGGTGTCGCTCTCCGCAGCAAATCCCATTGCTTTGGCATCGATGGCGTTCTTTGAAGTCATGCCGCGAATGATGAAGCCGAAAGCCTTCTGGATTTCCTCCCAGGGATCCTGTCGACCACGCCGCATCGCCGCTTCCGAAGCGCGACGGGCCAGTTCCTTGCAGCCACCGCCGGCCGGAATCAGGCCGACGCCAGCCTCGACGAGACCGATATAGGTCTCCAGAGCCATCACCCGATGCGCGCAGTGCATCGCCACTTCGGCACCACCGCCGAAAGCCATGCCATCCACCGCGGCAACGGTCGGCACCTGGGCGAAACGAAGCGCTTTGGTGGCCCCCTGGAAATGCGCGACGACTTTGTCCAGCTCGTCCCATTGCCCGGCCTTGACCAGTTGCATCACTTCGACCAGATTGGCACCGACGGCAAATGGCGCTTCATGCGCAATGACCAGACCGTCGAAGTCGGCTTCGGCCAGCGCCACGGCACGGTAAATCCCTTCGACGACACCTTTGCCCAGCGAGTGCATCTTGCTCTTGAACGACAGAATGGCAATCCGCGAGTCCAGCTTAGGCATGCGCCAAATGCGGACGCTGTCATCCTCCTCGAGCGTCTCGCCACGGTCGTGGCGCTCGCCGACGATCAGGTCGGGGAAAAGCTGGCGCGCATAAACGGGCAGCGTCGACCGCGGCTTGAGCGCGTCCTCGGCCGCCGAATAGGAACCCTCGGCCCGGTGCACGTCGTCACGCGCCGCAACCCAGGCCGGCAAGGGAACCTTGGACATCGCCTTACCGGCGGCAATGTCCTCGGCGATGTACTCGGCGATGGCCTTCCAGCCCGCCGTCTGCCAGATTTCGAAGGGGCCTTGCGCCCAGCCGTACCCCCAGCGCATCGCGAAATCGACGTCGCGGGCATTGTCCGCAATGCCCGCCAGGTGATAGGCGCAATAGTGGAAGACGTCGCGGAACATGGCCCACAGGAACTGCGCCTGCGGATGACTGCTGGCACGCAGTGCGGCGAATCGCTCGGCCGCATTTCTGTTCTTGAGAATCTGGTCGACCTCAGGCGCCACACCGCCGGTAGACGCGCGGTAGTCGCCGGAGCCCAGGTCGAGCACCTGAATCTCGCGACCGGCCTTGCGGAAGATCCCGCCGCCCGCCTTCTGTCCTAGAGCTCCCTTGGCCATCAGCGCCGTCAGCCAGGCAGGCGCCTTGAAGTACTCGCGCCAGGGGTCATCCGGCAGGGTTTCCTGCTGTGAATCGGTGACGTGCGCCAGCGTGTCGAGCCCGATCACATCGGCTGTGCGATAGGTAGCGCTCTTCGGGCGGCCGATCCGCGGCCCGGTCAGCGCATCGACTTCGTCGAATCCGAGCTTGAACTGCTCGGTGTGGTGCATTACGGCAAGAATGGAGAACAAGCCGACCCGATTGGCGACAAAACTCGGGGTGTCCTTGGCGCGCACGACGCCCTTGCCCATCCGCTTGACCAGCCAGGACTCGAGCGCGTCGAGCATCGCCGCATCGGTGGTGGCCGAGGGAATGACCTCGACCAACTGCATGTAGCGCGGCGGGTTGAAGAAGTGCACGCCGCAGAACAAGGGCCGGCGCGCCGCCGGAAAAGCTTCCGACAACTGATTGATGGAGATGCCTGAGGTATTCGAGGCAACGATCGCCCGATCTTTCAGATAGGGAATGATCTTCGCATAGAGGTCAACTTTCCATTCGATCTTCTCCGAAATCGCCTCGATCACGAGGTCGCAATCCCGCAGACGGTCGAGATGCTGGTCGTAGTTGCCGACATCGATCGCTGCCAAACGATCCCTGGTGACCAGCGGGGCGGGCTGCAACTTCTTCAGCCCCTCAACCGCTTTTCTGACGATGCCATTCGGGTCGCCTTCCTTGGCTGCCAGATCGAACAGAATCACCGGAATATCGGCATTGGCCAAATGCGCCGCGATCTGCGCGCCCATGACGCCCGATCCGAGAACCGCTGCCCGGCGAATAACAAGACTCTGAGAACTCATGCTTCTCCTCCAAAAAAACGGCGTATCGCGCCGCTTCGACAAAAAGAGACTCACCAAAAAAAGCGTCGGCCGGCGTCCGCACCCGGCCAACGCTGCCAAAACTACGGAAAATCGCGCCTCACCTGAAGCGCGGACGCGGTTCGGAGCATAGCGCCGGAAGCGCGGCAACGGGGCGTTGCCGTTCGAGAAATCCGCGCACGATTGGCGCAACCAGCTCGCTTTGCGTGACCAAAAAGAGGTGGCCGCAATCCAGCACCACCAGTTCGGCGCTGGGCCGCAACAGCTTCATGATCCGGCCATTGATCGCCGGCACCAGCGGGTCGTCGCTGCCGACCATGATCAGCGTCGGCTGCTTCAAGCGCGAAAACCAGTGGACGCTGGTCCAGCCCGAAATGGCAAACATCTGGCCGAGATAACCGGCGGTACGCGGCGGAACGATCTCGCTCATGTGCTGCCGGGCATAGCCGGGGTTCTTGCGGAAGATTCCGCCGTAAATCGTATCCGCATTCTTGACGATCGACTCCATGTCGTCGAACCGCCTCGGCCACATGAGCTTGATCAAGGCTCGCGGGTCGCCCGGCACGGCGAACATGCCGATCGATGTTCCGGCGAGAATCAGTCGCCGACAACGCTGCGGGAAGTCGCGCGCGAATTGCTGGGCCAGGGCACCGCCCCACGAAACGCCCAGCACATCGACCTGCCGGTAACCCAATCGGGACAACACCTCGGCCAGCAGTTTAGCCAGCCCGGACATCCGGGAGGGCAGCACCGGTGTGCTCGAGCCGCCCGTCCCGGGGGCATCGAAAGCGATCACCTCGGTCGGCGCCAACTGCTCGGCGAAAGGTCGCAGCAACTCGATGTTGCCGCCAATACCGTTGATCAGCAGCAACGGCGTTCCGCCGCTTCTGTCCGAGGGCCAGACGGCAACACGTATCCGCTGTCTTCCCACATCGATCATCTGGAATTTCATATTATGCCTCTTGCATAGGTGCTGCGTAGTGTCGTCTCCGCATCGTCGCGCTGGCTCGACGCTTTTCGAAGCGCGCGGCGTCGACCTGGGCGCCCGCCGACCGTGTTGCCACGGCGGGCGCCCCCTGTCCGACGATCAGGGCTCTAAGACATAGGTGCCCGGCGCCGGATCCATCGGGCGGTGAGCCGCGCTGCCGAGAGCCTTCGGTGCCTCCACGAGGTTACCCGAGCGGTCGTTCAGCCAGACGATCCATCTTTCCCACCAGCTACCGGAATTCCGGGTCGCGCCGGCCAGCCATGTGTCGGCATCGGCGACGCGTGCCGGGTTGGTGAAGTACACCGACCGTTTGTTGCCCGGCGGATTGATCATGGCCTGAATGTGACCACTGTTGCTGAGCACGAACTCGCACTTGCCGCCGAAGAACATCGACGATTCGTAGCAGCTCTTCCAAGGCGTGATGTGATCCGTGTCGCCAGCCAGCGCGAAGAGGTCGCAATCGACCTTCTTGAGATCGACGGGAATGCCGCCGGCCTGGAACTCGCCCGGATGAGCGAGCCACTTGTTGGCCACGATGTCCATCAACTCCGTGTGGAAGCGTGAGGTCAAGCGGGTGTTGTCGCAGTTCCAGTAGAGAAGATCGAAGGCTGGCGGCTTGTTGCCCATCAGATAGTTATTGACCCAGTAGTTCCACACCAGATCGTTGGGGCGCAACCAGGCGAACATGCGCGACATTTCCTTGCCGTCCAGGACACCCTTCTTGGCCGTATGCTTGCGCGCCTTCTTGAGCAGCCCCTCGGTGGCCATCATACCCATCACCGAATCGCTCGGCATGTAAAGAATGGTCACGTTCAAGGTGAACGAATTGACCAGGCGCTCCCCGCGGGCCGCCATCTGCGCCAGCATCACGGAACCGATGATGCCGCCGGCGCAGCCACCCCAGAGATTGCAGTCTTTGGCACCCGTGATCTCGAGGGCAGCCAGCAGCGCTTCGCGAGCCGAGCCGGCATAGGTGTCGAATCCCCAGTCGGCGTGCTCCGGCCTGGGATTGCGCCAGCTGATGATGAACACTTGTTTGCCCTGTTGAAGCAGGTAACGCACCATGCTTTTCTCGGGATTGATGTCCATGATGTAGTACTTGTTGATCGGAGGCGGAATCATGAAGAACGGGCGCTCGTGCACCTGCGCGGCCAGTGGCTTGTATTGAATCAACTCCACCAGATCGTTGCGGAACACCACCACACCCTCGGTCGTGGCCAGATTCTCGCCCACCTTGAAAGCCGTCTTGTCGACCATGCTCGGCATGCCGCCCTCATTGACGAGATCGTGCAGCATGTTGGTCATGCCCTTCTTGATGCTCCCGCCACCGGTCTCCAGCATGCGCTTCATGGCGGCCGGATTGGCCAAGCTATTGGTCGGGGAAAAGGCATCGACGAACAGCGAGACGAAGAAACGGGCCCGTTCGCGGTCCATCTCGTCGACCTTGAGGTCGTCGACCACGGATTGCCAGTATTTGCTATTGGCCAGATAAGCCTGCATCATCCGCCGATGGATTGGATTCTCGGTCCAACTGGGATCGGCGAAACGACGGTCGGATTTATCGGGTGCCAACGTCGACTTGCCCGTGAAAACCTTGAACATCTCGCCCATCAACGACGCCTGATGCTTGAACAGCGTGATCGGATCACGAATCGGTGCACCCAGCACCGCCTTCAGCGTTTCCTTGAAATCCCGACTTTCGAAGCCGAGTACCGGTGGCACCCAGCCGATGTCTTCCATTTGCGCTTCCATGACCTTTTCCGACCTGGCAACCTTACTCATGGTATTTCCCTTCCCGTAAAGTTTCTAATTACCACCTGGAGTCCGACCCGTCCGAGCGTGCCCTGAGGCAAGACCCAATCCGTTGCGGTGCGTTTCGCCCTGCGCGGGCAATTGATAATCCTGATACCGTTGCCTGAGAGTGACTTTCGACAGCTTGCCGGTGGCCGTCAGCGGCAAACTGTCGACGAATTGCACATCGTCCGGCACCCACCACCTGGCCACTTTGCCCTCGAACCAGGCGAGAAGCTCTTCCTTGTCCACACTCTTTCCGGCGCGCCGTACGGCGAGCAGCAGCGGCCGCTCACCCCACTTGGCACTGGCCACTCCGATGACGGCCGCCATCGCCACCGCTGGATGAAGCGTCGCGATGTTCTCCAGTTCGATCGAACTGATCCACTCGCCACCGCTCTTGATCATGTCCTTCGACCGATCGGTGATCTTTAGATAACCGTCGCCGTCGATCGTTGCGATGTCACCGGTCGGGAACCAGCCGTCGACCAGGGCCGACGTGTCGCCCCGGAAGTAGGTATCGACAACCGCCAGTCCACGCACCTGCAGTTCGCCGACCGATTTTCCATCGCAAGCCAGTTCCTCGCCGTGCTGGCCGATCAGGCGCAGGTCGATACCAAACAGCGGCCGGCCATGATTGGTCCTGAAAGCCAGACGCTCTTCCTCGCTCAAAGTCGCGTGCTTGCGCTTGAACGTGGTCAGCGTCCCGACCGGGCTCAGCTCGGTCATTCCCCAGCCAGGCAGCGCTTCGACACCGTAGTCCTGCGACAGGGTACGGATGATGGAGAAGGGGCAAGCCGAACCGCCGACCAGAAAACGCCGCAAGCTGCTCAAACGTAACCCACCCGCCTGCATGTAGTCGATCAGTCCTTGCCAGACCGTGGGCACAGCGCCGGCAAAGGTCACTCCCTCGGCCTCGAAGAGCCGGTACAGACTCTCGCCGTCCGTATTCATGCCGGCCAGCACCAGCTTGGCGCCGACCATCGGGCAGGTATACGGAAGACCCCAGCCGTTGGCGTGGAACATGGGAACGATCGGGCACACGACTTCGCTCGTCGAAATCGACAGCGCGTCCGGCAATGCCGTGGTCAGGCTATGCAGCAGGGTCGTGCGGTGCGAGAACAGTACTCCCTTGGGGTGGCCGGTCGTACCCGACGTGTAACACAACTGGCTGGCGGTGTTTTCGTCGAAAGAAGGCCATGCGAAGACGCCTGGGCGACTCTCGAGCAGGGCCTCATAGGAACGCGCAAACGGCGTCTGCTCGGGAATCCGGTCGGCTTCGACGAGCGCGATCCAGTGTTTCACCGTCGGGCAGCGCGGCCGAAGCTCAGCCACCAAAGGTGCGAAGGTGGCGTCGAAGAACAGCGCCACATCCTCGGCATGATTGATGATGAAGACGATCTGCTCGTGAAACAGACGTGGGTTGATGGTGTGACAGACCGAGCCGACGCCGGGGATGGCGTAGTAAAGCTCCAGATGCCGATAGGTATTCCAGGCGAGTGTGGCGACACAGGCGCCGCCACCCAGCTTCATGGTAACCAATGCCTCGGCCGCCTGCCGCGCACGCCGAGCGAGATCGCGGTAAGTGTAACGATGAACCGGACCTTCCACTGTCCGCGTAACGACTTCTTCGTCGCCGTGGTACTTCTCCGCGTGCATCAGCAGGCGGGAAATCATCAGCGGCTGTTTCATCATCTGTGCAAGCACGTCAGTGTCGTCCGGTTCGATTGTCGCGTCACGAAATATCGAGTTCTGTCTGAACAGTCAGGACAGGCTCACCACCGCGTCGCCAGCGATCCTGACTTCGCCGTCCTGATTGGCGGTCTGGATCTCCAGCTTGGCACGGCGCTCGCCGTCCTGCTCAAACACTTCCACCACCCGTCCGCTGCAGGTGATTCGATCGCCGAGGTTGGTGATGCCGAGGAAGCGCACGGACCACTGGCGCAACTGCGATTGCGGCAGCCAGTTGGTCAGCAGTCTGCCCAGCCAGGCCATGCCCAGCATGCCATGCGCGAAGACGTCGGGCATCCCCGCCTTGCGGGCGAAATCGATGTCGATGTGAATCGGGTTGTGGTCGCCGGACGCTCCGGCAAACAGGGCCAGCGTGGTGCGGTTGACCGGCGGCAGTTTGACTTCTGGCAGTACATCGCCAACATTGATCGCTTTTTGTTCGGGCATTTCAGTATCTCCTCAATTGCGCACAACGATTACGCTGCGGAACTCGGCTGCCAACTCGCCACTGGCATCGGTAACCGTCGAGTCGCGAACGATGAACTCGAGGGCACCGTTCTTCTTGTCGTAAATGTCGGAGATCGTCGCACGCACGGTCACCGAGTCGCCGGCGCAGACCGGCTTGTAGTAGGTGTATCCCTGCTCACCGTGCAGAATTCGTCCGAGCGGCACGCCCATTTTGGCCAGCGTGCTGAACAACTCGTTCGAATCGAGGTCGGCCGCCAGCAGGAAGGTCGGCGGCACGGGCAGGTCGCGGTAGCCTGCCGCTTGCGCGGCTGCCTGATCAAGGTAGATCGGATTGCTTTCCCCGATCGCCTGTGCAAAGAACTTCAACCGTCCGCGTTCGATATCGAAGCGTACTTCCGGTCCCGTGTAGCCAATCCACTTCTTGTCAATCATCGTGCCTCCCAAGTTCGACGTCATCATGAGACGAGATGTGCGGCGTCAGTTGCCTGAACTCACCGCGACGCATTTGTTACCGCCAACGCTGCGCATGCTAGACAAAACACTACTTTCACACCATTGCGCTGCACGCCTAAAAATTGCAGAATCTGCCAAACAACTCGAGGGGTATTCGTCGTGGTAAACAGCCACCCGGTTTCTGTCCACGTTGGGTTCGTGCGTGAGACGCTGAGCGGCCTCGCACGTCTCGAGCGCGACCCGGCGCCTTTCCTGGAGCGTGCCAACATACCGCCGGAGTTGCTCGAATTGCCATTCGCGCGGGTCTCCCGGACACAATTCCAG
Organism: Accumulibacter sp.; assembly: GCF_029255285.1. Taxonomy (GTDB): domain Bacteria; phylum Pseudomonadota; class Gammaproteobacteria; order Burkholderiales; family Rhodocyclaceae; genus Accumulibacter. The sequence continues at coordinate 73,255 of NZ_JAPUVI010000073.1, forward strand.
ACGCTTGTCCACTTGCTGATGGACGAACTGGACGACGAAATGATGGGCCACCTGGCGCGCCCGATGCGCCGCGGCAGCTTCGTTTTCCTGTGCCGCGCGTCGCTCTTCGGCGCGCTCTCGCTGCATGTCGTTTTGGCACGCTGGGTCAAAGTGCAGCGCCTCCTCACCGACGAGATCCAGTTGTCGTTCCGCCGCGAAGGCAACGTTGGCTGGCTCCGGCTGACCGGCCCGTCGGGCGCCGGACACGACACGCTCACCTTCCTGCCCATGGTGCATTTCAAGAGCCTGCACATCCTCGCTTCGTGGTTGGTAGGCGAAAGAATCCGCCTGTCCGGCGTCGCCTTCTCGGGCCCCCGTCCCGCGCACGGCGACGAATACGCCCGGCTGTTTCCCGGCGAGGTCTGTTTCGGCGCCCCGGTTTCGGCGATGGGCATTCCCGTTCAGTACCTGGAACGCGGTGTCAGCCAGGACGTCGATAACCTCAACCAGTTTCTGCGCGCCGCGCCCGGGAATCTCCTGTGGCAGTATCGCTCGATCGATCTGCTCAGCGACAAGGTCCGTGTTCTGCTGAGGGACGCCTTGCCGCGCCATCTGGACATCGTTCAGGCTGCCGACGCGCTCGGCTTCTCGCAGCGGACCCTGCATCGCAAGCTGATCAGCGAAGGGACCAACTTCCAGGAGATCAAGGATGGTCTGCGGCGCGACATCGCCATCGATTGCCTGGACCACTCGCGACTGTCAATCGAGGAAATCGCCGAGCAGATTGGATTTTCCGACGCGGCTACCTTCTATCGGGCGTTCAAGACCTGGACCGGCGTCGCGCCCGGAATGTACCGCCGGCGAACCCTGAAGACCTGAAACGCGGTCGGGACTGGACGACGTCTGTCGCCCAGTCCCGGGAGTCCGCGCGTCAGACTCGCTCGAGCAGCATGGCGATCCCCTGTCCGACACCGATGCACATCGTACACAGCGCATAGCGACCGCCACGCCGCTGCAGTTCACAGGTTGCCGTCGTCGCCAGTCGCGCACCGCTCATCCCCAAGGGGTGGCCCATGGCGATCGCACCGCCGTTCGGGTTGACGTGCGCCGCGTCGTCAGGCAAACCCAACTGCCGCAAGACGGCCAGCGCCTGAGCGGCGAACGCCTCGTTCAACTCGATCAGATCGACGTCTGCCAGGTCGATCGCCAAGCGCTGCAACAGCTTGCGCGTCGCCGGTGCCGGGCCGATACCCATGATGCGCGGCGCCACGCCGGCGACCGCCGTGCCGACGATACGCGCCCGGGGTACCAGGCCATGGCGGGCCGCCGCGGCCTCACTGGCGATGATCAAGGCACAGGCTCCGTCGTTGACGCCGGACGCGTTGCCGGCGGTTACCGCACCACCCTTCCTGACCACTCCCTGCAGGGCGGCCAGCGCCTCCAGCGTGACGTCCGGGCGCGCATGCTCGTCACGCAGGAAACGCTTGGGCTCTCCCTTTGGCTGGGGAAGATCTACCGCTATGAGTTCGTCGGCGAATCGTCCGGCGGCATCGGCCGCCGCCCAGCGCTGTTGGCTACGCCAAGCGAAGGCGTCCTGGTCCGCCCGCTCGATGGCGAACTCGGCAGCCACGTTCTCAGCCGTTTCCGGCATCGAATCGATACCGTAGGCGGCCTTCATCTTCGGGTTGACGAATCGCCAGCCGATGGTCGTGTCGAACACCTCGACACTGCGCTGAAACGGCGTGCTCGCTTTGCCCATGACGAAGGGTGCGCGCGACATGCTCTCGACGCCACCGGCAATCATCAGCTCGGCCTCCGCACTGCGAATGGCCCGCGCGGCCTGGGCAATCGCGTCGAGCCCCGAGCCACAGAGGCGGTTGATCGTCGTTCCCCCGACCTCGACCGGCAGCCCGGCAAGCAGCGCCGCCATGCGAGCGACGTTGCGGTTGTCCTCTCCCGCCTGGTTGGCACAGCCGTAGATCACGTCGTCGATCTGACCCCAGGCAACCCCCGGGTTTCGCTCGATGAGCGCCTTGATCGGCAGCGCCGCCAGGTCGTCTGGGCGAAGGGCAGCCAGGCTTCCCCCGTAGCGACCGATAGGCGTGCGCAGCGCATCGCAAATGAAGGCCTCAGCCATCGATCCGCCTGTTGTCGATGACCCGCTTCGCCTTGCCAACGAGGGTGCGCGGAATGGAGTTTGGCTGCAGTACGCTGACCTTGGCCGAGACGCCGATGAGGGACTTGATCGTCGTCTGCAAGCGTCGCGCCGTGGCCTGGACTTCGGCCGCCGGCACCGCCGCCGCAACGTTCGCCTGCAACTCGCACATCACTTCGATCTGATCCAGGATTCCCTCACGCGACACGACGATCTGATACTGACCGGACAGCTTGTCGTCGCGCAGGATCAGTTCCTCGATCTGGGTCGGGAAAACGTTGACGCCGCGAATGATCAGCATGTCGTCCGAGCGACCGACGATTTTGGCCAATCGGCGGAAGGAGCGTGCCGTCGGCGGCAGCAGACGGGTCAGGTCGCGCGTCCGGTAACGGATGACCGGGAAGGCTTCCTTGGTCAGCGAAGTGAATACCAGCTCGCCTTCCTCACCGTCGGCACAGACTTCCCCGGTCTCCGGATTGATGATTTCGGGGTAGAAGTGGTCTTCCCAGATGACCGGGCCGTCCTTCGTTTCGATGCACTCGTTGGCGACACCGGGACCCATGACCTCCGACAGACCGTAAATGTCGACCGCGTCGATTCCCATCTTGGCTTCGATCTCGCGACGCATTTCATTGGTCCACGGCTCGGCACCGAAAATGCCCACCTTGAGCGAGCAGTCGCGGGCGTCCAGGCCCTGATTGGCAAATTCCTCGGCAATCACCAGCATGTACGAGGGCGTCACCATGATGATGTCCGGCTTGAAATCCTGGATGATCTGGACCTGCTTTTCGGTGTTGCCGCCCGACATCGGGATCACCGTGCAGCCCAGGCGCTCGGCGCCGTAATGGGCGCCCAAACCGCCCGTAAACAGTCCGTAGCCGTAGGTCACCTGGACGATGTCGCCCGCGCGCCCGCCCGAGGCACGAATCGAACGTGCGACGATGTCGGCCCAGGTGTCGATGTCGCGGCGCGTGTAACCCACGACAACCGGCTTGCCCGTCGTACCCGACGACGCATGGACGCGTACCACCTGCTCGCGCGGCACCGCAAACAGGCCGAAGGGGTAGTTGTCGCGCAAGTCGGTCTTGGTGGTGAAAGGAAACTTCGCCAGATCCTCGAGCTGATGCAGGTCGTCCGGATGAACGCCGGCGGCGGCAAACGTCCGCTGGTAATGGGGAACGTTGTCGTAGGCGTGTTTCAGCGACCATTTCAAACGCTGCAACTGCAGTGCGGCAATCTCATCGCGGCTGGCGCGCTCGATAGGCTCCAGTTCACCTGGCTGGGGAAACCTCACGGGCATAAACTCCTCCTTTTTCTATAACGTGGTCGTGAAAATTGCTGACCCGCGGGCGCCGCGGTCAGTTGGCCATACTCCCTGATCGCTGCCGGCAGGCACAGCAAGCCGGCAGCGGGCTGTTCTACGCAGCCTTGCATGAATCATTCGCCAGTGTAGCGTGGCGCGCGCTTTTCCATGAAAGCGTTGACACCCTCTCGGTAATCGCGGCTGTGCCCCAATTCGCGCATGTAGTCGCGTTCCAGGTCCAACTGCTGTTCGAGCGTATTCGTGTGACTGGCACGAATCGCTTGCCGCGTACGTACCAGAGCCTTGGTCGGCGCGAGCGCCAGTTGTGCGGCCAGCCGGTCGACCGACGCCGCAAACTCGGCATCGTCGACACAAGCCCAGATCAGGCCCCAGGCGGCTGCCTGCTCGGCGCTCAGCTTGTCGCCGAGCAGCGCCAGTCCCATGGCCCGGGCAACACCGACGCGCTGCGGCAGAACAAAGCTGCCGCCGGTGTCCGGAATCAGGCCAATCTTGCTGAACGACTGGATGAAACTGGCCGAGCGACTGGCGATGACGAGATCGCAGGCCAGCGCCAGATTCGCTCCGGCACCGGCGGCAACGCCGTTGACCGCGCAGATGGTCGGCATTTCCAGGTTCTGAAGCGCCAGAACCAAGGGCTTGTAATTGTTTTCGACACTGGCGCCCAAATCGACCGGCTCCGCGCCAGGCAGGACGGAACGATCGGCCAGATCCTGGCCGGCGCAGAAGCCTCGCCCGGCGCCACCGAGCACCAGAACGCGGGCGGTCGGGTCGCTACGCAGTTGTTCCAGCGCTACCCGCACTTCCGCGTGCATCTGTTCGGTAAAGCTGTTGAGGCGGTCCGGCCGATTCAGGGTGAGGCGTGCCACCCCGTCTACTACCGAAAAGAGAATGGTCTCGAAAGCCATGATTACCCCCTGAAGTCAATAATTGCGAGCCACAAACGGTATTGTCGGGCAGCTTGCTGCCCATCTGGAAGGCGCAGCGGCAACGCGCTTCGCCACGCGTCAGCGCCGTGGCTGTCGGGCAACGTGTCCCGAATCAGCCTCCCGGGTCGTCACCGAAGCGATCGAATTCTGTTCGCCGAAGCCGGAAAGCCATCCTCGGAGGGCGCCGCATCACTGGTTCCGGGTGCTCGCCAGAGAGCTTGGCGAGCACCCGGGCATCGGATCAAACGTGATAGCGCCGCTGGACGACGCGGAAGCGGTTGGCGACGAAAGCCGAGTCGGCATAGCACGTCGTAGCGGCAGGATTGCCGCCCGTCGCATGGTAGTCCGAATAAGCCGCCGATTGGTTGACGTATACGCCACCGCTCAGATTGATCGACAGCGCCACCTGTGAGCGCCAAGTCGCGGCAGTCATCGCCTCGACGATCTCCGGCCTGGTCGAATAAAGGCCCACGGTCAGGGCGCCGTGCTCGCTCACCAGGCGCTCCGAAAGAGCGATGGCGCTGGCACTGTCGGCCACCCGCACGACGAAACTGATGGGCCCGAAACGTTCCTCCATGTACGACGCTTCGTTCGCCGCGTCGCATTTGAGAAGGACGGGCGTACGCACCTCAGCGGCCGGGAACTCTGCGTGCTCGATCTTGCGCGATGCCAGGACAACCTCGCCGAGCGCCGCCGCGCCCTCGATCCTGGCCAGCGTATCGGACGACTGGATCGCCCCGAGAACCGCCGTGGCGATCTCGGGTTTGGCCAACAATCCATCGATCGCCGCCCCCAGGTCGCTAGCCACCTGATCGAAGGTCTTGTGGCCCTGGTCGGTTTCGATGCCGCCGGCGGGAACGATGATCGCTTGCGTCGTGGTACACATCTGGCCCGAGTAAAGCGCCAAGGTGAAAGCGAGATTCTTCAGCATTGCCTGATAGGCATCGGTGGACTCGATGACCACGTTATTGACACCCGCCAGTTCGGCATAGACCTGCGCCTGCCGACAGTTGTCGATCAACCAGCGGCCAAAGCTGTTGCCGCCGGTGAAATCGACCAGCTTGACAGCCGGGTGGGTCGCCAGCCGCTGCGTGCTGGCCCGTCCCGAGGTCACCGCGAGAGTGACCAGATTGGGATCGATGCCGTTCTCGGCCAGTACCTCGCGGATGATCGCCACCGTGATCGCGGCTGGCAGAATGGCATTGCTGTGCGGTTTGACGATCACCGCGTTGCCGGTGACCAGCGAAGCGAAAAGGCCAGGATAGGTGTTCCAGGTCGGAAAAGTACCGCAGCCGATGACCAGTGCGACGCCGCGCCCAACCACTTCGAAGTGCTTGCGCATCACCAGCGGCGGGTTCTTGCCCTGCGGTTTTTCCCAGACCGCCTCCTGCGGCACGAACGACATCTCCCGCCAGCCGTAGGCCACCGCTTCGAGGCCGCGATCCTGAGCGTGCGGTCCACCGGCCTGGAAGGCCATCATCCAGCCTTGCCCGGTGGTCAGCATGACCGCGTGGGCGATCTCGAAGCTACGTTGATTGAGCCGCTGCAAAGCTTCGAGGCAAACGCCGGTGCGCCCGTCGGCGCCGATGCGCTGCCAGGCCGGCATCGCCGCGAGACCGGCGTCGAGCAAGGCTTGGGGATCGCATTCCGGATAGCTGATCGACAGATCGACGCCGTAGGGCGAGTGCTCCGAAGCGACCGTCCCGGTTCGCCCAGGCTGACCCGTCAGCGGAAACTCGCCGCCACGCAGGGCGTCGATGGCTGCCTTGCCGTCCTGGAAAGCGGTCTCCCCATAGGCCTTCGGGCTCGGCATCTCGTTGTAGGGGGACCAGTACCCGCGCCTACCAATCGCTTCAAGTGCGGCATTCAGGGTGTCGCGGTGCTTATCGAACAACGGGTGGGGCATAACTTCCTCCGCATGATTAGGACAGTACTTCTGTTCGGGCAAGACTTCCCGACCGGCGAAGCGGCCGAGCCATCCTGCTATGGTCGAGACGATACAAACAACGTCGGAGACTGTCAACGCTATGTATCCGGATTGGCCGGCGACCGCGGCCCGTCCCGAGGCCTCGCGACGACTTTCGAGAACGTCCAATTCCCCGACCTTATCAATACGATGGAGCCGCTGCTGGTGAGCGGAGAGAAGCCTGGCGGGTCGCCACAGGCGCTTCGTTCCCCGCGCCGCATTTGGCCGCTTTGCGATACAAGAAGGGTTGACAAACGCTCGACAGATGTAACATTATCTGCTCCAATCTGCGGTCCGGCAGACTGGCCATACGAGGTGTGACAACCTGCAGCGCCAGCTCTGGAGGCCGGTCCGGGTTTCCTGAAACCCCGACGCAGGAAGGCCTTGCTGCCGCCCGCACGACCGACATACACCCGGCCTCACCACTACGGTGTGACGGGATCACGCAACCAACCTGAGAGGAAAGCATCGATGTCGAGACACGAACGCCTGGCCGGGAAAATGGAACTCCCGACGGCCGCCGCGCAGCCCAACATTTTCCCATTGAGCTGGCACGCCCAAACCAAAAAAGTAGAGGACATCTGGGACGCGTCGCTGCGCGAAGCGTGGGATCCCAAGAAACTGCCTTGGAATACGCTCGACCTCTCCAAGTACTCGTGGGAACAGCGCGAGGCGATCGCCTACTGGTGGACCATTCTTTCCGTCTTCGACGCGTCGGCGCCACCCGTGTTTGCCGCCGCGCTGATCAAGACCTACGAGGCGCACGAGGAAGATGCGGTGCGGCGCTGTTTCTTCTCGGTGACGCGTGACGAACAGAACCATGAGCAGCTATGCGGCATGGCGATCACCAGATTGCTGGAGCATCCCGATCCGCTGACCTATGTGCCGAAAACGGAAATCGGCCGAAAAGTCCAGAAGAACGCGCATTGGCTGTACTACAACGGCTCGCGTTACTGGGAGGGCTACAAGACGGCGGTACCCAAGTACAGCCTGGCGGTCCTCTTCAGCTCCTTCCTGATGGGCGAGATTGCGGCGGCGACGATCTTCCACCAAATGGCCGCCCAATGCACCGAACCGGTGTTCAAGGAAGCCTTCCGCAACGTCGGGCGCGACGAGGGCCGGCACATGGCGATCTGCATGTCGCTCATGGAACGTGACTATCCTAAGCTCGACGTGTCCGATCGGCCGCTCATCACCAAGCAGATCCGCGCCGGCTTCCTGTTCCTGTCCGGCGTTCTCTTCGAGCCGCCGGCAGATTTCTGGGATATTCCGGAAGACTTCATCGCCACGCAGCGCGAAGCCGAAGCCATCGCCCGTACGGCCGGTTTCCAGGTTCCCGAGTACGAAGCCAAGAAGGACAACTGGCGGAACGCGATGCTCAACCTCAAGGGCGTGCTCGACAAGTTCAACATTCCGTTCCCGGCGATTCCCGAGGTGGGGATCACCGGCGAGGAGATCCGGGACATCGACATGGAGGACATCATTCCCGTATTCTGAGGCCTCTCGGTGCCTCACTTAGCGTGGCGGCCAGGCGACTGGCCGCCACTCATGCATCCATGAAGCGCGGAACTTGACATGAAGCATATTCGTTTGCACCCGTCGGGACATGTTGTCGAATGCCAGGAGGGCAGCGCAGTCCTCGAAGCACTCGAGGCCGCCGGTTACGCCCTGCCCAATAACTGTCGTGCCGGCGCTTGCGGCGAATGCAAGGTCAAAGTGCTGAGCGGCACTTTCGACCAGGGCTTCGTCCTCGACATGGCGCTGTCGCAGCAGGAGCGCCACGAGGGCTTCGGGCTGATGTGCATGGCCAAGCCCATTTCGGACGAAATCGTCATCGATTGGGGTACCGAGGATGCGCAGCCCAAGCTTTTTCCACCGCAGGAAAATCAGGCCTTCATCGTCGTCGACCGGCAATGGCGCACGGCGCGTATTCTGGAACTGCGTTTTCGTCCGCTCGCCAAGCCGATGCGCTACTGGCCCGGGCAATACGTTCTGCTTGGCGACCCGGCAGCCGGCATTCCACCGCGCTCCTACTCGATAGCCAACGCGCCGCGCCCGGACGGTGAAATCTCGCTGCAGATCACGCGTGTCGACGCCGGTCTGACCAGCACCTGGGTACATGAGAATCTGACCGTCGGCCGCACGGTTTCACTGTCCGGGCCCTACGGTACCTTCATCGGCGACCCCTCGGTTGACGCGCCGGTGCTCTGCATCGCCGCCGGCTCGGGACTGGCGCCGGTACTCGCTTTGGCCGACGCGGCGTTGCGTCGCGGTTATAGCCAGCCCGTAACCCTGTTGTTTTCGGCGCGCACGACGGCCGATCTGTACGACTCGGGCTTGATGGCCTGGTGGCAGGCCAAGCACCCGGGTTTTCGCTATCTGTATACGCTTACCCGCGAAGCCCACGACGGTCTGTGTGGACGGATTCCAGAGATCCTCCCTAGCCTGTTCAAGGATCTGTCCGAGTTTTGCATATTCGTCGCCGGCAGCCCGGAATTCGTGGACGACTGCGTACGCGCCGTGAAGCTGCTTGGCGCTCGCGCCAAGATGATTCACAGCGAGGGCTACTTCCGGCAACAACGACCCCTCGTGCCACCCGCCAGCCAAATGATCTCACCGCCCGAACGCGGGTAGCGAGTGATCGACAGACGCCGTGTGCTAAGCCTGCCCCTGCCGTGGGACTCCCGGTGGGGTGGCAGGCGACCGACCAACCGGCCGGCCGCCCCTTGGTGCGCGCCTTTCTACGCCCTAGCCGGCGCCCCGTGGCGCTTGCGTCATCCCGCGCGGCAAGGCGATACTCTCTTCGGCTAGCGAACACGCTGGCGGCAACCAGGAGGTGCCTATGTAAAGATCTTGTTTGCGTGCGTACCAAACGGCATCGCTGCGAGATGCCGATAAGTTGTAGATCAACACCTAAAAAATGCGAAGAGGAGATGAGGATTAAATGTCAACAGATTTTTCTCAGCGGGTTCGCAACCACCCCAAATACCCGGAACTGGTGAATCGGCGTAAACGTCTGGCCTGGACCCTGACCGGTAGCACTCTGGGAGTCTTTTTCACTTTCGTACTGGTGATCGCCTTCAGCCCCCAATGGTTGGCGATTCCGATTTCCAGTTCCGGCGTCACCACCGTCGCCGTTCCGATCGGCGTCGCGATGATCGTGTTCTTCTGGCTTTCGACGGGTCTGTATGTCCGCCGGGCGACACGCGACTTCGACGGTCTGACCGAAGAAATCCTACGGGAGGCGGCCAAATGAATTCCTTCATTCTGAAAATGCTTCTCGCGGCCACGGCCTTCGGTCTGCTCAACCCAGCCCTTGCCGCCGAGGTCAAGACTCAGGCCGCCAACTTGCCGGCGATCATGATGTTCGTCTTCTTTGTCCTGGTCACCCTGGGCATTACCTATTGGGCGGCCAAACGGACCAAGACGGCGAGCGACTACTACGCGGCCGGCGGGGGCATCACCGGCACACAGAACGGGCTGGCGATTGCCGGCGACCTGCTCTCGGCGGCGACCCTGCTCGGCATCAGCAGCCTCATCTTCGCCAAGGGCTACGACGGCTTCCTCTACTGTCTGTGCCTGATCGTCGCCTTTCCGATGATTCTGTTCATCATGGCCGAACGCCTGCGCAACCTCGGGCGCTACACCGTCGCCGACGTCATGTCGTTCCGGCTTGCGCAGCGACCGGTGCGAACGATGACCGCCATCAGCTCGCTGACCGTGGTCATCTTCTATCTCATCGCCCAGATGGTCGGCGCCGGGCAGGTCATCAAGCTGCTGTTCGGCATCGAGTACTGGGTCGCGGTCGTCGCGGTAGGCGTCCTGATGGTGATCTACGTCACTTTCGGCGGCATGATCGCCACCACTTGGGTGCAAATCGTCAAGGCGGTGCTCCTGGTGGCCGGCGGTACGCTGGTCGCGATGCTCGCTTTCGTCAAGTTCGGCCTGAGCTTCGAAGCGCTGGCCGCGAAAGCGGTCTCCGTGCACAAGGACGGAATCAAGATTCTGGCGCCCGGCGTGATGTTCGCTGACCCCGTTTCGGCCGTTTCGCTAGCCTTGGGAATGGTTTTTGGCACCGCTGGTCTGCCGCACATCCTGATGCGTTTCTTCACTGTTCCCAATTCGGTCGAGTCGCGCAAGAGCGTCTTCGTCGCCACCGGCGTCATGGGCTTCTTCTTCCTCATGATCGGCCTCATCGGGTTGTCGGCCGTCGTCCTCGTCGGTACGGATCCGCAGTACTTCGAGGGCGGAACGATCGGCGGCAAACTGCTCGGCGGCGGCAACATGCCGGCCATGCACCTGGCGCACGCGGTGGGCGGCAACCTGCTGCTCGGCTTCATGGCCGCTGTGGCCTTCGCGACCATCCTGGCCGTCGTTTCGGGCCTCGCGCTGGCGGGAGCATCGGCGATCTCGCACGACATCTATGCCAACGCGATCAAGCGAGGGACGGCCACGGAAGCCGACGAGATCCGCGTCTCCAAGACGGCGTCTCTTGGCCTCGGCGTGTTGGCGGTTGCCCTCGGCATCATGTTCGAAAAGCACAACCTGGCCTTCCTTTCCGGCCTGACACTCGGCATCGCCGCTTCGGCCAGTTTCCCGATGCTGATCCTGTCGATGTACTGGCGAGGGCTGACGACGCGAGGCGCGGTGCTCGGTGGACTGATCGGGCTCGTCTCGGCGCTCGCCTTCGTGATCTTTTCGAAGGCCGTCTGGGTAACTGTCCTGGGCTACCCGAAGCCGCTCTTTCCGTATGAACAGCCGGCGCTCTTCTCGATGCCGCTGGCCTTCATCACCGCCTGGCTGGTTTCGATCATGGACAACAGCCCACAGGCGCAGCAGGACCGCGCCACGTTCGACGATCAGGACGTGATGGCGGAGACGGGCTACGCCAGATAGGCGTCACCGTTCGCCAGAAGAGGGCATGCCGGCCTGGCCGGCGTGCCCTTTTTTTGTCCTTCTCACCCAGCGCCTGAGCAAGCGGCGGCGGAGACGGAAAGCAGTCGACGAAAGCGTCGTCTAGGCTTCCCTTTCTCCCACCTGCCGACTACTATCGCCGCAGGGCCGCAGGCTTTGCGCCGATAGGCGATCGGGCGAGGCAAATCGGATCGTCGAGGTCGAACAAATGAAAACCCGCCGGCGGCCGCGGTGCAAGACGAGGCGCCTCGCCTCTTCGTCAGCCAGCGTGCCGCCAGTCTGCTGATCTTCGATGGCGTGCCGGTGCTGGCTCCAGTCGCCGGAACTTCGCTGAGCTATGCCGTCAACACCAACTGGAGCGTCTTCTTCGACGGTGACAGCGGCGGCTGGCTGCGCGCTTACGACGCCAACGGACCGTGGGCGCCTGCCGGAACCCTGCCGGCCCCTTCGCAGCATTTCCGTACGACGTAAACTTCGCCGATATCCGCCGGACCGCTTTACCCGTACACTGACGTGCGAGTCTACGCTTCGACACCGGAAAACGTGACTTTCGGCTTCACGATAGCCTACGTCTGTGCCGGGGTGATCGTCTACGGCACCGGCTACGACTATCCGCCGGTAGTCTAACCGGGCGTCGTGCCGATCTACTACCCCTATCCGGCAAGCTGCGGCGGCGAGGGCGGTTTCGGCGGGGGGGCTTCGGTGGCGGCCGGTTCCGGCGCTGAGCGCCGGGCGGGTCGAGTGACGCGGCAATGGATTGGAGGTGGTACGTTGTGAAAACACTATCGAACTTGCGCAACAGCTTCCTGCTCGGCAGCGTGCTGCTGGCGATGAGCGGCGTCGTCGAGGCGCAGGCGCTGTTTCTCACCCGCAAGGTCATCGGGCGCATCGAGCAGATGTCGCAGTCGGCGCCGAGCGGCGGCGTCTCCTACGACACCGCCGCAGTGATCGTCGAAGTCGCGCCGGACAAGGTGTTCGAAACCATCAAGCGGCTCTTGGCGCAGAACTCCGAAGTCCGGGTAACGCGCAGCGATGAGGCCAGACGATTGGTCGAGTTCACCGACGGCACACGGATCGGCGGCATCCAGGTCAATCCGCTCGACGAGCACATGTCGCAACTGTTGGTGTCGACCGCACATCCTGGCAACACGATGTCGAGCACGCCGACCATCGTGACGCGAATACTCGCGGTGTGCCGCGAACTGAACGTCGTTTGCCAGCCCGGGCAGCCCTGAGCGGACGCTCAGGGCCTGAACAGCAACTCGCAGACGGTGACGCCGTCGGCCGAACGGATGCAGGCGTCACCGCCATGCGCACGCAGGATGGAGCGCGTGATGGCCAGCCCGAGTCCTGTTCCGTCGCCCGCGCGCTGGCGCGAAGGGTCGGCGCGATAGAAGCGGTCGAACACACGCGGCAAATGTTCGGGCGCAATGGTTGGGCCGGAGTTTTCGACCGACAGCCTGACCCGGTCGGCGTCCGTGTCGTCGACCCGGACGGCAATGTGCCCGCCGGTGGGCGTATGACGTAGCGCATTCGACAGCAGATTGCTGATCGCCCGGCGCAGCATCAGCCGGTCGCCGGCGACGCAACCGCTTCCCGAGCAGGTCAGAACGACGGACTTCTCGTCGGCCAGCGCCTCGTAAAATGCGAACAATCCCCGCACTTCGTCGACCAGGTCGATCGGCTGCCGTTCGGGAATGACCAGATCGTTGTCCGACCTGGCCAGCAAGAGCATGTCGGAGATCATGCGCGACAGGCTCTCCAGTTCCTCGGCGTTCGAGGCAAGCACCTCGCCGTACTCGGCGGCCGACCTTTCCTTGGCCAGCGTGACCTGGGTCTGGGTCAAGAGATTGGTGACCGGGGTGCGCAGTTCATGGGCAATGTCGGAAGAAAAATCGGTCAAGCGGCGAAACGAATCTTCCAGGCGGGCCAGCATCGCGTTCAGCGTTGCCACCAGTTCGGCCAGTTCGACCGGAGTGGCGTCGGTCGGCAGCCGGTAATGCAGTCGATGCGCGGTGATCCCCGCCGCTTCGCGCCGAATCGCCTGCAGCGGCGCGAGTCCGCGGCGGACGGCAAGCCAGCCGAGAATACCCGTCAGCAAAGCGGCCGAGGCGACGAAAGACCACAGCGTCCGCCTGAACGAACGCATGAAATGCTCGTGGTGCGAAATGTCGGTCGCGACGCCGACGAGCGCGGGCCGCGCGCCCTCGATTCCCGTTCGCGCGACGGCGGAAACGCCACGCATCGGGCGCTGGTCGCTTGTCCGCCAGACCCGTGGCCGAGTTGCTGACTCCACCGCCGCCTGGCTGTCGAGCAGCGCGCGTGGAAACTCGGCGTCGGCGCTGGCGAACAGCGTTTGACCGGACGGGCCGACGACGATGACAGCCAGGCCATGATGACCGACCAGCGAATCGGCCAGTTGCCGCGGCAAAACGGCAAGATCGTCTGGCGAACGCACCTTTTCCAGGGCGTGCCGCGCCAGTTCGAGCTTTCCCCCCAACAGCTCAGCATCCTGCTCCACGAAGTGCCGCTCGACCGCGGCGGCAATCAGGTAACCCAACAACAGCAGGACTACCGTCGACGACAAGGAAAAGAGCATCGTCAGGCGGAAGCTCATCGAGCGGCGTCCGCTCAGTCGCACGTCGCCGCCTCGAGGACGTAGCCCATGCCGCGCACCGTGCGGATGAGCTTGGGTTCGAAGTCATCGTCGATCTTTGCCCGCAGCCGGCGGATAGCAACTTCGATCACGTTGGTATCGCTGTCGAAATTCATGTCCCAGACCTGCGAAGCGATCAGAGAACGAGGCAGAACCTCGCCCTGACGGCGCAGCAGCAGTTCCAGAAGGGCGAATTCCTTGGCCGTCAGATCGATCCGCTTGCCCGAGCGGCTGACCCGGCGGCGCATCAGGTCCAGCTCGAGATTGGCGGCACGTAGGAGTTCCGACTCCGTAGCCTTGCCGCCGCGGCGCAGCAGGCTGCGCACGCGGGCCAGCAGTTCCGAAAAAGCGAAGGGTTTCACCAGATAATCGTCGGCCCCCGACTCCAGGCCGCGCACCCGATCGTCGACCTCATCGCGCGCAGTCAGGAATAACACCGGTGTTTCCCTGCCTGCCCGGCGAATGCCGCGCAGTACCTCCAGGCCGTCGATGCCGGGCAGCATGACGTCGAGAACGAGCAGATCGTAGGCCTCGGTCAGCGCACAGTGCAGGCCGTCCTCGCCGGTCCGTGCCAAGTCGACCACGAAGCCCGCCTCCGTCAGACCTTGCTTCAGGTAGTTCCCGGTCTTCGTCTGGTCCTCGACCACGAGAATTTTCATCGCCGATATCCTTCGTCAGCCCCATGATTTCGCGCCAGTTTGCCCTGGCCCGAGTGGCTGCGGCGAAGATTACAGCAATGTAACCGACACGACAGCCTCTTGTTAGCCGGGCGCCAGCATCATACGATCCTTGCACCGCTGTCCCCGCGCCTCGCCGGATCGCCCATGGCTGGCGCGGGACGACCCAACGGCCATTTTCCGGACCTCGACACGCGGTCTGGAATCGACACTTTGCCTTACTCAGGGAGCATGTATGCGAGGAGTCATCGCTGCCCGGGCGTCGGCCCTGTACGTGGCGCTCGTCATGGCGGCGCCAGCGCTTGCCCAGGACGGCGCTCTCGGCAGGAACGTCGAAGGTTTGCTCGTTTTCGCGCGGCAGACCAATCCCGACTACGCGGCGGCACGCTCGGAGGCCGACGCGGCAGGCGAGCGCGTCGGCCCGGCCGGCGCGCTCGCCGACCCCCGTTTCAGAATGGAACTGCGCGACATCACCCGCTCGGGAGAGCAGAATGCCACCCTGTCGCCGAGCCAGGTGGGCAGCACGCGCTACCTGCTGTCGCAGGACCTGCCCTGGTTTGGCAAGCGCGAGCTGAAGCGCGAGATTGCCGAACTCGAAGCGGATGCCGCCAGCGGCCGTGCGCAAAGCGCCTGGTCCGAACTGGCGGCGAGAATCAAGGTCGCGCACGCCCAGCGCTACTACCTGTACCGTAACGAAAGTTTGACGCGCGAAATCCTCGACCTCATCGCTCGCCTGGAGAAGGTCGCTCAGGCGCGCTACGCCGGAGGCCTCGCCGCCCAGCAGGACGTCATCCGCGCGCAGGTCGAGCAGACCGGCATGCGCAGCGAACTGCTGACCCTCGAAAGCGAGCGCCGCCAAGCCAACGCACGCCTCAACGCCCTGTTGGCGCGCCCGGCGACGGCGGCGCTCGCCGAACCCGAAAGGCTGCCGCCGCTGCCGCCGCCGGCGAAGCTCGACTATGCGGCGCTGGAGGAACGCGTCCGGTCGCGCAACCCCGTCCTGTCCACCGAGGAATCGCGCCTCAAGGCGGCGCAGAAAAGCCGCGAACTAGCGTACCGCAACCGCTACCCGGATTTCACCGTCGGCTTCGGGCCGATCCAGTACCAGAATGCCGTCAAGGAATGGGAAGTGATGGTCGAACTCAACATCCCTCTCCAGCAATCGACACGGCGCGCGCAGGAACGCGAATCGGAGGCCATGCTGGCCGCCGCCGGGTCGCGCAAGGAGGCCGCCGCCAACCAGGTGCTGGCTGAACTCTCGGAAAACCTGGTGGCTGTCGAAGCGGCACGGCGACTCGAAACACTGGCCACGACCAGTCTGCTGCCGCAGGCCGAACTCGGCTTTCGCGCCGCGCTGGCCGGTTACGAGACCGGCAAGGTAGACTTCGCTACTCTGCTCGAAGCGCAGCGCCGGATTCGGCAAGCGAAGCAAAGCCAGATCAAGGCGCAGAGCGAAGCGCAGATTCGTCTCGCGGCCATCGAAAAACTGTTGGGGGAAGAACCATGAAGCAAGGCAGCGCACGCGTCATCGGCTTCGTCGCGCTGCTGGCGGTGGCCGCCGGCGCGGGCTACTGGCTGGGCGGCCGGGGTGCCGCGTCGTCACCCGACGCCAATCCGGCGGCCGGCGAGGCGGGCGAGCCGCGCAAGATCCTGTATTACCGGAACCCGATGGGCTTGCCCGACACCTCGCCGGTGCCGAAGAAGGACGCCATGGGAATGGATTACACGCCAGTCTATGCCGACGAACAGGAGACCGACCCCGCGGCGGCCGGACAGATCCGCATCAGTACCGAGAAGGTGCAGAAGCTGGGCGTGCGTAGCGAGGCCGCACAACAGCGCCGCCTGGACCGGACGCTGCGCGCGGCCGGTCGTATCGTGCCCAACGAAGGTCGCCAGTTCACCATCACCGCCAAATTCGAGGGCTACGTCGAGCGACTGCACGTCAATGTCAACGGCCAGCCGGTCGCCAAGGGGCAACCGCTGTTCGAGGTCTATAGCCCCGAGCTGGTTTCCGCGCAACGCGAATATGCTATTGCCGCGCAAGGCGTCGCGGCACTCGAGGAGGCCGGCGGCGAAGCCCAGGCGGGAATGCGGGAACTGGCGGCGGCGAGCTTGCAGCGGCTCAGGAACTGGGACATCTCGGCCGAACAGGTCAGAGAACTCGCCGCATCCGGCGCCAGCCGGCGGACGATGACCTTCCGCTCGCCAGTGGCTGGCATCGTGACCGAAAAGAAGGCCCAGCAAGGCATGCGCTTCACGCCTGGGGAAACACTGTACCAGGTGGCCGACCTGTCATCGGTATGGGTCATCGCCGAGGTCTTCGAACAGGACATCGGCCTGCTGCGCACCGGCAGTCACGCAAAAATCCGGGTCAACGCCTACCCGGAGAAGGTTTTCCACGGTGTCGTGAGCTACATCTATCCGACCCTCGAGGCCGCGACGCGAACCGTTGCGCTGCGCATCGAACTTGCCAATCCGGATCTGTTGCTCAAGCCGGCAATGTTCGCGCAGGTCGAACTGCCGGTCGCCGGCCGGTCGATGGGAGTCAGCGTTCCGCTTTCGGCGGTGATCGACAGCGGAAAGCGGCAGATCGTCTTGATCGAGCTTGGCGAAGGCCGCTTCGCGCCACGCGAGGTCAAGCTCGGTGCGCGCAGTGACGACTACGTCGAAGTTCTCGACGGCGTACGGGACGGCGAACGGGTGGTGGTGGCGGCCAACTTCCTGATCGACGCCGAAAGCAACCTCAAGGCGGCAATCGGCGGTCTCGCGCCGGCCTCGACTGCCGCTGCCGCCGTCGCCCCACCCGGCAAGGCAGCTGGCCCAGGGCACCGGGCCGAGGGAACGGTGATCCGCGTCGACGCCGGGACCGGCACCGTCGAGCTCGCACACGGCCCGGTCGACAGCCTCAAGTGGCCGGCCATGAGCATGCCGTTCAAGGTCGCCAACGACTCCCTGCTGACGGCGCTGGCGCCTGGCGGCCGGGTGGCCTTCGAATTCGTCGAACGTCAGCCGGGAGAGTGGGTGATCACGGCGGTCGAGCCGCTGGCCGGAGGCGCCACCCAGCCCAGGCCCGCCAACCCGCACGCCGGCCACTGAAGCGCCGCCAAGGAGATTCGCACGATGCTGGCGAGCCTTATCGACTGGTCGGGCCGGAACCGTTTTCTGGTTCTGCTCGCCACCCTTTTTGTCACCCTGGGCGGCATTTACGCCGTACTGCGCACGCCAATCGACGCCCTGCCCGACCTCTCGGACGTGCAGGTCATCGTCTACACCGAGTATCCCGGCCAAGCACCGCAAGTGGTCGAAGACCAGGTCACCTACCCGCTCACGACGGCCATGCTGTCGGTCCCCAGATCACGCGTCGTGCGCGGCTTTTCCTTCTTTGGCGCTTCCTTCGTGTACGTCATTTTCGACGACGGCACGGACATCTATTGGGCCCGTTCGCGCGTCCTCGAGTACCTGAACTCCGTTGCTGGCCGCTTGCCCCGGGGTGTCTCGCCATCGCTC
This sequence comes from Accumulibacter sp., assembly GCF_029255285.1. Lineage (GTDB taxonomy): Bacteria > Pseudomonadota > Gammaproteobacteria > Burkholderiales > Rhodocyclaceae > Accumulibacter. The sequence goes on from NZ_JAPUVI010000073.1 coordinate 91,359, forward strand.
GGTCCCGATGCTACCGGGGTCGGCTGGGTCTATCAGTACGCCCTGCTCGCCAAAGACAAAACGCTGGCCGAACTGCGCACCATCCAGGACTGGTACCTGCGCTATCAACTGAGTAAAGCGCAGGGAGTGGCCGAAGTGGCGTCGATCGGCGGCTTCGTGCAGACCTATCAGGTCACCGTCGACCCGGCCAGACTGCGCGCCTACGGCATTCCGCTGATGAAGGTCGCGCAGGTGATCCGTGACTCCAACCGCGATGTCGGCGGGCGCGTGGTCGAAATGGCCGAGACCGAATACATGGTGCGTGGCAAAGGCTATCTACGCGGCCGGAACGACATCGAAAATCTGGTGGTCAAGAGCGATCGCGGAACGCCGGTCCTCGTCCGCGACATCGCGCGCGTCGAACTCGTGCCCGACGAAAGGCGCGGTCTGACCGAACTCAACGGAGAAGGCGAGGTGGTGTCGGGAATCGCCATGGCGCGTTATGGCCAGAACGCGCTCGAAGTCATCCACAATCTGAAGGCCAAGATCGCTGAAATAGGCCCCGGGCTGCCGGCGGGGGTGACGGTGGAAACCACTTACGACCGTTCCGAGCTGATTCACCGCGCCATCGAGACGCTCAAACGAACGCTCTTCGAGGAATCGCTCATCGTCGCGCTGGTCTGCATCGTCTTTCTGCTGCACGTACGCAGCGCGCTGGTCGCCATCCTGATGCTGCCGGTCGGCATCCTCATCGCCTTTATCGCCATGCGCGCGCTGGGAATGAACTCCAACCTGATGAGTCTGGGCGGCATTGCCATCGCCATCGGCGCCATGATCGACGCCGCCATCGTGATGATCGAAAACGCGCACAAACACCTGGAACGTCTGCCTGAAGGCCACTCGACCAGCGAACGCGCCGCAGCCATGCTCACCGCATGCAAGGAAGTCGGACCGGCGCTTTTCTTTTCGCTGCTGATCATCACCGTCTCCTTCCTGCCGGTCTTCAGCCTCGAGGGGCAGGAAGGCCGGCTGTTCTCGCCGCTCGCCTACACCAAGACCTTCGCCATGGCCGGCGCGGCGCTGCTGTCGATCACCTTGGTACCGGTGCTGATGCAGCTGTTTGTCCGCGGCAGGATCATGCCGGAGGCGAAAAATCCGGTCAATCGCTGCCTGGTCCGGATCTATCGACCGATCATCGCCGGCGTAATGCGCCGCCCGAAACTGACTATCGGACTCGCCGTACTCGCCCTGACGGTTTCGGTCTATCCCGCCGCCAGGCTCGGTTCCGAGTTCATGCCGACGCTCAACGAGGGAACGCTGCTCTACATGCCGGCCTCGCTGCCCGGTATGTCGATCACCAAGGCGGCCGAACTGCTGCAGACGCAAGACAAGATCATCAAGAGCTTTCCCGAAGTGGCATCGGTCTATGGCAAGGCGGGGCGCGCCAACACGGCGACCGATCCGGCGCCGACCGAGATGTTCGAAACGGTGATCAACCTGAAACCGGAATCCGAATGGCGCGCCGGCCTGACAACCGACAAGCTGATTGCCGAGCTCGACCGCGCGTTGCAGTTTCCCGGTATCGCCAACGCCTGGACGATGCCGATCAAGGCGCGCATCGACATGCTGTCTACCGGCATTCGTACGCCGATCGGCATCAAGGTCTTCGGCAAGGAACTGGAGACGATGGAAAAGCTGGCCCGCGACATCGAGTCCGTCGTCAGGACCGTTCCCGGAACGACCAGCGTCTTCGCCGAGCGCCTCACCGGCGGTTTCTACCTCAACATCGAGCCCGATCGCGCACAACTCGCGCGCTACGGTCTGGCGGTCGGCGATCTGCAGGACGTCATCGGCAGCGCGCTGGGCGGCGAGCTGGTGACGACCACGGTCGAGGGTCGCGAGCGCTTCGGCGTCACCGTCCGCTATCCGCGCGAACTGCGCTCCGACCCGCAGCAGATTGCCCGCGAAGTTCTGATCTCCACCATGGACGGCGCCATGATCCCGCTCGGGAACGTGGCCAGCGTCGTCGTCGCCAAGGGCGCGCCGAGCATCCGCACCGAGAATTCGCTGCTCTCGGCCTACATCTACGTCGACATCCGCGAGCGCGACATCGGCGGCTATGTCGCCGACGCGAAAAAGGCGGTTGCCGAACAGGTCAAGTTCCCGCCCGGCTATTACGTCACCTGGAGCGGCCAGTTCGAGTACATGGAGCGGGCGATAGAGAAAATGAAGATCGTCATCCCGGTGACCCTGCTGTCGATCTTCGTGCTGCTCTACCTCAACTTCAAGCGCCTCGGCGAAACACTGATCGTCATGCTCTCGGTGCCTTTCGCCCTGATCGGTGGCGTCTGGCTAATGTGGCTGCTCGACTACAACCTGTCGGTCGCCGTCGTCGTCGGTTTCATCGCACTCGCCGGGGTGGCGGCCGAAACCGGCGTCATCATGCTGATCTACCTCGACCACGCCTGGGAAGCGGTCAAGGCGAAGTGCCGCACGGCGGGGCGTTCGCCAGACGTCGCCGACCTTCACGGAGCGGTCATGGAAGGCGCCGTCGAGCGTGTGCGGCCGAAGATGATGACCGTCGTCGCAATCATCGCGGGTCTGTTGCCCATTCTGTGGAGCCGTGGCAGCGGATCGGAAGTGATGAGCCGCATCGCCGCGCCAATGGTCGGCGGCATGCTTTCCTCGACTGTGCTGACGCTCATCGTGATTCCGGCGATTTACACGCTGGTCAAGCGATGGTCGATGCAACGGAGTAAGGCTCTACCGCGCTAGGACCGAGTTCCGGCGATCCTTCCTCGGCGGCATCCCGTCGGGCGGCCAGCGTCCGAGACGTCAGGCGGCGCGTACGCCCGGTTAAGTGAAGGTCCTCCGACGCCTCGTGCCACCGCGCCACCTTGCGGCCGGTTCGCGCGCCGAAAGCAGGAAAAAAAAAAACGGAGGAGCCCAGAGGCTCCTCCGCTATCACCGCCTGGCGGCCGACAGATCCAGCGGCGCTTGCCGCCAGGACCAGAGCTTACGCTCTGGCCGCGTCCCCTAACTTACTTGGCCGCCTTGCGTACCCGACCGGCACCCAGCCCGAGCAGGGCGAGACCGACGAGAGCGATGGAACCCGGCTCCGGAGCGCGGTTCAGCGTGAAGTCGACATTGTCGAAGATGTCGTAC
>NZ_JAPUVI010000074.1 GCF_029255285.1 Accumulibacter sp.
ACTTCTGCTGAACCATACGCTTCGCCGCTTGGCATTGCGTCAGGCGTTGGACCTGTTGGCGCCAGGCCCCGACCTGCGCCGAACGTAGCGACAATACCCGCTCGGCCATGGGTAGACGGCACTCGCCATGCCGTACGGCTTGCACACCCGCCAACACCGTGAGGCATTGTCGACGCTGATTCTGCAACACTTGCCGGCGGTTGCACTCCTGGGCGAGGCGCTGTGCAATACGCTGTTCCAGCCGTTCCAGCCGCCGAACCTCGCCCTGGTCTTGGGCTTTCAAAGCGTCGATGGCCTGGGTGCCGGCCTGGATCACGGCATGGCATTCGCCCTGAAGTTGCTCCCGGCGCGCCTCCATACCTCGCGACTGCTCGCGGTCGGCAATCAATTGCGCGTGCCGCGTTCGGGCCGACTCCTGCGCGGCCTGGGCCGCTTGGCGACCCGCAAGGCGCTGTGCGACGCGGGCGTGTGCGCCGTCGAGCCGGCGCTGCTCGGCCTCGATACGCTGCGCTTCCGCATTCAGTCCCACCTGTTCCTGCCAGATCGCCGCCAGGCCGGCCTTGAGCAGGCGGGCCGTTTCGCTCGCCTTCAGGCCCAGCACCCGGATTTCTTCCTGTCCGAGCAAGTCAGCCAGCAAGGTCTTGATCTCGGCATTACGGTAGGCGCTCAATTGGCGCTTACCCTGGGCCGAGAACACCGAGGTGAAGAAGGTGTCGGCGCTGCCGCAGATGGCTTCGACGCAGCGCGTATAGGTGTCCACCTTGCCGTCCGACATGGTGCCATCGTCCAGCACGACCGGCTGCCAGGCGCCGTCGTCCGCGAGCCGGAGCAGGAAGGCTTCGGTCCTGCGCCGGCCGTTCACCCGGATGACTACCTGCGAGCGGTAGCTGCGACCGTCGTGAGCCCAGATCAGGTCCTTCTCGTTTTCGGGTAGACAGACGTGGTCATAGTAGGAGAACCCACCCGGCCCCGCCGCGCCGGCACGTGAGGGCATCGTGAGGTACGGGTGCATGTTGTCCATCACGGTGGTCTTGCCGCGCCCGTTGGCGCCAGCGATGGCGACCAACTCGGCGCCATCGGCCAGTCGCTCGAAGTCGAGAGTCAGGACATCGCGTCCCAGGCCATCACAAATGCCGCGAAAGCCCTTGAGAGTGAGTGAAAGCGGTTGCATGGTGGTACTCCAGCGGGATGACCAGATCAGTCTCCCGCACGACAAAGGGTGTGCAAGTCCGTCCCCAAAGGTCCGGCTTCGGCCAGGTCAAAATGACAGCGCGGGCTCAAGATCGGCCCGGGGGGGCGACAGGGTGACAGCGGTGTCGATGCATTCCCCGCCATCAGGGACCTCCTGCCCACGCAGCATACGCTCGGCGATGGCCTCCGGTTCCTGGCTCGACAGCGCCTGGAGGCACTCGAGCAAGGGTTCCGCCCGCGCCTCGGTCACCTGCGCCCAAACCCGCACCTTTTCCGCCAGATTCGCCAGTTGCGAAATCCCCGCCGCCCGCGTGCGCACCACTGGCACGATGCGTCCCTCCAGCTTGGTTTCCGCCGCCCCGTCCAGTAGCCGCTCGATTGCAGAGCGGTCGACCTGATGGCGGTCTTCATCGGCGACGGTCCAGCGTACGCGCACGAACGCGCCGGCGATGCCCTGCTGCGTGACGGCTGTACGCAGGGCGTCGAGATCGGGTTTGCCCTCGAACACGATATCGATGGTTCGGCGCGCAGGCGTCGGCTCCAGGGTGAACCGCGCCTGGTCGGCGTCGACCTCCCACAACAAGAACCCTTTTTCCCCTTCCTCACCGTAGTGAAAACGACCGATCGAGCCGGGATAGGCGATGCATTGCCGCCCTACCCTGCTTTCCTGCTCCCATGCCTGATGCCGGTGGATGTGCCCGAGCATGAAGGCCTGCGTCTCGGCGCCGAACAGGGCACCGGTGGTGAACTCATGATCGAAGCCGGCCATCGGCACGCCGTGCTCGCTCACACAGCCGAACACGGTCCCATGGGCAACGCCAATGGTGGGCATACCCTGCCGGCGGGCCGCGCGATGGGTCGGCGCGTAGCCGCGCAGCAAGCAGGCGAGATTTTCGCCAACGGCGTGGGCGGCTTCCGCGGCACCGACCGCCGCCGCGACCGCGGCCTTGTTCACCGTGGGGACGCAGGAAAACAGTGCGCGAGCACCGGCCGGCACCCCATCAAAGCACCAACTCGTTGAAGAAAGCCACTCGCCGTGGGCCGTGAGCGCGACCTGAGCGATGCGGTCAGCCACGTACACCGGATGCCGTCCACCCAGCAGCCGGAAGATTGCCAGGGTGCCAGGGGGTTCGTGGGAGAACGTCCCTTGCAGCATCAGCACCGGGCAATGGTCGGCCAGTCGCCGCACCTGCGCGACCAGCCGTTCGGCGGCCGGGGCGTGCATGTCGAGGCCATGGTCGGTGGCGTCGCCCGAGATAACCGCCGCCTCCGCACCCAACACGATGGCCCGGTCAATGGCGGCGCCGAAGCAACGGTCGGCTTCCGGCAGGCTCTTGGTGCCGTAGTGCAGGTCGGAGAAGTGCGCGATGCGGATCATGCCGTCCTCCCCCGCGAAGCCAGCTGCATCTCGCTCTCAATTTTGTCGAGGTAGCCCTGCGGATCGTTGCCGTAGCGCTCGAGTTCATTCCAGGCCCGGGCGCGGCCGTTCGGGTTGATCTTCCAGCCCCGGCCCCAGCGCCGGTCGGCGTAGGCCTGGTACCGTTCCGGCACGATCCCGTAAGCCTGCACGCGGGCCATCAGTTGTTCGAAGCTGGGACGGCCGTCGCGCAGCGGCGGCTTCTCGCCGGCGGTAGCATCGGCCGCCGTCATCGCAGGCGCGTCGGCGGCATCCGGCGGCAGCGGTTCGGCGCTCGCTGCGGTCAGACTGCCCTCAAGCACCTGCGTCGCCAGTTGCGCCTGCACCAGGGCCGTCTCGGTATCTTCGCTCTCGCGCAGCAAGGCGGTCACATCCACTGGCGCCTCCAGGTCGATGATCCACTGCGGTACGCGGACCGCCCTGCCCTGCTCGTCGATGTGAGCCACCTCCATCAGTTTCTTGGTGACGTAGAACGGCGTGCGTTGCCGGTCGAGAAAGCCGGAGATGCGCCCGCCGCGCAGGAAGCCCATGGTCTCGAACTTCTGGATCGCGGCGTTCATCGCGTAGAAGCTTTTGGTGTGCAGTTCGAAAGCGCTGATCGAGCGGATGCCGGGGATGAAGAACAGGAAGCGTCCGGTCAGGTTGCACTGCCGCTGCTGGTACTCCCGGCAGGACTCTGGGTCGCACAGGCCGCCGTTGTCCTCGCGGATCATGGTCTTGCGCCCGCCGAAGAGGCGGATCGTGCGCCGGCCCGTCTCGTCCACCGGCACTGGGGCATGGCACATGCAGTGGCGCACCCGCCCATCGGCCGAGTATTGCGACCAGTAATGCTTCTCGTGCGTGCCCCAGGCCGCCAGTTCGTGCGGCATCACCGTCTGCCAGTAGTCAGAGGGGAACACCACCGGGAAGCGGTACAGGCGCCGGCCTTCTCCCCGGTCCTCGCCGTAGGCGTCCAGAATCGCCCGCGCGATCTCGGGATTGGGGAAGTCCTGCGCCCGCACGGTGAACCACGGCACGTTGCGCGGTACCAGCGGCGTCTTGAGATCGGGCAGTGCCTCGGTGATGGCGCGCTCGATCTGCTCGAAAGACTGGCCCGCGGACACGCCCTGCTCGTAGATCGCCTTGGCCTTGGGCTCGCCAGCGGCCTTCTTGGTGAGCACCTTGATGCCGGCGCGGATTTTGCCGCCGGTAGGAATGCGGGCGGGGCCTTGCCCTAGCAGGGTCGGCGCAGCCGTAGCGCCACCGCCCTGCACGGCGATAACGGGGGGTGTGTTGGGATGGGCCATGACGGCGCTCCTCCATGAATATCGGGACATTCCGATGATCCATGCTCTCGCGACTTCCTCTCGCTTCAACCCCGCGCCGGACAGCAGGCGTTTACGCGCACCATGCTTGATGGATACAATGGGGACCGGCGCCCGCCTTGCTTGCACACGAGCAAAAGAAGGCCTTCCTTACCGATCCTGATGTTCAGCGACACCTCGACACCGGGTGCGTCGGCATTAAACGTGTGCGCAGAGTCCGACCCGCCTCGGTTAACTTGAGGAGCAACTGTCATGAGCATCAAGCAACTGTGCTTCGACGCACACACTCAACTTCGCGACCAGCACGGGATCGCCGTCCGTCGCACCCATCTCTACGAACTGCTCGCCGCGCTGCTGGGCTTCAACTCCCATGCGGCGCTCACGGCCGAGGCCGTCATCGGTCAGGTCCGACAGGCATGGAAGTTGACCAGCGACGACTTGACCCGGTTATCCAAGCGCTGCCTGGCCTTGGGCTATCCCTCCGCGGAGAGCCAACGCATCGTCGAGGCCATCACCGCGCTGGCCGAGACCCACCGCTTGGTCGCTGTCGATGTCAAATATCTGGTGAAGCTGGTCGCCGGCGATGCAGGCGGGTGGGATGTCGACGACGAAGAGATGCCTGACGACGTTGGCACCGACCAACCCACCCCTTGGCAAGACGCACCGGACCTCGATCTCGACTCGCCCCTGCTGATCAACGCGCTGGAACAGTTGGCGGCTAAGGACCATGCCGATGCGCACTATGCCCTGGCCTTGCTGCTGGAATGCGAACCCCCGGAAGAGCAGGACGGCCACTGGTACCGGCAGCAACTCGCAGGTCGCCGACTCGATGGCCCCGAGAAGGAATGGGCCGACAACTATGTCGCCGCCCTCGCGCAGTTCGACCAATACTGCCAGCATCTGGCCGCTGCGGCCCGGCTCGGGCGACCGGATGCGGCGCTGGCGTGGGCAGAACTCACCGGCGAAGAAGCGGACTTTCGATACGCCCAATCCTTGGCGGCGCCGGAAGATGCGACCCGCCTGCTCGACCTGGCTGACCAATTGGGAACCAGTGCCACCGTACTTCCCCTGCTGAAACAGGCCGCCGTCGCGGGCGATGTCGAAGCCATGCGCCGCTTGGCCGAGGACTTCGAACCGGACCCCGTCGAGGCATGGACCTGGGTCCACCTGGCAGAACTGTACGGCACCGACCTGACGAGGATGGAAGCGGTTTACGAAGACGGGTCGCCTGCGGACGACGACATTCCGGGCAACATCTTCGCAATCGGTGGCATCGACGTTCCGGACATCAGCGCGGAGCAGCACGTCGTCGCGCGGCGGGAAGCCGCGCGTCGGTTTGAGATCATGCGACATCGCTAGGAAGCAGTGGGGGTCGCCCCACTGGGCGAGTGATTAACCGATCCAGCGATTTGAACCGGAAGATCGACGAGCATGACCAGCGGCTACAGCCGGCCATGACCGGCCATAGGCGATGCTCAACCGAATGTCTGCTTCAGGCTGAGGGCGGGCGCTCAGCTCAGAGGTGGCTGAGTGTCGCCTGCGGCCGAACGCAGCCCGTGGAAAGTCTCCTCGATACAGCTCACATCGCCTTGATCGGGCGGGACTTATCTCTTCCTCTTGGGTCTTCGTAGCCAGGTGCAAGTTGGGCGTTGCTCGCCCCGTACAGGGCCAACGGATCCCTCAACCAAAGCGCGTACTCAAGCCCTTCCAGACGATGGTTGGGAGAGCAGTCGACCGACCACCTGCGTAGCATGTAGCCTGCATTGGCGGCCCGCACCTTCACCTTCATCACACCATCGACCATCGGGTAGTCCATGGCGATGATCTCGGGACGCTTGTGCGATGGATGAGGTACCAGATCGAGTTCGATGATGCGACTCCACTGGACGTCCTGATCGGGTGACTCCTCCCGCTGCACCTGGCTGTCCTCTATGACCACTGGGTTGTCCATGCGCGTGAAGACGAAGTCTCGAAACTCTTGCCGGAGGCGGCAGTAGGCGCGAACGTGCCAGCGCAGGCCGATATCGACCAAAGCAAGCGGCACGATCACCCGCTCGGTATGCCCGGTTTCCACCGATGTGTAGCCCAGCCGAACAGCCTTGCCGCGGTGGATGGCCCGCGTTATCGGGGCCAGGACCGACATTTTGGGCAGGGTAAGTGCGGCCGGTATCTCGCACCGAATCATCGGCTGCAACTGATCGCCGATGCCTTCGCCAAAACCTTGGGAAAGCGCTGTCAGCACGCGTTGCGGCGCGTGCTCGAACAACGGCACAAAGGTTTCGCTCGGCCGATAGGTCTTGGTCGCCCCGTCGAACTCCAAGTTCTCCGGCGCGATGTCCCGGTACAGCGCGATGTCGCGGGTAGCGCCAGCAGGGCCGGTTTCGAACCGATCGACGACGTCGGCACGGCGCAGCTCTCCTAGGAAATAGAGCTTGAAATCGATGTGGGAGAGCCTCTCGCGCTGCGCGCGAGGAAGGCGCTCTAGCAGCCGGGCGCGCCGGTTGGTTGGTAATTCGCTCATGGCCGAATGATACTTGATCAGCGGATATTTTGCGATCTATTTAGGCTTCTTACCTAATCATCGTGATGATGTGATAAGCTATGTGCAAGCAGTCGATCTCGACATGTGAAGAGGATGTGGCCGCGCGCGCTGTGCTCTGCAACGGGCAGTGGGGTAGCGGCAATACGCCCGACTTACGCCATTGAACACTTGTAGCCAGCCATGTCATCGCCTCCCGAAAACGCTAAAGGTATCCATCGCATCACGTCGCTCCCCGACGGCGGTCTGCGCGAGCTGTGGTCATCGATCGTGATCGAGAAGAGGACCAAGGACCAACTACTCTCGCAGGCCATCGTTAACTTCACGGTCCGGAGCAAGGTCACGCGAACGGTTCTCCCGCTCCACGGCACGATCCTCCTGGTCGGCCAGCCGGGCACCGGCAAGACATCACTGGCCAAAGGCCTCGCTGCGGAGACGGCAGCGGTGTTCGACAAGAGCAGGTTCCGGCTGCTTGAGGTCGATCCTCACGCCCTCGGCAGTGCCATGATGGGCAAGACTCAGAAGGCCGTCTCCGACCTGTTCTCGCAGACGATCGCGGAGAGCGCGCTCACCGGCCCGACCATCGTCCTGCTGGATGAGGTCGAGACCCTCGCGGCTGATCGTAGCAAGTTGAGCTTGCAGGCAAACCCCGTCGACGTCCATCGCGCCACCGATGCAGTGCTGGTTCAACTGGACGCTCTCGCGGAGACGCACCACAACCTGCTCTTCATCGCCACGAGCAACTTTCCCCAAGCGGTGGACACCGCGTTCATGTCGCGGTGCGACTTGGTACTCGAGATCCCGATGCCGGGCGCAGAGGCCTGCGAGCAGATCCTGCGCGAGTGCTTGAACGGCCTAGCGCAGACGTATCCGTCGATCGCCGATCTGGCAACCGGCCCAAGGTTCAACGCCGTGGTGGATGAGGTTATCGGTCTCGACGGACGGGCGATCCGCAAGACGGTCGCTGCGGCGCTCACCATGCGGAAGGAAGTCGCCATTGCTCCGGCGCAGCTGAAGATCACGGATCTACTGGATGCAGCCAAGGCCGCGAAGGCAGCCCGGACCGGTAAGGGAGGTACGAAATGAGCACCGTCGCCAGCCGCGTGATCCGCAGCTCGCCGCATCGGGACACTGCTCAGACCTGGGCACTGATCGTTGATCTGCTGACGCAGGGCAAGGAAGGCACCGCGAAGGCAGAACTGCAATCCGTCGCCGGTGTAGCTGGCTCGATCATCGCCGAGCGCGCGCCCAAGGACGCCGCCATCGTTGTTACCTGCGATGGGCCGCGAACCCGGGTCTACTGCCTCTATGACGAAGACGCGATTGACGGGTCGGACGCAAAGGAGGACGCCCTGGGCTTCGACCCGCTGAAGGGTGATTGGTCGGTTTCGTTGCCATGCCCCGCGGACGATCTCGAATGGGTGCAGCGTGCGCTGAAGGCCAAGAGCAGGAGGATCACCGCCCGCGACCAGACTGCCACGCTGGGCGAAAGTGAGAAAGCGGCTGCGCAATCACAGGGCTTGTCCCTCAACGTCGATGCCTTCCTGAAATCATGAGTGCCGTAGCCGTCTTCTCGTACACGCAGTCGGTCGTCTATGTGGCCGACAACATCCTGAAGAGCCTGAAGGACATCATCAGGCTGAGCGGCCTGGATCCGACCAAGCTGGTCAACGACTGGGCCGTTCTTCTGCGCGGTCTCAGCGCGTGGATCGAGTCCCGACATCTCGAGAGCGTGACGCTCGAGATTTTCGATTCGAAGACCGACGGCCTGCTGTTCCGCTGGGACATCGAGGTCGTCTACACGTGGGACGTGTCGGCAGGCACTTTCTGGACCGACACCGACCAGTTGAAGTGGGCCATCAAGAAAGCCGGGCTTTTTCCCTCGCAGGCCGAATACAGAGTGTCGGTGCACAACAAGCCAGGGCGACCTGATGTCAGCGGCTGGAGCAGTTGCACCCTGCGCTCGACCGACGGCATGGTTCGCCAATGCCTCGGCACTACCGTCGAACACAACGGCCTGAGCGCCAACACCACCTACTGGAGAAAGGCCTGATGCTGACCGTCGACGAGGCATTCCGCAAGTTCAAGTCCCGGTTGGAGCTCAACGATCGCGAGCAGAAGAACGCGAGCGCACGGCACACGGAGGTCCGCGAGTTCGTGCGCACGAAGTTCGCGATCGACCGCGACTTCCTGACGGGCTCGTACGCCCGCTATACCAAGACCAAGCCGCTCAAGGATATCGACATTTTCTTCGTCATGAAGGAGGCCGAGCGACACTATCGGGATGAGGCTGCCGGCGTCGTTCTTGACAAGTACAAGGAGGTGCTCGTCGAGAAGTACGGCGAGAAGGCGGTGCGCCGCCAGAGTCGTTCCATCAACATCGACTTCGGCGTCGACGTAAAGGAAGAGGACAAGACCGACTACAAGATTTTGAGTGTTGATGTCGTGCCGGCCTTCGACAGCGGCGACGACTACGAGATTCCTGACGGTGACACCGGCAAGTGGATCAAGACCAATCCGCAGAAGCACGCCGAAAAGGCCGTTGATGCGCACCGCGCATACGGCAGCCAGTGGAAGGGACTCGTGCGGATGGCGAAGTACTGGAACAACAACAAGAAGCACGGCGAGAAACCCGTGAAGCCGTCGTTCCTGATCGAGGTCATGGCGCTCGACTGCCTGTATGGTGGCTGGAGCGGCCAGTTCGATCGGGAGATGCAGGCCTTTTTCGCCACCCTCGCTCAGCGTATCGGCGAGACTTGGGTCGATCCCGCGGGGCTGGGGCCGCCGATCAGCGCCTCGATGGACGCAACCCGCATCGCGAACGCCCGCCGCGCTCTGGAAGAGGCGGCTCGCCAAGCCGGCATTGCCATCAACCATGTGCGCCAGGGGCGCAACGGCGAGGCGCTGAGGACTTGGCGCGAACTCTTCGGTCCGATGTTTCCCCTGAGCTGAAGACGGGAGAACTCGATGACGCAGGCAGTGGTCACGCGGCGCGATGGGGACACGTTTCAGGCGCGCATGTTCTGGCTGCACGCGGCACACCTGCTTGATCCCGAGGGCAGGGTAACGCGCGTGGGGTTCGAAGCTGGCCCTCGCGGCTTCGACGACGTCTGGGTGGAGTACGACCCGGCGCACGCGCCGAAGAACCAGTTCGGGAACGCGATCCTCGTGGAGCGGATGCAGTGCAAGTGGCACGCCACGGGCGCCTACTACACCTTCGAGGATCTCACGCTGCCCGCGTTCATCAACGCCCAGACGACCTCGATGCTGCAACGCGCCTACAGCGCACTTCAATACGACCGGGCGGAGGGAAGGACGTCAAAACTCTCGCTGGTGACTAACCATCGCACCCGTGTCGACGACCCACTGCACATCCTGCTGCGCATGAAGTCGTTCACCCTGAACATCGAGGAGATGTTCACGGGCAAGACCGAGCGCAGCGCAATGTTCCAGTTGCGGCAGTTGTGGATGTCGCACCTGGGCATCGACGAAGCAGAACTACGTGCCCTGGGCGTCGCGCTCAGCCTCGCGCATACGAGCGATTCGCTCGACATGCTGCGTGATCGCCTTGACGTGGCGTGCCGGTTCGCGGGGTTGAAACGGCCCGATCCGAATTCGAGCAGCACGATCTACGACGGCAACATCTTCGAGTGGGTTGGCCAGCGGAGAACCGAGTTCGATCGCAAGACATTCCGGGAGAAGTGCGGCGACGAGGGGCTGCTCGCAGCGCCGGAAAAATCGGTGCGCATGTATGGCGTAAAGACCTTCGAGCATGCGTCCGATCGGCTCGAACTCGTGTGCGAGGACACCTTGAACATGGTGCCGGCGTTCGACGATCGTTTCATCCGTGACACGAATGCCTGGAAGGCATCGCTACAGCCTCGCCTAAAGGAGTTCCTGCTGAAGCTGCCGGCAGAGGACGGGCATCTGCGGTTGGCGATCGACGCGCACGCGACGATCGCGTTCGCGGCCGGCGCCGTGCTGGATACGAAGTCTGGTCGCATCATTGAGATCGTTCAGCGCTCGCCGATGCGCGTCGTCTGGTCGCCGAACGACCGGCCGCCTTCACCTTCATGGCCCACCTGGGTCTTCGAGGAGGAAATCGTCTCTCCTGAAGGGCAGGGGACGGCGTGCGCGGTCAGCATCACGCGGGATACCGCGCCCATGGTGCGTCAGTACGTGGCGCAGAAGCTGCCAGGCTTTCGTCGCGTGTTGATCGCCCGGCTCAATGTCGCCAGTGGGCAAAGCGTAGTCGAGTGCGGCTCACATGCGAATCAGCTCGCCGAGAGCCTGGCCGATCGCCTCAAGAGCGATCGTGAGGCCAATCCCGCACTCCTCATGGAGCGCGTGCATCTCTTCATGGCCGCGCCAAACGCATTCACGTTCTTCCTCGGTCGACACGTCCAAATCTTGAAGCCGGTAACGCTTTATGAGTTCGACTTTGGACGCGATCGTCATGGAACATATGAGCCTTCGCTGTTGTACCCGGACATCGAGCGGCCCTGATAGAGACCGATTCGCATGAAAGATGAACGAGTAACGCCCTGCCTCGGCAGGTAACACCCTGTATGGCCTGAACGTCAGATAGACGTCCGATCCTGGACTTCAGTGCTCGGTGCGGGAGCGACGGCAACCAACCGCTGCAAAGCGGACGATCAGACCGGTCAGGTGAGCGGCTGCTCAGGGTGTAGGTTACGGCGATACATCAGTCACAGCGTTTGCCTGATCGATCGCGGCGAGTCGGATTCGCTAATCACGTCCATCTGGCACGAGTGGTCATGAGCAGCCGGAATCAGCGCCTGGGCGATACCCCGTTAGTTAGCGCTCCGATGCCCCTGCGGGGAAAGCAGGCATCGGCTGATCTGTCCACCATACCCAGGCCTCCAGTTTCCCCGAGGCGATAGCCTTCTCCTTGGCCGCCCGCTCCTTGGGGTCCATGAAAGCGCTTACCACGTGCAACGGCATTGGCGCCGGCCCGGTATCCAGCAGCAAGGCATTCGGAAAGGCGGCAGCACTTCGCGCGTCGTAGCGCAGCGGCTTGACGAAGCGGCGTTGCTGGACCACCAAGGCATCGATCAGCGGTAGTTCATGCACGCCCTCGACGGGAATCCAGTGCTCGCTGGTCAACATCAGGCTCACTGCGTCGATCTCGTAAGTGTACTCACGGCGGGCGCGGATCAGTGCCGCCAGGATGAGGCGGACCGAGTGGCTGGTGTCGGCATCACGCGCCTCGAAAAGCGGGGCGAACGCCCGCTCGATCCGCTCCCAACTCCGGCTGGCGATCAGCAGCGGCGCATCCGGCATGTGCCGAATCCAGACCCGGCGGCCCTGGCTCGTCGCCTCGCTCGCCTTGAACTCGCCGATCACGACGGCCAGGGGCGTCTGCCCGTCCTTGGGGCGCAGCACGGCCAATTTCTCGCGTCGGCGCTGTGCGGCCTCGGCCTTAGCGCCCTCGCTGAAAGGTTCGGGCACATACAGGCGCTCGGCCAGCGGCACGCCCTTGACCACGATCTCCTCGGCGGCCTCCAGCAGGTACTTGCGCAACACGCCCTGGTTGCGTTTGCCCGCCATCGCCGGGCTCCAGCGGTTGAAGCCCGCGCGTTCGAACAGGAAATGCATCAACGCCCGCAACGTCATCTGCCGCCGTGGCACGCCGATCTCCGCCACCTCCTGGAGTTCGCCGCGCGGCACGCCGCGCCCGAGCACCCGTGTCCAGGGGAAATCTACCCGCAATTCGACCCGGCCCGGTTCCGACTCCAGCACCGCTTCACCGACCAGTTCGCCTAGTCCGGACTGCTGGACCTCCGGCTCGTAGGAGGGGCAGCCCGGATGGTGGGCGCTGCCGCTGTCCGGCATTCGCTTGACCACGAACTGGCGATGCCGCGCCACGTACATCTCCACGCCGCCGGGCACGCATAGGCA
>NZ_JAPUVI010000075.1 GCF_029255285.1 Accumulibacter sp.
AGCAAGGGGCCGATCAGCTCGAGCCGACCGAGCGCGATTCCCTGGCCGGCGATCGCCGCCTGAATGAGCTGGTCGTACTGGTTGAAGCGATTGACGCCGCGCGGCGGCACGCCTTCCCAACCGAGCGCCGCCAGCCAGTTGTTCCATTGCAGGTTGCGCCGACGCGCGTCGCCGAACTCGAGCAAATAGTGCCCGGCGAGGTCGGTAGCCGTCTCCAGCCGTTTTCCGCAAAGTGCCGGCGAGGCGACCGGTGCGATGGTTTCGCCGAACAGGCGGGTGGCGCCGGCCGGCGCCGCGGCCGCAGGACAGTAGCGGATGGCCAGATCGATGCCTTCGTGGCGCAGGTCGAGCAGACGGTTGTCGGCCGCCACGTGGACTTCGATGTCGGGTTGCGCCCGCTGGAAAGCTGCCAGTCGCGGCAGCAACCAAAGACCGATGACGCCGATGCCGGCCGTCAGCGTCACCGGGCGCCGCTGGGCCGCGAAAACGATGTCGCCGACGATGTCCTGCAGTTGCTGCATGGCGCTGTCGGCACGCAGGAAGAAACGCTCGCCTTCCGGCGTGAAGGCGACCGAGCGGTGGCCGCGGACCAGCAGCCGGACGCCGAGCGCTTCCTCGAGGCCCTGCACCTGTCGGCTGACGGCCGATTGCGTGAGACACAAGTCGGCCGCCGCGAGCGTGATGCTCATGCGCCGCCCGACGGCGACAAAGCCACGGACGAGATCGAGCGAAACCGGGAGTGCACGATGAGAAGGGAAAGCCAATTTCGAGAGCAGCAAGCCAACGTGGGTAGCGCGGGGCACGGAGGTAAAGTCCCTGGTCGGAAAACGAACCCTCATTAGCCGTCGCGCGCAGTTCGCGCGACAACCCTGCACAAGCTATGTAGCGATGGGCTCGCGATTTCTTCGCTATGTCACACATCGCTTGCATTCTCCCAACAAATTCTTATGTCGCCGCGATCTCTTCGACATTCGCCAGTGATCCGGAATGTCTAGACTGCAGAAGGTAAAACTACCCCTGATTCAGCGCTTGCTAATCGGCTGCGTTGCCGAAGCCAGCGATTCCCATATCTGCTCAAGTGTGGCTCGCATTCCGGCGGTGTGATTCCTGGGATAGGCCGCAAAAATGGCAATCACCAGTCGACGATCAAGATCGACGTAGATGCTATTGCCGTACGACCCAAGAATAGCGATGCGGTTCTGCGCCCCGCCGAGGTGGACAAAGCCGTAGCGAAACTCGCTGCCTCTTTTTAGGCCTATAACCTCCGAAGTGTTTGCTGTTCGCAGCCCGGCGGAGGCGGTCAGCGTTTCGATGAACCAGTTTGGAATCCTGCTGCGTCGATTGCTGTTCCGGGCGTCGATCAGCAGTTGCCCCAAACGGGCAAAATCACGCAGCGAGAGTGCCAATCCGGCGGACAGTTCCGTTCCCTGCGAGTCGGTCAGCCAGAAGGCAGCATTCTCGGGCCGGAGTTTTCCGAACACCTCTTCGCAAAAGATCTGGGCCAGCGGTAGCCGGTAACTTTCGGCGAGAGCCCAGACGAGCAGGTCGCTGTCAGGTCCGACTTCGCCGCGTTGCGGGTTCGTGGAAAAGTCCCTTTCCCAGCGGCCCGGTTGGTTAAGCCATGTCCGAATCCCTCCCACGATCTTGCCGGAGTTCCATCCACCAGCCGCCAGCCAGTCACTGATGTCCTGTGACGACCAATCGAAGCTACTCTCCCCTTCGAGTAGGCGCCGAATCGACAACTTTCGCAACCCCGTCTGCCCATTAAGGCCTGGTATGTAACGAATGATCGACCTGTCCGGCGAAAGCTTGCCCTGGGCGACAGCCATGGCACCGATTAGGGAGAGCACTGACCGGGTTCCGCCACGCAGCAGTCGCTGGTCTTGCGCGGCAAGCCCGTTCCAGTAGCGCTCGCTCGCCACCTTCCCGTCGCGCAGCACCAAAACGCCGTCGGCATACAAGCGCGTGGCCAGCAGGAACCCGACATCGCGCAGTTGCTGATCGAACGGGTCGCGGGCCTTGAGTTTCTCGAGCTCGAGCTGTCGAGGAGCAGGGCGGAGCATCTGGGCTGTTCCTGTTGCCCTGATCTTCAGCGAAGGCATGAAGCGGCCGAATGACTGCAAGCCGATGCGCAGGTTTTCAGGTGCCAACCAGTTGTCCTGGTCGATCCATGGACCAAGATCCTTGGCGTTCCTTGGGACCGACTCGATGACACACTCCTCTGCCGCATGCAGTGGCCACGCCCAAGGCACCATCAACGCCAGCAATGTCAACCAGTGCTTCATCGTGGGCCCTCGGCAAGGTGCGTGCTCCCTATGTTGCGAAAGCGCATAGTGGCCTCACGGACGACGTCATTAAGGTTTCCATGGATGGCCTGACGCCCGCGCAACCAGCTGGCGTCGGAGATCTCTCCGGCCAGGGAGGCGTCGAGCAGCTGAAGCCAGGCGGAACAGCCAAGTTCGCGGGCATCCTCGAGTAACCCGACGAGCAGTTCACGGGCGATCTGCCGGAGAGGGGCTTGCCGCAGGCCGACCGGATCCGAGATCTGCCCATCGAAACCGTAACGACACGCCTGAAACTTGTTGTAGCGGGCGACACACAGATGCCGTTGGGTGTCGAGGGTGGGTCGAGTTCGCAAGAGATGACGTACCAGGCTTTGCGCCAAGGCCGCCAGGGCTGCGGCGCGCTCGACCGTCAGTGGCGTATCGCAAACGCGGATTTCCACGGTGCCGAATTCGGGTTTCGGACGAATATCCCAGTACAGGTCCTTGATGCTGCGCGCGATGCCACAGGCCTGCAGAAAAGAAAAGTGTTCAATGAACTCTGCCCAGTCGCGCAAGGCCGGGCATTGTCCACTCAATGGAAAGGCCGAGACGGCGTTCAGACGACCGGATTGGAACAGGGTGTCTTCGCCATCGACGAACGGTGACGACGCCGACAATGCAATGAAGATCGGCACATAGGGTCCCAGGGCCTGCGTCACCCAGATCGCGTCGTCACCGGATGTACAGCCGACGTGAATGTGCTGGCCAAAGACCGTGAACTGCTTGGCCAGGTAGCCATAACGGTGGTAGATCTCATCGAAGCGATCGCCTGGGCAAATCCGGCGCTCCGCCCAGCGATGGAAGGGGTGCGTGCCGCCGCCGCAGACGGAGATATGGTTGCGCGCGCACTGACTGACAAGCGCTTGTCGGAGGCCGACCAGATCGGCAGCAATGCCATCGACGAGTGTGCGCGGCAGGGTGCTGACCTCGATCATGCTTTCGGTGATTTCGAGCTTGATTTCACCAAAGCGGCCATCGTAGTCCATGCTGCCGAGAAGATCCGTCGCTCCACGCGTCAAATCAAAATCGCGCATGGAAACCAGCTGCAACTCAAGCTCGACGCCGAGGGTCAGTGGCTGGCTTTCTTTGAATTCGGCGATTGGCTGGCTCATGCCACTCCTTCCTTGCTGCCGGTCGCCGCGGTCTCGCCGGCGCGCACCACGGCGAAACGGCAGAGGGCAGGGCCGGCGAGTTCCATGATGGCGGCCGCAAACAAAGGCAGCGACAGCGACGAACGGCCGATTTCCGGGTAGAGTCCGGCGATTTCATAGGCCATGAAGACGGCAGTGGCCGATAGCGGTTGAATGCCGATGCCAACCAGCACCCGCTTGGCAACGCCCAGGCCACCGCCGGCCCACGCCAGGGCAGCCACCTTGGCCACAGCCCGAACGAGCAACAGGCCAATCGCCTGCAGTCCGACCAGCCACGTGAAGTCTTGCCAGGGCAGCGAGGCGCCGACGACGACGAAGAGGATGATCGCCAGCAACCAGTGTCCTTCCGGCAAGTTGGTATAGCTGAGCGTTCTTTCCTGATCGGTG
This sequence comes from Accumulibacter sp., assembly GCF_029255285.1. Classification (GTDB taxonomy): domain Bacteria; phylum Pseudomonadota; class Gammaproteobacteria; order Burkholderiales; family Rhodocyclaceae; genus Accumulibacter. Next base: position 3,863 of record NZ_JAPUVI010000075.1, read on the forward strand.
AACGACAGGATCGCTCCCATCAGGAATAGCGTCAGAAACACCGGCACCGCCAGCATGCGCGCACTGCCAACGGCGAGCAGGGCCGTGGCCACGAGGATGAAGACCTGTGTCAGCGAGCGCTTGGGCAACAGGGCAGCGACCAGACGAGCGAGAAGCGCCATCAGCCAGCCAATCATCAAGGAACCGACCACAACCCAGAGGGGGTGGGCTACGGCATTCAGCCAGTCGTCGCTGTATTGCGCATGTACGACACCAACGACGACGGCAAACACGACGAATGACGCGGCTGCGCTCAACGCGGTGTGCAGGATGATCCGTTCGCTGACCTGCCCCTGCGCGTTCGATTCCTCGACGGTCAGCAGGACAACCGCCGGCGCCGAGGCCATG
>NZ_JAPUVI010000076.1 GCF_029255285.1 Accumulibacter sp.
GATGGTCGAGAGAATATAGGTGAGGCGCTGGGTTTCCAGCGTGCTGGCGGTACGGATGGCATCTTCCAGTTGCGAAACGCGGGTGTGCAGGTTCTTGATGGTATCACCAACGCACCAGCGGGTTTTCAGTGCGGCGCGGAAAGCACGCACGTCGGCCCATTGCGAGCCAAGGTGATAGTCCTGGGTTTTGTGCAATCCACGGTTGGCTGGATCAGAGTGCGGATAGCCCGTTCCGTGCAATCCGTGGTTGGAAAATGTCATGGTACATACGGCGTGGCAGCCAGGTCGACGGTGGGCCAAAATGGCTGGATGGCAACTTTCGGCCAGGAGCCGACGGCCATGTAATCGAAAGTTTCGATCGCCGGATCGTGTTCGAGGTGATAACGCAGCCGCTTGGGAACCGACAACACCCACTGGCGGACCGGCAGTCGCGGAAAAACGTGGTCGGCCAGACATCCCCATTCTCGTGCAACCGCGGGCGGACGGCAGGGAGCACTGAACGACGCTTGCTCCGAGGTCGGCCCATGCTACACTTTGCCCGTGATCACCATAGGAATTCCGTTGCGTGTCTGCCACCGAAAAATTGCCGCCGAAGCCTGTGCCACTTGTCGCGGCCGCCATTCGTCGCCAACGCCATGCGACCACCGCTCTGATGGTCCGAGCCAGGAAACAGGGTTTCACGCTTTTTGAAATACTGATCGCGATGATCATCGTCGGTGCGCTCGCCGCCATCGCGATCCCGAGCTATCTGGAATATGTCGAGAAGGCAAGGATTTCCAAGGCGCAGATGGAAATCGCCGCGATCGCGGCCAGTCTGAAGCGCTACTGGGAAGACAACAGACAATACCCGGCGAGCCTGAACGTCCTCGGCCCCTTGCCGAACGATCCCTGGAAAAATCCTTATCAATACCTGGCGATCGACATCGTCCCGGCGCCGAAAAAGGGAGAAGTGCGCAAGGACAAGAACCTGAACCCGCTCAACAGCGACTTCGACCTCTACAGCATGGGCAAGGATGGCCAAACGGTCAAGCCACTGACCGGTGCGAAGGCCCGGGATGACGTCGTGCGCGCGGACAATGGCCGTTTCATTGGCCTGGCGACGGATCACTAGGATCGGGAATCGCCCCGCTCGGGTCATCCCTGGTCTGCCCGGAACGGCCCTGCGCAGTCGCGTGGCGCAGCGGCTGTTGCTGCTGTTCCTGTTCGCGGCCATGCTGCCGGCGACCGGTCTGGGACTGCTTGTCTACCATCAGGCGAGCGACACCCTGCTCGCGCTCAACTACCGAAGCCTCGAGGCGCACGCGAAAGGTCTCGGCATGAGCCTCGTTCAGCGGCTGGTCTGGCGTGCCGAGACGCTCCACCTGCAACTCGCCGCGCAGACCGATGAGGCCAGCCAGAAGCCGGACGACCGCAACCCGCTGCTGCGGAAAGACAGCACGATCGAGTCACTCGCAGTCGTCGAGCCGGAAACCCTTCTCAAGCTCCGCCCGGAAGAACTCGAGCACCTGAAAAAGTCCGGCGTACTCCTGCAGCTGACGCCTGCAGGCGACGCCCTGATGACCATCGCGCATGCAAGATCCGCGGACCACTTTCGGGTGATGGTCGCCGGCGAACGTCTCTGGCAACACGATCACGAAGGTGAAACCTACTGCGTCCTGACGCTGGCGGGGCAACCTCTGCATTGCTCGCCCGGGCTCCCGGTGCCGCCCCCGGCGCGCTGGTCTGTCGACGAGCGACAGGCCAGGCACGCGGGCGTCTTCGCGTGGGAGGTGAACGGCGAAGAACACCTGGCAGCATTCTGGCACGCTCCGCTGACGGCCACGTTTGCTCACGAAGGGCTGATCGTGGTCGTCAGCGACAGCCGCGCGAACGCGCTGGCCGCGCTGACGCAGTTCCGCATGCTGTTCCCCGCGGTAGCCGTCCTTGCCATGGCGATGGCGGTGTGGCTGGCGCTCATCCAGATTCGTCGCCAGATGCGCCCCCTCGAGGATCTGACGCGGCACACCGAGCATCTGGCACAAGGAAATTTCGCCAATCGGGTGGAGGTGAGCGGTAACGACGAGTTCTCGCGACTGGCTGAGGCATTCAACAGCATGTCGGATCACCTGAACCACAAGTTCCACCTCCTGCAGGCGCTTGCCGAACTGGATCGGGCGATCCTGAACGTCTCGGAGATGGAGTCGGTCATCCGGCTGCTCTTGCAGCGCACCCCGCAGTGCCTGCCCTGCGATCTAGCCGGCGTCCTGCGTTTCGACGGCGCCGGGGATCTACTGGTCTGGGCCATCGACGCCGGGGAGACCTCGCTCGAACAAACGCGTCGGGTCGGCGGCGACCGCGCACTCTGCAGGCGCCTCGAGGGCGAGGAGACCGCCCTGCTGCTTGACCTGCGCCAGCCCGATACCCAGGACCTGGCATTCTTTGCCGATCGCGGCGCCACCCAGGCCGTGCTTTTCCCGGCACATCTCAAAGAACGCTGCGACAGCGTGCTCGTCCTCGCCTATCGCCGGCCACTGCCCGACACGGACGAGATCACCCAGGCTGGACGCAGCCTGGCAGACCGCCTGGCCTCCGCGGCAGTCAGCATCGCGTGGGGGAACGAACTCTACCGCCAGGCTCACTTCGATGCGCTGACGGGTCTGCCCAACCGCACCCTGCTGCGTGACCGTGTCCACCAGTCGCTGCTGCGGGCACAGCGCGGAAAGCTCGCGGTCGCCCTGCTGCTCATCGACCTCGACAATTTCAAGGATGTCAACGACAGCCTCGGCCACAGCGCCGGTGACGCCCTGTTGGTCTCCTGCGCCGAGAAACTCGCCAAGGTGGCCCGCCATACCGACACGGTTGCGCGACTCGGCGGCGATGAATTCGTCGTCGTGCTGGTCGATCTGCCCGCTCCCGATACCGCCACGATCGTGGACCGCATGGCAACCACCCTCAACACCGAACTGGCCCGGCCGGTTGAGCTGCACGCCCGCACCGTCAGCATCGCCGCCAGCATTGGCATCGCCATCTATCCCGATAACGGGGCGGACATGGAGGAACTGATGAAGAACGCGGACGCCGCCATGTATCAGTCGAAGCGTGCCCGCCAGGGCGGCTACCGGTTCTATTCCGAGCAGCTCAACGCGGCGGCCAAGGCACGCTTCGAGATGCTGCAGGATCTGCGCAAGGCCCTCGACCACGACGAGTTCTTCCTCGTCTACCAACCCAAGATCGAGGCCACGTCCGGCCGTGTCGTCGGCGCCGAGGCGTTGATCCGATGGGCGTCGCCCAGACTGGGGCTGGTTTCTCCGGCCCGCTTCGTTTCCCTGATCGACGAGGTCGGCCTCGATTCCGTCCTGGGCCAGTGGGTCATCGAGACCGCCTGCGCCCAGATGGCGGCATGGGATGCCGAGGAGGTGTCGCCGATTTGCGTCTCGGTCAATGCGTCGCCGGCGCAGTTCCGCTCCAATGAAATCATCTCGCAAGTGCGTTCGGCGCTGACGAGAAATGGACTCGGAACGGACCGGCTGGAACTCGAGATCCTCGAATCAACGGCCATCGACAACGCTGGAAGCGTGAATGAAACGCTCGCCGAGTTGCGCGCGATGAACATCAGCATCGCCCTGGACGACTTCGGCACAGGCTATTCTTCGCTGGTCTACCTGACCAATCTGCCGGCCAACGTCCTCAAGATCGATCGCGGCTTCATCACGGACCTTCTGACCGACCAACGCAAACGGACGATCGTCGGACAGATCATCTCGCTCGCCAAAGCGCTCGGCTTCAAGGTCGTCGCCGAGGGCGTCGAGGAGAGCGAACAGGCGCGCGTGCTCGGCACCATGGGATGCGATCTGTTCCAGGGTTACCTGTTCAGCAAACCGCTTCTGCCGGCAGCCTTCGTCGCCTTCCAGGAGGAACGGAGATCCCGGCTCGTCTAGTAGTTCGTTCCGATAAAACATATAAAGATCAGGCCGTGGCGAGATCGAACTTCTTCCAACGAAAGACGACTGGGGCCGCATTCATCTCATTGATCCCTTGGCGGATGCGTGTCTTGAGTTCGTCCACAGAGGTGACCCGGATATGTCGCAGGAAGGAGCGA
>NZ_JAPUVI010000077.1 GCF_029255285.1 Accumulibacter sp.
GAGGTTCGCTACGAGGTACAGATCCAGCGACTGCTTCGTCGCGCGGACGCGCACGAACGTCGGATCGTGTGCCTCTCGGCGATCTTGCCCGATGGGGATCAGCTTGATGACTTCGCCGGATGGCTACGGCGGGATCACCCGGGTGGCCTGATCAAGCATGACTGGCGGCCGACCCGACTGCGGTTCGGCGAGGTCGTCTGGTCATCACCCAGCGCGCGCCTGAACCTGCGCGTTGGCGACGAGCGGCCGTGGGTCCAGCGGTTCCTCGCAGGGGCCGCGCCCCCGAACTGGGTGCCGCCAAAGCGTCGTCGAACCAAGTTATTCCCCTGCGATCAGCGCGAGCTCTGCCTCGCGACGGCTTGGCGGCTGGTCGAGGATGGGCAGAGCGTCCTCGTTTTCTGCCCGGAGCGGCGCAGCGTCGAGCCCTTCGCAGACGTAATCGTCGATCTCCATGAGCGAGGGGCGCTTCGTTCCTTGCTCGAGGCCGGCCCTGCCGTCCTCAACACCGCGATCGCGCTCGGCGAGGAATGGCTCGGGCCGAACAGCGCTATCCTCAAATGCCTGCGCCTCGGCGTCGCATTGCATCATGGCGCCCTGCCAACTGCCTATCGCAAGGAGGTCGAGCGTCTGCTACGCGACAACGTCCTCAAGATCACCATCTCATCGCCGACGCTCGCGCAGGGCCTCAACCTATCGGCCACGGCCGTGGTCATGCACTCGCTCCATCGCTTCGGCGAACGGATCGAGATCTCCGAGTTCAAGAACGTTGTCGGACGAGCCGGACGTGCCTATGTCGACGTGGAAGGCATCGTGCTCTTCCCCATGTTCGACGACATCGCGAAGAAGCGGCGCAACTGGGAAGCCCTCATCAACGATCTCGGCGCGCGCAATATGGAGAGCGGGCTTGTGCAGCTGGTCGCGGCGCTGCTGTCCCGCATGCGCGCCCGCATCGGCGGTGACCTGAACCAGCTCGTCGAGTATGTCGTCAACAACGCGGCAGCGTGGACCTTCCCCGAGGTCGCGAACGAGAAGCCGGAGGACCGCGAGCGTGCCCTGAACGACTGGGAGCAGCACGTCGCGACGCTCGACACGGCGATTCTCAGCCTCATCGGCGAGAACGACATCCCGGACGATGGGATTGAAGCCGCGCTGGATGACATCCTTCAATCCTCTCTCTGGCACCGCCGCCTGCTCCGGCAGAATGAGCAGGTGCGACAGGTCCTCAAGGCGGGCCTGGTTTCGCGCAGCCGGCACATCTGGAATCAGTCGACGGCGGCGCGGCGCCGGGGCTATTTCCTCGCTGGCGTCGGGTTGACGACTGGTCATGCACTCGACGCCATCGCGGCGGACGCCAACCTTCTCCTGGTTCAGGCTAATGGCGGCATTCTCGACGGTGATACCGAGGCGGCGATCGAGGCGATCACGAGCATTGCCGAGCGCGTCTTCGCCTTCTTTCCCTTCACACCCGACCCCATGCCCGCCAACTGGCGCGACATCCTGCGCACCTGGCTTCTCGGCCAGCCTCTTGCCGCCATCGCCGCCGGTCGGGAGTCGGAGACGCTGCAGTTCATCGAAGGGGGACTCGTCTTTCGTCTGCCTTGGGCGATGGAGGCCATCCGCGTTCGTGCGGCCGCCAACGGCGACACCATCAGCGGCTTCCTGCTCGATAACTTCGAGCTTGGCTTGGCCGTCCCAGCTGTCGAAACCGGGACGCTAGACCGTTCGGCCTCGATCCTCATCCAGGCTGGGTTCAACTCGAGGCTTGCTGCCATCAAGGCCGTGGCCGACACCGACGCGACCTTCCAGACGGGCCAGGAGCTCCGACAATGGCTCAATTCGGAAGCGGTCGCCGCCTACAGCGCCCAGCCCGATTGGCCGACCGCCGAGACGAAGGCAATGTGGATGGAGTTCGCGCAAAGTTTCACCCCGCGCGAGAACCGCACCTGGGCCGATCGGCGATACTGGGCAAACGTGGCGTGGCTCGGCACACCGCCGCCGCCGGACACGCCCGTCCAAGTCCATGATTGGGGCGGTCAGCCATGCGTGCTCTCGGCTGACGGCACGCCGCTGGGCACAGTGCAGGCCGTGCTTAATCCCGGTAGAGCGGGTCTAATGCGCGCCCAGGTGTCTCAGGACGTCGGCAGGATCGACCTCACTTACCTGGGCCCTGACGACCTGTCAGGTGCCTAATGTGCGCTAAGAGCAACCTGCGGGCCTTCCTGGGGGTGGCTGGTGCCCGTGAGGCGATGGCGGTGTGCCGTCAGATTGGCGGCACAGTTGGCGATAGGTGCGCTTCTGACATCCAGTACGGACTCACGCACATCGGTATGAGCGGCAATTTCTTATATAATCAACGTGTTCGACGCGCTCTGGAGCTTCAACTGCCCCTTGCAGCGCTTCGGCCCGGATCGCGTTGAGCCGGTCGGAGCGACCACCTCAACAAGCACTCGTCCTATGACGGTAGACATGACGGTAGACGGAAATATCAGCGGCCAGAACGCTAGGTTTTATGCGGGTTTACAGGCGCAGGAAATAATCGAGTGGGAATAAATTATCTTCGTGTCAGGTCGTCCCATGTCGTCCGGTTTTCCGGAGAAAAGCAAGTCCTGACAATTGGTTAGCGTCTCATCTGGTCTCAAATCGCCTCACTAAAGCGCGCC
>NZ_JAPUVI010000078.1 GCF_029255285.1 Accumulibacter sp.
CCATCGAAGTTCTTCCGCTTCCCCGGGATGTGCTTTGTCGAACTCGGACTCGGCCCCCTGGCGCGCGATCCGGCGAACGGCCAGGAGGGTGACCTGCCGTACTCCTTCCTGCAACACCTGCGCGAGGCCTTGCTGGAACTACGGCCCGTGTCGAAGCAGAACAAGCTCGTGCACCGCGTGCACTCGCTCGAATTCCCGTATCGAATGGTCAAGAACGGCTTCTACCTGGGAATCGGCAGCGAACTCGTTTATTACCCGATGCTCTCGCAAGCCGTCTTGCGGAGGGATTACAGCAACTGGTGGCGTTCGGCCAATCTCTAGCCGGGTGCGGCAGCTAGCACCAACCCAGATGCCGTCGTGGAGGGAAAGGCGGGCCGTTCTTTCGGGAACTTCCTGGCGCGCCGCCACTCTGGATTGACGTGCTCATCGTTCACCAGAAGGGCATCTTCGGGGCACACCACTGCATCAGCCAATCCTTTTCCTGCAGCCGACCTACTTTACTGAGGGGTGAGCCGCGCATGCCTGCTCGCCTGTATGCCATTTTGGGGGAAGTCCCATGAGCCCAAGCGATCGCGATTCACTCCCGGCACCCTCGCACGTTCCGCACTCCCTCCCGTCCAGCCCGTCGATCGAACGTATCGAGGCGCGCGTCGCCGACCTGGGTGGCGGCATGGTCGTCCGTCGCGCCTTGCCGACTCGGCAGCGCCGCATGGTCGGCGCCTGGTGCTTTCTCGACCATGCCGGCCCGCTCGGCTTTGCCCCTGGGCAGGGGATGCACGTCGGCGCCCACCCGCACACCGGCTTGCAGACCTTCACGTGGATGATCGAGGGCGAGGTTCTGCACCGCGACAGTCTGGGCAACGAGCAGGTCATCCGTCCCGGTCAGGTCAACCTGATGACGGCCGGGCGGGGCATCAGCCATAGCGAGGAGTCGCTGCCCGACGAGCGGCGACTGCATGCCGCGCAACTCTGGATCGCCTTGCCCTCCGGGGTCAGCGACTGCGATCCTGCGTTCGACCACTATCCGGACCTGCCACGCTGGAACGCGGGCGGCTGCGCCTTTACGCTGCTGGCGGGCGCCTATGGCATACATGTGGCCCCTGCGCGACTCCACTCGCGTCTGGTCGGAATGGACGTGTGCAGTGCGCTGGGGGGCGCGGTCGACTTGTCGCTGAATCCGGGATTCGAGTACGGCATCCTGCCTCTCGAAGGCGCGATACGGATCGGCGCCGAGCGCTTCGCAAGCGACGAGTTCGCGTATCTGGGCGACGGCGCGGGCACTGTCAGGCTGGAACTGACGGCAGGCAGCCGCATCCTTCTGCTCGGCGGTGCGCCCTTCGGCGAGCAAATCCTGGTGTGGTGGAACTTCGTCGGCTTCAGCAAGGAGGACATCGCCAGCGCGCAGCGCGACTGGGAGGCCGATGGCCCGCGCTTCGGCCGCGTCGCGGGCCATGCGGGAAGGCGCCTGGCCGCCCCGGCACTGCCCTGGCCCGGTTACTGACGCGGCGGGTCGTTGCGGGTGGCTGCCAGCCAGGCGTCGTAGCCTCCCTGCAGCACCCTTACCGAGAGGTAGCCGTCGTCGAGCAGATGGCGTGCCGCGGCGATGGCTCCCGCGTCTTCCGGACAGGCGCACAGGGTGACGATGGGCCGGCTCCTGGGCCAGTCGCCCACCGCGTCGTCAAGACGGTCGTGCTCGGCCACCTTGGCGCCAGGCACAGCGTCCGTTTCGGCGATCATCGTGGCCCCTCGCAGGTCGAGGATCAGCGGCGGCTGTTGCGAGCGCAAGGCCTCGATCAGTTCGTCGGGGGTGATGTGCGGGACAGTGCTGGATCGTCTGAAGCGATACTTCTGCCACAGTTTCCATCCCAGCCAGGCGCCAATGAGTGGCAACACGACGGCAAGCGCCGTGCCGGTATGCCGGTCGAGCGCGCCGATGGCGGCCTGGACCTCGTCCTTGAGCAGCCAGCCGGCGCCGAGCGCCAGCCCTGCCCACAGGCAGGCGCCCGCGCCGGCGGCCATGAGAAAGCCCGGCAGGTGCATGCGCAGCGCGCCGGCGATGGGGGGCGCGACCGTCGAGAAGCCGGGAACGAACTTCGCGACGACGATCGATGAGAGCCCCCAGCGGATGAAGCGGGCCTCGGTCTGGCTGACGCAGGAAGCGGGGTTGATCGAGAGCTTGCACAGCCCGGCCAGCGCTCGATAGCCGAAGACCCTGCCGGCCCGATACCAGAGCCAGTCGGCGATGACCGAGGCGACGATGGCGGCCGCCAGCACCTGGCCCAGATGCCCCGGGGTTGCCGCCAGGCTACCGGCCAGCAGCAGGGTCGGCACGGCCGGGACCGGCAACCCCAACTGTTGCAGCAGGACATTCACGAAGACGACCGTGACGGCATCCTGCTGAACGGCCTGGATGATCTGGGAGAGTTCCATCGTGATTGGTCAGACGCGGCGTCCGGCCCGGCCGCCAGGTGCGGCGGCGAGTCGCGAACGTCCATCTTCTTCGAGGTCCGGGGCGTGCTTCATGGTTGCATTTTCATCTGGTGGAGCCGGCCCTAGCGCTTGGCCAGCGACTGTACGGGATCGAGGCGCGCCGGCAGGACGCCGAAGACGCTGCCGGTCAGCAGCGCCGTTCCCAGCCCGGCGAGCACCGCCCAGTCGGGGGGAAGGCCGGATACGCCGGATAGAGCTGGCGGAGGTTCGCCGCGCCGGCGTGGCCGAGCGCCTTGCGCAGGCCGATCTCCGCCGTGCGCTGGGCGACCGAGTCGAGGAGGATAGGAAATCCAGCGGTACCATCGAGAGTATATGAGCCTTCATCAAGGGGCGTCAATCTCGACAAATTCGTGGGCGTGAGCGTGTGACGCTGAGGACGCACCTGACGATTTGTGCCGCCTGTCGAAACTTGCGCACTCACCTCGCCTTCCTGCGCCAGGCCATGCACAGGTACGCCGAAGACCCGGAGAAGCGAAGACACCATCCGATCGCCGACGCGTCGATTGCCGCCCGCTGGCTGAGCCGGCAGCAGTGGTGGGCGCGCGGCGTGTCCACTTCACGGATCGGAGCAGGCGATCTCGGGTACGATAGTCGGCGCCCGGGGACGCTCTCGATCGCGTTTCCTGCCCGCGGCTGCCAAACCAGGAGACGACATGAGCCATCGCTTCGAAAACGCCCGTGCGCTGCTGATCGCCGTGGACCAGAACAAGGAAGCCAGCGCCGCCTTGCCGGCCGTGGCCGCCGACGCGCGCGCCCTGCGCGATGTCCTGGTGCATCCGGCGCGCTGCGG
>NZ_JAPUVI010000079.1 GCF_029255285.1 Accumulibacter sp.
AGCAACTACGCCATCCGCAAACTCGGCGGTCGCCGTTGGCAAAGCCTGCATCGCGCGATCTACCCCATCGCCGTACTCGGCTGCGTGCATTTCTGGTGGCTGGTGAAAAAGGACGTGACCGAGCCACTGATCTACAGCCTGATCCTGGCGGCGCTGCTCGGGGTGCGTGCCTGGTGGCGGGAGCAGGAGCGACGCAAGCAATTGGCCGGCGGCTACCTGCCAAAACCGCGCTTTGAAGGCAAGGTGATCAAGATATTCGCGAAGTGAGGTCAAGCCAGAAAAACCGCCACACCGCAAACGCGCAGTTCATGAAGATGAGTTGCGCGTTTTGTTTTCATGGGAAAGTGGCCACGCCCGCAGAAAATCCCCAATGCCATAAAATTGCGGCCGCAAACAATCAGAGCAGCCGGTTTATCCAACATTCCCCATGCGCTACCAAGGCAAACTCACCCAATGGAACGACGACAAGGGCTTTGGCTTCATCACTCCGAATGACGGTGGCCAGCGGGTTTTCGTTCATATCAAGTCTTTTCAGCCCCGACAGAAACGGCCCACCGAATATGCACTGCTGACCTATGAATTACAGCTCGGCACGGATGGCCGGACCCGAGCAGAGAACGTCGCCTTCGCCGGAGCCGCCAGGCCCACCGCAGCCGCGCCGCAGGGCGACAGCGCACTGCCGATGGTGTTGCTCGGGACCTTCGTCGCGGTTCTTATCGCCGCCGGCTTGCGCGGCGCGTTACCCCTCGCGGTACTCGGCGTTTACGCCGCAGCGAGTCTTATTGCCTTCCTCATGTATCTCTGGGACAAGATTTCCGCCGAGAACGGCAGACGGCGGACGCCGGAGAACACCCTGCACCTGTTTGCACTGATCGGCGGCTGGCCGGGGGCTCTGATCGCACAACGCAAGTTCCGCCACAAGACCCGCAAAGCGTCGTTCCGGCGGGTGTTCTGGATGACGGTGGCGCTCAACTGCGCGGTGCTCGGATTGATTGCCCGGGCGGGCCTGCGCACCGTCATCGGCGGAGCCTGATACCGGCGACCGGCCGCTCAGGCCTGGGGACGGATCGCCGACTTCGGGCGGAAAGCCTTGACTACCGCCTCGTTGGTTTCCACATACGGCCCGCCGATAAGGTCGATGCAGTAGGGCACTGCGGCGAAGATGCCGGGCACCTTCTGCTTGCCGTCGGCGTCCTTCAAGCCTTCGAGGGTTTCGGCGATGGCTTTGGGCTGACCTGGGAGATTGAGGATCAGCGAGCGGCCGCGAATCGCACCCACCTGCCGCGACAGGATCGCCGTCGGGACGAAGGCCAGACTGATCTGACGCATCTGCTCGCCGAAACCGGGCATCACCTTATGGGCCACCGCCAGCGTGGCTTCCGGCGTCACGTCGCGGGGCGCCGGGCCGGTGCCGCCGGTGGTGAGCACCAGATGGCAGCCGGCGACGTCGCACAATTCGATCAGGGTCGCCTCGATGCTGGCCTGATCGTCGGGGATCAGCCGGGTCTCCATCGTCCACGACGACGCCAAAGCCCGACCGAACCATTCCTGCAAGGCCGGAATGCCCTTGTCTTCATAGACGCCGCTGGAAGCGCGGTCGCTGATGGAAACGAGGCCGATCTTCAAGGGATGGCTCATGCTTCTTCCTCGATGCCGTCGTCGAAACCTTCTGCCTCGTCGTCGACGCCGCCGGTTTCCAATTCGCGCAAGACACGGAACAACTCACGGAACGCACGCGGCGGCTTGCCGGCTTCTTTTTCCTTGATCGCGTTGCGGCGCAGCACGCGGATCTGCTGCAAATCGGCGCCGGGATAGGCTTCGGCGATATCGTGCAGCGCCTTTTCGTCTTCGATCAAACGTGCGCGCAGGTTTTCGAGGCGATGCATGCGCGCCGTTTCCACGGCCGAGACGCCCTTGAAGGCATCCAGCGCCGCGCGGATCGGCTCGGGATCGACGTTGCGCATGAGCCTGCCGATATATTGCAACTGGCGCCGACGGGCCTCGTGAGCCGTGAAGCGTTGATAGTCCTTGACGGCATCGCGCAGATCTTCGTCGATCGGAACGCGAGCCAGCCGCTCCTTGCCAAGTTCGGCCAGTTCGCGGCCAAGATCCTGCAGTGCGGCGCTGTCGCGCTTCAACTGCGACTTGCTCGGGCCGTCGTATTCTTCGTCTGGGTTGTGTTTGTGCTTGGCCATCTGGGCGCGTGAAGTGCTCTGTAAGGGTAAGATTATAGCCTTTAGCCTCCGCCCCAACCCCTAAAGCCATGGCCGACAATCGTTTCAGCTTCAGTCAGGACAAGCTCAAGACCATCGCCGAAGACATTCTCAAGTTCGCCCGCAAGCGCGGCGCAAGCGCCTGCGAGGTGGATGTCTCCGAGGGCTTCGGCCAGTCCGTCACCGTTCGTCGCGACGAGGTGGACACCATCGAATACAACCGCGACAAAGGCGTCGGCGTCACCATCTACGACGGCCAGAAACGCGGTTACGCCAGCACCTCCGACTTTTCGAAAGACGCCCTGAAGGCCACCGTCGACGCGGCCGTCTCCATCGCCCGCTTCACCGCCCCCGACCCGGCTGCCGGCCTGCCGGACGAAGCGCTGCTGGCAAAGGAGTCGCCGGATTTCGATCTCTACCACCCGTGGAAGATCCCCGTCGAGGAAGCCATCGAGATCGCTCGCCGCTGCGAGCGGGCGGCTTTCGCGGTAAGCCCCGAGATCAGCAACTCGGAAGGGGCCAG
>NZ_JAPUVI010000080.1 GCF_029255285.1 Accumulibacter sp.
GCCGACATCCTCGTCGTGCCCGATCTCGAATCCGGCAACATGGTCGCCAAGCAGCTCGAATACCTCGCTGACGCCCTGATGGCCGGCGTGGTGCTGGGTGCCCGCGTGCCCATCGTGCTCACCAGCCGTGCCGATACCGCAGAAACCCGTACCGCATCCTGTGCAATCGCGCAGCTGATGGCCCATAAACGTCGCCAGGGAGTCCGTCTGTGAAAGCTGTTCTCATCCTCAACGCTGGTTCGTCCAGCCTGAAATTCGCCCTTTTCCCGATGACCCCCAAGCTGGCCGATATGCCACGCCTGTCGGGTCAGGTGGAAGGCATCGGGGCTGAGCCGCTGATGTCCGCCCGTGACACCAACACCGGCGAGCGCTTTACCGAAGCCCTCGCCGTCCCGCCGGACACCGATCAGAACGGCCAGCACCGCCTGGCGCTCGAGTTCATCTTCGAATGGATCAATCGCCACAGTCCGGGCGTCGAGATCGTTGCCGCCGGCCACCGCATCGTGCATGGCGGCGACCACTACGGCGCTCCGGTCGTGCTGACTCCGGAAGTCGTGGCCGAACTCGAAACCCTGATTCCGCTCGCCCCCCTGCATCAACCCCACAACCTGCGGGCCATCAAGTCGCTCTTCAACCTGATGCCGGAAGTCAAACAGGTGGGCTGTTTCGATACTGCCTTTCACCGCACCCGTCTGCCGGTGGCCGAACGATTCCCGATTCCCCGCGCGCTCTTCAACGAAGGCGTCAAGCGCTACGGTTTCCACGGGCTGTCCTACGAATACGTGGCGCGCCAGCTGCCGGATCTCCTCGGCGAGGAAAAATCCCGCGGCGCCATCGTCATCGCCCACCTCGGCAACGGCGCCAGCATGTGCGCGCTGCGCGACGGGCTGTCCCGCGACACCAGCATGGGCTTCACCGCAGTCGACGGCCTCATGATGGGCACCCGTACCGGCAGCCTCGATCCCGGCGTGCTCCTGTACCTCCTCGAACAAAAGGGCATGGATGCCAAGGCGATCGCCAGCCTGGTCTACAAACAGTCGGGTCTGCTCGGGGTTTCCGGCATCAGCCAGGATATGCGTGTCCTGCTCGAATCGGACGAGCACTCGGCCAAGGAAGCCGTCGAGTTGTTCTGCTACCGCGCCGCCTGCATGGTCGGCCAACTATCGATGGCTTCCGGCGGCCTCGAAGCGCTGGTATTCACCGGTGGCATCGGCGAACACGCCGCGCCGATCCGCGCCCGCATCGCCGAATGGCTGGAATGGACCGGTCTGCATCTCTACCCCGCCGCCAACCTGCGCCACGCGACCCGCATCCACACCAAGGACAGCAAGGTCGAAGTGCTGGTCGTGCCGACCAACGAGGAATGGATGATCGGCCACCACGCGGTCAATCTGCTTGGACTCAACTAATTGACCCAACGCGGTAAGTCGTAAAGGGCGGTCGGCCAGACGACCGCCCTTTTTCGTGCCGCCCGACATGACGGGCATCGGCTGCCGCATGTCCATTGAAGTATCGGGCTGGCGCTACCCGCTCAGGCGTGAAAGCGGCAGATTGCCTCTTCGAGCGAGCGACCGAGCGTCCGAAGGCATTCAGCCTGCTCGGCGATATCGCTCACAGCCACACCGTTCCGGTCGGTCGCATCTGCAATTGCAGCCACCCGCTTGGCGATGTCCTCGATGGCGTGCGACTGCTCGACGAGCGCCAGATTGATCTCCGAAGTCGTGCCGACCACCGCGTTCGCCGAATCGCGGATGCCCTGGATGACGTCACTGGCCGAGTTGATGTGGGAAGTGTCTTTGGAGACGTGATCGACCATCACGTGCATTTTCTCGACGGATTCTTTGGTCCCCGCCTGAATCCGTCCGATCACCGCACCGATTTCGGCGGTCGCCCCGCTCGTCCGTTCCGCCAGTTTGCGCACTTCGTCGGCAACGACGGCGAAACCGCGCCCCTGCTCTCCGGCACGGGCCGCTTCGATGGCGGCGTTGAGCGCAAGCAGATTGGTCTGGTCGGCGACATCCTTGATGACCTGCACGATTCCCGATATCTGCGCGGTTTCGTCGCCGAGTTTTTCGATCGTCAGGGCGGTGTGTTGCACAAGCTCGACGGTTTCACGCATCTCGGCCAGAGCGCTTTCCAGACTCACGACGCCATTGCCCGCCATTTGGCAAGATTGTTCCGAGGCCGCCTTCGCGTCGAAAGCACCGTCCTTGACCACCGCAATGCTGGTTGAACTTTGCTCGATGGCGGTGGCGATTGCGGCCGTGGAGTCGCTTTGCAGGTGGGTGGCCACCTTCAGATTGGAAGAGAGCCCGATCAAGCGCTCATTGGCCGAATTGATTCCGGCAATGCCGTTGCGCACCCGTCCGACGATATCCTCGAAACTTTCCAGAAGCGCGTTGAAGGTCGTGGCGGCAGCGGCGATTTCGTCTTTTCCGGTGATCGCGACACGGAGCTTGAGGTTCCAGGTCCGGGCGATTTCACCCATGGCGCGCTCGAGCTGCCCGATGGCCTCGACAACACGCCGGCCGGTTGCGACCGAGAGCCCGAGCTGAAGCGCCGCGGCAATCGCAATGCCGGCGATCAGGCCGTTCCGGACGCGTTCGTACATGCTTTCCGAGCGCTCGACATTGGCGCGGCTTTCTTTGGCGCCGGCCGCTTCGGCGTTTTGAACCAGCGTATTGATCGCCTCCGAAATATGCCGATCCTTGCCTTTGACCAGCTTGTCGACGACTTGCGCGGCGTCGGGCCGCTCCGGGCTGTAGCTCTTCAGCGCCTCCCGATAAGCCCGCCCCAATTCAAGGTGTTGACTCGCGATCGCCTTGAGCTCGGCCACTTGCTCGCCCGGCATGGACGGATCGTTCAGGACATGTTCGAGATGCGCCTGGACTTTCTTTTCTTCATCGCCGAACTGCGCAAGATATTTGTCGAAGCTGTCCTTTTCATGCCCGCGCAACAGAATGTTCTTCCACTCCTGAACCTGGGTCTTGAAGGCGATCTGCGCC
>NZ_JAPUVI010000081.1 GCF_029255285.1 Accumulibacter sp.
GCGCCGCGCTGGAAGTGGACAGCACCCGTTTGCGTTTGAACAGCGAGAGCATGGCGAACCCCGGATGTCGGGCTGCTCGGAGGAGCCTTTTGGCCTTTTCGGGTAGGGCCTTTCCCCTTGGCCCCGTTCCCTTGCCCCCTTCCCAACCCTTTGGCTTTTGCGAAGCCTTTGGGTATAGGGCCGCCAGGGCTGGAGCGCCACGATCAATGCGGCATGGGGCAAGCCCGGCAAACCCGGAGCGCTGCGGGATTGTCGTCAGGCCTGGCCCAGACACACCAACGTCAAAACGCCAGATGAATTTAGGAGGCGCCCGGGGGCAATGCAACCAACTCTTCTACTTCGTCAACCACGCCGCGTAGGCATTGACATCGATCATGGGGACCGTGCCGCTGAACTGCAGCATTGAAATCAGCTTGAACAAAAACGCGGTTGCGGGCTTGCCTTCCTTGGTGAACTCGTACTTGCCTAGCGCCTGTTCCCAAACGAAGTGCCCATGCGCCGCCACGCATCCGATGTCGAGCCGGTCATCTTCGATACTGCCTTCCCCCAGCGCCTTCCAGAGCGGCTCGCCGCCGCACGGCGACCAATCACTCTCGAACGTCAAGATGCCGCCGAGAATCGGAATCAGAGGTTTTGCTGGATAGGTTCCCTTCGCGTAGGGGATGGGCAAACTCGTACGATGCAGCTTGCGCACCGATGCCACTTTAGTTCGCGCGTATGCCACGTAGTTGGCGTTGATGGTCTGCTTCGCCTCGAAGATCGCGTAGACGCTCTCGGCCGGCACGATCGTTTGCCCCTGATACTGGAAGATGAATGGCGAATACTGCCGGTCGTAGACCACGACGTCGATCTGCTCGCTGAAGACACCTTTGCTGTCCACCACGAACGCCTTGTCGGCTCGGTAGCGTTCCGGCAAGTAGGTACTCAGCATCTCAAGCCAAACCCCCTCGCTCGCATCGCCCTTGGCACCCGGATGCGCGAAGGATTTCCTCGCGATCTGGAGACGGTTTTGAATGTCGTCGTGGAGGTTCGCCAGCAGAACCGGAAGGGACCAATCGCTCATGACTTCCTCTCCTCGAAAGGTGGCGTGGGCTGCATCTGCTTGGTGATCTCCAACGCGCGGGGGGCCTCGACACTCCGCGACGGGTACGCGTCAAGGACGATCGCGGGAAGCAGGCGCTGTGTCAGGTCGGAGAAGGTGAAGCCGTAGTGCCCCTTTCCCTTGCCGGTCGCCGCGACCAGATCGTCGACCTGCTTTGCGCTGAGCCCGAGAGCATATAGCGCGCTATCGAGAACGGCGTGACGCTGCGCGTCATTCGGCCGCTCGAACACAAGGATCTCGGCGGCCCGCCGCTTGACGGCTGGATCAAGCGCGCCCAATCGGTTAGTACACATGATCACGGCCGCCGGGAGCTGGCCGTTCGCCAGGCGGTCGATGCCACGGATGAAAGCGTTGACCCCCGCGCGATCCTCGTGGTGCATCTGCGCGGATTCGCGCGATTGCGCCAGCGCGTCGGCTTCGTCGACGAGGAGGATGACAGCTCCGCGCGAGCGGCCGCCCGCGCCCTTGAGCTTCACTGCCGCTTCAACTGTATAGTCGAAGGCTGCGGACAAGAGTTGCGTCATTTCCCCCACCCGGCCCTGGCCGCGGCTCGACAGGCTCAATGGAAACAACGTGATCTCGATCTTTTCTTGCCGCGCAACGGCATCGCCAATCGTCTCAGCAAGCTCGGTCTTCCCGGAGCCAACGTCGCCCGCGAGCACGACGAGCGGCGGACGCCGCAGCACGTGCTTTAGCAATCCCTTCGCATCGGGATGGTGTTTTTGCGCCCAAGCTTCAAGGCCGGCGGGATTCACCAGCAGGCCGAGGATCTTGCTCAGGCGGTCCTTGTGGTCATCGAGGCCGACCAGTCTCGCGAGGCGCTCCTGCGGCTCGAAGTCCGGGAACGTCAGGCGCCGCTCGAACAGCTCATCAAGTGCGGGTTTCGTCTGCATCAGTAGGCCCTCACGCTGGCACGGCCCAGAGCTCTACCGCCGGCCGAGTAGGTCTTGTCGTTGACGAGGTAGCCGTTGACGGTGGGCTGTGTCGCGTTCGTGCGGTAGAACGGCATCCGGCGCTTGAACGCATCTTTCTCGCTCTGCGGCAGCGCGTCCCAAGCCGTCGAATAGGTCAAGTAGTTGTAGAAGCTCGCGCCCGAAATGTCGCGCCCGGGCAATACCCTGCCAGGGTCGTCATCATTCGCCGCCATGCCGGCTAGATCACGGGCGGTATAGCGCAACGTCGGCTCGATCCACTGGCTGTCGCGCAAGAACCCGACGGTCAGCGTGCCAAGATAACCTGCTTTCAGCAGTTCGATGACCTCGCACTCGTAGTTGACGATATCGATGTCGCCGGGATGACCGTAGAAGCGCTGCATGCGCTTCAGGTCAGCGGAGACCTTTGCCGCCATGTGCCGCGCATGGGTGACAGTGAAAGTCGTGGATTCGGTGATCGTGTAGCTGGACATGTTTCCCCTCTTAAGCCTGGAACGCCGAGCCGAAGACCTTCTGCCAGTAGTAGACGGTCTCTTGCTTGGTGGGCGCCGAGAGTGCCGAGTCGATGGCATCCCCTGCGTCGATCGCGGCCTCGTAGATCGCGGAGGCGTTCGCGTCTGTGTAGAGCCTGCTGACGTTGTTGGCACCGTTCACAGGATCGATGATCTGCACACGCTCGCTGAAGGTGCCCATCGACGAAGCCGGGTAGTTGTCGGTGAAGAAGATCTTCTCCTGCAGGTCGGTGCGCGCCAGATAGGTAAAGAAATGCTGCAGCGCCTCTGGGTAGTCGGAGAAGGACAGTCCTTCATCGGCGAGCTTCGCTAGGATCAGTTCGATCATGAACGACTTGAACCTAAATCCATCGTCGGCGGCCTTCATACGCGCGGCCCAGAACTTCACCAGCCTGACCACCTGGGAGAAGTCGTTGGGCTGCGCGCGCTTGCGCTTGCGGATGAACTCCAGGTGCAGCGGGATGTTGGTCTTGAGGAACGAGCCGTCATCTTGACTGACGAGGTTCCCGTACCAGTTAGGATCGCCGTCGTAGAGGATTGGGACCACATCAACATCGAGCCCCGTGCCCCGGAACGACACCGTCACACTGTAGGTCTGCGGTTTCACTTGGTCCGCCGAAAAGTTCGGGAACGCCTTGCGTAGCCGCACAGCCAAGTACTCCAGCAGTGCCGACACTTCGTGCGGGGCATCAGCACCGCTGATGTAGCAGGCCACGTCAATATCGTTGAGAGAACGCAGCGCGGTGCCCTTGGCGAGGCTGCCGGCGAGGAGCATCTTCTTCAAGGTGAAGTCCTGGTGCTCGTTCAGGTAGGTTTCCAGCCGGTCGCGAAGGCGCTTGGCCTGCGCACGGAATTCGTCCGCCTTCTCTTTGGGCAGGTTGACTCTGTCCTGGGCGAAGCGCGCAATCTCGGCGTGACTAACGTGCTCTCGGCTCATCGGTGTCCTCCTTAGGGGGATATGTCGAACTCGACATACCATATATGTCTAGTCTATACTGGATAAAAAAATAGAGTCAACTTTTTTATGGCGAACTAGACATGACTGACGAACGCACACCCTCAGATCTCTTCCAGGAGCGATTGAGGGCCGCCCGAGAACTTCGCAAGTGGAGCCAGGGCGAACTGGCCGAAAAGGCGGGCATGCCACCAAGCTCGATCGCACACTTCGAGTCTGGCTCGAGAAAGCCATCATTCGACACGCTCCGACGTCTCGCGAATGCACTGGAGGTGACGACGGACTATCTGTTGGGCAGGGTCGAAGACCCCTCGCTGGCTGAAGCGGCTGATCCGCTTTTCCGCGATGTCAGCAAGTTGACGGGCAACGATCGCGAGCTGGCCAAGGACTTCTTGAAAATGCTCGCCGAGCGAAACAAGCAAGGGAATAAACGATGAGCCTGTTGCTGCGCCTGAGGCTTGCAAAACAGCGCGGAGAAGCCATCCTCTCCGAGGAGAAGCTCACCAAGCTGGCGGTCGATCCGTTCGAAATCGCGGCGCGGCACGACATCATCGTGCAGGCGAAACCGGACACTGCGTCCGGCGTCTCAGGTATGTTGCTTCGACACGGGAACTCTTTCGGCATCCTCTACGCTTCCGACATCCCCAATGAGGGATTTCAGCGGTTCAGCGTGGCCCACGAACTGGGCCACTACTTCCTCGACGGCCACATCGACCACGTACTGCCGAACGACGGTGTACATGCATCGCATGCCGGCTTTTCGTCGGGCGACCCTTATGAGCAGGAGGCGGACAATTTCGCTGTCGGCCTTTTGATGCCGGCCAAGCCGTTCAGAAAGCTCATGGGCCGGTCGCGCCTCGGCCTTGAGGATATCGAAGCCGCGCGAGATGCCTGTAAGACGTCGTTGACCGCCACCGCAATCCGTTATGCAGAGCTGACAGACGATGCGGTCGCGGTCATCTTGAGCACTGGGCGCACCATCGACTACTGCATCCTCTCCGAAGCCATGAAGTCGCTGCCGGACTTGACGTGGTTGAAACGCGGCTCTCAGGTGCCGGCAAAGACCGCGACAGCACGATTCAACGCCGACAACTCTCAGGTGCTCCGGGCAGAGCGAGAAGAGGACGAGATCGATATCCTTGATTGGCTCGGCGGCAAGCGCTCAAGCATGGTGACTGAGGAAGTCGTCGGGCTCGGCCGCTATGGAAAAACGCTGACGGTGCTTTCCTCGCGAAAGATCGGCCAAGATGCGTATGCCGAAGAAGGGGACGACGAAGACGATCTCGTCGAGCGATGGACGCCACGGTTCAAGAAGTAGAAGCGCCAGCGCTAGTGTCCCTCCGAGGGCCGGTCGCCCTCGTGGGAAACTAGCGCTTGTTGCCAGCGATCGATCGCGTTGCTTCTGTTCTGCACGGAGCAGGCATCAGCAACACCTCTCTGGCGGAGCCCGAGCCCGCTATCAAATAATGCACAGGACGACCATGAGGTAGCCAAAATGAAGACCGCCGCACAGACCACCTTCGCAGAACGTCTCGGCCGGATGCTGGGCCGAGCGTGGCGAGGCTGCGCGCATCTGGATCGGCGAGCGCAGGGCTGGCTACGTGTGCGGGGATGGGCGCCGGGCGCAGCCAAGGCGACGCTGCTGGTGGCCAAGCTCACAGCACTCGGCTTGCTGGCCTATATCGCATTCTGGCTGGCGTTGGTGATCGTGGGCCTTGCAGTCGCGGGTTGGATGGCGTGGCAAGATCACACCGAAATCGACTCCGATTTTCTTGGTCGCAAGGCTGAGGAGCTCGATCACCGTGAGGGTCTCTTCTATCACCCGGCGTCCTACAACGATGATCCAGACCCGCGGTTTGAAGACGACTGATGCAGGATGAGCCCATGCCTACTTCTTGGCAGCGCTGATCAACATATTCGATCCCCGACCACCTGCTTGCCCGGCATCCCTAGTCCCGTTTGCCAAGCCTTGAAGCATGCCCCCTGCACGAACGCCCACCCAACCGAGTGCGGTGACCCAAAGGCTAGGAAGCACAATGAACATCGTCGCCATCACGAAGTTCAGCAGCATGTCGCCGAAGGCATTGTTCAGGCCGATCAGTGGATCAAAGTTGGTGTGCGGCCGATTCGCGCCGAAACCCCAGCCGTAGAGCGCGTCGAGGATCGTGCTGTCGAGCCAGCGCGCGAGCTGGAACCAGAAATCCACGAAGAACAGCGCGAACTCCACACAGCTCACCGCGACCAGGGCTTTCAGCTCGTAGGTGCCGAAGAGCAGCACCAGCGGAATGCAGATGACGAGCGCCATCTTGAGCAGCGACAGCACCATCGGCAGCGCCTGACGGACCACATCCATGGCCGGGAAGAAGCCCAGCGAGCCGACGGTCATCCCGAGATCGCCGGCCCCGCGCGTCACGACGTTGGGCAGCGTCTTATCGATCTGACCGCCGTAGTCGGTATAGACGGCGCCCTGGTTCATCTTCTGTTGCTGCGGCGAGACCACGGCGCGAATCAC
>NZ_JAPUVI010000082.1 GCF_029255285.1 Accumulibacter sp.
CAGCGAAGAGGTGCGCATTCTACAGCGTTTCTCAACCCTGTCAAGCATTTCGTTTTTCTAAAACAGCACCAGAAATCCGAAACACCCGCCACGCTCGCACACCGGAAGCCCTTCTCCAACATGCCACTCTGCGCCACCGGGGCCCGTCAATCAGGCCCCGCCGCGAAAGAGGACGCATTATAAAGAACTATCAAAGCACGTCAAGAGATCAGAGATATAAATATTGAGAAGCCCCTTCCCCTCCGCAGCAGGTCGGACTTACTGACGAACCAACGCCGCGTCTTCACTCGCCCTCATGGACGATACCGCGGCTTTTCATGCGATAGACCATCTGAGGTCGAGTGATGCCGAGCAAACGGGCCGCCGCGGCAACATTGCCATTGGCTCTCTCGACCGCCCTTTTCAGTAAAAGCGTTTCGATCTCGTCCAACGAGACGTTGTCACAGTCGCTTCCCTCTCCCAGCAGCAGGTTATTCACCCTTCGGCTTACGCGATCGACTTCCCTGTCGGGGTTCTGATCTGCCACGAACGCCGCCGGATCGCTGGCGATCAACCGGCCCTCGCGACCAATTTCAAAGCGCTGCTCGCCGAAACGTTCTCCGCTAGTGAACAGATGCGACGTATCGATAGCGCCGTTATCGGATGCAAGTATCACCCCCCGCTCAATGACGTTCTCCACTTCCCGCACATTGCCAGGCCAGTCATAGGACAGCATTGCGTCGACTGCACGCTCGGTAAACCCGGTCAGCCGGCGCCCGTGCAGACGGTTGTATTTCGTGAGGAAGTGAGTCATCAGCAGCGGAATGTCCTCGCGGCGCTCGCGGAGGGGCGTGATGCGGACCGGGAATACATTCAAACGGAAAAAGAGATCCTCCCGGAAACGACCGGCTTTCACCTCTTCACGCAAATCGACGTTGGTCGCGGCGATCACCCGGACATCCACCGTGCGCGTGTGCGTATCACCCAAGCGCTCGATCTCGCCTTCCTGCAGCACGCGCAGCAGTTTGCCCTGTGCGCTGGCACTGAGCGTTCCGATCTCATCGAGGAACAAGGTTCCGCCATCTGCGCGCTCGAAGCGGCCCAGGCGACTCTGCAGTGCGCCGGTAAACGCTCCGCGCTCGACGCCAAAGAGTTCCGACTCGATCAACTGCTCCGGAATGGCCGCGCAGTTGACCGCCACAAAGGGCATCGAACTGCGCGCACTGAGCCGGTGAAGCGTTCGGGCAAACACCTCCTTGCCGACACCACTCTCCCCCAGGAAAAGCACCGTTGCCTGCGTAGGCGCGACCCGTCTGACCATATGAAGAACGGCCGCATAGCTCGGCGATATCCCGACCGGCCCCGCCGTCGTGGAGTCCCCGTCGTTCGGCTTGCCCACCTCGCTCGGCAAGCGCCGCCCCACTAGCGCCGGAGATTCGTCAAACGTCTGAGGCATCATGTAACGCAAATCGTCCGCCGCCTCGTCGCCCCACTCCTCGACCAGCTTTCCGACGATGCGGCACGCGGCATGCCCCATCGACTGGCATTCGACCTCCCGATAAAGTACTTGGCGCCCCATGAATTCGGTCGAAAAACCCGACGCGTAGCCGATCTGCATCCAGCACGCCGGCTCGTCGCCGATCGGGAAATGACGGATATGCTCCTCGTCCTCAACCTGACTGGTCCAGACGAACTCGCCATAGTGCCTACCGGCCTCGACATCGAACTCAAGCCGAACCGCCTCCGAGATTCCGATCCCCTCGAGGCAGTGCATCTGAGGCCCGACAACAAACATGTCTTTCAGGGAAGTCTTGGAACGCACCTTGCGCGCCATCTGCGCGTCGTACACACCGGCGTGATAGCCCATGCGCGTCATAAAGCCTCGCGCCGCATCCATACCCAGCGCCTCGATCATCTCCCGTCGCAACGTTCCCAGCGACTTGGCGTGAATCAGCAACATCCGCTGATCATCCAACCAGATGCGCCCGTCGCTGGTTGAAAAGCGCAAGCGCGCAAGCAGGTCCGCCAGATCCGGAAAGCTCACCTTCTCAGGATCAAGGACTGACATTTGGCTTCCCGAGGCCAAAGGCGTCTTAGCGATCGTCTTCATGCTCATCTCCAGGGGCAGAGTAGGCCAGGCCTCTCATGCCTTCTCCATCCAAAACTCTCATCCTCACCACCTCCAGGCGGCACACCGTCTGCAGTAGCTCCGCGAAAGATACGCCAGCTTTCCGCCACGCAATACCGCCGCCGGGAAGACTATGAATGCATTGATACATATTGCACTGCAATATTTATTAATGCATTAAATCATTTGATTCACTAACCGCCCTGCGCAGCACCGCCAAAAACGCGTTCGTGGCATGACAAGCACCACAAAAAAGTGGAAAAACGCCGCTGCCACAACGACGTATCTAAATAGCACCGCCTTCCGCTCCCGATCGTGGCACGGGTCATGCTAACTCTAACGGCAAAGGCCGCAAGTGTGACGAAATGCTTCAGCCCCTAAAGCTTGCCAGCAATCGTCACACACCAGATGAGCCAGAAGCCCCAGTCAGAGAGGCAAATCAGGGAGACAAACCCCACGCAATTCGCACACAAGCATGACGGCACCGCACGGTGCCCAAGGCACAGGCTGCATGCCTGGCGTTTGCCTCCCCACGTCAGTTCCCACGACACACCAAGCCGGCTCGCCGCCGCCTTGCGCGGTTGTGTATGACGAAGCAAGACCGGTGAGTTGAAGCACCCATAGGTAGCCCCTTGATTTAGACCATGGATAGGAGATCAGCGTGACCCAAATCAACCAAGAGACTCAACACAAAATCGCCAAAGTGTCGGCGATGCTGGAAGAAGACCCGGCCAAAAATGTCTACCGCATCGACCGCGCAGCCTTCACCGACGAAGAGCTGTTCGAGCTCGAGATGAAGCACATCTTCGAAGGCAACTGGATTTACCTGGCCCACGAAAGCCAGATCCCGAACCCCAACGACTACCTGAACATCTACGTCGGCCGCCAGCCGGTGCTCATCACCCGCGACAAGACCGGCCAACTCCACGCGATGGCCAACACGTGTACTCACCGTGGCGCCACGCTTGCCCGTCACAAGAAGGGCAACAAATCGAGCTTCACCTGCCCGTTCCACGGCTGGACGTTCAACAACACCGGCAAGCTGCTCAAGGTCAAGGATCAGACCCCCGACGCCGGCTACCCCGAGTGCTTCAACAAGAACGGCAGCCACGACCTGGTCAAGCTGGGCGCCTTCGAAAACTATCGCGGCTTCCTGTTCGGCAGCATCAACCCCGACGTCGTGCCGCTCGCCGAGCACCTCGGCGAAGCCGCCAAGATCATCGACATGATCGTCGACCAGTCGCCCGAAGGCATCGAAGTGCTGCGTGGCTCCGGCGCCTACACCTTCGACGCCAACTGGAAGCTCCAGGCCGAAAACGGCGCCGACGGCTACCACGTCACCGCAGTGCACTGGAACTACGCCGCCACCCAGGGCCGCCGCACGACCGACGGCAAGGTTGACACCATCAAGGCCATGAGCGCCGGCGGCTGGGCGCGCAAGGGCGGCGGCTCCTACTCGTTCAAGAACGGCCACATGCTGCTGTGGACCAACTGGGCCAACCCGGAAGACCGTCCCCTGTGGGCCAAGCGCGACGAATGGATCGAGAAGTTCGGCGAAGCCCGGGCCGACTGGATGCTGAGCAAGTCCCGCAACCTGTGCCTGTACCCGAACGTCTATCTGATGGACCAGTTCAGCTCGCAGATCCGCGTGCTTCGTCCGCTCGCCGTCGACAAGACCGAAGCCATCATCTACTGCATCGCGCCGAAGGGCGAAGCGCCGGAAGCCCGCGCCCG
>NZ_JAPUVI010000083.1 GCF_029255285.1 Accumulibacter sp.
AGGGTTCCCCAGCGCCTCCCATCCACCATAGGCCACTTCATCCGGCGTCAGTTCTTTTTCCTTGCCGAGATTCCTCATGATGGCGGTCAACAAGAGGATAAAGCCTATTGCGTAGCAAGACGCTATAGCGCCAGCCATGTCGCCTTTGGCCCCCGATGTGATGGCATATCCCAACAGCGCTGGCAGCGTAAGAACAAGAATGGGTGTCAAGAAGGCAGACAGGAAGAACAGAAGCGCGCGCAGAGCAGCCCATACGGGCGGGATACCAAAGCCACTTAAGGACGGCAATCGACAGAGTAGGTTAGCCATCTGGTGTTGCCTCACAGCCTGCAAGCCTAGCCTCAAGAATTCCGGTTCGTGACTACACGGGCCGCAAAGCATTGCTGCGGCAGAAGCTAGCACCTCATCGGCCGCAGCTTCACCGGCAATCGGCGAACCGTGGGCGACTCCTCTCCCCGGCAGCACAACGAGAACACACCGCCGAAGACAGCCCAGTTGGTACGCCAGCCTCTCAACTTCCTCCGATCCCTCGCCATAATCGAGGTCTCGTCGGTGTCCGCTGTCATCGTAGTGGCTCGACTGAATTAGCCACTCCTTGGTGCCTATGCGGAACACTGGCCAGAAGTCTCGAATGAACGCCCTGCCAGCTGCCAGATTAGCCTCGTAGCTCTGCGCAAGAGACTCAACTGCGGTGTTGTCCATGCTGGCCCCCTATGTTTTCCATATCCTAGCACCTAGCTTTCGTCGTCGCGTTCGCGCGACCGCTCTCTGGTGCCGGCAGGTGGGCACAATCGCCCCAGAACGAACGATCAGCCACTCGCCAATACCATCCCCCACCGCGCCACAGAATCGCCCCCTACGCGTCGCCAGGAAGCCTTGCCGGGGGCATTGCGCACCGCAGCGTTCGCACTTTTCGCGCCATGTTGGACTGATACCCTCGCAACGGCAGGCATAGCATAGCGTGGCAGGTTTCCTGCTTGTGGTTGCTCTCGGGATTGTGCGGTGCAGGTTTCCCGCCGTTTTTAAAACGCTGACCGGTCCGTATCCGTCCGTAACTTTCGGACAGGCGCCGCTGTTTTCCGACCTTTTAAAAACGGCGCCAGCGGGTCCGGACGCCCTATTCGAGCCCTATTTTATGGCCTGGTCGGCGGACAACTCGCGCAACACGTCGCGGCAGTCACGCGCCAGGAAGGCCACGCCACCAAACCGGCGCACTAGAGACAGAAATTCGGCTTGCTCTGCCTGTAGCCGGCCATCCCTCAGTTGCCCGAGAAGGTCCGAACATCCCGGCCAGCCGAACCGCACGAACCGGCCACCCATGCGCGCGACTCCGGAATTCTGGCGACGAACCCAGGCCACCGCCGGGTGATGCCGTAGCGCTTGGAGCACTTCGGCGAGCGCGCCAGCCTCGGGGCGGTCGTTGCGCCGCGGGGCCGGCGGCGACTCCGGCAGATCGTCATCGAACAGCGAATCCTGCTCAGAGCGCTTCATGGCGCTGCTCACGATCTACCCCTTTTCGCACCAGAGAAGGTCGAGCCTCTCCTTTCCCGCGATTCCCGTTTTGTCCCGTTTCGGGAGCCGCGGACTTTCCCGCGATTCCCGCGCCCCCTATAAGGGGGTGGGGATTGCGGGAACGGGAAAATCAGGCAAGCCATAGCCAACCCTCTCGATGCTCAAGCAGCCCTCGATTCACCAGCCCGGTGATTGCCGTCTGCGTGCGCTCCGTCTGACGTTTCGGGTCACACACAAGCCGGCCTCGGGTTTTCTCGATGGCTTCCTCGATCCGCACGCAAGGTCGGGTTGGCGGAGCCCCTGCCCGCCCATAGGCTGACGATGCCTTGAGCACGTCCGGCAGCGCGTCCCAGATGATTCGCTGGTTGCCTGACTTCGGAGGTAATGCCCGGCGCACGGCATCGTCCGCGTTCTGCTCTGGCACCACGATGCAGCTCGTGATCGGCTCGCCGTCGTCCTCGTCCTCGCCGATGGTCA
The DNA here is from genome assembly GCF_029255285.1 of Accumulibacter sp. GTDB lineage: Bacteria > Pseudomonadota > Gammaproteobacteria > Burkholderiales > Rhodocyclaceae > Accumulibacter. The sequence goes on from NZ_JAPUVI010000083.1 coordinate 1,990, forward strand.
CCGCGTCAAGTCGGAACGGGTGCGCCTGTCCGTCTTCGCCGTCTTTGGCTTTGGAGATTTTCCATTCGCGGCGGTCGCCATCGCGGGTGACTTCGATCACGGCGTCAAGAGCGGCATGTAACGACGAGTGCCCGCGCAGACCTTTGGTCGCGTCCTTGCCAGCGTGATGAATCAAGAGCACCACTCCGCCCAGTTCGGCCTGTAACGCCTTCGCTGCGCTGACGGCTCGACCCATGTCCTGCGAGTCGTTCTCGTCCATCCCTGGCGCCGCCCGATTGAGCGTATCCACACAAAGCACGCCGCCACTCCAGCCGGTAGCGCGGACCACTTGCACAAGGTCGGCGCGGTCGGTCGCGTTGCGGATGTCGAGAGGTTGCAGCAGGAAGTGAAAGCCACCGTCTACCGGGCCGTGCTTCGCTTGGTACGCCTGAATCCGCTGTGCAATTCCTGCCTCGCCTTCGAGCGCAACGTACAGCACTGGTGCGGACTTCGTACGGCAGCCGAACCACTCCGCACCGCTCGCCACGGCGGCCAACAGATCGAGCGCCAAGAATGACTTTCCCGAACCGGAAGGGCCATAAAGCGCGGCGATGCCTTCGAGCGGCAACACGCCGCGCACTTGCCACCTTGCCGGCGGGCGCTTGGCCAGGTCCGCAGGCGTCAGCAGTTCGAAGCGCGGCGCGTACTCCTTGGAGCGCGCCAGCAGCGCACGCACCGCGCCGAGACCTTGCCCGACGTGCAAATCGTTCAGGTCGAAGTTACTCGGGCTGCCCGCGGGCATTTCCGCCCAGGCGCCGCGCACATCCTTGGCGATTGATGCGCACTGCTCCGCCTTGCCGGCGTCGGCCACCAGCACCAGACGGGCGGCAGGGTATCGCTCGCGCAGTGCTCGCGCGACTCCTGCCAGGCGTCCGACTCCGAAAGCCACCACCGCGGGCCGGCGCGTCGCCTGATGCGCGCTCCACGCCTAGCCGATGCCCTCCGCGATGTAGGCGATGTCCTCGGGCTTGAGCGGACCACCGATAATCACGCATCCGTCATGCTGCAGATTGCACCGCGGTAAGAACAACTTTTGCCCGTTTTGGGTAATGAACTGAACGCTCGATAACTCGCCGTTCAGCTTCCGGCAGGGCAGCACCAGAGCGCCATCACAAGCAGTGCTTGCAATCGTCAGCGGACCGTGATAGACGCGCATGCCATCCGGCAAACCAAGCTTTTTGATGATGTAAGGATGCGCGGCTGTCGCGTGCTCACAGGCGTCCCACAAGGCGCGCGGGTCATGCGGCGGGGGTTTGCCTGCCTCGGGTTGCTGCGGCCTCTCCTGGCGCGATTGCGGGCGCTTGGTGGGCGTTTCTCCGTCGTCGGTCCAGCCGGCGGCGCGTGCTTCGTGAAACAGCGTCGCAGCGCCGATTCCGCCACGTTTGATGCTCTGCCAGACAGATCGGCAATCGGCCTCGTTTCGGTAGTTGCCGGCTTCTGCGCTCCACTCGTGGAAGGCGTTGAAGTCCAGCCCGGCAGCCTTCGCGGCCATCGCAACCCGCACCCAGGTTTCGCGGTCGGCGCCGGGGTCCAAGCTCCAGAGTGCACCCTTGGCGCGCTCGGTTTCCGTGAAGTCGTAGCGCATCATGTCGCTGCTCCCCGCAGCAGGTCACGAAGCGTCGCCAACAGCAGCGAAATCGCCAGACGCTTCGCACGGCCTGAGAAACCCGGGATGTCTCGAGCGATGTGGTGCGCGCGCTCCCATTCGCTCGGTCGGCTCACAGCGGACCACCGATCAGCCCGGCCAGCATTGGGTCAACGAATCCTTTCTGGCGCGAGCAAAGCCGGAACAACTGTTGCCGAACGCGGACGCCGTCGACGTGCCGCTCGGCAATCGTGCGCCAGGTCGGACGAACGCAAGGCAGGTCGTCGCGGATTCGGGCGATAGCGGACCAGAATAATGGCCGGTCGCACTCCGGGAAATCGAGTGCTCCGATTATTTCGCCGGTCTGCAGGCGCCTCTTGATCGAATCGGTGAGAGAATCGGCGGCTGCGGTATAATCAGCCTTGTCGCGGGCGATCTCGATTGCAGTTTGATCGGCGGTGTTCATTTGTCGGCCTCGCCGGCAATCAGGCGCAAAATCCCGTCAGCCGGCCACCGTAAAAACCGGTTTGGAGCCTTGAGCGGAATCACTCCAAAATACGCGCCAGTCCGGCAGTATGCCGCGCGCAGGCTTTGCGCTTGAATCCCGAGAATCTGCGCCGATTCTCCGGTAGAGAAAAACCGGACATTATCGCCTCGGGGGGATTGGGAGATGTGCATGTCGTTGTTCCTGTTCGAGAATGACAGGCGCAACGATATTCAGCCGGATGGCATGGCGAAAATCAGGCGAAAATCAGGCGAAAATCAGGCGAAAATCAGGCGGAAAAGTGGCGGAAACTCGCCCATTCCGCCTCAACCCGTGGCGGAAAAATGGCGGTTCAGTCGAATTCGCCAGTCAGCAGGTGCATCGAGTCCCGCGAACGGGCCGGCAGATTTTTTGCCAGCACTCGCAAGCAGCGGTCCCATTTCCATCCGTGCGGCCCTTGCGAGCTAATCCACCAGACGGCGGCGCGGTATGGGTTGAACACGCCACGGCCAGTCCTCGCGGCCGAAAGTCCGTTACGGGCGGCGCGCTCGGCGTATTTTCCCCACTGCCCGCTATCAGGAAACAACGCCTCAAGTGTCGTCACTTTTACCGGGTCAAATAGCTCGGCAAAGGCTGCATGGTCGTCGTCGGTGGGCGTCAGGGCGTCGGCTCGTTCGCCATCATCATCAGGCGCTCCAGAATGGGCGGCGTCGGGCTGCTCTCGCGCTTCAACCAAAGCCGGCTGCGCGGCCGTATTCTCCGCGTTCGGCAAAGCACGGGCCAGCGCGAGAAGCTCCGGCGGCAAGCCTTCCCACTCCACTACCGAAACGGCCCATGTGGAGAATTCCGACAGGCGAACCTTGCTCTTGTGAGGGTCTTCGTAGTCGATGATGAAACGGGAAAATTTGCCCCTTGGCACGAGGTTTGCTGCAAGCAACCGTAACCGGCGCGACGCTGTTTCGTTTCCTCTGAAGAAATCCTCGCAAGCGACATCTTCTTGGTCATGCTCATCAGGCTCGGCATCTTGCGATAGGCAAACGGCCTGCCACAGCTCTAACTCTGGCACATGCCGCCAAAACTCCCAATCTGGTTTACTCATGCTACGCATTCCTTCAAATGCTGCCTTCAATGGGGTGCCGCGCCAGCCGGTGAAGGATTCCGGTTTTCGATTGGCCGATCTAGGCGCGGCAGAAACTCAGTTTAACCGATGACACGTAGGCCCGGTTTCGCGCTCTCTGCGGGTTGCTCGATACCAGCTTCGGCCAGAATCCAGCCTTCAATCTTGGTGTGCCACTGGCGCAGCAGATCGAGCGGGCGAACCCGGTAATGCTTCTCTGCTGTCGCCGATGGCTTGTGTCCCATGATCTGCGCAGAGACTCCAGCCGGGCATTCTACCCACTCCGCCAGCGTGCCGAACGAGCGACGCAGTCCATGAATCGTGATCGCTGGCAGGCCGGCGGCGGCCAGCACCTTGTTGTGCATGATGCGCGGCTCCTGAAGCCTTCCAGATGCCGCCGTGACGCTGCTGAATACCCACTCATTGCGGCGCGGCAGGGCGGACAGCAAGGAAGCAACGTAGGGCGTCAGCGGGATGGTGCGCTCGCCTTCCACCTTGTCGCGAATGGTCAGCGACTTCCACTGAAAGTCGACATCCTCCCAGGCTAGCCCGGCCAGTTCTTCCCGGCGTGCGCCCGTTAGCAACAGCCCTTGCAGATAGGCGGCAATGACCGGATTCCCGATCTGGCGCACAGAAGCGAACCACGCCGGCAGTTGCTCCCGCTGTAGGCAGTCGTCCTTGGCGGATTTCTTCGGCAGTTCGTCGCGGGCCACGCGCGTGATACAGGCGTCGGCGCGCAACTGGTCGCGGTACTCGGGGCGGTCGGCGCACCAGTTGAGGAAGGCGCGCAGCAAGGCGGACGCCAAGCGGGCGTAGGTCGGGCGGTGCGTGGCCTCGTCTTTCAGCCAAAGGCGAACACGGTCGGCATCGATCTGTTCCAGAGGAAGGCTCAGCAGCGGCCGCAGGATGCCGGGAAGGGTCTTGTCGCTCTCGCCGGGGCGGCGCCCTTGGGTCCGCAATTCACCACCCTCTGCTACGACGCGCTCATGCTCTAGCAGGTGTCGGTCGCTCCACTTCGGGCGGCGCGCTTCGACGTACATCCGCCACGCTTCGATTGCTGGCATGGCGACGCGTGCGGCCTCAACTCGTGCAGCTTCGGCCTCGGCGACCTTCGCGGCGGCTTCGGCTACGCGGTCGCGCTTCTCCTGCCGCGGGTCTATCCCCTGGTCAATCATCGTTTGCAGTCGGCGGGCCTCGTCGCGTGCCTGGGACAGCGACCACACCGTCGCACTGCCGATGGTCAGGCGGACAGACGCGCCAGACGCAAGGCGGCTTTGCAAAACGTAGTTCTTGGCGCCTCCTGCGGACGCCTTCAGGCCAAGCCCGCTTGTCACTCTGTCCCACAGGAAGGATGCCGGCTTGCCGGCCTCGCAGGTGAATTGCGACACTCTGCCAGCCGTGAAACTCACCTTGTTCGTGCTCATCGTCCGCCTCCCGAAGTGCTTACCGGGAAGTCCAGTAAGCAAATAGTAAGCAAATTATAGCAACTCCCTTCAACGCTGTGCAACGTCAATTTAGCCTAGTAGCTTGTTTTCTTTGTGCTTTTTTACCTGCCGTGCATCCCGTTCAACGTCGAAAAACGCGCACACGTTCAGATTCGCAATCAGAAGGTCGGCGGTTCGATCCCGCCTGTCTCCACCACCATTTCCTAAAGCCCGGACATGTTCCGGGCTTTTTCATGCCCGCGAAAGACTAGTCGTGGCGGGGTTTCGCGGGCGGTGCGAAGTTCGATGATCGCCGGAAGGCACCGATTTCGCGCTGCCGGCCACCCGAATTCATCTCTTTTCTCTGTTTTTTGTCTTGCCCGGTCAAGGAATAACACTCCAAGGTCATTGCACAACTGCCTCCTCGCAATCCCCAGAGGGGGGTCGGAAATTCGGACACGAGGATAAATGGTAGCCTTACTCCCACGAACAGCTGCGTATGTAGCCACCCACACCAGAAGCAAGAGCATGGAAACAAGGACGAGGCGGAACCTTACACCGGCATTCAAAGCGCAAGTGGCGCGCAATGAGCGCTGAAGAGCGACGACACGCTAGCGGACCTAGCGCAACAGCTTCACCCGAATCAGATCACGGACTGGAAGCGGCAACTGAGAGAACGTGCGGTCCAGGTTTTTGGTGACGCCAGCAGCCCCGCATCGTCAGACTCCTGGTCGAGAAGGTAATCGTTTCGCCCACCGATCTGGGAGTGCGCCTGCGCGCCAACGGCATCGAACGGGTAGTGCTGGATCTGCGCCCGGAGTCCGCCAAACGGCGGCAGGAGGCTTTGGCATGAACGGTGTTCGGATCCGCAGGACCGGAGCACCGGATGTGGTCGCCGCCAGCGACGGCAAGCTGACCCTGTCGGTGCCGATTCAGATCAAGCGCCGCAGTGGGAGGAAACTGGTCACTCTGCCAAATGGTGAGACCGCCAACCCGAGGCCTTGGGATGTCACGGCAACGCCGATGCAACTGGCGCTGGCCCGCGGCCACCGCCGGCTGGCGATGCTCGAATCGGGCGAAGCCAAATCCATCACCGAACTCACTGCCCGCGAGAAGATCGACAACAGCTATATGTGCCGGATGCTCAACCTGACCACGCTCGCGCCGGACATCGTGGCGGCGATCCTGGACGAGACCTTGCCTCAGCACGTGACGGTGCATGAGCTTGCGATCAGTCCGCCGGTGTTGTGGGAGGAGCAGCGGGAGCGGATGGGTGCGGTTGGGGAGGAGACCTAACTGGACTGATCTGCAGCATCGTGATCCATGTGGAGTGGTGGCCGGCAACGAGCGCGCTGTCCGTCGGCCAGTCAGGCAGGAACTGCCGCTGTTATCCACAGGCGATTCGCGATTTCCGACGACACTTTACCTGCTAGGACAGGCGAGCGTTGAGCTCGTCGATAACGCCAGCCCAGTCCGCGTCCTCTATTATCTCCTCCTTGAGGAAAGCCCTCTGGGTAGCCGTCCAGAACGGAGCGCGGTAAAGTGCAACGCCGCTGCCGAGGGGGCGGTGTGCAGAGATGAAGTCGTCAATTGCCGTCGGGTCAGCCGGTAATCCGA
>NZ_JAPUVI010000084.1 GCF_029255285.1 Accumulibacter sp.
CGGATTGGGCCTTCGTCAAGCGCTCGTCACGACAATCCTGGGAGGCGTGAATGGAGCGCGTAGTTGCCTACGTGGACGGGTTCAACCTGTACTTCGGACTGAAGCATTCCGGGTTCAAGCGGTACAAGAGAAGATGACCGACGTGAACATCGCCATCCAGTTGCTCCTCGACGCACTCGACGATGCCTTCGATGTCGCGCTGGTCATCTCGGGCGACAGCGACCTGACCACCCCGATCCATCGCGTGCGCCAGCGCTTCCCCGCCAAGCGAGTCATCGTCGCGTTCCCGCCGCGGCGGTATTCGAGCGAACTCAAGCGTTGCGCTAGCGGCTACCTAAGCATCGGCGAAGACAAGCTACGCGCCAACCAGCTTCCCGATTCCATCGTCAAGCCAAACGGCTTCATGCTGCAGCGCCCAGCCACATGGCGCTAAACCAAACAGAAAGCATCCTCATGCCTCACAACGACAAGCGTCTTATCGAGGTGGCCTTCCCCCTCAAGCAGACCTCGATCGACTCGGTGCACGAGAAGAACGTGCGTCATGGGCACATCTCCACGCTGCACATCTGGCCGGCGCGTCGGCCCCTGGCGGCTTGCCGTGCGGCATTGATTGCGACCCTGCTGCCCGATCCAGGCGACAAGGAGAAGCGCGACGAACTTCTCAAGCGGCTGGGCGGCACACTCAACAAGACGCTCAAGAACAAGAAGATGCCGAACGGCCGGGTCGAGGAGATCGAATCGCTGGAGACGACCGGCGGCGTCCTGCATTGGGGGCGCGAAACCGGCCCCGACATGGCCTGGTTTCGTGAGGAGATTCGCAAGACTTACGGTGGGCGTGCGCCACGCGTGCTGGACCCCTTCGCCGGCGGTGGCGCGATCCCGCTGGAGGCCATGCGTCTTGGCTGCGATGTGACGGCGGTCGATATCAACCCGGTCGCGTGGTTCATCTTGAAGTGCACGTTGGAATATCCGCAGAAGCTCGCAGGGCAAACCCGCTCGTTGCCACCGTTTGCCCTGCAGGATGCGGCATTCATGGCTGACTACTTCAAGGCCAGGGGACTGACGCCGGCCGAGATCAGGCGGCACCTGCGCGAGCTGGCCGCCGCACCGGCGCTACGCCCCGCAGCCCACACCCTTGCGTCAATCGATCGCGGCGAAACCTTGAGCCTGCTCGATCACCCGAAACTTGATCCTGCGCTGCTGAATGCCGACCTCGCCTGGCATGTGCGAGCCTGGGGTCGCTGGGTGCTGAAGCAGGCTCGTCGGAGTCTAGCGCGCTTCTATCCATGCTACGCAGAGTACTGCACGCTGAAGCCCTACGCACGGGTACCGCTGGATGTGGACGAGCCGCTCAAGCTCGTACCCCTGAACGATGCCGGCGAGCCTCAAATCGATCTGCTCAATACAGGTTTCGACGCCGACCACATGGACAATCCGGCCAAGCCGCGCTGGATCAGCAAACCGACCGTCGCGTATCTCTGGGCGCGTACGGTCCGCTGCAAGGCTTGCCGGGCAGAACTGCCGCTGCTCAAGACCCGATGGCTTGCCAAGAAGGACGACAAGCGCGCCGTGCTCACGATCCGGTTGCGCGCAGACCGGAGTGGGGTGGAGTTCGGGATTGACGTCAGCGCCAAGGTCCAGGGCGGCAACGCCGCGCAGCGCCGCGAGTACGACAAGAAACTCGGGCAAGGAACGATGAGTCGATCGGGAGTCACCTGCCCATGCTGCGGTACCATCATGACGATGGAAGACCTTCGGTTGGAGGGACGCGCCGGCCGACTGGGTAGCGTAATGACGGCGGTAGTCATGAATGGGCCAAAGGGGAAAGAGTATCGGCTACCGACCGCGCACGAGATCGATATGGCGCGTGCGGCAGAAGGTGAATTGGAGCGGGCGTTTGCTGAGGTACCGTTCGGCTTGCCCGTGGAACCAACGCCCAAGGGTGGCGCCGGGGCAGCAAGGGCATTCTCAGTTGATGGTTACGGGCTCGACCAGTGGCAGAAGCTGTTTACGCCCCGGCAACTGCTGGGCCTCAGCGGCTTGTTGCGTGCGACGCGCCGATTGCCGGCGCGGCTCCTGGAAGAGGGTTTGCCAGTGGCGCAGGTTGAGGCCATCAGTGCTCTCGTATCCACGGTGCTCGATCGGATCGCCGACCGCGGCAGCGCCTTGTGCTCGTGGACGGTTGGTTACGACCAGATCCGCAACACTTTCGTGCGCTTTGCGCTGCCGATGAACTGGGACTTCGCGGAAACCTCCGTGCTTGCGGATGCCTCCGGTGGCTACCCAGGCGGAATCGAATGGCTGGCGCAATACGTCGAGCATGCGGGCCGGTTCGCGCTGGATGCGCCAGTGCCCACGATAGCCCTGAATTCGGCAGCAAGGCCGGTGGCGGGCGAGTTCGATGTTGTCGTCACCGACCCACCCTACTATGACGCGATTCCGTACTCCGACCTGATGGATTTCTTTCACGTCTGGTTGCGGCGCACGCTGAATGGGCTTTCGCCACAACTAGACGAAGCCTTCGCCGAGCCGCTTGCGCCGAAGTGGGACCATGCCGCCAACGATGGCGAGCTGATCGACGACGCATCGCGTTTCGGCGGCGACAAGCAAGCCTCGAAGCGCAACTACGAAGCCGGTATGGCAGCGGCGTTCAAGACTTGCCATGGCGCGTTGCGACCGGAAGGACGGCTCGTCATCGTGTTCGCCCACAAACACCCCGATGCGTGGGAAACTTTGGTGTCGGCCATTATCCGCGCCGGATTCGTGGTCGATGGATCGTGGCCCATCCAGACAGAACGTGAGGCCCGCACGCGCTCGCTAGCCTCGGCCGCGCTCTCGTCCTCCGTCTGGCTGGTCTGCAAGAAGCGCGACCCGCTCGCCCGAGCCGGCTGGGACACGCAGGTACTCAAGGAAATGGAGGCCAGCATCACGACCAGGCTGCGCGACTTCTGGGACGCCGGCATTCGCGGGCCGGACTTCATCTGGGCCGCCACCGGTCCGGCGCTGGAGTCGTACAGCCGGTATCCGGCCGTAAAGAAGGTATCCGAGGCGGGTGCTCTGATGTCGGTCACCGACTTCCTCGGCCACGTGCGGCGCATCGTGGTCGACTTCGTCGTCGGCCGCGTGCTGTCGCATGGTCAGGGCGAACCCACTTCCGGAGACCATCCGCTGGACGATGTGACGACCTACTACCTGTTGCACCGCAACGACTTCGGCCTGAAAGAGGCACCGGCCGGTCCGTGCATCCTCTACGCGGTGTCTTGTGGCCTGTCCGAGCGCGAGCTCACTGACCAGTACGAATTGCTCGCGCGCAGCGGCAGCTCGACAGCGGCAGAAGACGAAGAAGATGCCGGAAACGAAGAGGACGGCGATGCCGACGAATCGCCGTCTTCGGGCGGCGGCGGCAAGTACAGGCTCCGGGACTGGCGCGCTCGCAAGCACCGCTCGCTCGGGATGGAAACGGCCAGCGGCCGGGCGATTCCGCTCATCGACCAGGTGCACAAGCTGATGCAGCTCTGGGTGGCCGGCGACGTCGTCACGGTCAACGCGTTTCTGGACAGCCGCGCGTTGCGTCGCAGCCAGGTGTTCATCCAGTTGATCCAGGCCTTGATCGAGAAGAGCCGCGCCGAGGGCTGCACGGAAGAGTGCTCGCTCCTGGAGCGCTTGCAGAACTACCTGCGCTCGGTCGGCAGCACACCGCAGCAGGCACTGGCGTTGGGAGGGTGATCCGATGACATCATGGAACTATCCGGGGTCGCGCTGGTGGAAGTTCGATTTTCACACGCACACGCCGGCATCCGCCGACACCTACTGGGCGAAGAACCGCGCCGATCTTTCGCCCGAGAACTGGCTGCTTGGCTACATGGCCTGCGGAATCGACTGCGTGGCGGTGACCGACCATAACAGTGGCACATGGATCGATGCGCTGAAAGCCGCCTATGGCCGGATGGAATCCGCGCGGCCGCAGGGCTTCCGCGAACTGACGATCTTCCCTGGGTTGGAGATCTCGGCCAACGCTGGCGTGCACGTGCTGGCGATCTTCGACCCCGGCCGCACCACCGCAGACATCGACACGCTGCTGGGCGCCGTCGGCTACCAGGGCAGCAAAGGCGATAGCGACGGGGTGACGAGCAAGGGTGTGGCCGAGGTGATTCTCGCCATCATCGACGCGGGCGGCATCCCGGTGCCGGCCCATGCCGATGGGGCCAAGGGCCTGCTGCAGTGCCGGCCGGATTCCACCGGTCCGGCGCTGGATGCCCACACCCTGCGGCAAGCGCTGGAGGTCGAAGGACTGCTGGCCGTCGAGTGGTGCGATCCGAGGCAGCCGTGGCCGCAGTGTGCGGAAAGGCATCGCTCAAGTCTGGCCGCCGTGCTTGGTAGCGACTGCCACAGCTTCCAGGGCAGCAAGGTGCCGGGCAGCACATTCACCTGGGTGAAGATGGCGGCTCCCACGTTGGAGGGCCTGCGGCTGGCGCTCCTGGACGGCAACGGCGTATCGGTCCGGCGCAGCGACGAAGGCGCGTTCGACCCCTTCCGCGTGCCGGCGCACCTGATCCGTGCGATCGAGATTGACCAGGCTCACTACATGGGCAACGGCCAGCCGGCCCGGTTGGATCTCTCGCCGTTCTTCAACGCCATTGTTGGCGGACGCGGCACCGGCAAGTCCACCGTGGTGCACGCGCTGCGCCTGGCCACGGCGCGTGCCGACGAACTGCACCGGCTGGCTGACGATGCCGAACCCCGCAGGCGCTTCGCCGACTTCTGCAAGGTCGCCAAGGGACGCGACGGCGAGGGCGCGCTGCGCGAGAATACCGAGATTCGGATCGAATGGCGACACGACGGGGGCGACAGCCGACTGGTGTGGCGGCAAGGCGGCGGTGTCGAGGCGCAGGAGGCGGATGGCCGGGGCGCCTGGCAGACGTCGACCAGCCAGCACAATCTTGGCGCACGTTTCCCGCTGCGCCTGTTCTCGCAAGGCCAGATCGCCGCGATGGCCGGCAGTGGTCGGCAGGCGCTGCTGGCGCTGATCGACGAGGCGGCGGGCGTGGCACCGCTGCAGGAG
>NZ_JAPUVI010000085.1 GCF_029255285.1 Accumulibacter sp.
CTGGTGCGCGAACGGCGAAGGCGTGGTTTCCCGGCGAGCAAGGAGCGGGGAGAGAGGTTGAGGCGCGAGAACGGGATTCACGCCCGTCACAAGCGCCGCGACAAGGTGACGACGGATTCGCGCCATGCCCTGCCGGTGGCAGACAACCTGTGGGCTCGCCAGTTCACAACCACCGCACCCCATCAGCTCTGGACCTCGGACATCACGTATTTATGGACGGATGAAGGCTGGCTGTACCTGGCTATCGTGCTGGATTTGCTCAACCGGGAAGTCGTGGGCTGGTCACTCAAACCCCGCCTGACGGCAGGCATCGTGACTGACGCCCTGACCATGGCGTGCTTCCGCCGCCGGCCTTTCCCGGGTCTGATGCCTCACTCCGACCGCGGTAGCCAGTACGCCAGCCCTGCGTTTCAGGACGAGCTCAAGGCGTACGGCATGGTCTGTTCGATGAGCCACCAGGGCAATTGCTGGGATAACGCGTTCACCGAGAGCGGATTCAACCGCTTCAAGAAGGAGCGGGTACATGGCGTACGTCATGCCAGCCATGCCGCCATGAAGGCCACCCGCGTTGAAAAACAGGTAGCATGAACCCCACCCTTTGGAAGACGAAAAACCGAGGGAAGCTCACCCGGCAAGCACTGGTGCAAGCGGCCGAGCTCTTCGCACAGGCCATGCGCGCGCTCGCCGTCGGCGACCGGGTGGCCGCCCGACGCCAGCTCGACGCCAGCTCGACGCGTCCTTGTCCTTGCGCAGGCAGCGATTGGGCGAGGCGATTGGCCAGTGGCTCGATCTCGGCGCGACCGAAGACGGGAGTCGGGAGGCGGCCGGCAGGCCAGCGCCAGAGCAGCCGCTCGTCGCCCAGTCCGGCGACATCGGAGTGGATTGGCCCGACCAGAGCGACGCGATGGTGCTGAGCGCGTCGGCCGGCGAGTCCGGTTTCTCGTCGCGCCGGCCCTAGGCGGCGGCGCTGCGGCGTTCGGCGATGCGCTCCCGGTAAGCTTGCAAGTGCGGCATGCCTTCCTCGCCCGGGCGGAACTTCATCAGCCCGCGCGCGAACTCCAGCGCGCAAAAGGCGGTGATGTCGGCAATCGTGAAGCGCTGTCCGGCAAGGTACGGCTGCGTGGCGAGTTCGCGATCAAGCCAGTGCGCCACCGCGCGCAGCTTCTCGCCCTGCGAGCGACCGAAATCGGGAAACTGCGGCTGCTCGAGCGGTGCCAGTCCGGGGTGGCAGTGACGGATCCAGTTGGCGATACCGCCAAACAGATAAAGTTCGACGCGACGATCCGCCATCTCGATGAATGCCCGCTCTTCGTAGTCGCGCCCCATCAGGTTGGGGTCCGGTGCCAGACCCTCAAGATAGGTGCAGATGGCACGCGTTTCGCCAAGACAGCGGCCGTCGTCGAGTTCGAGAACCGGAACCTTGGCCAACGGGCTCTTGGCGCGAAATTTGTCGCTCCGGTGCTCGCCAGTGGTCAGGTCGACGACTTCGTGCGTGATGCCGGACAAGCCTTTCTCGGCAATGAACATCAGTACACGGCGTGGGTTGGGTGCTCTGGGTGAGACGAAAAGCTTCATGGTGTCCTCGCGGCTGGCAGACCTGCTTTGTGAATCGGAAAGTGTCGCTTCAGACGCCGGCGTCGCGTGATTGACCGGTTTCGACCATGCGGCGTGCCTCGGCGGCGAATTTTAGCGCTTGCTCGCCGTCGGCGTCGCGATCGAGAGCCGACGGCGGCGTGCTGATCCCTCTTTGTACGGCCGGACGCGAACGAATCTGGCGGCACCAGCGGGCGAGCTGCGGCAAGTCGTCGATCTCGATGCCCGACCAGCGATGCGTGCGCACCCAGGCCCAGTTGGCGATATCGGCAATCGAGTAGTCATCGGCCAGATACTCGTGTTCCTTGAGATGGCCGTCGAGCACCCGGAACAGCCGCTTGCATTCGCCCTGATAGCGGTCGATCGCGGGCTGGATCTTCTCTAGAAAATAGCGGAAAAACACGTTGGCCTGGCCCATCATCGGGCCGATGCCGCCCATCTGAAACATCAGCCACTGGATGACGCGCGACCGACCCTTGGGGTCCGGCGGCAGAAGCTGGCCGGTCTTCTCGGCGAGGTAGAGCAGAATGGCGCCGGATTCGAAAACGGCGAAGTCGTCTGCGTCCCGATCGACGATCGCCGGAATGCGCCCGTTCGGGTTGATCGCCAGAAACCAGGGCTGCTTCTGCTCGCTGGCCGCCAGATTCAGCTCGTGTACCGCATAGGGCAGCGCGAGTTCCTCGAGGGCAATCGAGATTTTGTGCCCATTCGGGGTGGCCGCGGTGTAGAGATCGATCATGGTCATTGCCTCCTGATGGAAATAGGCACGCCAGCCAAGCGCTGCGTAGCGGGGGCATGATCGAGCAATGTCGTCGCGTTGGCAACTCCTGCCACCGGCCGCTGGCCGAGCAGGCGTTGCCATTCGGTAGAGCCTTCGGTCTGCGCGCCGTGTTCTTTCACCGGCCGATCTTTCGGGCTATCATCGTCGCAGGATGTTGCCGGAGGCTCGATCGCCAATGAGTTCGATGACTGCGCCGTCAGGCCGTGCCAGCGCCAACGTTCGGGAAGCCCTCTCGTTGCCGGCTGGGGCGGGCGCACCGGCGGACACTTCCGGCAACCCCAATCCCTACCCAGGTCTTGCCGCGTACAAACCGGAGGCGCACCACCTCTTCTTCGGGCGTGACGAGGACGTCGCGCGTGCGAGCGAACGCTTGGCACGGACTCGACTGCTCAGCGTCGTTGGCCGCTCAGGTACCGGAAAGTCGTCACTGGTCGCCGCCGGCATCGTCCCTCGCTTGCGCGAAATGCTCGGCGACATCGCCTATCGGCGCTGCGAGCCGCAGGCCGATCCATGCCGGCAGCTCGCCGAAGCGCTGTGTCGTGAGTTGCCGCGGAGTGAACGCGAGCAACAGCGCATCGACGAACTGCGGCGGGCAGTCAACGGCATCGTCGACATCGGCGCTCCCAATTCGTCCGAAGAACGTCTGGCGTCTGCCATCGAACACTTCTTCGACCAGCCCGGTGAGCGGCTGGTCTTGCTGATCGACCAGTTCGAAGGGCTTTTCACTCACGCCCCGGCTGCCTCGGGGCGGCGTTTTCGCGACCTGCTCGATGCCCTGCTCAGGGTCGATCGCCTCTATCTGGTACTGACGCTGCGCAGCGAATTCACGGCCCGCTTGATGGAGTGGCTGGGGGAGGAGCTTTTCCGCGAGTCTCTCATGGTGCTCGAGCCGATCACCGGGCGAGAGCAGTTGCACGCCATCATCACCGGTCCGGCTGAGGCGTATGGCGTGCCGGTACAGAAGGAACTGCTGGCCCGACTCGTGATGGCGGCGAGCGTCAGCAGCGGCGCGTTGCCGCTGATTGCTCTCAGTCTCGAGAAACTGTTCGAGCAGCGCGACCCCGAGCGGGGCCTGACGCTCGAAGCCTACCAGCAGATGGGTGGCCTGGAGAGCATCGTCGAGAGCGCCGCAGCGAGCATCGAGCGATTGATCGTCAGTGAGCCCGAGTTGGAGCTTGCTTGTGTTCGCCTGTTCGCCGAGCTGGCGACCGTGGTCGACGAACTGCCGACCCGCCGTACCGTCGAGATCGCGCCGCTGCGAGCCGATCCGCTGCTCGGTCGGTTGGTCGATGCCTTGCGCAGCCAGGGCTTTCTGGCCGATCCCGACGACCGGCACGTCGAGCTTGCCCACGAAACGTTGCTCAGCCATTGGCCACGCCTGCGTCAATGGTGCGACCGCTATCGTGCCAGTCTGGCGCTGCGCCGGCAGGCGAAACAGGCGGCGAGGGACTGGCTGCAGGCGGTCGAGCACGACGAGGCGTTGCCCGCCAGCGGTCAGGCCCGGCGCGCCGACGCGCTGCGTTGGGGCTGGGAAAGGCAGAGGCCGGTGCTGCTCGCCTTGCTCGATCTGGGCAACCGGTCGGCGCCCGTCGAACCGGACTTCGACGATTCCGGCATCGACGCCTGGCGGGTGCTCGAGAGCAGCTTGGAGAAAGGCTTGCGCCGTTTTCTCCAGCCGGAGCCGCTGACGCTGCTCGACGAACTGAGCGGTGACGAGACGGCGCATCATCGACGCGAGGAAATCGGTTTGCGGCTCAATCAGATGGGGGATCCGCGGCGCGGCGTCGGTTTGGCGGCCAGCGGTCTTCCCGAAATCGCCTGGGTCGACGTGACGGCCGGCGAAGTTCAGCTCGAAGGCAAAGGTAGTCAGGTTTTCGCGGTCGACGCGTTGCGTATCGCGCGATATCCGGTCACCTGGCAACAGTACAATGCCTTCGTCAATGCGGAAGACGGCTATCGTGACCGGCGCTGGTGGCGAAAACTGAAGCAAAGGAAGCAGCCCGGCGAGGCGCGCTGGGGTTTTCTGAACTACCCGGCGATCAACGTCTGCTGGAGCGACGCGATCGCCTTTTGCCGCTGGCTCAACGAGCAGTTCGGGTCGCACGGGCCAGATGTCATTCGCTTGCCGACCGAATGGGAATGGCAATGGGTTGCCCAGTCCGGCGCCGCCAGGCGGAAGTACCCATGGTCCGAAGAATGGAATCCAGCACGCGCCAACAGCCACGAAAGCGGCGTTGGCCGGACGATGGCCGTCGGCATGTATCCCGCGGGGGCGCCGGACGGATCGCTGGTGGCTGATCTGGCTGGAAACGTGTGGGAATGGTGTCTCAACGAGTATCACCAGCCGGCCAACACGCAGATTGGTGGTGATCAGCCGCGAGCGATGCGCGGAGGTTCCTGGCTCGACTATCCGGGTGATTTGCGGGCGGCCAAACGCGAGTATTTTGCGCCCGACGACCGCGACGGCGACATCGGCTTTCGCATCGTTCTGGCGCCGCCGCTTGACTAGCGCCGCGCGCGTGACGGGTGTGGCCGGCGACCCGGCGGATCGCCGGGGGGTTTTCTGCTCGTCTGCCGGAGCAACGCGAAAAAAATCTCCCAAAGACCCCTTCGATGACCGGCAAGCGATTGAACTTTCTGAGTTATCGGCGCTATCATGATAAATGCCGCCGATCGTCGATCAGGCGACAGATCTGTAGAACATATCCACTTGGAGAGAGATAGATGGACAAGAGAACGCCGCCGCCCGCACCTTCTTCCGACAGCGTCACGTCGGGCGGGACTGCACCCGTCGACGCCGTCGAGACACCGGTCGGCAAGCCGGCAGGGCGAGCGCCGAGGGCGCGCGCCGCTTCGGCGGCCACGCGGGCGGCGCAGCCACGCCGGGCGTCGGCCGGCGACGTGGCTCCGGCGCGTACGCCGGCCGCCATGGAGGCGTATGACGTTGCCGAAGCGGCCAGTTCGGCCATCGAGCAGAAGAAGGTGGCCCTGAGCGACATCATCGCCCATGTCTCGGTGGGCGATACGGCATCATTGGCCAAGACGCTGGAAGCGATCATGACCGGCTCGTCGCCGGACGATGCGCAGGCCTTGCGCAAGGCGCTGCTCGGCAAGGAAGAAGCGCCGGCGGCGAAACCGGCGAGCAGCCCGGACGACGAACTGGCGACGAGCTGGCGCGACACGAATTCCTACCCCTACCGCAACCTGATGTCGCGCCGGGCCTACGAGAAGCAGAAATACCGCTTGCAGGTCGAACTTCTCAAGCTGCAGAACTGGGTCAAAGAGACCGGGCAACGTGTCGTGATCATCTTCGAAGGGCGCGATGCCGCCGGCAAGGGCGGCGCCATCAAGCGCTTCACCGAGCACCTCAACCCGCGCGGCGGACGCGTCGTGGCGCTCGAGAAGCCGAGCGAACTGGAGCGTGGCCAGTGGTATTTTCAGCGCTACGTCAAGCATTTGCCAACAGCCGGCGAGATCGTGTTCTGCGACCGCTCGTGGTACAACCGGGCCGGCGTCGAGCGCGTCATGGGCTTTTGCACGGACGACGAGTATACCGAGTTCATGCGCCAGACGCCCGAAGTCGAGCGGACCCTGGTGCGTAGCGGCATCCACCTGATCAAGTTCTGGTTCTCGGTCAGCCGCAAGGAGCAGCGGCGTCGCTTCAAGGAGCGCGAAGTGCATCCGCTCAAGCAGTGGAAACTGTCGCCGATCGACCTTGCCTCGCTCGACAAGTGGGACGACTACACCAAGGCCAAGGAGGCGATGTTCTTCCACACCGACACGGCCGAAACCCCCTGGACGGTGATCAAGTCGGATTGCAAGAAACGCGCTCGATTGAACGCGATGCGTTACGTGCTGCATAAGCTGAACTACGTCGGCAAGGACGTCGACGCCATCGGGCCGATCGACCCGCTGCTCGTCGGTCGCCCGCACGTGGTTTACGAGCCCAGCGGTTCGGCGCTGCCGGCCGGCACGCATACGCCGATCCTGTAGTCCCGACGCTTGGTCTTGCAATGGGCATCCGGGGCGCGGGCGCGCTTCCGATGCCCGTCGTCGTTGGGCGTAGCGGCCACGATGCCAGCGTGAAGGCGCTTCCGCTGGTCTTCTTGCCCCGCGCTGGTTTATTCGCTGTCGGGTTGGCGTGCCGGGTGTGCCGCCGCAAAAGCTTCCAGTTCGACACAAAGGCGATTGATGCGGCGGATCGTCGGGTAGGGAGTCAAGTCCACCGAGAAGCGTTCGGCGTTGAAAACCTGGGGGATCAGGCAGCAGTCGGCGAGCGTCGGCTGGTCGCCGTGGCAGAAGTCGCCGGTGTGCTCGTCGCGCGCCAAATGCGTCTCGATGGCGCGAAACCCTTCCTCGATCCAGTGCCGGTACCAGGCCGCCTTTTCTTCCTCGGACACCCGCAGCGTGTTACCGAGATACTTGAGGACGCGTAGATTGTTGATCGGATGGATATCGCAGGCGACGATCAGCGCCAGCGCGCGGACTCTCGCCCGCCCCGCTGGGTCGGCCGGGAGCAGCGCTCTGCCGGGGTAAGCTTCGTCGAGGTAGTCGAGAATCGCCAGCGACTGGCTGATTGTGATCTCGCCATCCTGCAGGCAGGGCAACAGGGCCCCCGGGTTGATAGCGCGGTAGCCGGCTTGCAGGTGTTCGCCGCCGTGGCGCAGCAGATGCACCGGCATGGTTTCGTAGGCCAGATCCTTGAGTTGCAGTCCGAGGCGCACGCGGTAGGCGGCAGAGCTGCGGAAGTAGCTGTAGAGCTTGAGCATGGCCGTTCCTTGCTGGTCGATGGGTGTGGCGCCGGGCGGCCTCCCGGCGCAGGGTGCTGGCGCGGCGTGCCCGTTTCACTGCGCCGCCGCCCAGGGCGCCACGGCCTGTTCGATGGCGCCGAAAACGCTGCGACCGTCGCGGTCGAGCATCTCGATCCGGACACGGTCGCCGAACTTCAGGAAGCCGGTCTGCGGAGCGCCTTTTTCCAGGGTTTCGTACATCCGCAACTCGGCCAGGCAGCAATAGCCGACGCCGCCGTCGCCGATGCTCGAGCCATGCGTCGCCATCTGCCGGTTGGAGACCGTTCCCGACCCGATGATCGACCCGGCCTCCAGCTCGCGTGTCCGGGCGGCGTGCGCGATCAGTCGGGTGAAGTCGAATGTCATGTCGAGGCCGGCATTCGGCTGGCCGAAGAGCCGGCCGTTGATATGCACCAGCAAGGGCAGATGGACCTTGCCGCCGTGCCAGGCGTCGCCCAGTTCGTCGGGTGTCACGGCCACGGGCGAGAAGGCGGTGGCCGGTTTCGACTGGAAGAAGCCGAAACCCTTGGCCAGTTCCTCAGGGATCAGATGGCGCAGCGACACGTCGTTGGCCAGCATCAGCAGGCGGATGGCCGCCGCGCATTCGTCTGCCCCGGCGCCCATCGGCACGTCGCCGGTGATGACCGCCAATTCCGCCTCGAGATCGATTCCCCAGTCCTCGGAGAGCGCCCGTATCGGGTCGCGCGGACCGACGAAGGAATCGGATCCGCCCTGGTAGATCAGCGGGTCGCTGCGCAAAGAAGCCGGCAGTTCGGCTCCACGCGCCCGGCGCACCAGTTCCACGTGGTTGATGTACGCTGATCCGTCGGCCCATTGGTAGGCCCGCGGCAGCGGCGAATGGCAGCGCTCCTCGGCGAAAGGCTGGGCGTGCCGCGCGGCGCCGTTGTTCAGGCCGACATAGACCTCGCTTAGCTGCGGCGCGCAGTCCGACCAGTCGTCGAGGGCTTGCTGAAGCGTGCGGGCGATGCCTGCAACCGGCTGGCAGCGAGTCAGGTCACGGCTGACCACGACCAGCGTGCCATCGCGGCCGCCCGATTTCAGGGTGGCAAGTTTCATCGCTCGATTCCTCCGTTGTCTCGTCTGCTGTCCGAGGTACGGCAGCAGAGCCCTGCGCCGCCCGGCGCGGCGCACGCTCGGACCCGCGGGCGCCGCTCAGGCGCCATGACTGCCGTCGTGCATCCAGGCGGCGTGTTTCGGTGCCCGGCGCGTCCTCGCCCATTCGTTCAACATCTCCCACTTGACGGCGTCCAGCCGCTGCATCATTTCCGGCGTCGCGGTGTTCCAGGCCAGTTCGAGGCGATGGCCGCTCGGGTCGAAGAAATAGATCGACTGGAAAATCGTGTGGTTGGTAACGCCCACCACCTCGATGCCATCCGCCATCAGGCGCTCCTTGGTGGCCAGGAGTTCGTCGTGCGATCCGACCTCGAAAGCGATGTGCTGCGTCCAGATCGGCGTGTTGCGGTCGCGGTCCATCGGCGGCTTGGTCGGCAGTTCGAAGAAGGCGAGGACGTTGCCGTCGCCGGCGTCGAGAAAGACATGCATATAGGGGTCCGGTTCGCCCGTCGAGGGCACCTTGTCCTCCGCGATGGCGAGGATGAAATCCATGCCGAGGTACTTGCCGTACCACTCGACGGTCTGTTTGGCGTCGCGGCAGCGGTAGGCGACATGATGGATCTTGCGCAGCTTCATCTTCTTCTCCCGTGACGGTTGGTCGGCGCACAATCAGGCGGAATGCGGAGCGGGCGAAATCCGGTACGCGGCATTTGCCGCTCAGCCCATTAATACCGAACTCGAGTTCGGATGGCAACGTTTACGCCTACAATCGTCGCTCGCGCCGATCTGCCCGGCAAGTTCGCCGGCGCTTCGACCTTTTTTCCATCGCTTCGGGAGCACCGAGACTTGGCTGCCTTGCGTCTTCGTCAGTTCGTCACGCGGCACGTTGGTCCGATCGAACTTGCGGTCGCGGGTGGCGAATGCGTCTGTATCGAGGGGGCTTCCGGAAGCGGCAAGACGCTTTTGTTGCGCGCCATCGCCGACCTTGATCCCTGCCGCGGCGAAGCGTCGCTCGACGGCACCTCCTGCGCCAGCGTGCCACCCCCGCTCTGGCGGCGTTCGGTGGCGCTGGTCGCGGCCGAGAGCCAGTGGTGGTCGGAACGCGTAGGCGACCATTTCGAACACGGGCTAGACCCGGTTTGGCTGGAACAGCTCGCTCTGCCGGTGGCTTCGCTGGACTGGGAGGTTGGCCGTTGCTCGACCGGCGAGCGGCAACGGCTGGCCCTTTTGCGAAGCTTGATGCTCGGTCCGGCGGCCTTGCTGCTCGACGAACCGACCGCGAGTCTCGACCAGGATACGACGCGACGCGTCGAAGCCTTGCTCGACGACTATCGCCGCCAGCGGCAGGCGGCTGTGCTATGGGTCAGCCATGACGCCGGTCAGATTGGACGTGTGGCACAGCGTCGCTTCATCCTGCGCGATGGCCGGCTGGAAGAGGGCGGGTCGGCATGAAAGCGATCGTCCTGGCGCCCGTCGACCTGGCTCTTGCCGCATTGCTGATCGTTGCCCTCGCTGGGCTGTCGCGCCGAATGCGACTCGGCATCGAAGGGCAGTTGCTGTCCTCGGCGGCGCGCAGCACGATTCAGTTGCTGCTCATCGGACTGGTGCTCAAGGTTCTGTTCGACAATGCCCACTTGGCTTGGGTGGCGCTGATGGCGGGGGTGATGATCGGCGTTGCCGGGCGCGAGGTGATGGTCCGTCAGAAACTCCGATTCCTTGGCTGGTGGGGATTCGGCCTGGGAAGCCTGGCGATGTTCGTTTCCTCCTTCACGGTTACCGTGCTGGCCCTGGTGCTGGTGATCGGTAGCCACCCGTGGTATGCACCACAATACGCCATACCGCTGCTCGGCATGATTCTCGGCAACACGATGAACGGAATTTCCTTGGCGCTCGACCGTCTGACCCAGGAGGCACTACAGAAACGTCAGATCATCGAGACCCGGCTGGCGCTCGGGCAGCCCTGCCGGCAGGCGATTTCGGACAGTCGTCGCGAAGCGATCCGGGTCGGCCTGATTCCGATCATCAACGCCATGGCGGCGGCCGGCATCGTCAGCCTGCCGGGCATGATGACCGGCCAGATACTTGCCGGAACGCCACCGGTAGAAGCGGTCAAGTATCAGATTCTGGTCATGTTCCTGATCGCCGGCGGTACTGGATTCGGCACCGTGGTGGCGGTCAGCCTGGCCGCCCGACGGCTGTTCGACGAGCGCCAGCGCTTGCGCATCGATCGCCTGCGCCAGCCCGGAAGTTGATTCGGCGACGTCGACCCGCCGGTTGCTGAATGGCATCGCCTGCTGCGCGTTTGGCCGCTTGTCGGCCGGCCCCGGCGCCGGCCGGCGGGGCGAAAACGCTCCCGAACCGAAAATTGCCTTACAGTTACGGCCTGTCGCATCGTCCCGACTGCTGGAGGAGATTACGTTTGGATGGCAGATCGATCGTCGGCCCGGTGTCCGCTAGGCTTTTCGCCGCCGAGTCATCGTTCCGAATGTGCACCGCGCGGCGGCCTGCAGGCGCCTGATGGTCGCCGCGCACCGCTCACTTGAGGGCAGATCGTCGGCCCGCCCATTGTGGTCGTGGTTGGCGTGGCGATTCGCGGCGGCGGCGATGCTGCCGCTCCTGCTGGTCGCCGTGCTCGTCTTGTGCGTTCTGCTGCCACAGTTGCGGGTAGACATCGAAGCACGTCATCAGTCGCTGGCGCGCGCCGTTGCCGCGCAGATTGAAGCGCAACTGTTCGGCGCGGGACGTGAACTGTCGGCGCTGGCGGCCTATCTCGGTCGGCGAGGCGAGCGTTCGGCGTCCGTCTGGTACGAACCGCTCGATGCACATACCGGATCGGGCGACGTCTTCGCGGCGATCTACATCGTCGGCCCGGATGGTCGGGTCAATGCCGTCGGCCTGCCATCGAGGCAGCGCGACCGGCGGGCTGATCTGGTGGGCACCGACTTGTCCCGCTGGGCGGCGCTGAGCGAAGCGCGCGGGCAGCGCAAGGCGGTATGGTCCGAGGTCTTCCGGTCGACGATCAGCGGCCGGCTGGTGACGAGTTTGACGATTCCGTTGGCCGACGACGTACTGGTCGGCGAGGTCGCCATCGATCATCTGACCGAGTTTCTCCGCCGCTTGCCGAGCGCGGTGGCGAGCTTGACACTCGTTCTTGACCGCCGCGGTCAGGTCATCGCGCATTCCCAAAGCGATACCCGTGTCCAGGACATCGATCCATCTTCCCTGCCGGTGCTCGGCAACGCCCTGCTCGAGCGACTGGCGACGCAGGAACTCGAACTCGACGGCGTGCCTTTCGTCGGGACGCGGATTGCTGTGCCGCAACTTGGCTGGACTGTGCTGGTCGCGCAGACGCGGTACGAGGCGCTGAAGCCCTTTCTGTCGACCTTGTGGGTACTGGCTGCCGGTGCGCTGGTCGCCGTACTTTTGGCGGCGACTGGCACGCTGATCCTGGTGCGCGGCCTGGCTCGGCGTATCAGCGGCTACACCGATCAGGCGCAGGCGATTGCCGATGGCGACTACGACCAACCGTGGCCCGCCTCACGGATCCGTGAGTTCGAACGTCTGGCCGACGAACTCGATCGCATGTCGCGGGCGATTCGCCAGCGCGAAGGGGAACTGGCGGCCAGCGAGGCACGCTACCGGTCGGTGATCAGCAACGCGCCCGTGGTGATTTTTCAGTTTGACGAGGACGGGGTGTTCTCGCTCAGCGAAGGCAAGGGCCTGGCAAGCGTCGGCCTGGTGGCGGGGCAGGTGGTAGGCCGGTCGTTGTTCAGCCTCTACCGGGACTACACCGAGCTTTGCGAACAGGCCAGACGTGCCATCGCCGGAGAAACGCGGCACCACGTCTTGCGCATCGGCGATACCGTTTTCGATACCTATCTCAACCCAGTGCGCGATGCCGCCGGAGCAATCCAGGTGATGGGTGTCGCGGTGGACATCACCGGGCGTCTGAGGGCCGAGGAGGAACTGCGGCAAGCGAACCTGGTGGTCGAGAACAGCCCGGCGATACTGTTCCGCTGGCGGGCCGTGGAGGGTTGGCCGACGGTATTCGTGTCGCGCAATGTGAGCCAGCTTGGCTACTCGCCCGAAGACTTGCTGAACGGTTCCACCTCCTTCGTCTCGCTGATACACCCCGATGACCGGCAGCGGGTTGCCGACGAAGTGCGAGCCCATGCCGACAGCCGGACCGATCATTTCGAGCAGGAGTATCGGATTGTCACCCGTAACGGCGCCGTGCGCTGGGTGGACGACCGTACCGCCGCCGAACGGAATGCCGCTGGCGAGATCACGCACTATCAGGGTATTCTGATCGATACCAGCGAGCGCAAACGGGCCGAGGAAGCACTCCGCCAGGTCAATCGGCAGTTGCGGATGATGAGCGACTGCAACCAGGCGCTGATTCGCAGCAGCGACGAGACCGACCTGCTGAATACGGTTTGCCGGATCGTCGTGCAGACCGGTGGCTATCGGATGGCTTGGGTAGGCTACGCGCAGTACGACGCGGCACGGACGGTCGAGCCGGCGGCCTGGGCCGGTCACGAGGAGGGCTATCTCGAGGGTCTCGACACGACGTGGGGTGACGACGAACGCGGGCAAGGCGGCAACGGCACGGCGATTCGCAGCGGGATGCCTTGTGTGATTCAGAACTTGGCCAGCGATCCGCGCTTTGCGCCGTGGCACGCGCGCGCCGCCGAGCGCGGCTATGGCGCCCTGTGCTCCTTGCCGCTGCGGGCGGCGGGGCTGATTTTCGGCGCCTTGAGTATCTATTCGTCGGCCCCCGACGCATTCGATACTCAGGAAGTCGTGCTGTTGAGCGAACTGGCGGGCGATCTGGCCTTCGGCATCAACGTGCTGCGCACCCGGAACGAACGCGAACTGGCCGATCGGGCACTGCGCGAAAGCGAACTTCTGCTGCGCAGGTCGCAAGAGGTCGGCGACCTTGGCTCGTTCTGCCTGGACGCCGACTCCGGAAGGTGGGTGAGTTCGGAGAAGCTCGATCGGATCTTCGGCATCGACGAGTCTTTCCCCAAAACGCTGGACGGATGGATGGCACTGGTTCATCCCGACGAACGAGAGGAGATTCGGCAGTATCTGACTGCTCACGTTCTTGCCGGGTGGCAGCGCTTCGATCGGGAGTACCGCATCATTCGCCGACACGATGGCGACGAACGCTGGGTGCATGGACTCGGCGAAGTCGAGTTCGACGACCGAGGGGTGCCGGTCAAGATGATAGGCACGATCCGCGACATCACCCAGAGCAGGCTGGCGGAGCAGGCCCTGCATGAGAGCGAGGCGCGCTACCGCGTGCTGTTCGACAGCAATCCGCACCCGATGTGGGTCTATGACCTGAAGACGCTCGCTTTTCTGACCGTCAACGATGCCGCCGTGCGGCGCTACGGCTATTCGCGCGACGAATTCCTGCGCATGACCATCATGGATATCCGGCCACGAGAGACCATCCCACTGTTACTCGAGGATGTCGTTGCCGTCGAAGAAGGGATCGGTGACGCGGGTTTTTCCCAACACATCCGGAAGGACGGCTCGCTGGTCGATGTCGAGATTACTAGCCATACACTGACTTTCGAGGGACGACCGGCCGAACTGGTGCTGGCCAACGACATTACGGAGCGGTTGCGCTATGAGCAGGCCTTGCTACAAAGCGAGCTGAAGTATCGCGAGCTCGTCGAAAACGCGAATAGCATCATCCTGCGCTGGAACCAGCGGGGTGAGATCACTTTCATCAACGAGTTCGGACTGAAGTACTTCGCTTATCAGGAAGACGAACTGCTGGGTCGGCACGTCGTCGGCACCATCGTCCCGGGCGATGATAGCGACGGTACGGATCTGCGCCGGCTGATGGACGAAATCTGTGCCCATCCCGAACGCTTCGAGCACAACATCAATCAGAACATGCGTCGCGATGGCGAGCGCGTCTGGGTTTCGTGGACCAACAAGGCGATCCTCGATGCCAGCGGACAGGTGTGCGAGGTTTTCAGCATCGGCTCGGATATTACCGAGCGCAAGCGGGCGGAAGCCGCTTTGCGCGAAAGCGAGGAGCGCTTCGCCACGGCTTTCCGCGCCAGCCCGGCGCCGATGGCGATCACGGACATCGAGACCGGTCGTTTCATCGACGTGAACGCACAACTGCAGCGCATGTTCGGCTATGCCCGGGAAGAGTTGATCGGCCATACGTCGCGCGAACTCGGTGTTTGGGCCGACGCCGGACATCGCGAAAGGATGGTCGCCCAGTTGCGTGCCGAAGGCTTCGTCCGCGAGGCGCCGACGCGCTTCGCCACCCGCACCGGGGATATTCGCGAAGCGCTCTGGTCGGGCGAAGTGATTCGGCTTGGCGATCAAGACGTCATGTTGTCCCTGATCTTCGACATTACCGAGCGGCGGCACGCCGAGGAGCAACTCCGGCAGTACCGTGAGCACCTGGAGGAACTCGTGGCCGAGCGAACGACCGAATTGCAGCGCGCCAACGAGGAGTTGCGCCAGGCGATGGCGCAACTCGTGCAGGCCGAAAAGCTGGCGGCGCTCGGCAATCTGGTCGCCGGAGTGGCGCACGAACTGAGCACGCCGTTAGGCAATACGCGGGTCGTTGCCAGCCTGCTCGGCGAACAGTTGAGCGAATTCGCCGGTGCCGTCGAGGCGGGTGCCTTGCGTCGTTCGCAGGTCGAGGCGTTTCTTGGTCGAAGCCGCGAAGCGGTCGACTTGCTCGAGCGCAATTCGGCCCGCGCCGCCGACCTGATCGGTCACTTCAAGCAAGTGGCGGTGGACCAGAGCAGTGCGCGGCGCCGCTGCTTCGACTTGCGCCAGACGGTCGAGGAAATGCTGGTCACGTTGCGACCGTCGTTCAAGGGTTCTCGCCATCGAATCGAGGTGGACATCGCCGACGGGCTGCAAATGGACAGCTATCCGGGTCCGCTCGAACAGGTCGTCGCCAATCTCGTCGGCAACTCGCTGACGCATGGCTTTGTCGGCATAGACGAAGGCTGCATTGAACTGCGTGCCGAAACCGCCGGTGCGACGCACGTCGCTCTCCGCTGCGCCGATAACGGCGTCGGTATTTCACCGGCGACGGTGAACCGTATCTTCGAACCGTTCTTCACCACTCGCCTCGGCCAGGGTGGCAGCGGCCTGGGTTTGTACATTGTCTACAACCTGGTGACCGGAGTACTGGGCGGTACGATCGAGGTGGACAGTTCACCGGCAGGAGGAACGGTGTTCACCCTTCTGTTGCCGCGCACAGCACCGGAATGCAAACCGACGGACTAGCCCGTCGTGCCAGCGTTGTGGGGGCCACTTCTGGCTGCCGAGAGCGCTCTTCCCCGACATTTTTTCCTCCGCGGGCCGTTTGGTTCCAGAGTCCTGTTGCCTTACAATCGAGGGTCGGATCTCGGGAGGGCAAGCTATGCACGCAGGACTGGTCGATTGGCCTTGGTGGGCCTACGTCTTGACTACACTGGCCTTGACGCACGTGACCATTGCCTCGGTGACCATCTTCCTGCACCGGCACCAGGCCCACCGCGCACTTGATCTGCATCCCGTAGTGGCGCACTTTTTTCGTCTGTGGTTGTGGTTGAGTACCGGCATGGTGACCAAAGAGTGGGCGGCCATCCATCGCAAGCACCACGCCAAGTGCGACACGGCCGATGATCCGCACAGTCCCCAGATGTTCGGCATCAACCGCGTGCTCTGGGGCGGCGTTTTCCTTTACGTCAAAGAAGCGCGGAATGCCGAAACGCTGCAGCGTTACGGCCGTGGGACGCCGGACGACTGGCTGGAAAATCACCTCTACTCCCCATGGCACAAGCTGGGCATTGTGATCATGCTGGCAATCGACACGGCGGTTTTCGGTGCACTAGCCGGGCCGCTGATCTGGGCCGTTCAGATGGTCTGGATTCCGTTCTGGGCGGCGGGGGTAATCAACGGCCTCGGACATTTCTGGGGTTACCGGAATTTCAGCCCGGCCGACGCGAGCACCAACCTCTGCCCCTGGGGGATTTTTATCGGTGGCGAGGAACTGCACAACAATCACCACACCTTCGCCACGTCGGCGAAGTTGTCTATCCACTGGTACGAATTCGACATCGGTTGGCTTTATATCCGTATCCTCGCTGCCTTGCACTTGGCTCAGGTCAAGAAGGTGGCGCCGCGGCCACGACTCGGCACGCTGCGCCCGGTGGTCGATTTCGATACCCTGCAAGCGGTGATCGTCTATCGTTACGATGTCCTTTCGCGCTATGCGGAGTCGCTGAAGCAGGTTTACCGGGAAGAACTCGCCAAGCGGCATGACGGGGATCGCTTTAGGGGTCTCAAGCGTTGGCTGGCGGCCGACGCCGGGGCGGTGCCACAGGAATTGCGGGAACGCCTCGAATCCCTGCTCGGCGAGAGTCGAGCGCTGAAAACGGCGTACAGCATGCGTCAGGAACTGGCGGCGGTGTGGGAACGTTCGAATGCTTCCGGCGAGCAGCTTGTCAAGGCGCTGCAGGATTGGTGCGAGCGGGCCGAAAGCTCGGGCGTGCGCCAGTTGCGGGAGCTGTCGATGCGCTTGCGCAGCTATGCGCCGGCCTGATTGGGGCGGCTGATGGACTTTCCTCGGCGCCTCCATTTTGGTCTGTTGGCCTTGGCCGCTGTCGGGTTGACGGGCGCCGCGCTGGTAATCGGTGAAGCGATGAAGGTGCAGCCTTGTCCGCTGTGCATCTTTCAACGCCTGCTCTACCTGCTGATCGGCGGCTTGGCGCTGGCGGGCGTCGTGTTGCCCGGTTGGTGGCGTTTGTGGAGCGCGCTGCTCGGCCTCACGGCGCTCGGTGGGTTGGCGAGCGCGGGCTACCAGAGCTGGTTGCAGTACTTTCCCAGCGCGAGCAAAGAGTGCGGTTTTGGCGATCCGACGCTGATCGAGCAGATCGTCGACTGGTTCGGTGTGCGCTGGCCGGCCATGTTCATGGCCACCGGTTTCTGCTCGAGCAAGGACTGGGTTTTCCTTGGCTTGTCGATGGCCAACTGGTCGGGCATCTGTTTTGCCGGTTTTGCCGTTGCCGCTCTGCGCCTTCTGGCGAGACCCGAGCCGCGTTGAGCCGCTGCGGAGGCGTTCAGGCGTTCGCTGCGACGCGCCTCAGGATCGACCGGTGCTGCCGAAACCACCGTCGCCGCGCGGGCTGGCGGTGAATTCTTCGACGATGTTGAACGTCGCGCGCAGCACGGGAACGATTACTAGTTGCGCCAGCCGTTCGAGGGGCTGCAGCGTAAAGGCTACCGTACTGCGGTTCCAGGTCGAGACCATGATCTCGCCCTGATAATCCGAGTCGATCAGTCCGGTCAGGTTGCCGAGAACGATTCCGTGTTTGTGGCCGAGGCCGGAGCGCGGCAGGATGATCGCGGCGAGGCCCGGGTCGGCGAGATGAATCGCGATTCCCGTGGGAATCAGCCGCGTTTCGCCGGGCTTGATTTCCACGGCCGTCGCGATGCAGGCCCGCAGATCAAGACCTGCCGCGCCGGCAGTGGCGTAGTGCGGCGGCTGCTCGTGCAGGCGAGCATCGAGCAGTTTGACGTCTATCGTCCGGTGGCCGGTACTTGGCATCAGCGTTTCTCGAGTAATGCGGCGATGCGTGCCACGAGCAGGCGCGCGAGTGCGATCTTGGGCGCCGGCGGCAAGGGGTGCTGGCCGTCGTCGTCAAACAGGGTCAGCGTATTTTGCTCTCCGCCGAAGCCGTCGGCGATCAGGTTGCCGACGATCAAGGGGATACGCTTGCTGCGCCGCTTGCTCTCGGCGTACTCGGCCAGCCTTTCGCTTTCGGCAGCGAAACCGACGCACAGCGGCGGCTGGGGAAGCGCCGCGATGTCACCGAGAATGTCCGGGTTCTGCCGCAGCTCGATGGCGGGTGGCTGGGTTTGCGCTCCTTTCTTGATCTTCTGGTCGAGCGGCCGCGCGGGACGGTAATCGGCCACCGCCGCGACGGCGACAAAAACGTCGTTGCCGGCGATCTGGCGATGAACCTCCGCATGCATTTCCAGGGCGCTGGTCACGGCAATGCGTTTGACGCCTGGCGGGCAGGACAGCGCCACCGGGCCGGAAACCAGCGTCACCTGGGCGCCGGCTTCGCGGGCGGCGCGCGCGATGGCGTAGCCCATCTTTCCGGTGGACAAGTTGGTGATGCCGCGTACCGGGTCGATCGCCTCGAAGGTCGGGCCGGCGGTCAGCAGCAGCCGTTTGCCGGCCAAGTGTTTCGGCTGGAAGTGGCTGATCACCTCGCCCAGAATCTCTTCCGGTTCGAGCATCCGCCCCGGTCCCGTCTCGCCGCAAGCCTGGTCGCCGCAGGCCGGACCGAAGATGTTGACGCCATCGGCGCGCAGCGTCGCCAGATTGCGGATCGTTGCCGGGTTTTCCCACATCTGGCGATTCATCGCCGGCGCCACGTGCAGCGCGCAGTCGCGGGCCAGAACCATGGTCGTCAGCAGGTCGTCGGCCAGGCCGTTGGCCAGTTTGGCGAGACAGTCGGCTGAGGCGGGGGCGATCAATAGCGCATCGGCTGTCCGCGAGAGCTCGATATGCGCCATGTTGTTGGCGATGCGCGGATCCCACTGGTCGGTGAACACTGGCCTGCCGGAGAGCGCCTGAAAGGTGACCGGGGTGACGAAATGGGTCGCGGCTTCGGTCATCACGACCTGAACCGAGGCCCCTTCCCGGACCAGAAGGCGAACCAGTTCGGCGGCCTTGTAAGCGGCGATGCCGCCAGTCACACCGAGGACGAGGCATTTTTCGGCGAGTTCCATGGGCGGTGATTTTCAGTTCGGTGAGAAAGCCTGGTGGCGGATTCTACCCGATTCACATCGCGCGGGCCGCCGGCCGAGGCGAAGGGGCGTGGGCAAGCCACCGTCTGCCTTGGGTTGCGGCCGGTAATCGGTCGTCCTACAGCATGGCGAAAGGGTTTGGCGTACCGGAAAAGAGGTCTGCCAACAGTGCCTGTTCCTTGCCGTCGATCGAATCGAGAAACTCGGTGGCCGAACCCATGCCGCGAAAGGCGCTGAAGCCGGAATCGAGAAAAGTGTGCAAGTCGCCTAGTCCGGCAAGGTGTGCCGGACCGCGCATCAGTTTGAGGAGGGTGCTCAACAGGGGCTTTCTGGCCAGCCTGTCGAGCGCTTCTCCGGTCTGTCGTATCAACATGATTTGCCGTTCGCGCTCGGCTCGACAACCGACCCGACGGTAAGCCGCGGCGTAGGCATCCTCATCGATGGCGTCGATCATCCCGTCCCGGCAGAGTTCGGCGACCATCGCCGAATCGAGCTGCTCGGTCAGCGCATCGACTTCGACAGCCAGTGCAACGGTGCGCAGCGCCGACGCCGGCAACATGCTGATCAGCATGGGAAGGATTCGCTCGACTTCCTGGTCGCGGCTGCTGAAGTCCTTCGGACCGTAGAGGTCGGAGAGAAAAAACTGTGCTGCCGGCCCGAAGCGTTCGCTGGCCAGCAGATCGGCGTGGCTGCGCGCCAGGCGTGCCGCCTGCCATTCACGCAGCCGCAGTCGCTTGGCCGCCGCCGCGGGATCGACGTTGGCTTGCTGGCGCAGGAGTTTGGCCGCCTTGAGGTGTCGCCGCAAAGCGTCGGCACTGTGCTGCTTGGCGTTGACGTCGGTCAGTTCGTCCATGCGACCGAATTATGCGCCGCCAGGTCTACGCTGTTTAGAGGCCAGGCACTAACAGCCGGTCGCGGCAACGCCTACACTTGCTCTCGAAGCCGACCCAGAAAGGAGCCGTGCATGCCTCATCCCGATTCGCTGGCGAACCGCTTTGCGCGCTTGCAGCTTGCTGCGCGCGGCGATCCGCATCCGCTGCGGGCGGTGCGCGAGCGCCGCTTGCTGGCACTTGACCGGCTGTTGCTCGACAACGAGGCAGCGATCGCCGATGCCGTGCGGCGCGATTTCGGTCATCGTTCGCCGGCCGAGACGCGCTTGCTCGAGCTGTTTCCGAGCCACGAGGCGATTGCTTACGCGCGCCGGCATCTGGCGCGCTGGATGCGGCCGCAGGCGCGCTCGGTGTCACTTTGGTTCCAGCCAGGCAGGGCCGAGGTACGTTACCAGCCGCTCGGCGCGGTGGGTATCATCGTTCCGTGGAACTATCCGGTTTTTCTCGCGGCAGCACCGCTCGCGGCAGCGCTGGCGGCGGGCAATCGGGTGCTGGTCAAGATGTCCGAGAACAGCCCGGCAACCGCTTCGTTGTTTGCCGAACTGGTCGCCAGGTCCTTTGCCGACGACGAGCTGTCGATCGTCGAGGGCGATGTCCGCGTGGCGCAGGAGTTCGCGCAGCTCCCCTTCGATCACTTGTTGTTCACCGGGTCGACGGCCGTCGGTCGGCACGTGATGCGCGCCGCGGCCGACAATCTGACGCCGGTGACGCTCGAACTGGGCGGCAAGTCGCCGGCCATCATCGGTCCCGGTGCGGTAGCGGCTGGTCATTTCGCCCGTGCCGTCGAACGCATCGTCGTCGGCAAGTGCCTCAACGCGGGACAAACCTGCATCGCGCCCGACTACGTCCTGTTGCCCGTCGGGCACGAGCAGGCGTTCATCGATCGTGCCCGGCAGGTCGTTGCCGCCTGCTATCCGGACATCGCGCACAGCGCGGACTATTCGACGATTGTCGATCAGCGCCAGTACGTGCGCCTCGTGAGCTACATCGACGAGGCGCGGGCGCGCGGCGCGCAGGTCGTCGATCTGGCGCCGGGCGCGCTTGCCGACCCACGGACGCGCCGGCTGCCGCCGCTGGTCTTTCTTCAGGCCGGCGACGATCTGCGCGTGATGCGTGAGGAAATCTTCGGGCCGCTGCTGCCGCTCGTTCCCTACTCCAATCTCGAGGCGGCGATTGGCTACGTCAATGGTCGGCCAAGGCCGCTGGCGCTGTACTATTTCGACCACGAGCGCGTCAACATCGAGCGCGTTCTGAACGAAACGGTTTCCGGCGGGGTGACGGTCAACGACACCATCCTGCATATTGCCCAGGACGATCTGCCGTTCGGCGGCGTCGGTCCGAGTGGCATGGGCTGCTATCATGGCCTGGCGGGCTTCGAGACCTTCTCGGTACGGAAAGCGGTTTTTCGGCAGTCGCGGCTGTCCGCCGTCGGCCTGTTCAGTCCGCCCTATGGTGCCTTGTTCGATCGCTTGACGAGGATCCTGCTGCGATGATGCTCAACCGGAGGCAGTTCATCAGGGCCGGTCTGGCCGGCAGCGCGTTGCTGGCCTTTGCCGGCTGGCTCAACGCCGCTGGGCAGCGCGCGCTGAACGACGCCGAGCGCGACATGCTGGCCGCGGTGGTCAACGCATTGCTCGACGGCGCGCTGCCGGGCGACAGCGGGCAGCGTCGCCGCTTGGTGGCCTTGACGGTAGATGGTATTGCCGTCGAGGTGGCCGGTTTTTCGCTGGCCACCCAAAAGGAGATCGGCGAGCTGTTCGGCCTGTTGGTGGCCGCTCCGGGGCGGTGGCTGTTGGCCGGTGTCGGCAAGGCGTGGCGGGAAGCCAGTGTGACGGATGTTTCCGACTTCTTGCAGGCCTGGCGGACAAGTCGTCTGGACCTTCTGCAGGGTGCCTACGCCGCGCTGCACGATCTGACCTTTGGCGCCTGGTATGCGCGTCCGGAAACCTGGGAGGCGATTGGCTATCCTGGTCCACCAAAGGGGTATTTCTGATGCAAGACCCGATCAAGCTTGGCCTGGCTGCCGGCTGGAAGCACTTCGACGCTTCGGCACTGGCCAGGAGCCAGACGATCGAAGCAGACGTCGTCATCGTCGGTAGCGGGGCTGGCGGCGGAGTGAGCGCCGACATTCTCAGCGACGCCGGGTTGCGCGTCGTGCTGGTCGAGGAAGGGCCTTTGCGCTCATCGACCGATTTCAGAATGCGCGAGTCGGAGGCCTATCCAGAGTTGTATCAGGAGTCGGGAGCGCGCAAGACGGCCGACAAGGCGATCAACATCCTGCAGGGGCGCTGTGTCGGCGGCTCGACGACGGTGAACTGGACCAGCAGCTTTCGCACTCCGCCCGAGGTCTTCGCGTACTGGCAACGGCAGTTCGGTTTGCGGCAACTCAGCAGCGAGGCGATGAGTTCGTGGTTTGCGGTGATGGAGCACAAATTGTCGGTGCGCTCCTGGGATACTCCACCCAACCCGAACAACCAGTTGCTGCTTGCCGGTGGCGAGAAGCTCGGGGTCGACGTCGGCCTTATCAAGCGCAACGTCAAAGCCTGCTGGAACCTTGGCTATTGCGGTCTGGGCTGCCCGACCAACGCCAAACAGTCGATGCTGATAACGACCATTCCGGCCGCGCTGAGCCGTGGCGCCGTACTGTATTCGCGGTTGCGCGCCGAGCGTCTGCGCTTTGCCGGCAACCAGGTGGCGGCTCTCGATTGCCAGGCGCTGCAGCCGGACGGTAT
This sequence comes from Accumulibacter sp., assembly GCF_029255285.1. Classification (GTDB taxonomy): domain Bacteria; phylum Pseudomonadota; class Gammaproteobacteria; order Burkholderiales; family Rhodocyclaceae; genus Accumulibacter. Next base: position 22,655 of record NZ_JAPUVI010000085.1, read on the forward strand.
CCGTCCATCGGGCAAGCGGGTGCAGTTGCGCGCTCGCCACTTCATCGTCGCCGGCGGTGCCATAGGCAGCCCGGCTTTGCTGATGCGCAGCGGGGTTCCCGATCCGTATCGGCGGCTCGGCAAACGTACCTTCTTGCACCCGGTCATCATTTCAGCGGCACTGATGCCGGATCGTGTCGATGCCTACGCCGGTGCGCCGCAGTCGATCTATTCCGATCACTTTCTGCATCAGGCACCGATCGATGGCCCGCTCGGCTTCAAACTGGAAGCCGCGCCGCTGCATCCCGTGCTGTTCGCGACGACGCTGCAGGGCTATGGCCAGGCGCATGCCCGCCTGATGCGCGAATTCACCCAGGCCAGCGTCGCGCTGGCATTGCTGCGCGACGGTTTCCATCCGGCGAGCGTTGGTGGCCAGGTGCGTTTGGGGGCCAATGGTCTGCCGGTGCTCGACTACCCGCTCGGCGACGTGATCTGGGAAGCCGCCCGGCGTGCGCTGCTGGCGATGGCCGAGATCCAGTTTGCCGCCGGAGCGCGCTGGGTCACCCCGGTGCACGAATCGACTCCGGGGTATACCAGTTGGGCCGAAGCGCGCCGGGGAATCGCCGAACTGCCGCTCAAACCCTTCGTCTGCCGGGTGGTCAGTGCGCACGTCATGGGTGGCTGCGCGATGGCTGACGCGCCACAGCGCGGTGTCGTCGACCATCGCGGGCGGCACTTCTGGCTCGGCAACCTGTCCGTCCATGACGGTTCGGTTTTCCCGACCAGCCTGGGCGTCAATCCGCAACTCTCGATCTACGGACTGGTCGCCCGCAACGCCAGCCTGCTTGCCGCCGAATTGTCGGGCCGGCCGGTGCCGGCGATTCCCTGAGGACTGCCTGGCCATGCTCGCCCGTGCTCTCCGCCTGGCGCTGCTCGTCGAGGTCACGCTCTACGTGGTGCTCGCTCGGTACGCTTGCGAAGCCTCGCCCGCCGCCGCCGGGCTGCTGGCCGTGCTGGGCGTGCTGGCGCTGCGCGCCGCCCTCGTCGGGCTGACTTATGCCTACGCCTGGGCCCATCGTTCGCCGGCGCCACGGCTTGCGTGGTGGCAATGGGTGCGCATGCTGGTCGGCGAGTATGCGGCCTTCGTGTTCACTTTCGTCGTGCTGTTTCCTCTCGCAGGCGGCTGGATGCGCGCCGACTGCCTGCGGCCAAGGGCGGTGGCGAACGGCGGGCGGTCCGGGGAGAGCCCGCCGGTCCTGCTGATTCACGGCTATGGCTGTGCGCGCCCGGCCTGGTGGTACTTGTCGCATCGGCTGCAGACTGCCGGTTGGGTGGTGGCGACGATCGATCTCGAACCGGTTTACGCCAGCATCGACGACTACCTCGCTCCGCTGGCACGCCGCATCGAAACCGTCCTCGCCGAGACGGGTGCCGACCAACTGATTCTCGTCGGACATAGCATGGGCGGGCTGGTGGCCCGTGCCTATCTGCAGCGTTTTGGCATCGCGCGCGTGGCCGGGCTGGTGACGCTGGGTACGCCGCACCAAGGCAGCCGACTGGCGCACATCGGCCTGGGCAGGAACGCGTATCAGATGCGACCAGGCAGCGCTTGGCTGCAGTCCATCGCCACTTCCCCCGTGCGATCCGACACGGTGGTCATCTACAGTCCGCACGACAATTTCGTCATGCCGCAAAGCAACCTGGTACTGCAGGGCGCGCAGAACCAGCAGATCGAAGGTCTCGGTCATCTGGCGATGCTCTATTCGCCGCGCGTCGCGCGGGCGTTGCTGCTGGCGCTGGAGTCGGGCGATAAGCAGGGCAGGGCGGCGCGCTACGGCACGGCAGCCTGATCGCGATCGACCGAAACTCGCCGGCTTCGCCCGAAGATTCCTCGGCCGCTGCCGACCTGCCATTTTCCACGCCCTACATCGCGCTTGCGCGGCGAGCCGGCAAGGGTATGATTGGACGCGCGATCATTCTCCTTGAGCGGGACAATCCTGCGGCCGACCTCGCCTTGACTTTCGCCTTTTGATGGAGTAGGTTTTTTCGATGAAACACGCCTCCCAAGCCAAGCGCTCCGGCTTTACCCTGATCGAACTGATGATCGTCGTGGTGATCATCGGTATTCTGCTGTCCATCGCCGTTCCGGCCTACAGCGATTACATCCGACGCGCCCATCGTGCCGCCGCCCAGCAGTTCCTGCTCGATGTCGCGCAACGCCAGGAGCAGTATCTGCTCGACAACCGTCAGTACGCGACGGTTTTCGGCGCCGGGGCTGGCGGACTCGGAATGACTCTGCCGGCCGACATCTCACCCTACTATGCGGCTCCCAATTTCGCCGGCGTGAACAATGCGGCGACGCCTCCGTCCTTCCTGCTGTTCATGGCGCCGGTGGTGGGTGGCAGGCTGGACGGTGACGGCAACCTGGTGATCACCAACACCACCCAGAAATGGCGCGATACCGACCTCGACAATGTCTATACCGCGGGGACGGACAAGGCATGGTAGCCTTCGGCCGGCCCGCACTGAACGGTGGCTTCAGCCTGATCGAGTTGCTGATCGTAGTCGTCATCATGGGCATTCTGTTGAGCATGGCCGCACTGCCGTTCCAGGAGTTGCTGGCCAACCAGCGGCTGCGCTCGGTGACCTCCGATCTGGTGGCCGATCTTGCCTTGGCACGCGCCGAAGCGATCAAGCGCAGCAGCCGCGTCGGCATCGCGCGCACCACCGCCGATTGGACGGGCGGCTGGCTGGTCTTCGATGACCTCAATCGCGACGGTACTTTCGATCCCGAAACCGATGGCGATGGTCTGTGCGAGGCGGGCGAGGAATGCGTCATCATCTCCCGCCCGGCGCTCAACGAAACCGTCAGGGTCTGCGGCGTCGGGGCGGCCTTCGACGTTCTGACCTTCGGTGCCGATGGCGCGGTTCGCGCCTATAACGGTGGCGCCCTTTCGGCCGTCGTGCCATCGATCGCGGTCAGTTCGACGCTGGTCTCTCCGGGCGTCCCGGCGCGTGGGCTGGAGTTCAGCCCGAGCGGTCGTGTCACGGTCGTCACCTCGGGTGTTGCCGCTTGTCCGTGAGGAAGCCGCCAATGTTTTTCCGCGATCGTTCGCAGCGTGGCTTTACCCTCCTCGAGGTGCTGATTTCCTTGCTCATTCTGCTGATCGGCCTGTTGGGCATCGCGGTCCTGATGCTCCGAGGCCAAAGAGCCTCGTTCGAGGCCTATCAGCGTCAGCAGGCACTGGCCATGGCGCAGGAAATGGTCGAGAAGATTCGGGCCAATCAGGGAGCCGCGGCGTCGTATGTGACGGGGACGACCGAAGACGCGAACCTCCCCGGCGGTGGAGCGCGATTCTCCGCCTACCAGTCGCTGTCCACCGACGGGAAGTGCTTGACCGCCACTTGTACCCCGGTACAAGTGGCGCAGAACGACGTGGCGCGATGGGATGGCGTGCTTCGTGGAGCCTCCGAGACGAAGGATGCGGCGGCGAATCGTGTGGGCGGCATCATCAGTGCGCGCGGCTGCATCGAACAGCCCGACGCGACTCAGCCGCTGTTCTGGGTCAGCGTGGCCTGGCAGGGTGAGGGCGATACCGGCGCTCCGCCGGCAACCGCCTCGACCTGCGGCGCGGGCCTCTATGGCGCCGAAACACGTCGTCGGCTGGTCACCCTCAACCTCACCACCTGCCAACTCGTTGGCGGAGCATGCTCGTGAGCCGGCGCCGACCCTGCGGCCCGGCGATATCGTCGCCTCAGTTCGGCCTGACCCTGGTCGAGGTGATGGTCGCCATGGCGGTCGGCATCATCCTGCTGCTCGCCCTGGGCACTTTGTTTGCCAATTCGACGCGTATTTTCAAGGCCAATGACGACTTCTCGCGCATGCAGGAGAACGGCGCCTACGCCCTGAACACGATTGGCGCCGATCTGCGCATGGCCGGCTTCTACGGCTACCTGGCGTCGAATGGCGTCCTTATTCCGCCTGGGGCGAGCATCACCATGACCAGCGATTGCGGGCCTGGCTGGGCGACCACCTTTGGCGAACCGCTGGCGGGTTTTTTCAATGTGTCGGCGTCGGAGGCGCACACGAAGCTGGCTTGCATTCCGGCCGCCAACTTCATCACCACGGCCGCCAACCGTCCGAGCTTCATTCTTATCGTGCGCGGTGCGGCCGGCGGGCGGGTTCTTCCGGCAGATCTCGATTTGGCAACGGTTTATGTGCAGTCGGATGCGGGTGGCGGGATCGCGTTTTATGGAAAAGAGCAGTACGAGGGCTTGGCGGTGACGGCGAAGCGTTATCTCCCCGGCGCGATCGAGGCACCGATTTTCCCGTATCACGCCAGGGCCTACTACCTGCGTCCTTGCAGTCGTCCCACGGGCACCGACGGTGTCTGCCTGGCGAGCGACGACGGCAATCAGCCGATTCCCACCTTGGTTCGCCAGGAACTCGTCGGGACGATCATGACCGAACGCGCCGTCGCCGAAGGGATCGAGGCGGCACGGATACTGTACGGCGTCGACAACGGCGGTGACGGCATTCCGGACATTTACACCGAGGCCCCGACCGCCGCCCAGTTTTCGCAGGTCGTCACGGTTCGAGTTTCGGTTCTCGTGCGCTCGCCGCAGCCGGCCAACGGATACGACGACAGTAGCCGCTCGTACGATGTCGATGGCGACGGGACTGCCGAGCTGAACTGTACGGCGGACGCGCTGCCGTGCAACTATCATCGGCACGTGTTCACGCAGTCCTTTCAAGTGCGCAATGTCGCCCAACGGCTCGAAACCTTCTGACGATGAATAACAGAGCCCATCCGCAAGACGGCGTGGTCCTGGTGACCAGCCTGATCATGCTCGTCGTCATGACGCTGCTCGTTATTTCGCTGGTACGCACGAGCGTCATCGAGCTGAAGATCGGGGGCGCCAATCAGGTGGCCGCGCAGAATCTGGCTAACGCCGAAGCGTCGATCTGGGCCTTCATGAACGCGAACCAGGGAAAGTTTGCCCACAACGCGACCTTCCACCCGGTTGGCGGTCAGGTCGATTTCTCCGGCGACTACAGCCCGAGCGTAGCCAAGTACGCCTATCTGAAATCGGATCGGCTGATCATGACGGTCACCGAGGTGGGCTGTGGTCCGGATGCTGCCCGGGGAAGCGGCCACGACCCGACGACGGCCCCGCACGCGGTCCTTTTCGATGTCCGGGCGGAGGCCCGGGACGTGGTTTTTGGCGGACGAAGCGTCGTCCATCAAGGCGTGCGATCCATTTTGCCACCCGGTTCCTGCCCTTAGAGTGCACCCATTGACTGTGAGCGAGGTCTGACCATGCGGAATACCGACCCTTCACCAGCTACCACCCTGCGGCCATGGCAACGGCGTCTCGCGTGGACGCTGGTCGCCGCGTTGACCAATCCGGCGAGCGTTCTGCCGTTCTCCTTTTATTCGTCAGTGGCTTCGGCGCGAGATACCGACATCTACCTGTCGACGACCTACGCCGGTAGTACGGCCGAGCCGGCGATCATGCTGATCCTCGACACCTCGGACTCGATGAACGTAACCGAGGGATGGCGCGAGTATCCCGGCGCCTACGACTCGCATGTCGAGTATCTGTGGAACGACATCAATGTCATCAGCAACAGCGAGGTGACGGCGGCGGACGCCAACCGGATCAGCACGGCGGCCGCGCCGGTGTTGACCACGTACGGATCGTGGGCCGGCGAGACGCTGGCGCAGCGCCAGGCGTTGTGGACCGCAGCGAAGAATTACGCCAACGCGACCGAGGCCGGTGATCCCGGCGCGCGCAACACCTATCGCAACTATAACAACGCCAACTGGATTTTCTGGTTGCCGGCCGGTACCGATGAGTCGGACAAGCGACTGTGGTCGAACGCTTTCAATCGTTGGGCCGGCGGGGTCCAGCAGAGCAATTTTCCGGCCCAGGTGCGTGGCGGCATCGATTACGGGAGCGCCAGCGATTGGCGCTCGTACAACAAGTGCACCGATTCGCTGGAGAAGCTCCTTCCCTCGACGGTTTTTGCGCCGACGCCCTATCCGCGCAATACCGGCAAGTATTTGAACCAGCAGTGGCAGCGCTGGGAACGTTTCCTCGATCTGACCGACGGGCGGGCGTTCAACGGTGACACGACCTACCCGACGACCCTTGGCGCAACGCAGATCCCGAGCGCCACCGGTACGCTGACGATATCGGCCGGCAGCACGGTCGGCTCAGTGGGCAGCAACATCCGGGCGCGCAGCGAGTTCCTGGGTACGGCGGGTGGTGTGGCGCCCTACCCGGTGCGTGACAGCTATCCGCGCTCCTCTTCCGCCACGCCGGCCCTCGGCACCTATTTCGGCAACAATACCGATATCGGTGACCAGGGGCAGCCGATTCGTACGCAAGCCACCGCCTCGCGCTCCGGATGGACCGATCTGAAGGCCGACCTGGGCGGTTTCAATTTCCAGCCGTTCGTCAATGGCCTGGCGGCCGCTCAACTGGTCAACGTGCTCAACCTCTACGACATCGCTTCCGATACGACGACGGCGAAGCACAAGGCCTGGAAAGGCAATCGCGACGCCAGTCCGGCTCCGGCTTTCGGCAAGGTGACGGGAACACCGGCTTACTACGATTTCCCGGGATCGCTGCTCAAACTGCCTGCCGGGACGTCGACCTCCACGACGCTGTGCACCCGTACCTGCGAAATCGATGCCGATCCCGTAGCCGCCGGCAAGCAGACGGTTTTTTCGGCACACGATTCGGGTACGCCGCCCAGGGATGGCGCCAACGCCACCAAGTATTGGGTCAAGAGCGGCGCCACCTGCGTCAGCACGAGTGTCTCCGGTAGCGACTGCAGCACCGAGCCGGCCGCCTGTGCGGCTATTCCCGGCCTCAACAATACGTATACGACGAGCAACGCCACCGCTTGCCAATGGTCGGGTCGCAGTTCGATCAACGTCGAGGGCGTGGGTACCTATTATTATGGCGGCACCTGCAGTGGCTCCTGTCGTGGCCAGGGTAACGTCCTTGGCGCGGCGACTTGCACGTCCGGAGCGACGAGCAGCGACTACTGCACCGAAAGCCTTCCCGACTTGACCATCGGTTCGACCGTTTACCCGAACGCGGCGCTCTCCAGTGGCAATGGCTCGACCAACGGGTGCACCGACAAGGCTGATACGACAAGCACCTGCGAGGCGCGCGAGGGTTCCCCTGCCTGTCGTTACGTCGGTTCGACCAACACCTGCGTCAACCAGGTGAGGAGCTTGACGAGCCCGGACCCCGGAACAGCCGATTACACGGTCTACCCGATGGCGGCCAGAACCGATTACCTGGAACACGATTGCAAGGCGGATAACGGAACCGCCGGCAACCCCGGCAGCGGATATCTGACCGCCGCCACCAATCGCAACTTCGGTCAGATCTGGAACGCCACCAGCTCGTCCGGTGGGACGACGGCGTCCTATACACCGAGCGACCCGTCGGCGAGCTATCCGGCGGTCGATATGTATTCGGTCAACTATCTCAACTGGAAGTTCGGCCCGAAAGGTCCGACTGGCGCTCCGATCGGCCGCAAGACGCGTTTGCAGATCGCCAAGGATGCCTTGACCGATCTGGTCACGACGACCAACGGCGTCCGCTTCGGCCTCACCGTTTACAACCGGATGCCGAACGATGTCGGAGTCAAGCTCACCGAGGGCAGCCAGGGCGGCAACGTCGCCTACGCGATCCGTCGCATGGGCGTCGACGCGGCGGACACCGACTACGGCAATCGCGCCACGCTGGCGGCCGCCATCAACGCCGTGGTGGCGACGGGAACGACGCCACTGACCGAAGTCATGTACGAAACTTACCTCTATTTCCGCGGCGAAACTCCGGCGTTCGGGACCAATACGACGGCCGCCGTCGGCGGCGGCCAGGTTTCCGCCGGCAGGGATCTGACAGCGATCGGTACCGATGGAAAATACAAGTCGCCGATGATGAGCAACCCGAATACCACGGAACCCGCGGCTTGCCAGAAGAACTATGTCGTCCTGGTTTCGGATGGCGGTCCCGAGAACGACAATCAGGCCGACACCCGGGTGCGGGCGCTGACGCAGGGCCCGCCTTTCCTCGCAGCCACGGTCAGTACGCTGCAGGCGACTACGACGCAGCAGTTCGAGGATGACTCTGGCATACCGTACGGCCCGACCGATATCGTTTACAACACGAACTACATCTGGCTGGACGAACTGACCTACTTCATGGCCAATGCCGACATGTCGCCCGGCGGAGGCTCCGCCGCTGACACACTGACTGGCCTGCAGTCGGTCAACACGTATACGATCGGTTTTGCCGGCGGCAATTCGCCTGTACTCGTCAACGCCGCGACGCGCGGCAAGGGCGCGAATTATCTGGCCGAGGATAGCGCCGCATTGGCGGCGGCGCTGACCGCCGCCATCGTCGCCATCCGCGACTGGAATCCGACTATCGCTGCACCGGCGGTGCCGATTTCGCCGACCACAGCCTCGGAAAACTCGGACGATGTCTTCCTGTCCTTCTTTGGTCCTTCCTTGCAGAAATGCTGGGACGGCACGGTCAAGAAGTTCAAGCTGAGCAACGATCCGGTGAAGTGCGGGACGGACCTCGACGGCAAAACTATTCCGTTGTGCATGATCGGGCAGACGGCCGTTTCGGGTAGCGTGATGAACGTCGTGGAAGAGTCCATCGACGCGAGCGGGAGGACGGCGAAGATACGTGATAACGCGGTGAGTTTCTGGAGCGACCCGACGAGTCCGGATGCTGGGAAAGCGAACAAGGGTGGCACCGGTCATGTGCTGAAGACGGCGGCCGGCTCAACACCCGCAACGCGAAACGTCTACACCCATCTTTCGAGCAGCGTCTCCACCGATCTGACAGCCGCCAGCAACGCGGTAGCGGAAACCAACACCGCGATTACCAAGACAGTGCTCGGCGACGGCGCGATGACCGACGAAGCCAGGGCAGGGCTGTTGAATTTCGCGCGTGGAGGAGATCCGGCAAGCGCCGCATGTAACGACGCCGACCCGTCCACCACCTGTACGGCATGGCGCCTCTGGCCGCACGGCGACGTGCTGCATTCCACGCCGGCTACCCTGGCTTACGAGAAAGACGCCGACGGTGCGCCGAGCACGGTCGATCCGGTGGTCTACCTGTTCTACCTGTCCAACGATGGCGTGCTGCACGCCGTGGATACGGAGACGGGCGTCGAACAATGGGCTTTCATGCCGGAAGAAAACCTCCCGCGATTGCAGGAGATGAAAGTGAACGCCGTAGGCGAGCATCTGATCGCGGCCGACGGCAGCCCAAGGATTTACGCTGTCGATGTCGATGGCGATGGGCGCATCACGTCTGGCGACAAGGCCTATCTGCTTTTCGGCATGCGTCGCGGTGGCCGTTCGATCTATGCGCTGGATATTTCGGAACGTGCGATACCGAAGTTCATGTGGAAGGTCGACAACACCACGACAGGTTTCGAGGAACTCGGCGAGACCTGGTCGAACCCCACTTTTGCCAGAATGCGCGCCAGCGCCGACCCGGTAGCCGTCTTCGGTGCCGGCTATGACGCGGTGGCCAATGACCAGTTGACGGTGACGCTGACGCGCACCGGAACGACGGCAACGGTCACCACTCCGGTCGATCACGGGTATCTGAATGACCAGTCCGTACAGGTGTCTGGGGCCAGGGAAGCGGCATACAACGGGGCCAAGACGATCGTCGTGACCGGAGCCCGGAGCTTTACGTTCCCGGTGTCCGGTTCTCCGGCCACACCGGCGAGCGGGACGGTGCGGGTCGAGAGCAATGTGGCCGCTACCATGGGACGTGGGGTTTACTTCGTCAATGCACGCACCGGCGTGCTGATCAGAAGCTTCACGCCGGCGGCCAGTGCGGGCGACAACACGCAGGTTCCGGGAATGGATTTCAGCATTCCGTCGGATACCAGGCCGGCGAACATGGACCTCGATGCCGTGGGTTACGTCGATCGCCTGTACCTCGGTGACCTGGGGGGGAACGTCTGGCGCTTCGACATCGACAGCGCCTCGCCGTCCGCCTGGACCGCGGTCAAGTTTGCCGACCTGACCAACGGCGCAATACCCAGGCGAAGGATTTTCTTCTCGCCCGCCATGGTCAAGCAGGATTTCCTGGGCCAGGTCTTCGATGCGGTCTACGTGGGTACCGGTGACAGGGAGAATCCCTTGCGTACCGACAACGTCGACTATATGTTCATGATCAAGGATACGAACATTGGTCTGACGATGCCGGCAACCTGGACGCCGATCGCTTTCAGCATCGGGCCGGGCAACTTCTACGATTTGACCAGCAATCTGATTCAGGTCGGCACGGCCGCCGAGCAGGCGGCCGCGCAGGAAGCACTCAAAGCTGCCAAGGGCTGGGTGATGCGACTGGAGATCGGTGGCGTCGTGGGCGAAAAGGTCGTCAATACGCCTTCGGTGTTTCGGAACGTACTGCGTTTCGGCACGTATAGCCCGTTGGCCACGTCATCTGCCTGTGTGCCGCCAGGCAAGGGAACGACCTACACCATGAGCGCGCTGGATGGCCGTATCGTCTCCGATACCAACCACGACGGCGTGGTGACGACGAGCGACTCCCGGAATAGTGCCGACTCGATAAAGGGCTATCCGTCCGATAACGTTGTCATCTTCAAGAAGAATTTCATTGACCCCGGTGACCCCGATGAACCCGGTGGCGGCGGTGGACCATGCGGTACGACGGTCTACGCTCAAGCATGTGCCGACGGTGTATGCAAGCCGGTACCGATCGGCACGGCTTGTTCGGGCCAGCGTGTTTTCTGGTTCCAGGAACCGGAGTGACGAGAGATCGGTCGTGAGTACCCGTTTGACAGGTCGCCGCTGCTGACACGCCAACTGGCGGCCTGTCTGCTTTTGTCGGCCATGCTGCATGCCGCCGTACTTTCCGGGCTGGGGCCCGCAAGGACCCCGGGCCTTCTGCTCGTCGGTCGCCTGGAGGTCAGGATCAAGGAATCCCCGCGGACAGTGCTCGCCGATCCCGAGCCGTCGGCCGAGACGGTTGCCGACCTGCCGACGCCAGCGGCGCCGAGCGTCGAAGCGGTCAGTGAAGCGCCTTCCGATTTGCCCGAGACGTCGTCACCGATCGAACTGCCGCTTCCCCCGGAGGTTTTCTTCAAGTCGTCGGAACTGGATCAGCAGCCGTATCCTTTGGTGGCCGTCAAGCCGGCCTATCCGCCACATGCCCGGGTACTCGAACTGGAGGGCTGGGTTCGGTTGTTGCTGCTGATCGACGAAACGGGACGGGTGATCCAACTCGAAGTGCTCGAAGCCAGTCCGGAAGGCATTTTCGATGAAGAGGCGCAGCTTGCCTTCCGCAGCGCGCCGTTTTCCCCAGGGCGCCGTGGAGGAGAGGCGGTCAAGAGCCGGATGATCGTCAAGGTCGAGTTCAAGAGTGAGGATAGGCAAACCGAGCGGGCGGAACAAGGCCGCCCGCGACAAGTTCCGTAGGCGAGGCAAGCGGGCTGTGTGGCGAGGCACCTCGTGGGGTGGCGGTCGGCAGGAGGGGTTACCGGATTCGGCGCCCCGTATTCAGGACTGCAATTCCCGCGGCAGCGCGAAAGTCACGTTTTCTTCCGCCCCGTCGAGCTGCGACACGCTCTCGTGATCGCCACCAGAAAGCCGCCGGGCGACATCCTCGACCAGCACCTCGGGTGCCGAGGCGCCGGCCGTGACGCCGACGCGGCTGGCGCCCGCCAGCCACGCCGGGTCGATCTGCCCAGCCTGGTCGATCAGGTAGGCGCGGGCGCCGATCAGTTCGGCAACCTCGCGCAGACGGTTGGAATTGGAACTCGACTGGCTGCCGACGACGAGGACGACATCGCTGATCTTCGCCAACTCCTTGACGGCATCCTGACGGTTCTGCGTCGCGTAGCAGATGTCGTCCTTCTTCGGGCCGACAATCTCCGGAAAGCGCTCCTTCAGGGCAGCGACGACCAGCGCCGCGTCGTCGACCGACAGCGTCGTCTGCGTGACGTAAGCCAATCGGGACGGAAACTCGACCTGCAACTGCCGGGCATCGGCCACGGTTTCGACGAGATACATGCCATCGGCGCTCTGACCCATGGTGCCCTCGACTTCCGGATGTCCCTTGTGGCCGACCATCACGATCTCGCGCCCTTCCTTGCGCATCCTGGCGACCTCGACGTGTACCTTGGTGACCAGCGGGCAGGTGGCATCGAAGACCTTGAGACCGCGTGCTGCGGCCTCTTCGAGAACGGCCTTGGCGACGCCGTGCGCGCTGAAGATTACCGTGCTGCCGGTCGGGACTTCGGCCAGCTCGTTCACGAAGATGGCTCCCTTGGCGCGCAGATTGTCGCAGACGAAACGGTTATGGACGACCTCGTGACGCACGTAAATCGGTGCGCCGAGTCGCTCGATGGCGCGCTCGACGATGGCAATGGCGCGCTCGACGCCGGCACAGAAGCCGCGCGGGTTGGCAAGAAGGATTTGCATGCCGTGCTCCTTACAGGATAGCGATGACTTCCACTTCGAAACGGATGGCCTTGCCGGCGAGCGGATGGTTGAAGTCGAAGAGCGCGCTGGTTTCGCTGACTTCGCGCAGGAAGCCCGCGAAACCACCGGTACCGCCGGGCGAGCTGAACTCGATCAGCGAGTTGGCCCGCAGTTCGATGTCCGGCGGCAGTGCGCTGCGCGCGATACGTTCGACGAGGCGCGGGTTGTGCGGGCCGAATGCCTGTTCGGCGGTGAGCTCGAAGACATGACGCCCACCTGCTGCCAGGCCGAGCAGGCAATGCTCCAGCGTTTCGGCAAGCTGACCGACGCCCATTTGCAGGGTCGCCGGCGACAGGTCGAAAGTGCTCACGTGCTCGTTGCCGTCGAGGTCCGACAGGCGGTAGTGCAAGGTCAGGAAGCTGTCCTCGCCCACCGTGTCGGTGGCTTTCGCCTCGGACTCCTCGTGGGGTGAGGCCGGCGGAACGATCGGCTGGCCTCTCACGGCTGCTCGTCCCGGCCAGCCTGGCGTTCGTCATGCCGCGCGGGTTTGGCGGCGAACTGGTCCCAGGCCATCAGGACGGCTCCGACGCTGATTGCCGAGTCGGCGAGGTTGAAGGCTGGCCAATAGAATCCCGCGGCATGCCACTGGATGAAGTCCACCACGGCGCCGAAGCGCAAGCGGTCGACGACGTTGCCAAGCGCGCCGCCGAGGATCAGCGTCAGCGCCAGCGACAGGCGGAACTCGCTGCTGTGCCGTGGCAGGAGGGTGACGATCCAGGCCGAGACGCCGAGCGCCAGGGCAGTGAAAAACCAGCGCTGCCAGCCACCGGCGTCGGAGAGAAAGCTGAACGCGGCGCCGGGGTTGAAGGTCAGAACCCAGTTGAAGAAGGGGGCGACGTAGATGCTGTCACCGGGCTGCAGCCAGGCGAGCGCCAGCCACTTGCTGATCTGGTCGAGGACGATGATGACGCCAGCCAGCCACAGCCAGCGGTCGATCTTACGCGCAGGCACGCGCTTCACCTTCGCCGTAAAGGTTGCTCACGCAGCGCCCGCACAGTCCGGGGTGCTCGGGCTGTCGCCCGACATCGTCGCGCACGTGCCAGCAGCGCTCGCACTTGGCGTGCGGCAGCGGTGCGCAGAACAATTGCTCGGTGGCGTCGTCGATCACCGCGGTCTGCGAGCAAATGAGGACGAAGCGCAGGTCGTCACGGAGCGAAGCCAGAATCGCGTATTTTTCGCCGTGGCAATGCAGGCGGACTTCGGCCTGCAGCGACGAACCGATCTTGCCGTCGATGCGAAGATCTTCGAGCGCGCGCAGAACCTCCGCGCGATAGCCGCGGATCTTGCCCCATTTGTCGAGTAAGTCGCCTTCGTTGGCTGGCGCCGGCAACGGCTGCCAGGTCTGCAGCATGATCGACGGCGCCTGGCCGCCGCCCGCGAGCTGCCAGATCTCTTCGGCGGTGAACGAAAGAACCGGCGCCATCAGCTTGACGAAGCATTGCAGGATGTGCCACAGGGCACATTGCGCCGAACGGCGCGCCGCGGACCCGGCGGCCGTGGTGTAGAGCCGGTCCTTGAGGATGTCGAGATAGAAGCCGCCAAGGTCTTCCGAACAGAAAGTTTGCAGCGACTGGACGACGCGGTGGAATTCGAACTTTTCGTAATCGGCCGTGCACTGCGCTTGCAGCTGCCGCGTCATGGCCAGCGCGTAGCGGTCGATTTCCAGCCACTCTTCGATCGCCAGCATGTGCCGCGCGGGGTCGAAGTCGGAGGTGTTGGCGAGCAGAAAGCGCAGCGTGTTGCGGATGCGTCGATAGGCTTCGACGACGCGTTTGAGAATCTCGTCGGAGATCGACAATTCGCCCGAGTAGTCGGTGGCGGCGACCCAGAGACGCAGAATGTCGGCGCCGAGCGTGTCGACGATCTTTTGTGGGGCGATCACGTTGCCCTTCGATTTCGACATCTTGAGGCCCTTGCCGTCGACCACAAAGCCGTGCGTCAGCAAAGCCTGGTACGGCGCGCGGCCATCCATCGCGCAGCCGATCAGCAGAGAACTCTGAAACCAGCCGCGATGCTGGTCGGAACCTTCGAGGTAGAGATCGGCCGGGTAGGCCAGTTCGGCCTCATGCGAGCCGCGCAGGACGCTCGAGTGCGTGGCGCCGGAATCGAACCAGACATCGAGCGTATCGTTCATCTTGCGATAGAGCGCCGCTTCGCTGCCCAACAGTTCGCTCGCTTCGAGGGCGAACCAGGCTTCGATGCCTGCCTTCTCGACACGTTGCGCGACGGCTTCGGTCAACTCCGCCGTACGCGGATGCAAGGCACCCGTTTCGCGATGCAGGAAGAAGGGCAGAGGAACCCCCCAGTTGCGCTGGCGGGAAACGCACCAGTCCGGGCGCGTCCTGATCATTGCTTCGAGACGCGCGCGGCCCCAGGTCGGGAAGAACTGCGTCTCGTCGACTGCCCGCTCGGCACACCAGCGCAGCGTCGGAGCTTCCTCATCGCAAGGTGACGACGACTCGCCGTGCGAAGTCGGCCGGTGCTCCATGCCGACGAACCACTGTGTCGTCGCCCGGAAGATGATTGGCGTCTTGTGCCGCCAGCAGTGCGGGTAGCTGTGCTGGATCTGCTCCGTATGCAGCAGGCGTCCATTGGCCGCAAGCTCCTCGATGACCAAGGGGTTGGCGTCCCAGACGCTTCTTCCCGTGAGTTCGCCGACGCTCAGGGCCGGCGTGCCAGCGACGAAGTTGCCGTCGTCGGCGACCGGGTTGTTGACCGGAAGTCCGTAGGCTTTGCCGATCAGGTAGTCGTCGGTACCGTGCGCCGGCGCCGTATGCACCAGTCCGGTTCCCGCCTCGAGCGTCACGTGTCGGCCGCAAATGATCGCCACGTCGCGCGACTGGAAAGGGTGCTTGAGCAGGATCTGTTCGAGCGCCGTGCCTTTCGCCGAACCGAGCACCATCCCGGTCAGCGAGTAGCGTTGCAGGCAGGCGCCGGCCAACTCGCGCGCCAGGATCAGCGCTCCTTTGCCGGTGTCGATCAGGTCGTAGTCGAAGTCGGGGTGGACGCTGATCGCCTCGTTGGCCGGCAAGGTCCAGGGAGTGGTCGTCCAGATCGGGGCGAAGGCCGGACCACGCAGGTGGGTCAGGCCGAAAGCCCGCGCCACCTTGTCGGCGTGATTGGCGTGGACTTCGAAGGCGACGTCGATGGCGGCCGATGTCTTGTCTTCGTACTCGACTTCCGCCTCGGCCAGCGCCGAACGGCAATCGAGACACCAGTTGACCGGTTTGAGGCCCTGGTAGAGGTAACCTTTGTCGAGGATCCGGCCGAGCGCACGGATTTCGTCGGCTTCGGTCCTGAAGTTCATCGTCAGGTAAGGCTGGTCCCAATCGCCGAGCACACCGAGGCGGATGAAATCCTTCTTCTGACGTTCGATCTGCTCGCCAGCGAAGGCGCGGCAAAGTTCGCGCACTTGCACGGCAGGCAGGTGCTTGCCGTGCAGTTTCTCGATCTGGTGTTCGATCGGCAGGCCATGGCAGTCCCAGCCCGGGACGTAGGGTGCGTCGAAGCCGGCCAGGGTTTTCGAACGGACGATGATGTCCTTGAGAATCTTGTTGACCGCGTGCCCGATATGGATGTCACCGTTGGCGTAAGGCGGACCGTCGTGCAGAACGAAGCGCGGGCGCCCCTGCGAGGCTTGGCGGATGCTCTGATAGATTTGGTTTTCCTGCCAGGCGGCGACCCAGCGCGGCTCGCGTTTGGCGAGGTCGCCGCGCATCGGGAAGGGCGTGTCGGTCAGGTTGAGGGTTTTCTTGTAGTCGGCCATAGGGGTTCTCACAACTGGAAGTAGGCTTTCGCCGCTTCGACGTCGCGCGCGATCTGCGCTTTCAGTGCGTCGAAATCGGGAAATTTTGCTTCGTCACGCAGCTTGTGCAGGAAGCGGACGTTCAGATGAGCGCCATAGATGTCGCCACAGAAGTCGAGCAGGTGGACCTCGAGCAACGGGCGAACGACCTGGTTGGCCGTTGGCCGGTAGCCCAGGTTGGCGGCACCGCGCAGGGGTCCGCCGGGGAGTCCCTTGACTTCGACGGCGAACACGCCCTGCAGCGGCGGTCGCTCGTGCTTGATGCGGATGTTGGCCGTGGCGAACCCGAGTTGCCGCCCGAATTTGTCGCCATGGACGACGCGGCCGTCGATCGAGTAGGGCCGGCCGAGCAGACGCGCGGCATGTTCGAGCCGGCCTGCCTGGAGCGCATCGCGGACCGCCGAACTCGAAGCACGCTCGCCGTCCAGCGTGACGCTCGCCATGGCTTCCACTTGAAAGCCATGGTACTCACCGGCCTCGCGCAACAGCGCGAAATCACCGGATCGCCGGGCGCCGAAACGAAAGTCGTCGCCGACGATCAGATGCCTGACGCGCAGGGAATTGACCAGCACACGCTCGATGAACTGCTCGGGGCTCAAGGCGGCAAAACTCGCGTTGAAGTGGCAGACGCAAGCCAGATCGACCCCGTCGTCGGCGATCAGTTCGAGTTTTTCCCGCAGTGTGGACAAGCGCGAAGGCGCCGATTCGGGCGCGAAGAACTCCCGTGGGTGCGGCTCGAAAGTCAGCACGGCTGCCGGCAGGCCAGCCGTCGCCGCCACGGCCGTCAGGCGGGCAAGCAGCGCGCGGTGGCCGAGATGCACGCCATCGAAATTTCCTATGGTGAGTACGGTGGCACCGGGCGCTGCCTGTGAGAAGCCACGATAGACAAGCATTGGAGGCTGGAGGCGACGGACAAAACATGCGATTATAACCGGCTTTACACGCCGCCGACGTGTATCGAGACGATGCCTCAGCGCTGCTCCGGGTGTTTCAGCACCACGGGCGGCCGGTATTTTTGTTGTCCCGCCAACGGTAACGGCGAAGCTGGACGCTCCCGACGATGAGAACCATGCCGCGTTTCGGTCATTCTGCCAAGCGCTTTTCCGCCAGTGGGCAAACGGCGTTCCCAGAGCCGCTTTGGCGGCTCGCCGATTCATGACGATTGGCAATTGTTACCATTGTGGTCAGGCCGTGCCAAGCGGCGTCGAACTTGCCGTCAACATCGACGGTGAGCAGCGCCTGGTGTGCTGCGGCGGTTGTCAGGCAGTCGCCCAGGCGATCGTGGCGAACGGGCTGGCGGACTACTATCGGCACCGTGACGCCTTGCCCGATGCGCCGCGTGAGGCGCTGCCGGCGATCGTCGACCGCCTGCAACTCTATGATCACGCCGATTTCCAGAAGAGTTTCGTGCGTCTCGTCGCGGACGGTAGCGGCGAGCGTGAGGCGGCGCTGATTCTCGAAGGAATTACCTGCTCGGCCTGCATCTGGCTTAATGAGCAGCATCTTTCTCAACTCGTCGGCGTCACCGCGGTCGATATCAACTACGCGACGCGGCGTGCCCGGGTGCGCTGGGACGAGCAGCGCATCAAGCTGTCAGCGATCCTGGCGGCGATCGCCGCGATCGGCTACCGCGCCTACCCCTACGATGCGGCAAGAAGCGAGGAACTGGCGCGCACGGAGCGACGCAAGGCGTTATGGCGGGTATTCGTCGCTGGTTTCGGCATGATGCAGGTCATGATGTACGCCGTTCCGGTGTATCTGGCCGGTGACGGTGAGATGACGCGGGAGGTCGAGCAACTGATGCGCTGGGCGAGCCTGGCGCTGACGCTGCCGGTTATCGGCTATTCAGCGGCGCCCTTTTTCGGCAATGCCTGGCGCGATCTTCGGCTGCACCGTGTGGGCATGGACGTCCCCGTTGCTCTGGGAATCGGTGCCGCCTTTGCCGCCAGCGTATGGGCGACGCTGACCGCCAGCGGGGAGGTCTATTTCGACTCCGTGACGATGTTCATCTTCTTCTTGCTCAGCGGGCGTTTTTTGGAAATGACCGCTCGTCAGCGCGCGGTCAGCGTTACCGAGTCCTTGGCCAAGCTGAGGCCGAACATGGCGACGCGCCTGCCGGGCTTTCCCGCGCGACGCGAGGGCGAGCAGGTCGTGGCGGCCGATTTGCAGCCGGGGGACATCGTTCTGGTGCGGCCCGGCGAGACGATTCCGGCCGACGGGCAGGTGCTCGAAGGCGAGAGCCGCGCCGACGAAGCGCTGCTGACCGGCGAAAGCGTACCAGTCCGCAAGCGTCCGGGGGACGCCGTGACCGGTGGTGCGCTCAACATCGAAAGCCCTTTGCTGGTCGAAGTCACGCAGGTCGGCGAGGCGACGCGTCTGTCGGCCATCGTTCGTCTGATGGAGCGCGCGGCGACCGAGAAGCCCCGGATCGTCGAGCTCGCCGACCGGATTGCCGGTCGTTTCATCGTCAGCTTGCTGGTCCTCGCGACCGTCGTGGCGATTGTCTGGTCGTACGTCGATCCGGCACAGGCGCTGTGGGTAACCGTTTCCGTTCTCGTCGTGACCTGTCCCTGCGCGCTGTCGCTCGCCACCCCGGTAGCGCTAACGGTCGCCACGGGTGCGATGGCGAGGAGCGGCTTGCTAGTGACACGCAGTCATGCCGTCGAGACGCTGGCGCGCGCCAATCATTTCGTCTTCGACAAGACCGGCACGCTGACCAGCGGCCGCATGCGATTGCTGTCCGTCCTGACGCTTGGCAAGCTCGACCGGGAGGCTAGCCTGGCGCTGGCGGCCGCTCTCGAGCAGGCGTCGGAGCATCCGATAGGCGCCGCGCTGCGGGAGGCAAGCCTGGGGCGTGACTTGCCGAAGCTCGATTCGCTGATCAACGAGCCCGGTTGCGGGATCAGCGCCATCCATGACGGTCGCCACCTTCGCCTTGGCCGGACGGATTACGTCGGTGCCTTGCACGACGAACCCCTGCCGGAGGCCGCACAGATCATGCTCGGACTGGGCGACACAGTGATCGCTCTGGGTGACGAGGCGGGGTGGATGGCGCTCTTTCGCTTGGGTGACGAATTGCGGCCGGAAGCGGCGGGCATGGTCGCGGCTTTACGGCAAGCTGGTCTGCGGGTGGCCTTGCTGACTGGCGACGCAGCGCCGGCTGCCCGCCGCGTAGCGCTGGCGCTGAGGATAGACGAGCTGCAGGCGGAGGCGTCGCCACAGGCCAAGCAGGACTACGTCCGCCGCTTGCAGGCAAACGGCGCCATCGTGGCGATGATCGGTGACGGCGTGAATGACGCGCCGGTGCTGGCACAGGCGCAGGTGTCGGTGGCCATGGGCAGCGGCTCACAGTTGGCGCGTACGCAGGCCGACCTGGTGCTGCTTTCCGAAAACCTCGATCACCTGCGCCGAGGTTTGCTCCTGGCTCGCCGGGCGCTGCGGATCCTCCGGCAGAATCTGATCTGGTCGTTCGTTTACAATCTGGTAGCACTGCCGCTCGCGATGACCGGCTTCATCACGCCATGGATGGCAGGCATAGGTATGTCTGCGAGTTCCCTGCTGGTGGTGGCGAATTCGCTACGCTTGCAGAAGATCGGTGGCCGCAGAATCGATTGCTGATGGAAACACTGTACCTGTTGATACCCATTTCGGTGCTCCTCGTCTTTCTGATCGGTATCGCGTTCTGGTGGTCCTTGCGTAGCGGTCAGTTCGACGACCTGGAAGGGCCAGCCTACCGCATCCTGATGGACGACGATCGACCGCCAACGGAATCGTCGACGGATCCGCCGGCCCAGTCGTTCGATACGCGGCGCGAAGCAGACTGAAGGCGGCCGCCGACAGCAATCGGAGCATCTCTTGACCTAGGTCAAGACCTGTCGCCGCTTGGGTCGGGATAATCCGCCCCATTGTCAGCGTCGTTGTTCCGCTTTTGGTCGCTGGGGTGGTAGAGGTCTTTCTCTGTTGGGGTTCGGGTGCGTTTCGACGCACCCCTTTTTTTGCCTGCCCGTAACCCTTGCCTTGCGGTCGGGTCGCTTGATCTGTGTCAAATTGGCTTCCTGAAGGGTAGAATAGCATCTCTAAAGTCAGTGCTCAGGATAAGGGCATTTGGGGCGGTGAAAGCCGGTTAATTGGTCGAGAAAGAGGTGAGTCCATGTCGGTAACTCAGTCAACATACAACTACAAAGTCGTGCGGCAGTTCGCCGTGATGACCGTCATCTGGGGAATTGTCGGAATGCTGGTCGGCGTCATCATCGCTGCCCAACTGGTCTGGCCCGAGCTGAATTTGGGTTGGCTGCATTTCGGTCGACTACGCCCACTTCATACCAATGCGGTGATTTTTGCCTTCGGTGGCAGCGCGCTCTTTGCGACCTCTTACTATGTTGTCCAGCGCACCTGTCACACACGGATCTTCTCGGACGGCCTGGCGGCTTTCACTTTCTGGGGTTGGCAGTTGATTATCGTTCTGGCCGCCGTGACGTTGCCGTTGGGTATCACGTCCGGCAAAGAGTATGCCGAACTCGAGTGGCCGATCGACATCCTGATCACTCTGGTCTGGGTTGCCTACGCCGTCGTTTTTTTCGGCACCATTGCCAAACGCAAGGTCAGCCATATCTACGTCGCCAACTGGTTTTACGGCGGCTTCATTCTGGCCGTGGCTCTGCTGCATGTCGTCAATAGTGCCGCCATCCCGGTTTCGCTGACCAAGTCTTACTCGGCCTACGCCGGGGTACAGGATGCGATGGTTCAGTGGTGGTATGGCCATAATGCGGTCGGCTTTTTCCTCACCGCCGGCTTTCTCGGCATGATGTACTACTTCGTCCCGAAGCAGGCCGGGCGGCCGGTGTATTCGTATCGCTTGTCGGTGGTTCACTTCTGGGCGCTGATCTTCACCTACATGTGGGCCGGTCCGCACCACCTGCACTACACCGCGCTGCCTGACTGGACCCAGTCCGTCGGCATGCTGTTCTCGCTGATTCTGCTCGCACCTTCATGGGGCGGCATGATCAACGGCGTAATGACTCTGTCGGGCGCTTGGCACAAGCTGCGTGACGATCCAATTCTCAAGTTCCTGATCACGTCGCTGTCGTTCTACGGCATGTCGACCTTCGAAGGCCCGATGATGGCCATCAAGACCGTCAACGCCTTGTCGCATTACACCGACTGGACGGTCGGTCACGTGCATTCGGGCGCCTTGGGTTGGGTGGCGATGGTTTCCATCGGCGCCATTTACTATCTCCTGCCGCGTCTGTTTGGCAAGCCCGAGATGTTCAGCGTCAAGTTGATCACCGTGCACTTCTGGGTTGCGACGATCGGCGTCGTGCTGTACATCGCCTCGATGTGGATTGCTGGCGTCATGCAGGGACTGATGTGGCGGGCGGTCAACATCGACGGCACACTGACCTACAGCTTCGTCGAATCGGTCAAGGCTTCGTATCCGTTCTGGGCGATCCGTTTTCTCGGGGGCCTTCTCTTCCTGGTCGGCATGTTGATCATGGCCTACAACATGGTCAAGACGATCGCCGGTGGCCGGACAGTCGATGATGCGCTCGTCCTGCAACCCGCCGCTCATCACGCCTGAGAGGGAATCGAAATGAAACTTACGCAAGATGCAATCGAACGCAATGTCGCGTTGATGGTGCTTCTGGTCCTTCTCGTCGTCAGCGTCGGTGGCCTGGTCGAAATCGTGCCGCTTTTTTTCCAGAAATCGACCACCGAGCCGGTGACCGGGCTCAAGCCCTATGACCCGGTCCGCTTGACGGGGCGTGACGTCTATATCCGCGAAGGCTGCTTCCTTTGCCACTCGCAGATGATTCGTCCCTTCCGCGCTGAAACCGAGCGCTACGGGCACTATTCGGTGGCCGGCGAGTTCGTCTACGATCATCCGTTCCAGTGGGGTTCGAAGCGTACGGGTCCCGATTTACACCGAGTCGGCGGCCGGTACTCCGATGAATGGCACCGCGCCCACCTGATCAACCCGCGTGACGTCGTTCCGGAATCCAATATGCCCGCGTTCGCTTTCCTTGAGAAGGCGCCGGCTGACGCAAACAGTATCGAGGGCAAGATGCGTGCCCTACGTGCGGTCGGTGTTCCCTATTCCGACGAGGAGATCGCCGGAGCCAGGAAGCAGCTCGAGGGCAAGAGCGAACTCGACGCCCTGGTGGCCTACCTGCAGGGTATGGGCCTCGAAATGAAGAACGTGAAGTAGGCGCGCGCATGGACATCAACGATCTGCGCTCGATCGTAACAGTCGTTTCACTGTTGACCTTCCTGGGTGTGGTTTGGTGGGCCTACGGTGTGAAAGGCAACAAGCAGCGCTTCGAAGAGGCGGCCCAGCTGCCGTTCTTGGATGAGGCCGCGGACCGGGCCGAACTCGGCCTGGATCGCAACGGACAAAGGAAAGCATGATGAACGACTTTGTGAATCAGTTCTGGAACTGGTACGTAATCCTTTTGGTGCTGCTCAGCATCGTTGCCTGTGGCGTGATGCTATGGTCGCAAAGTACTCCGCCACCTGCCGAGGTCGATACCACCGGGCACGTTTGGGACGAAACGCTCGAGGAATACAACAACCCGCTGCCGAAGTGGTGGATGTGGCTGTTCTATCTTACGGTCATCTTCTCGTTGGTTTACTGTGCCCTCTATCCGACGCTCGGCAGTTACCAGGGTGTCTTGGGCTGGTCTTCCAGCGGGCAACTTGCCAAGGAAGTCGCTAAGGCCGAGGAACAGACCAAACCGCTCTACGACAAGTACATGAAGATGGATTTGCCGGCGCTGGCCGCCGACAAGGAAGGAGTAGAGACCGGCAAGAGACTCTACCTGACCTACTGCATGCAATGTCACGGCGCCGATGGGCGCGGTTCGAAGGGCTTTCCGAATCTGGCCGACAACGACTGGCAGTGGGGTGGCGAGCCGGCGGCGATCGTCGAAACGATCAGCAATGGCCGGATGGGCGTCATGCCGCCGCACGCCCAGCTCGGTGCCGAAACGGTGAAAGATCTCGCCCACTACGTACGTTCGCTGTCGGGCCTGCCGGCGGATTCGGTGCGCGTCACCAAGGGGCAGGAGGCTTTCGGTACGGTGGGATGCTCTGGCTGCCACGGTCCGGACGGCAAAGGCATGCACGCCGTGGGAGCACCCAACCTGACTGACAAGATCTGGCTTTACGGTAGTTCGGAAGCAACGATTATCGAGACGATTACCAAAGGGCGTACGAACCAGATGCCAGCGTGGAAAGATTTTCTCGGTGAGGGCAAGGTGCATGTTTTGTCCGCCTACGTCCTTAGTCTGAGCGGCGGCAAGTAGGCGGGAGCGGGATCGACGGAGCGGCGGGGGACACCCCAAACCGCTCCGTTTTTTTTGTTCAGCGTACTTTCGGTATAGCCTCTAGGGTGGCAAGGCGGTGTGGCAATTGCTCCGTGGCTGATTCATATCAAGATCATAATCGCGCCAAGAGGTAGTATTAGAGTTTGGTGTAATTCTGAAATGGATCGGAGCTGAGATCATGGACCAAGCGGCCGGCAGCAAGGCCAAGACAATTCCCATCAAGGTCGACGGTTTGTACGAGAAGCACAAGACCGTCTACGCCCGCAGCGTCACAGGGGTCTTCAACAATTGGCGCTGGGCGATGGTTCTTCTTACCCAGGCCTTGTTTTACGGGTTGTGCTGGATCGACTGGGGTGGTCGGCAGGCAGTCCTCTTTCATCTCGTTGAACGTAAGTTCTACATTTTTGGCCTCGTTTTCTGGCCACAGGACGTAATTTACCTGGCCGTACTGCTCGTGATCTCCGCCTATGGCCTGTTTCTCGTCACGGCCGTCGGCGGCCGCCTGTTCTGCGGCTATGCCTGTCCGCAGACGGTTTACACCGAGATCCTGATGTGGATCGAACGTAAGATCGAGGGCGAACGCCCGGCGCGCATCAAGCTTGACGCACAACCGATGAACGCGCGAAAGTTTCGACTCAAGCTCCTTAAGCATTCACTCTGGCTGCTGATCGCCCTTTGGACGGGCATTACCTTTGTCGGGTATTTCACCCCGATCAAGGAACTCCTCGGCGAGTTCGCCGCTTTCAATCTGGGACCTTGGGAGGCTTTCTGGATTTTCTTCTACGCTGGCTTTCTCTACCTGATGGCCGGCTTCATGCGCGAACAGGTGTGCAAGTACATGTGTCCCTATGCCCGCTTTCAGGGGGTGATGTTCGACCCGGACACCCTGATCATCAGCTACGACCCGGAGCGAGGCGAGCCGCGCGGTTCACGCAGGAAAGGTGTCGGCGCGAAAGCCCAGCCTGTGGGTGATTGTGTCGATTGCAGCATCTGTGTTCAGGTCTGCCCGACGGGAATTGATATCCGTAACGGTCTGCAACTCGAGTGTATTGCCTGTGCGGCGTGTATCGACGCCTGCGATCAGGTGATGGATAAGGTCGGTTCGCCGCGTGGTCTGATTCGCTACTCGACCGAGAACGCGCTGGAGAAGCACTACACGTCACGCGAGATGTTTGCGCACCTGTTGCGCTTCAGGACACTTCTGTACACCAGCATTCTCCTGGCGATCATCCTGGCGACAGCCTGGAGTCTCGCGCATCGTGTGCCGCTCAAGGTCGATGTCCTGCGTGACCGTTCGACCCTATCGCGAGAGGCCGACGATGGAAGGATAGAGAACGTGTTCCGCCTGGTCATCTCGAACATCGACGATTCGACGCACCGCTATTCGATCGCGGTGAGCGGTATCGACGGCATAGACATCGTTGGCCAGCGTACGGTCGAGGTTTCCGCCGCCTCATCGACCACCGTCGCGCTTTCAGCACGTGTCGAACCGGGAACGGGCAAGAAAGGATCGAACCCGATCTTCTTCGACATCCGAGCGGATGATCGCGAGACCATCGCTGTGCGCGAAAAAGCGAGTTTTTTCCTGCCATGAGTGGCAAACCGAAGGCTGACGTCCAACCCTGGTACCGCGAACCTTGGCCGTGGTTGCTGATGCTCGGCCCATTGGTAGTGATCGTCGCCGGGGTGATCACCACCTATTTGGCGGTGGTCAGCAACGACGGGCTGGTGGAGGACGACTATTACAAGCAGGGACTGACGGTGAATCAGCGCACTGAACGCGATCGCCGTGCCGGCGAGTTGGGTGTGGCGGTCGAGTTCGTTCTGAGTGGCGATGGCCAACGAATCAGGGCCTTGCTACGCGCTCGAGAAGGAGTGGCTTTGCCGGACGCGCTTGCCTTGCGCATCACGCATCCGACGCGTTCGGGTCTTGACCAAAGCGTCATGCTGCAAGCGGAAGGCGCTGGCCTCTACACTGGTGCGTTGTCCCCCTTGCCTGATGGTCGCTGGCACATCAGTGTCGAGGACGACAAACGCCAATGGCGTCTGTTAGGGGATTGGGTCAGGCATGGACAGTCGGGACTGCAGTGGACGGCGTCAGCCAGGGTGAAGTCCGAGGTCGATTGGCGTACTAACGGGAGATAGGAGATGGCTTGGGATCTGTTGTTTTCGAGTGACTACGGGCTGTTCAGCCTGTTCGTGATCGTTTTCGTGATCGGCATGGCGTTCTGGTTTTCGTCGTTTTACAGCAAGAAAATGCGTGAGGACGAGGCGCAAGCCAGAAAGTAGGCTGGCCTTCCGCTGCCGGTGACCGGCACTTGATGGCGGTAGCAGGACGGCGGCACGAAGAGCCATGCTTGGTCAGCCGATGCGCCGCCTGTGGCTGGCGCTGGGCGTGTCCTTGCTGGCGCATGTCGCGCTCCTCGTGGGCTTGCCCACGGTATTGCCGTTGCGCTTTGCCGCAGCGGGGAGCGGTATCCAGGCGTCAATCAAGGTTCGCGATCGGGCGATTGCCGGCGAGACGCCGCAGCCGGTGCCGATTGGCGTCACACCGGCGCCTTCTCCCATGGCCGCGCGTGCCAAGGCGCCGGTGCACTCGCCAGGCGGCGGGAAATCGCTTCGCCAGCCAAAGCCTGCTGCCTCGGCGACAGCCGTTGCTGGGCAAGCACCGCTGTCTGCCGTCACTCCCGCGCTCGGTGGCCAGGCGGTAGCGCGTGCCGAGGTCAACCCCGACGATCTGCGCCAGTATCGCGTCGCCCTGGCGGTCGCCGCCCGCCGCTTCAAACGCTACCCGCCGCTGGCACGGGAGAATGGCTGGCAAGGTAGGGTCGAGGTTGAACTCAGCATGAGTGTTGGGGAGTATGTTCCTGCGCTGTCGGTGGCGCGTTCCAGTGGGCGGAGTGTACTCGATAGGCAAGCGCTGTCGATGATCGAACAGGCAAGCGCTTCTACGGTGCTTCCCGAAAGCATGCGAGGCAGAAGCTTTCGGCTGCTGTTGCCGATCGAGTTCTCACTTGATCCCGGCGACTAGACCACCCGGGGGCCAGAGTTCGTCTTCGTGAAAGGTGAAGCGCCCGGCCTTGCGGTCGGCGAAGTAGGCTTGCAGGCAGCGGGTGACGGTCTGGAAGGCCAGATTTTGCCACGGGATCGCTTCTTCCTCAAAAAGCGCCGTTTCCAGGGTTTCGAGACCGGCGGCGAAGTCTTTATGGCGCAGTCTGGCGCGGTAGAACAGGTGTACCTGGTTGATGTGCGGCACGCTGAGCATGGCGAAGGGCTGGCGGATCTCGACCTGAGCGCACGCTTCTTCAAGAGTCTCTCGCCGAGCGGCGGCGGCCGTCGACTCACCGTTCTCCATGAAACCGGCGGGCAGTGTCCACAGGCCATATCGTGGCTCGATCGACCGCCGGCAGAGCAGGATCTGATCGTGCCATTCGGCAATGCAGCCGACGACGAGCTTGGGGTTCAGGTAATGGATTGCGCCACACTTGCCGCACACGTGGCGAGGCAGGTTGTCTCCGTCGGGAATCAGCACGCTGAGCGCCGCGCCACAGTGACTGCAGAACTTCATTGGCGAAACTCCCTTGCACCTTGCTTGATCGTGTGCGGCTAGTTTATCCATGATTGCGCCGCGAAGAAACCAGCCCTTGTGTCGTCGCCCACTAGACGCCTGGTACGCTGCCTGAGTTGCCCAATCTCGCTACAATGTTGATCTTCGGCGAGTGCTTTTTTCAGCGCACGCAGTGACAAGGGGAAGTGGATGTTTCTGATCGTAGGCTACGTGGTTATTCTGGCGGCGGCCCTGGGGACTTACTCGGTGCACGGCAGCCTGGCGGCGCTTTGGGTGCCTCTCGAATACATCGCCATCGTTGGCCTGACGATTGGTGGCTTTGTCGCGTCGAACGATATCAAGGTCATCAAAACGACGGTGGGTGCGTTGCCGGGGATTTTCAAGGGATCGAAGTTTACCAAGGCGCTCTATGTCGATCTGTTGGCGATGCTTTTTGAGATTCTCGCCAAGGTGCGCAAGGAAGGGCTGATGTCGATCGAGAACGATGTCGAAAACCCGCACGATAGCCCGATATTCAGCAAGTACCCGTCGCTCGCGAGCGACCATCACGTGATGGAGTTCATCACCGACTACCTACGCATGATGGTTGGCGGCAATCTCAATGCGATCGAAATCGAGAACCTGATGGATATCGAAATCGAAACGCATCATCACGAAGTGGAAACGCCCGGCCATGTGGTTTCCAAAGTGGCGGATGCCGTTCCGGCTTTCGGTATCATCGTAGCGGTGATGGGCGTGGTCAACGTCATGGGGTCGGTCGGCGAACCGCCAGCGGTGCTCGGAAAGATGATTGGCGGGGCGCTCGTAGGTACTTTCCTCGGTATTCTGATTGCTTATGGCTTCGTCTCACCGGTGGCCAGTCTCCTGGAACAGAAGGCGCAGGATGGAGCCAAGATCTTTCAGGTGATCAAGGTGGTCTTGCTGGCCTCGATGTCGGGCTACGCGCCGCAGGTGGCGGTCGAGTTTGGGCGCAAGACACTCGTTTCCGGGCTTCGTCCGACATTCCGCGAACTTGAGGACGAACTCAAGGCGCGCAAGGGCAAGTGAAGCGTGTTGCTGCTTGAGCAGGAGTGAGTGATGGACGATGTACGGCCGATAGTCATCAAACGAATCAAGAAGGTCGCCGGCGCTCACCACGGTGGCGCGTGGAAGATCGCCTATGCTGATTTCGTGACCGCAATGATGGCCTTTTTTCTTCTCATGTGGTTGCTCGGTTCGACGTCCAGTGGTGATCTCAAAGGGATAGCGGATTTTTTTCAGAATCCGCTGAAGATCGCGTCGAGTGGAGGTTCCGGAACGGGCGACAGCTCAAGCGTACTGAAGGGCGGCGGCAAAGACTTGACGCGCCGTTCGGGCCAGGTCAAGAGTGGCGATATCGAGGCAAAGAGCAAGACGGTAAACCTCAAGGAAACCAATGCCGAGCAGATGCGCAAGGAGTTTGAGGAACGT
The DNA here is from genome assembly GCF_029255285.1 of Accumulibacter sp. Lineage (GTDB taxonomy): Bacteria > Pseudomonadota > Gammaproteobacteria > Burkholderiales > Rhodocyclaceae > Accumulibacter. Next base: position 51,347 of record NZ_JAPUVI010000085.1, read on the forward strand.
GAGAAGGCGCTGCTCGGCGAACTCAAAGCGAGCATCGAGAAGCTCATCGAAAGCAATCCGGCGCTTCGGCAGTTCAAGAGTCAGCTCTTGATCGACATCACCAGCGAAGGTCTGCGAATTCAGATTGTCGACGAGCAGAACCGCCCGATGTTTGATACCAGTAGCGCCGAGCTGAAGCCACATGCGCGAGTGATCCTGCGCGAGATCGGCAAGGCGCTGAATGCGGTACCCAACAAATTGAGCCTCTCTGGCCACACCGATGCGGCACAGTACGGGGGAGGCGAGAAGGGCTTCTCGAACTGGGAGCTTTCGGCGAATCGTGCGAACGCTTCCCGGCGCGAGTTGATTGCGGGTGGCATGGACGAGCACAAGGTGTTGCGTGTCGTTGGCCTGGCTTCCACCGTGCTGTTCGACAAGAACGATCCCCTGAGTTCGATCAATCGACGAATCAGCATTATCGTGCTGAACAAGCGCGCAGAAGAGTCTCTGTTACAGGAGGACAACAAGTCCGATGCGGTGGACGTCGGTGGTCAAGACAAAGACGCTTCGGTGACCGACTCGCCGGCGATGGCGGGCCACAAGGGCGGGTGAATCAGGGTTCGCCGGGCGTTTCCGAGCGGTTTGCTCTATCGCCTCAGGCGTGTGGCCCCCTCCGCTCGCGTGGGAAATCGGGCACAGGGTGGTAGGCAGAACGGTGTGGAATTGGCGCTCAGGCCTGCGGGACGGTTTCCACGAAAGCAGAACGCCGCATCAGCTTGTCGTACAGGCGTGCGAGGTTGGAGTGCTTGTTCTGCCAGTCGATTTCGGGAAAGCGAAACCTCAGGTAGCCCAGTGCGCAACCAACGGTGACATCGGCGAGCGAGAAATGTGTCCCCATGCACCAGCCGTTTTCACCAAGCTCGTCGGACATGAACTCAAGGCTACGAATGATCTTGTCTTCCTGCCGAGCGATCCAGTCGGAGCTCTGCTGGATCGGCGGCCGCTTTTTCTCGAGAAAGACCAGGGCAGCCGCGTCGCATACGCCGTCCGCCAGAGCTTCCCAGCGTTTGATTTCGCTTCGCTCGCGATTCGGACCGGGCATCAACTTGTTGTTGGGGGCAACGTTGTCGAGGTACTCGACAATGACGCGTGAATCGAAAAGGACGGTGTTGTCGTCGAGAACGAGAATCGGGATCTTGCCCAGCGGATTGACGTTGGTCACCTCGGTTTCTGGTGCCCAGGGAGAGTCGACCTCGAAATCGTAGTCGATCTTCTTCTCGGCCAGTACGATACGCGCCTTGCGGACGTAGGGGCTGGTCAATGATCCAATAAGCTTCATGTGCTTCCTGACTGTGGAACCTGAAGGGAATTATAGCATTGCTGTCGCATCCAGTTTACGGGCGGACTGCTCACACGCGTAAAATACGAGCCTGCCCAGTTCTCGCTGCAAGGATGCCCCGGATATGTCCCCGTCTCCGCTGACCGCTCTCTCACCGCTGGACGGCCGCTATGCCGTCAGGCTGGATGCGCTACGCTCCGATCTGTCGGAATATGGACTGATCCGTCGCCGTCTGCAGGTCGAGATCGAATGGCTCAAGAGCTTGGCGGTGGAGCCGCATTTTACGGAGATTCCAGCCTTTTCTTCGGCTACGCTGGCCGACCTGGACGCTCTGCTGACTGGTTTCGATAGGCAGGCGGCGAGCGAGGTGAAAGCGATCGAGGCCGTGACCAATCACGACGTCAAGGCGCTGGAGTACTGGATCAAGCAGCGCTTGGCGGGCAACGCCGAAGTTGCGCGTGTTGCCGAGTTCATCCACTTCGCGTGTACTTCGGAGGATATCAACAACCTTGCACACGCTCTCATGCTGCGATCGGCGCGCGACGAAACGATGCTGCCGACACTCGATAGGCTCCTCGAGCGGCTACGCGATCTTGCGCATGAGTTCGCCGAACTGCCAATGATGTCGCGTACGCACGGGCAACCGGCAACGCCGACGACACTTGGCAAGGAGATGGCCAATGTCGCTTACCGGCTCGATCGGGCCCGCTCGACGATCGCCGGGGTTGCACTGCGCGGCAAGATGAATGGCGCGGTGGGCAACTACAACGCTCATTTGACAGCCTACCCGGGCTACGACTGGGAGGGACTGGCGAAGCGTTTCGTCGAATCGTTGGGGCTCGAATTCAATCCATACACGATTCAGATCGAGCCACACGACGCGCTGGCGGAATTGTTCGACGCCTTTGCGCGTGCCAACGGGATTCTGGTCGACCTGAACCGCGATCTCTGGGGCTACATCTCGCTCGGCTATTTCAAGCAGAAGATTAAGGCCGGCGAGATAGGTTCCTCGACGATGCCGCACAAGGTTAATCCGATAGACTTCGAGAATTCCGAGGGCAATCTGGGCCTGGCGAACGCGTTGTTGCGCCACCTCGCCGAGAAACTGCCGGTCTCGCGCTGGCAGCGCGACCTGACTGACTCGACCGTCTTGCGCAACATGGGCGTCGCTCTCGGCTACACCTTGCTGGCCTACGATTCCCTGTTGCGCGGCCTCGGCAAACTCGAGGCCGATTCCGAGCGTCTGCAGGCCGATCTCGAGGCCAACTGGGAACTTCTGGCCGAAGCTGTACAGACGGTGATGCGTCGCTACGGTGTGGCGAATCCCTATGAAAAACTCAAGGAACTCACCCGAGGCAAGCGGGTTTCTCGCCAGGACATGCAGCGTTTCGTGGTATCGCTGGAGATTCCCGAGGCCGCCAAGGCCGACCTGCTTGAGTTGACCCCATGGAGCTACACCGGCATGGCTGCCGCTCTAGCGAGGAGAATCTGATGCGTACTGAGGGTGGGTCGTTCGATGCCGCGCCACATTCGACCGTTCGGACGGCTGCCGAAACGATTATTTGCCCAAGTTGCGAGCGGCAAGTCGCGGCTGGCTCGCTGTACTGCCCCTACTGTTGTGGCGAGGACGGGCGGCGCGGCGCGACGAAGCGGGGCGCTTTCGTCGGTGGCGTCTTCGGGTTGCTGGCTGGCGGCCTGCTGACCGCCCTCTGGTCGTCGGTCGTCGGACCTGAAAAGGCGACTTGGGGAGTCGTTTTCGCGATCACTATTGGCGGTGGAGTCTTCGGGATGGTCGTCGGGGCGATCAGCAATCGTTGGCGATAAGGATAACGCAGGTGACACGGTTTTCCGACAATATCAAGAAACTTCCCGGAATTTCGCACCTCGCCGCGATTCGACTGCTCAATGCCGATGGTCAGGTGCTGGCAGCCATCGAGAACAAATCCGGTAGTCAGGGGTCGCTGGCGGTCTACAATCATCTGGCGCAGACTTTCGGAGCGATTACTCCCGAGGCGGCAAGAATGGGTCTGGAGATATTCGCCGAACAGGCCGAGGATGCTCGTGCCAACCCCGGAAAGCACCCCAACATCGATCGCCTGCTGACCTTGCTGGAGGAACGGAAGACTTTGCTTACCAAGCACGTCTTCGTCGTTTGATGTGGTAGCTTGGCGCTCGGTAGACTCTTCGGTGACCCCGGTCACTGACGGTTGTTGTGAAGTTCTATAGAATCCAGATTCGATGGGATATCCCGCCGCCGGTGTTTGTTGCCCATCTTGTCGTCAACCCTAATGGAGAGAAAAGATGAAAAAAGTCGTGGCTGCCCTGATGCTTACCAGTTTTGCCGGCACTGTTCTCGCGCAGCAGGCCTTGAAGCCGGAGGAAATGATCAAGTACCGCAAGGCGGGCTACAGCTTCATGGCTTGGAACATGGGCAAGATCAAGGCCAATCTCGAAGGGACGTACAACAAGGAACAGGTTATCGCGGCGGCCAATGTCGTTGCCGCAACGGCAAATTCGGGAATGGGTGCGCTCTTTGGTCCAGGGACCGACAAGGAGGTCGGTGGTCAGAAGACGCGCGTCAAGCCTGAATTCTTCAAGGAGCAGGACAAGGTCAAGGAACTAGCGATGGCTTACATCAAGGAAGCCAACGAATTGCAGAAGGCCGCCGCCAGCGGCGACGCCGCTGCCGTCAAGGTGCAGTTCGGGAAGACCGGTGAAAGCTGCAAGGCCTGTCACGACAAGTACCGCAACGACTGAATCCTGAGCCACACGGTAGCGCTGGCGCGGCGAAAGGCGGCAACTTAGGCGTAGGCGCTGCCTTTTTTCTACCAGGCCGGCGTAGTGCTCGGTGTGGCTACTGGCGACGACGGTGTCGGCAGCCAAGCGCCCGAGCCACCATAGACCGCCGCGACAGCGACCAGCAGGGCAACGATGAGGGCCAGCGGACCACCACCAGTCGCCGATCCGCCTTCGCCAGGATCGACCTCCTTCCAGCCCGTCAACATGGGCTTGACCAGATTGTCCTTCTTGACGCGGGCGTAGAACAGAATGGCGGAGACATGCAGTGCAACGAGGGCGATCAGCAGGTTTACGGAAAGCTTGTGCCAGCCCGTCAGGCGGTCGCTCAGATCCTTGCCGATCAGATCGTACAAGTAACCGCGGAAAGCGATGTCGTCGTTGCCGAAAAGGCCGCTAACGACCTGGAAAGCGAGTAGGCCCAATAGGCCGAAGACCGAGAACGCGCCAAGCGGGTTGTGGCCCAGGCCTCGCCATTCGCCGCGGAGATACGCAGCCACGGTCGCCGGTGTAGGGAAAAAGCTGGCAAAGCGTGCATAGGTCGAGCCGACGATCCCCCAGATCAGACGAAAGGCCAACAGGCCGAGAATCGCAAGGCCGCACTTGCCGTGCCATTCCATCGCGTTGCCACCGATCTTGCCGCTGATGAAAGAAGTCAGTACGAGCATGACCAGCAACCAGTGGAAGAGGCGGGTTGGCAGATCCCAAAGCCGAATCCGTTGCTTGTTCATGAGCTTCTCCATCCGAGTGTTCAAAGGTTTCCCGAACAGTCCTGCCGTTGTGCCCGCCTCGTACGTTCCTCGATCAGGTCGGTATCACGGGCACGAACGTGCTTGACCGACGAGGTCAGCGCAGGTTGTTAGACCACGGCGCCATCCTCGTTGGCCCCTTCGATCTGCTTCTTCGGCCTGACGAACTGCTCGCGCGAGACGCCAAGCCACATCACCAGCGGGCTCGCGACCAGCACCGACGAGTAGATTCCGAAACAGATGCCGATGGTCAGCGCCAGCGCGAAGTAGTACAACGTCTCGCCACCGAAGAGCAGCATCGAGAGGACCATCATCTGGGTCGAACCGTGCGTGATGATGGTACGCGAGATGGTGCTGGTAATGGCGTGGTCGAGGACCTGTGGCGTCGTCAGTCCGCGCACTTTCCGGAAGGTCTCTCGGACGCGGTCGAAAACGACGACCGACTCATTGACGGAATAGCCAAGCACGGCGAGCACCGCTGCCAAGACCGAAAGCGAAAATTCCCACTGGAAGAACGCGAAGAAGCCCAGGATGATGATCACGTCGTGCAGGTTGGCGATGATGGCCGAGACCGAAAAGCGCCACTCGAAGCGGAACGCCAGGTAGACAACGATGCCTATAACGACCAACAAGAGCGCCAGGGCACCATTTTCCGCCAGTTCCTTCCCTACCTGAGGGCCGACGAACTCGACCCGGCGCAGCGAAGCTCCCGATGCCTCGGCGTCGAGGGCCTGCAATACCGATTCGCCGATCTTGGTCGTGTTCTGATCCGCGCGCAGCGGTAGACGGATCAGCACGTCCTGACTGGAGCCGAAGTTTTGCACCGAGAAGTCGCTGTAGCCGGCCTTGCCGAGGCCTTCGCGGACTTTTTCCAGGTCTGCCGCCTGCGTGTAGCTGAGTTCAATCAACGTTCCACCGGTGAATTCGACCGAAAGATGTAGGCCGCGACTGACGAGGAAGAACACGGCGAGCAGGAAAGTGAGTAGCGACACGACATTGAACACCAAGGCGTGACGCATGAACGGGATGTCTTTGCGGATGCGGAAGAATTCCATCTGGATGCTCTCCTATTGCGCGGCGGCCGTGTTACCAGGTTTCCAGATCTGGCCGATGGCCAGCGACTCGATCTTGCGGCGGTTGCCGTAGATCAGGTTGATCATGGCGCGCGAGACGACCACCGCCGAGAAAAGTGAGGTCAGAATTCCGAGGCAGTGTACGACGGCGAAGCCGCGTACCGGGCCAGAGCCGAAAATGAGCAGGGCGATGCCGGCAATCAGGGTCGTGATGTTGGAATCGAGAATGGTGCCAAAAGCTCGCTCGTAACCCGTGTGGATCGCCAACTGCGGCGACGAACCGTTGCGCAACTCCTCGCGGATTCGCTCGTTGATCAGAACGTTGGCGTCGATGGCCATGCCGAGCGCGAGGGCGATGGCGGCGATACCGGGCAAGGTCAGCGTGGCCTGCAAAAGCGAGAGCAGGGCGACCAGGAAGAGCAGGTTGGCGGCCAGGGCGACCACCGATACGAGCCCGAACAGTAGATAGTAGGCGGTCATGAAGACGGCGATCGCCGCGAAACCCCACATCGTCGAGTGGAAGCCCTTCCGAATGTTTTCGGCTCCGAGGCTGGGGCCGATCGCCCGTTCCTCGATGATTTCCATCGGTGCGGCGAGCGACCCGGCACGCAGCAAAAGCGCCGTATCGTTGGCTTCCATGGTGCTCATCCGGCCGGAAATCTGTACTCGGCCGCCGCCGATCTCCGCCCTGATCACCGGCGCCGTGACCACCTCGCCCTTGCCTTTCTCGATCAGCACAATCGCCATACGTTTGCCGACGTTGTCGCGCGTGACATCCTTGAAGATACGTGCGCCGGCGGAGTCGAGAGTCAGGTGGACGGCCGGCTCCTGAGTCTGACTGTCGAAACCCGGTTGTGCGTCCGTCAGTCGGTCGCCGGTCAGCACGACTTGTTTCTTGACCAGCAGCGGAACGCCACCGCGTTCGACGTAGAGCTCGGCGCCAAAAGGAACTTGCCCGGCTTGCGCCGCCTCGAGCGCACCCGCCGTCTCGTCGACCATGCGGATTTCGAGGGTCGCCGTACGGCCGAGGATGTCCTTCGCCTTGCCGGGGTCCTGTACGCCCGGCAACTGTACGACGATGCGATCGGCGCCTTGCTGCGCAATGACCGGCTCGGCGACGCCGAGTTCGTTGATCCGGTTATTCAGCGTTCCCATGTTCTGTTTGACCGCGAATTCCTGGATGCGCTTGATCGCCTCCGGCTTCAGCGTCGCGACCAGCCTAAGGTCGTCGCCTTCTCCCTGCTCGGCGAGTGATAGATCGGACTGGTTGCTTTCCAAAACACTGCGCGCTTTGCTTCGAATGTCGTTGTCGCGGAAGCGAATGATCAGCCGGTCGCCCTCCCGGTTGATTCCCGAGTGACGAACATTCTTGTCGCGTAGCAGACTGCGCAGGTCACCGCTGATCGAATCGAGGCGCTTGGTCAGCGCGCCTTTCATGTCCACCTGGAGAAGGAAATGCACACCGCCACGCAGGTCGAGGCCGAGGTACATCGGCAGGGCATGCAAACTCGTCAGCCATTGCGGCGAACTGGAGAGCAGGTTCAGCGCGACGACATACTGGGGGTCAGCCGGGTCGGGATTGAACTGTCGCTCCAGAATATCCTTCGCTTGCAACTGGCTGTCCGAGTTGTGCAGGCGAACCTTGACGCCGGTAGCGTCGAGGAAGATGCCGTTGATCGCGACGCCGGCGCTCTGCAAGGTGATGGCGACACGCTCGCGGGTTTTTTCATCGACCTTGAGCGTGGCCTTGGCGCTGGAAACCTGGACGGCGGGCGATTCGCCGAAAAAATTCGGCAAGGTATACACCAGGCTGACTAGCAGCGCGACGGCGACGGTGACGTATTTCCAGAGCGGATAGCGATTCATGGAGGCAGACAGTCGGATGTGGACGGCGCTGCCTGAGGGCAGGCAGCCCGGCGGGTGATTAGAGCGCTTTCAGCGTGCCCTTTGGGAGTAGTAGCGTAACGGCCTGTTTCTGAACCTGGATTTCCACTGTGTCAGCGACCTCGAGGGTGATGAAATTGTCACTGACCTTGGTGATCCGGCCGGCGATTCCGCCACCGGTGACGATTTCGTCGCCTTTGGTGAGGGCCTCGATCAGAGCTTTGTGTTCCTTGGCCCGCTTCATTTGCGGTCGAATCATCAGGAAATAGAGAACGACGAACATCAGAATGATCGGCAACAGTTGCATGAAACCACCGGTCGGATCGGTGGCTGCAGCCGTTTGGGCGTGGGCGGTGCTGATCAGCACATCAGTCTCCTAAAGCAGGTTGTTTGAATGGAACCGATAATTGTACCACTAGCCTCCCGCCTGCTCGGCACGTGCGCTGTGGAAGGTGGCGACACTCCTGGCCAAGGTTCCGGTCGCGATCGCCGTGCGCAGCTCGCCCATCAGATCCTGGTAGTAGTGCAGGTTGTGCAGAGTAGCGAGCTGCGCACCGAGAATCTCGCCGACCCGATTGAGGTGATGCAGATAGGCACGCGAGAAATTGAGGCAGGTGTAACACTTGCAGGTTTCGTCGAGCGGACGCGGGTCGTTTTTGTGGCGCGCGTTGCGAATCCGGATGTCGCCATGACGGGTATAGAGGTGGCCATTGCGCGCGTTGCGCGTTGGCAGGACGCAGTCGAACATGTCGATGCCCTTGCTGACCGCGGCAACGAGATCTTCGGGCGTGCCGACTCCCATCAGATAGCGCGGCTTGTCGGGCGGCAGGCGAGGCGCTGTGTGCGCCAAGATGCGGGTCATTTCGGCCTTCGGTTCGCCGACTGACAGGCCGCCGATCGCAAAGCCGTCGAAACCGATGTCGATCAGGGAGGCTAGTGATTCCTCGCGCAGGTCTTCGTACATGCCACCCTGGACGATACCGAAGAGCGCGTTAGGGTTGCCGAGCTGGTCGTGCTTGTGACGCGAGCGCTGCGCCCAGCGCAGCGACAGACGCATCGACGCCGCGGCTGCCCCATGACTGGTGGGGTAGGGAGTGCATTCGTCGAGGATCATGACGACATCGGAATCGAGCACGTGCTGAATGTGCATCGACCCCTCGGGCGTCAGAAACAGGCGGTCACCATTGACCGGTGACTGGAAGCGGACTCCCTCCTCGCTGATTTTGCGCAGGGCACCGAGTGAAAACACTTGAAATCCGCCGGAGTCCGTGAGAATCGGCCCGTTCCAGCACATGAAGCGGTGCAGCCCACCGTGAGCGGCGATCACGTCGAGCCCTGGGCGCAGCCAGAGATGGAAAGTGTTGCCGAGACAGATCTGGGCCCCGGTTTCGGTCAGGTCGCGCGGAGTCATCGCTTTCACGGTTCCGTAGGTGCCGACCGGCATGAAGGTTGGCGTGTCGACGCTGCCGTGAGTGAAACGGAGGCGGCCGCGGCGAGCCGGGCCGTCGTGGGCCAAGAGTTCGAAATCCATATCTTCAGAGTAGAGAACGCCGGGGTAGGCGCCCACTCGAGGGTTCGTCGAGTGGTTTGTCCGTAGTCGTTTCTCGTCGAGCAAAAAAGAGCACCCCCGGCGAGCCGGGGGTGCATCACTGCGGCAAACGCCGGTCGCTTCCGATGCGGTCCTTCTCCCGACTACCGGAGTGGCCAGGAATGGTGCCAGGAAGCGTCCGACCGGCGCCTTACGGGTTGTTGATCGACGATTGAGCCGCGGCCAAGCGGGCGATCGGAACCCGGAACGGCGAGCAACTCACGTAGTCGAGACCGGTGCGGTGGAAGAAGTCGATCGACGTCGGATCGCCACCGTGTTCTCCACAGACCCCGAGCTTGATTCCCTCGCGTACCGAACGGCCTTTCTCGACCGCCATCTTGACCAACAAGCCGACACCTTTCTGGTCGATCGACTGGAAAGGGTCGCGCTCGTACATGCCGTCTTTCAGGTAACTCGGCAGGAATTTGCCTGAGTCGTCGCGCGAGAAGCCCATGGTCATTTGCGTCAGATCGTTCGTCCCGAAAGAGAAGAACTGCGCCTGTTGGCCGATGCTGTCGGCGATCAGCGCGGCACGCGGGGTCTCGATCATCGTTCCGAGAAGGTAGTCGAGCGTTTCGCCACGTTCATTGAAAACGGCTGTCGCTGTCTGGCGGATGACGCGCGCCTGAGCATTGAATTCGCGTACCGTGCCGACCAGCGGAATCATGATTTCGGCTTTCACGTCGTATCCCTTGGCCTTCATGTTGAGGCCGGCCTCGAGGATCGCCCGTGTCTGCATTTCGGTGATTTCCGGATAGCTGATGCCGAGGCGGCAGCCGCGATGACCCATCATCGGGTTGAACTCGTGCAAATCGTCGACCCGCATCTTGATTACACCGAGCGGAACGTTCATCTCGTGGGCCATGATCTTCTGGTTGGCCTCGTCGTGCGGAACGAATTCGTGCAGCGGTGGATCGAGCAAACGGATGGTGACCGGAAGCCCGCTCATCTCGCGGAACAAGCCTTCGAAGTCGGCACGCTGCATCGGCAGTAGCTTCGCCAGCGCCCGCCGTCGCCCGCTTTCGTCGTCGGCGAGGATCATTTCGCGCACCGCCTTGATGCGATCGCCCTCGAAGAACATGTGCTCGGTGCGGCACAGGCCGATGCCCTTGGCGCCGAAGACGCGTGCCGCCTTGGCGTCCTCGGGGGTGTCGGCATTGGCGCGCACCGCCAGCTTCTTGTAGCGATCGGCAAGTTCCATGAGCGCTCCGAAGTCGCCGGTGAGTTCGGCTTCTTTCGTCGCCACCTGCCCCAGGTACACTTCGCCGGTCGATCCGTCGAGCGAAAGCCAGTCGCCTTCTGCCCAGGTTTCACCACCGACCGACATCGTGCGTGCATGGTAATCCACATGCACTGCTCCGGCCCCGGATACGCAACACTTGCCCATGCCGCGTGCAACGACCGCCGCATGCGAGGTCATGCCGCCACGGGCGGTGAGAATTCCCTGGGCGACGCTCATGCCCCGCAAATCTTCGGGCGATGTTTCCTGGCGCACCAGGATGACTTTCTTTCCTTTTCTTACCCATTCTTCGGCTTCGTCGGCAAAGAAGACGATTTGGCCGGTCGCCGCACCCGGGGAGGCGGGCAGTCCGTGCGCGATCGAACGTGCCTTCTTGATCTCGGCCGGATCGAAAACCGGGTGCAAGAGCTCGTTCAGCCGCTCCGGGTCGACGCGACGCAAGGCTTCTTTTTCATCGATGATTCCCTGGCGCAGCATTTCCATCGCGATGCGCACCATCGCCGACCCGGTACGTTTGCCGTTGCGGGTCTGCAGCATCCAAAGGCGGCCTTCCTGGATAGTGAACTCGACGTCCTGCATGTCCGAATAGTGCTTTTCGAGCTTGGTTTCGGCCTGCAGAAGCTGTTGGTAGATGTCCGGCATGAGTTCTTCGAGGGAAGGGAACTTGGCGCGCCGTTCTTCCTCACTGACCAAGGCCAGCTTCGCCCAGCGGCGTGAACCCTCGAGGGTGACTTGCTGTGGAGTGCGGATGCCGGCGACGACGTCTTCGCCCTGGGCATTGACCAGAAACTCACCGTTGAACAGGTCTTCACCGGTTCCGGCGTCACGCGTGAAAGCCACGCCGGTACCACTATTCTCGCCGAGGTTGCCGAATACCATGGCCTGAACGTTGACGGCGGTACCCCAGGAATCCGGGATGTCGTTCAGTTCGCGGTAGACTTTGGCACGGTCGTTGTTCCAACTCTGGAAGACCGCCATCACCGCGCCCCACAGTTGCTCCCACGGGTCAGTCGGAAAATCGCGGCCGACGCGGGCACGAATGAGCCCCTTGAAGCGCAACACGAGTTCTTTCAGGTCATCGGTGTCGAGGTCGGTGTCGAGTTCGACGCCTTTTTTCTCTTTGAGCATGTCGATGACCACTTCGAATGGATCGTGGTCTTCTTTCGATACGGGCTTCAGCCCCATGACGACGTCGCCGTACATCTGCACGAAGCGGCGATAGGAGTCCCACGCGAAGCGTTCGTTGTTGGCCTTGCGAGCGAGACCGACTACCGCTTCGTCGTTGAGACCGAGATTCAAAATGGTATCCATCATGCCCGGCATCGACGCGCGCGAACCCGAGCGCACGGACAGCAGCAGCGGATCCGACGCATCACCGAACTTCTTCCCCATTTCCTGTTCGATGAAGGCTACGCCCTGCCGAACTTCGGCCTCGATGACCTTGAACACCGCGTCCTTGCCCTGTTCAGTATAGATGGTGCAGGCTTCGGTGCTGATCGTGAAGCCAGGCGGCACGGCGATTCCCAGGCGGCACATTTCGGCCAGGTTGGCGCCCTTGCCTCCGAGAGTGTTCTTCATCTTGGCGTCGCCATCGGTTCGGGCGGCACCAAATACATAGACGTTTTTCGTTTCAGTTGGCATAAATACCTCGCGGGTTGGGGAAGAGAGGAAAGACACTCCGAGCGCAACGCTCGAAGTGTCGCTACAGTGGGCGACCCGGATGTCCGCACCGGGCCGGGGTTGTTGTTGCGCGCTTACGGTGACGGAAAACCGAGCGGTGCAGCCGTCACGGACGAGGCCTCAGCTCAGATCTCTTCGGCCTCCATCTTGATCGCGCCGCACGGGCATTCGGCGACGCACACGCCGCAGCCCTTGCAATAATCGTAGTTGAACTCGAACCGCTTGCCGGGACCGAGCTTGATCACTGCATTGTCGGGGCAGACGCCGTAGCAGTTGTCGCATTCGAAGCAGTTGCCACAGGAGAGGCAGCGGCGGGCTTCGAAGAGGGCGTTGCTCTCGTCGAGTCCACCTTGCACTTCGTCAAAAGTCGATTGGCGGCGAATAATGTCGAGCATCGGCCGGACGGTTTTCGGCGCGTCCGCGTAATACCAGGTGTTGAGGTTTTCGAACACCGCCACCTCGCGCTGAACCGGCGGCACGTACTGCTCACCGCGCAGCCAGGCGTCGATGTGCCGTGCTGCCTGTTTGCCGTGGCCAATGCCGACGGTGACATTGCGCTCGGCGGGGACCATGTCGCCGCCAGCGAAAATGCCGGGGTGGCCGGTCATCATGTTGGGCGCGACCTCGACGACGCCATCCGTCACTTGCAGTCCCGGAACGCCCTCCAGTAATCCGAGATCGACATCCTGGCCGAGCGCGAGGACCAACGAATCGGCTTCGATGGTCTCGAATTCGCCGGTCGGTTGGGGAAAGCCTTTGTCGTCCAGTGCCATCTTCTCGATGGTCAGCGAGGATTCATGGGCTTGTTTGATGGTCGACAGCCACTTCACCATGATGCCTTCCTGGAGTGCCTCCTCGACTTCGAAGTCGTGCGCCGGCATCTTTTCACGCGTCCGGCGGTAGACAATCAAAGGCTCGGCGCCCATGCGTTTGGCGGTACGCGCGACGTCGATGGCGGTGTTGCCACCGCCGTAAACAACGACACGACGTCCGAGCAGCGGCTTCTCTTCGCCTTCCATGCTGCGTAGCAGCGAGATGGCGTCGATGATCTTCGCCGCGTCGCCAGCGGGAATACGGGCTCGTTTGCCGATATGCGCGCCTACGGCCAGAAAGGCCGCGTCGAACTTGCCGTCGCGCATCGTGTCGAGGATATTGTCGACCTTGCTGTTCAGCCGCACCTCAACGCCGAGGTCCACGACACGCTGCATTTCCGCCTCGAGGACGTCGCGCGGCAGGCGGTACTTGGGAATGCCGAAGCGCATCATCCCGCCGAGCAAGGGGCCGGCTTCGTAGACCGTGACACTGTGGCCGAGCCGTCGCAGGTGATAGGCGGCCGACATGCCGGACGGACCGGCGCCGACGACCAGGATCCGCTTGCCCGATTCGGCGGCCGGTGCGCTGAGTTTCCAGCCGCGCTTAAGGGCCTCGTCGCCGAGGAAGCGCTCGACCGAATTGATGCCGACCGGCGCATCCAGTTGCCCGCGGTTGCAGGCACCTTCGCAAGTGTGATAACACACGCGTCCCATGATCGCCGGGAAGGGGTTGTCTTTCGTCAGGTGCCGCCAAGCACTCTCGTAGTCGCCCGACTCGGCGTGGAAGAGCCAGCCCTGAATGTCCTCGCCGGCCGGGCACTGTTTGTTGCAGGGCGGCAGCCGGTCAACATACACCGGGCGCGAGGTACGCCACGAACCCGTGTGATTGGCCAGCGACGAGCCGGGATCTAGAGTAATGGCAAAGGGTTTGTCCATCAGTTTGCCTCCTGGTCGAGCAGTCCGTATTTGCGAATGTTCTTGTCTGCGGCCGCCTGCAGGCGAGCGATCGTTTCCACTGCCGGCTTTTTGCCGAACAGGTGCGCGTAGCGCTTCTGCAGTCGCAGGTACTCCTCGACTGGTTGTGGCCGGCGGATCTTCAACACGCCGGTCACCTCGCCACGTTCGGCTTCGAAAACCGGGAATATGCCGGTTTCCTTGGCCAGGCGCGCGAGTTTGATGGTGTCCTGCGAGGCCGCGCCCCAGCCGAGCGGGCAAGGCACCAGGATATGGATGTAGCGCGCGCCGCGCATTCCCATGGCCTTGGTCACCTTGTATTCCAGGTCGCGCAGGTCGGCGACGGTGGCCGTCGCCACGTACGGGATCTCGTGCGCCATGGCAATCGCCGGGACGAACTTGCCCTGCCCGAAGGCATTGCCGGGCTCGGGTCCAACCGGCATCGTGGTCGCCGTGCGGGCCGCAGGTGGCGTGGCCGAACTGCGCTGGACGCCGGTGTTCATGTAGCCGCCGTTGTCGTAGCAGATATACAAAACGTCGTCATTGCGTTCGAACATCCCGGACAGGCAGCCGAAACCGATGTCGGTCGTGCCGCCGTCGCCTCCCTGGGCGACAACGCGCACATCGCCCATCTGGCCCTTTTGTCTTTTCACCTTGATCGCGGCGGCGATGCCCGTGGCAACGGCTGCGGTGTTGCCGAACAGCGAGTGGATCCACGGGATCTGCCACGAGGTTTCGGGATAGGGAGTGGAGAAAACCTCCAGGCAGCCGGTGGCGTTGGCGGCGATCAGGCGGCCGCGCGCGGCATTCATCGCCGCGTCGATCGCGTAGCGCGCGCCGAGAGCCTCGCCACAGCCTTGGCAGGCGCGGTGCCCCGAGTTGAGGGAGTTGGTACGTTCCATGTTGGCCTGGACACTGCGTTCTTCCTGCGCCAACAGGCGGTTGCCGACGGTAAACGTACCGGTCTGATAGAAATGGACGGGTTGGAAGCTCATTTTCGGTCTCCTCAGCCTATACGGGCAGCAACGACGCCGACATCACGCAGCATGCTTTCGGCAGCCGGACCAGAGCGGCGCTTGGTGCGTTCGCGTTCGAGCTGTTTGTTGACCACGTTCCAGTCGAGATCGAGGAAGGTGAGGTGGCCCAGTTCGCCACGGATCGCCTTGCCAAAGAGCGCGCGCAGTGACTTGCGGGTGATTGCCCGGCCACCGAGTCCAGCGACGACCGTGTGTCCATGGAGTTGCAGCCCCGACATCGCCATGCGCACGTCGGTTGATAGGACACCGCCAATGCCGACGGCCAAGCTCTTCTCCAGAACGACAACGCGCTGCGCGTTCTGCAGGGCGGTGCGCACGCTCTCGATCGGGAACGGACGGTAGGAGGTGATGCCCAGCACGCCGATTTTCTCGCCGGCGCTGCGCATGTCGTCGACTGTGTCCTTGATCGTTCCCAGCACCGAGCCCATGGCCACGACGATGGTTTCGGCGTCGTCCACTAGATAGGAATGCGTCAGGCCACCTGAATCGCGACCAAATATCTGCTTGAACTGCTCGGCCATTTGCGGGATAAGTTCAAGCGCCTGCATCTGTTTGGCGTGCGCGAGATAGCGTACTTCCGAGAACGCCTCGGGACCGACCATGGCGCCGATCGACACCGGCTCCGTTGGATCGAGCACCTGCCGCGGTTCGTAAGGTGGCAGGAAGGCATCGACCTGTTCCTGTGTCGGCACGTCCACCCGTTCGTAGGCGTGCGTCAGGATGAAGCCGTCCATGCAGACCATTACCGGCAGGCTGACTTCTTCGGCCAGCTTGAAAGCCTGAATGTGCAGGTCGAGGGCTTCCTGGTTGGTTTCGGCGAAGAGTTGAATCCAGCCGCTGTCACGTTGCGAGAGCGCGTCGGTGTGGTCATTCCAGATGTTGATGGGAGCGCCTATCGCTCGGTTGGCGACCGTCATTACGATCGGCAGGCCCAGACCGGAAGCGTTGTAGACCGCTTCGGCCATGAACAGCAGACCCTGTGACGCCGTCGCGGTATAGGTGCGGGCACCGGTTGCCGACGAGCCGATGGCGACGCTCATCGCGGCGAACTCGGATTCGACGTTGATGAACTCGCAGTTGGCAATCTCGCCCGCCTTGACCATTTCGCCAAGGCCTTCGACGATGTGCGTCTGCGGTGAAATCGGGTAGGCGCAGATCACTTCGGGCCGGCACAGCCCGACGGCTTCGGCGACGGCGTGTGAACCTTCGGTTTGCTTAAGCATGTGCGGCCTCCTGATGACGTGCCGCGGCAATTTCGTCGGCAACGAACTGATACGCTTCGGTTGCCGCAGCGATATTGCTGCTCGCTACCTTATCGGAAAACTTGGCGCTGATCGCCTTGATCACCGATTCGAGGCGGATGATGCCGGATGCCGCGGCGAAACCGGCCAGCAGAGGGACATTGGGCATCGGGCGGCCGACATGCTTGCGGCTGAGGTCGGTGGCGGGGACAGTGCATAGCCTCTCCGGCGGCCAGTCCCGGACGTAGTCGCCGAGGCCCAGTTCGTCGAACGAGCGGCTCGTGTTGATCAGTATGTATCCGCCTTTCTTCAGTCCTGAGAAGACGTCGACCTGGAGCAGCAGCGTCGGATCTTGAATGATCAGCGCATCGGGTTCCATGATCGGTTCGCGCAGTCGGATCTCCTGGTCGGCGATGCGGCAGAAGGCAACTACCGGGGCACCGGTTCTTTCCGAACCGAAACTCGGGAAGGCCTGGGCATGGCGGCCTTCCTCAAACGCAGCAATAGACAGCATCTCGGCGGCCGTTACCACGCCTTGGCCACCGCGACCGTGTATGCGGACTTGGAACATGTTTCCTCCATTGTTTTCCATCGTTTTTTTGACGCCTGCGCAGCATAGCTTAGTTCCAGTCCATTGAAAACAACGATACCTTGGCGTATGGCCAACCGCCGAACGGTTCTACGCGCGTCTCGGTATCAGGACCGTGTAATCGAAGTCGAGAAGGACGCTCGGATCGTAGCGACCGTCGCTGGTCTGGTAGGGAAAGTCGGCGCAGGGGCGGTCCTTGGTCGCTACGGTGCGCAGGCGCAAGGCGCCGAGGTCGTTGCGGCCCGGGAGGGTCAGTTTGTCGATCACTTCCGACCAAGCGTAAACAGTGTCGCCGGCAAAGGTTGGATTGACATGCCGGCCGCCGTTGATCGCCGTAACGAGAAAACCATTGGCCAGGCCATTGAAGGACAGCGCACGCGCCAAGCCTATGATGTAGCCACCGTAGATGAGGCGGCGGCCAAAACGTCCAGCCTGTTCGGCATGCTGATTGAAGTGCACGCGGGCGGTGTTCTGGTAGAGTCGGGTGGCCATCATGTGTTCGCTTTCCTCGATGGTCATACCATCCACGTGATCGATTCGTTCACCAACCTGATAGTCGTCCCACAGGCTGGGGCTGCCCGAAAGTCCGCAGTCGTACTGGTCGACACGGATCCCCGCCGGAACGACCAGATCGCTTGCCGCGACCGCATCGGGAAGCTCGGGAACGACCGCTTCGGGGGCCGGAGACGCGTGATCTCGCTTGCGCACCATGACCCAGCGGCAATAGTCGAGAGCGATCTGCTGGTGCTGGTTGACGCCGCGCGAGTGCACATAGACGATGCCCGTTTTGCCGTCCCGGTTTTCCTTGAGGCCGATTACCGTCGAATCGGCCGTCAGCGTATCACCCGGATAGACTCGGTGGCCGAAGCGGCCTGCGGAGTAGCCCAGGTTGGCGACGGCGTTCAGGGAGATGTCGGGTACCGTTTTGCCAAAGACGATGTTGAACGTCAGCAGGTTGTCTACCGGCGCTCGCGCGAAGCCCAGGCTGTGTGCGAAGGTGTCGGCCGAAGTGATGGCGAAGCGTGAGCCGGTCAGTGCCGTGTAGAGCGCCACATCGCCTTCGCTGATCGTTCTCGGGGTCGCATGGGCGATCGATTGTCCGACGCGGAAATCCTCGAAGAAATTTCCCAATCCTGTTTTGTCGCTCATCAAACTTTCTCCTTGTGGTGCCAAGTTACGGATCGCTTACCAGCCATAGGCGGCGGCCAGTTCCGGATCCCTTCTGGCGACCAGACGCGCCAGGTCGACGATGACCTTTGCCTGCTTCCAGGTGGCATCGTCCTGCATCTTGCCGTCGATCGTTGCCACGCCGCTGCCGTCGGGCATCGCTTCGAGGATGCGCTTGGCGAACAGCACTTCCTTGGCATCGGGGCTGAAGACCCGCTTGGCGATCGCGATCTGGTTGGGGGCCAGCGACCAGGCACCCGAACAGCCCATCAGAAAGGCATTGCGGAACTGAGCTTCGCAGGCCGCCTCGTCCTTGAGATCGCCGAACGGCCCGTAGAAGGAGCGCAAACCGTGTGCCACCGCGGCGTCGACCATACGCGCCACCGTGTAATGCCACAGATCCTGCTGGAAAAAGGCGCGTTGATCCTTTCCCGCCTCGGGATCGGCGAGGACGCCGTAACCCGGATGACCACCACCGACGCGGGTCGTCTTCATGCCGCGTGAGGCGGCAAGATCGGCGGGACCGAGGCTCAAGCCATGCATGCGTGGACTGGCGCGGCAGATCGCCTCGACGTTGGTGACACCCTGAGCTGTTTCGAGCAGGGCGTGCAGCAGAATCGGCTTCCTGATGGCGTATTTCGCTTCGAGCAGCGAGACGTATTGATCGACGAAGTGAATGTCCCAGGGGCCTTCGACCTTGGGAATCATGATTACGTCGAGCTTGTTGCCGACGTGTTTGATGATCTCGTTGAGGTCGTCGAGTACCCACGGGCTGTTGAGGGCGTTGATTCGCACCCACATGCCGGTGTCGCCGAAGTCGTTCGCGGTCAGCAGTTCGATGAATCCCGCGCGTGCTGCCTCCTTGGCTTCGATCGGGATGGCGTCCTCAAGGTTGCCGCACATCACGTCGCACTGTCTGGCGGTTTCGGGCGCCTTGGCGCGGATTTTGTCGATGTGCGGGGGAAAGAAATGAATCATTCTTTCCGGTCGTACCGGCAACTCGCGCAGCGGTTGCGGCGCACCGATGGCGAGAGGTTTGTAGAAGTGTACTGGTAGCTTCATGGCATGTTCCCTGGTCAAAAAGAATGCGTCGGGTACTTCGGCGCTGGCCAACGTGTGGCTCGCCGCTATTTCAGGTTGGTCCGGCGACGACGCGTGCATCGTGCAGGCGGCCGACCTCGGCCTCGCTCAGGCCGAGGACGTCGAGCAGAATCTCGTCAGTGTGTTCGCCGAGCCGCGGGGCCGGCATTGCCGGCAGGCGCGGCACGCCGCTGAAGTCGAGCGGCGACGACGGCATCAGGTAGGTGCCGACGCCGGGCTGGGCGGCGAGCGTGAACATGGGGTTGTCGGCCGAGCAGTCGGGGTCGGTGGCAATTTCTTCGCGCACGCTGCGATAGGGGCCCCAGGTGACACCGTGTGCATCGAGAGTCAGCGCGGCTTCGGCGAGCGTGCGCGCGTGGAACCACGGTTCGAGGAGCGCGGCGATTTCTTGGCGCGCCCGATAGCGATTACCTTCGTCGTCGAAGTCGAGCCCTAGCCGGGTCGAAAGCGCGCCGATCGACTCGCGCAGGCCGGTGGCTTTGGTCAGCCGGCGCCACTGCATGCCGGTCAGTCCCACGACCATCAGGCGCTTGCCGTCGAGCGTCGCGAAGTCGCGACCGAAAGCACCGTAGAGGTAGTTGCCTTGGCGCGGTCGGTCCGTGTCGTTGACCGCCGCTTCGGCTAGCATGCCGAAGTTGCCGAGCATTGCCAGCGCCACATCCTTCAGCGCCAGACGAACCAGCTGTCCTTCGCCGGTCAGCCGGCGGTGCCTTTCGGCTGCCAGAAGACCGATGGCGATCAAGTGACCGCTGATGAAGTCCCAGGCCGGGAAGACGTGGTTGACCACCTCCGGTGAACTGTTTGGCCCGGTCATCATGGGTAGGCCGACCTGCGGGTTCAGAGTGTAATCGACTTCTGAGCCGCCGTCGCGGCGCCCGGTGAGGTTCACCATGATCAGATCCGGACGGTGTTCCTTGAGCGATTCGTAGGCCAGCCAGCCTTTGGCGGGAAAGTTGGTGCTGAACAGGCCCGCGTGTTCTCCCGGCGCACAGATCAGCCGAGTGAGCAGTTCCTGCCCGCGCGGCAGGCGGAGGTCGACGGCGATCGAGCGTTTGCCCTTGTTGAGCCCCGCCCAGAAAAGGCTGTGCTTGCCGTCGAGGGTGAGTGGCCAGCGGCGGTAGTCGAGGCCGCCGCCGATCGGGTCGAAGCGTATGACCTCCGCTCCGAGCTGGGCCAGGGTCATGCCGCCGAGCGGCGCGGCGACAAAGGCCGAGCCTTCGACGATGCGCAGGCCCTTGAGAATTCCGTCCATTCCTTCCCTCCCAGAGTATGGCTCAGATCACGCGTTTGTCGCGCAGTTTGGCGATTTCGTCGGTGGTCAGCCCGAGAAGATCCGAAAGTACTTCTTCGGTGTGCTGTCCGAGACGCGGTCCAAGATGCTTGATTCGTCCCGGTGTCGCCGATAGGCGCGGGAGTACCGACGGAACGATGACCGTCTCGTCGATATCCGGTTCGTCGATGGCCACCAGATTGCGCCGGGAGTGGAACTGTCGGTCGCCAAAGATATCGGCAATGCTGTTCAGCGGGCCGGCCGGTGCGCCGGCGGCGAAACAGCGGGCAAGAAGGTCTTCACGGTGTAGCGACCCGCACCAGTCGCGGACAATCTCGTTGACGTCGTGACGATTTTCGAGGCGGGTCTTCTGGTTGCCGTAGACGTGCGGTGCGGCGAGTTCCGGGCGGCCCATGGCGATTGCCAGGCGCTCGAAGAGCTTGTCGGTGACGCACGAAATGGCGACCCACTTGCCGTCGTCCTTGGTCGGGAAGTGACCGTGCGGACAAGCGAAGTCGTTATGTGTCGGTCCGTGCCGCTCGCGCACCCGGCCGAACATGCCGTAGGCCGGCGCCAGTTCGTCGGTGCAGCGAAAGACCGATTCGTACAGCGCGGCGTCGATGTATTGTCCTTGGCCGGTGCGTTCACGGTGACGCAAGGCCATCAGGATGCCGAGACAGCCATAGAGGCCGGTCAGGTAGTCGCCGAGAGTCGTCGAACCCGGTGTCACTGGCGTACCGCGCGGCATTCCCGAGAGGAAGGCAATACCGCCGACGGCATGCGCGACGCGGGCGAAACCGGGTCGGTCGCGGTAGGGGCCGGTTTGTCCATAGCCGGTAACGCGCAGCATGATCAGACCGGGGTTGATCTTGCGCAGCACGTCCCAGCCCAGTCCCCACTTTTCGAGGGTTCCGGGCCGGAAATTCTCGCACAGGACGTCCGATTTCTCGATCAGCTTCTTGAACAGCTCGACACCGTCCGGCAGGTGCAGGTCGAGCGTTACGGAGCGTTTGTTGCGTGCCTCGCTGAGCCAGGTCAGCGTATCCTTGCGACGGGTCGGGGTGCCGAAATGGCGCAACGGGTCGCCGCCTTTGGGGTTCTCGACCTTCAGTACGTCGGCGCCGAATTCGCCGAGGATGCTCGCGCTGTAAGGCGCGGCAATGACCGTTGCGGCATCGACGACCCGGATTCCGGCCAGTGGCAAACGGGTTTCTGACTGCTCAGTGGGCATGAATCTCCTGGCGAAAAGCCTGTTCAAATGATCTTGCGTTGCCGAAGCCGCTTGATTTCCTGTGCCGAAATGCCGAGCAGTTCGCGCAGGACCTCATACGTCGCGTTGCCCAGTGGCGGCCCGAGGTTGGAAATCCGGCCTGGCGTCTCGGAAAGCGTTGGCACGACACCCGGAATCACGACCTCGCCGAGGCCTTCCTCGGTCAGCCGGGCGAGATTGCCGCGTGCCTTGAAATGCTCGTCCTCGAACATGTCGGCGATACTATTGAGTTTACCGATCGGTACTTCGCGATCGATGCAGCGTTTCATGACTTCGTCGCGGGTCAGGGACCCGACCCATTCGATGACCATGCGGTTCACTTCGTCGCGCGCCGCGAGGCGCTTGCGCTGCTCGCCATAACGCTCGGCCGACGCGAGTTCGGGTCTTTCCATGGCTGTGGCAAAGCGCTCAAACATCTTGTCGGTGGTACAGGCAATTGCCACCCATTTGTCATCAAACGTGCGGAAGTGCCCGTGCGGAACGGCGACGAAGCTGCCCGCGCCTTCGCGCTCGCGAACCTTGCCGAACAGGCCGTAGGCGGCGGCGATTTCGTCCATCTGGCGAAAAACGGCTTCGTAGATGCCGATATCGACCATCTGGCCTTCGCCGGTCGCTTCGCGATGGCGCAGTGCGAGCAGGATGCCGATCGCGCCATAGAGGCTGGAAAGGTAGTCACCGAGCGGCGCCGTACCGGGCAGTACGGGCGTTTCGCCAGGGAAGCCGGCGAGGTAGGACAGGCCGGCAAAACCGTGTGCGATGTGCGAAAAGCCCGACCGTCGGCGGTACGGTCCGCTTTGCCCGTAGCCGGATACCCTTAGCATGACCAGAGCGGGATTGGCCAGGCGCAGTTCCTCCCAGCCGAGCCCCCATTCCTCCATCGTTCCGGGGCGGAAGTTCTCGATCAGGACATCGGACTTGGCGACCAGCTTGAGAAACAGTTCGACGCCTTCGTGTTGGCGCAGGTCGAGAGTGACCGATTTCTTGTTGCGCCCTTCGCTGAGCCAGGCTAGCGTCGCGTCGTGACGCTTCGACGCCGTTCCGAAGCGGCGCATCGGATCTCCGGCGATCGGGTGCTCGACCTTAAGGATCTCGGCACCGAACTCGCCGAGTATCGACGCCGCGTAGGGGCCAGCGAGAAAGGTTCCGACGTCGATGACGCGCAGACCGCTCATCGCCAGACGGTCGCTTTCGGGTGAGTGTTCCTGATCCTGATCTTCTAGGGCCCGGCGAGTGCCGGCGGCCGATTTCGCAGCGCTGGCCGGCGCCTCGTTCGCTGCGCCCGCGAATTCGGGTCGCGGCGGCGAGGCTGGCGCCGAAGCTGCTTCCTCTCTCATGGCTTATCCTCCCGATGGCCGGGCCGGGAAATCTGACGACTATTTCATCTTCACGCGCCAAGCCCGGTACCGACCTAAGCGACACAGTATATGGGCAAACGTCGCGCTTGGCGCAAGATTCGAGCACGCCGGCGAGTGGCTGTGGCCAGCCGGCGAAGGCTTGAGTTTGTTCGTTGGCTGTGCTGTACTTGCTGGACGGACTCGAAAAACACCGGAAGGAGTACAGCATGGACGACTCGGCAGCGGACTACGCGCAGTGGATTGGTCGCCGCGAGGTGACCGAGGATGAACTGTCGCTGGCGCCGGCGCTGGCCGCCGCGGCGACCTTCGACGACACCCTGACGCCGTTTGCCAAAGGCTTTGAGCTGCCACCCTTGTGGCACTGGTTTTATTTCCTGCCCAGGGCGCCACTGGCCCTCCTGGACGTCGATGGACATCCGCAGCGTGGCGGCTTCATGCCGCCGATTCCCTATCCGCGAAGAATGTTTGCCGGCGCGCACCTGCGCTTCCATCGGCCCTTGATCATCGGCCAGCCAGCGCGCCGCGAAGCCTTGATTCGCGACATTCGGCAGAAGTCTGGCCGCTCGGGATCGCTGGCCTTTGTCTCGGTGCTCTGCCAAATTTTCCAGAACGAACGGCTGTGCATCGAAGAGGAACAGGACATCGTTTACCGGGAACCAGGGCCGCCGCTAGCCGCGCCTCGCCCCAGCGACTGGCCTCCGCTTCCGGCGAGCGCCTGGTCTCGTGTCGTCACGCCGGACCCGCGACTCCTGTTCCGTTTTTCGGCATTGACCTTCAACGCCCACCGGATCCACTACGATCGCCCCTACGCGGTCCAGGAGGAGGGCTATCCCGGCTTGGTTGTGCACGGCCCGCTGACGGCAGTCCTGCTGCTGGAACTGGTTCGCCGGCAGATCGCGCAGCCGGTGCGCGAATACAGTTTCCGTGGTCTGGCGCCGCTGTTCGACCTGGCGCCTTTCCGTCTCGTTGCGACCGCTGACCAAGGCCGGGTGTCGCTCGAGGCGCAAGGACCGGACGGTACGGCGGCAATGCGCGCCGACGCTGAACTGACGCCAGTCTGAGCGCCGCCGCTGTGGCGAGCGAGTCGTGTCGGCCAAGCTGCGGCCGCCGGGGCCACCCGGACAGGCCGGGTTTTTACGCCGGCGCGGCTCGCTGGTCGCTTATTTGCCGGCGGCTTCCCGCTTTCGCTTCGAGGTAGTCATCAGTGTGGCTTCTCCATCGATGACTACCTTGTCGCCAACGGTGCAGACGGTATCGACCATCACCCGGCATTTGTCGGCGACGACTTCCTTCACCGTCACCCTGGCGTGAACCGTGTCGCCCGGGCGCACCGGTGCGCGGAAGCGCAAGGACTGGCTCAAGTAGATCGTTCCGGGGCCTGGCAGGCGATTGCCCAGTACCGCGGAAATCAGGCTGGCGGACAGCATGCCATGTGCGATGCGGCCGCCGAACATCGTCGTCTTGGCGAAGTCCTCATCCATATGAACCGCATTTACGTCCGTCGACACGCCAGCGAAAAGGACGATGTCCGCGTCGGTAATGGTTTTTGCGATTTCGGCGCTCATGCCGACAGACAAGTCTTCTATGTCGTAACCGTTTTGGGGATTCATGACAGTCCTTTCTCGTGATCATTAACACGGCATGGCCGCGTCCAAGGGATAGGCACTCGTTGTGGCGGGCGCCAGGCGATTTTGTCGAGCTTTCCGGAAGTCGCCAGCTTGATGTCGGGAGGGCAGGGATGACAGACCAAGCGGACGACAAGCAGTATAAAGGTGGACCTTGGCCAATAGCCAGTTCCGATCGTCGAAGTGCCGAGAAATAGACCCTCTGGTTTCTCGTCTGGCGTTTTTCTGCGGCGGACTAATGGCTTTCGGTCCATTGGCATGGCATTATAATGGCCTAATTCGGATTAATGACGACTTTGCCGGTCGATTTGCGATTAAGAACCAGATTGAGCGCTTCGACAGCACTTTGCAGCGGATACACCGCGGTCACATGCGGTTTGATCGCCCCGTCGAGATACCATTGAATCAAGGTTCGGAAACTCTCATTCAGACGTTGTGGATTTAATTCCACGTAG
Source organism: Accumulibacter sp. (assembly GCF_029255285.1). GTDB lineage: Bacteria > Pseudomonadota > Gammaproteobacteria > Burkholderiales > Rhodocyclaceae > Accumulibacter. The sequence goes on from NZ_JAPUVI010000085.1 coordinate 76,551, forward strand.
GCCGGCCAGTTGAGGCCGATGACGTCCACATTCTTGACCAGGAGATGATTGGCGGGGATCGGCGGGACCTTGCCGCTCGCAAAACCGACGACGAGGAGGCGCCCTTCGAAAGCGATGCTGCGCAAAGAAGCGCTGAACAACTCACCGCCAACCGGGTCGTAGACCACGTCAGCGCCACGACCGGCGGTGAGTTCCCGGATCCGTTCCGTCAAATCCACGCGGCTGCTGTCGATCAGGTGATCGGCGCCGTGCCGCCCGGCCACTGCCAGTTTTTCTGCGCCGTTGGCCGTGGCAATGACCGTCGCCCCCAACTGTTTGCCGATCGCCACGGCAGTCAATCCGACACCACCCGATGCGCCGTGTACAACCAGGGTTTCACCAGCGCGCAGGCGGGCCCGGTGCCACAGGGCGACGTGCGATGTACCGAACACCACCGGAAATGCCGCGCCGTCTTCCCAGGACATCGCCGCCGGTATCGGCACGCAGCGTCGGTGTTCGACGACGACCTGTTCGGCATAGCCACCGTGTGGTGTGATCGCGATCACCCGGTCGCCGATGGCGATTCCCTGTACGTCGGCACCCAATTCCAGAACCTCGCCGGACACTTCGAAGCCAGGGCTGAACGGTGGTTGCAGTTGATTTTGATATTGCCCGCGGATAATCAGGCCGTCGGCGAAATTTACCCCACAGGCACGGACCCGCAGACGTACCTGACCGGGTCCGGGACGTGGTTCGGGGACCTCGTCGAGGCGCAAAGCAGAAGGCCCGGAAAGCTCATGGCAGACGATGGCTTGCATGGCGACAACTCCTCGATCGCAGAAACCCCTTCCCCACCTTGAGGGGTGGGAAGGAGCGCGTTCCCTCCCCGAACGAGGGCGGGGAGGGGCGCGACGCGCTGCGGTGCTTACTCGCCGATGATCTTGCGTACCACGTCGGTCATCGAGATCACGCCGACGGGTTGGCCGCTCTCGGTTACCACGAGGCGATGCATGCGCCGGCCCGTCATCAGGCTGACCGCTTCGCTCAACAGCATGTCGGCGTCGCAGGTCGCGCAACCCGGAGTCATGATCTCCCTGGCACGCATCGACCGCGCCTCGTCCGGCGTCCGGCCTTGCCGTGCCAGCACCATATCTGTTTGCGAGACGACGCCGATCGCCTGGTTGTCGTCTCCCATTACCACCACGGCGTGAATTTCGTTACTGACCATGATCTTGGCGACTGTTCCGACGGTATCGTCCGGCGTGCAGGAAATGATGCCATGGTGCATCAGATCGCGAACCTTGGTGCCGTCGTCGGCGATGGTGAGCGCCTCGCCCTCGGCGATGTCGGGCAGCGGCGTAGACATGGGATACGGCGCCGGCGTGGTGTGTACGTCGCCCTTGGGAAGCGTCGGATGAACGATGGTCACCGGCGCTTTGCCGCTCGCACCAGTGCCGAATTCCATGGCGTTGATCAGAACGGACATGTTGCCGTGCGGGTGCTTGTTGTCGTGCATCAGTTGATGGGCCGTCGGCAGTTCTTCGTAGGTGAAGGCCCGCGACATGCAGGGATCCAGCAGGCCACGCAGAGCCAACTGGTTCATTTCGTTGGACTGCACCGCGTTGGCGAAGTGCGAACCTTGCAGGCGTTTCTGCCGCATCCACAGGTAGCGCAGGTCGACTGTGGCATTATAGCCAGTCGTGCCGGCGCAGACGACGACCATGCCGCCCGTCTCACAGACGAAGATTGAGGTCGGAATCGTCGTTTCGCCGGGATGTTCGAAGACGATGTTCGGCGCACGCTTTTCGCCCAGCACTTCCCATATCCTCGCCCCAAAGGAACGTACTCCTTTCAGCCACTTGGCGTAGCCGGCGTTGTCCTTCCAGTGCGGCAGCATTCCCCAGTGATCGAAGTCATTGCGGTTGATGCAGCCTTTCGCGCCCAGTTTCATGCAGTAGTCGTACTTGTCTTCGCCCGATACGACAGCCACCGAGGTTGCCCCGACCGCCTTGGCGATCTGTATCGCCATCGAACCCAGGCCGCCCGCGCCACCCCAGATCAGCGCCACGTCGCCCTTCTTGATCGAGCTGCTACCCCAGCCATGCAGCATCCGCCAGGCAGTCGCCGCGACCAGCGTATAGGCCGCTGATTCCTCCCAGTTCATGTGTTTGGGCTTCGGCATGCACTGATGACCTTGCACCTTGGTGAATTGGGCGAAACTGCCGAAATTGGTTTCGTAACCCCAAATCTTGAACGATGGCGAGTACATCGGGTCGCCGCCGTTCCGGACCCATTCGCAATGGCGATTCCACTGGCCGCAATGCATGACGACCTCGTCGCCTACCTTGACGTTGGTCACGTCCTTGCCGATGGCGTAGACGATGCCCGAGGCGTCGCTGCCGCCGATGTGGAAATCTTCAGGTTCGCCTGCTTTGTTGCGGGCGCCGATCACATTGACCGGGATTCCCAGGGCGGCCCAGACGTTGTTGTAGTTGATCCCCGCTGCCATGACCAGGACCAGTACCTCGTCGTCGGCGATTGACGGCGTGTTTACGACTTCTTTCTGAAACGCCTCGGTCGGTTTGCCGAAGCGGTCCTGGCGGATCAGCCAGGCATGCATTTTTTCCGGAACTTCACCCAAGGGAGGCTTGTCGCCCAGTTCATATAATGGTTTAGTCATTAGAATGCTCCTATGTGGTTGGACTGCCTGGTTGGTTTATCGATATGAACCTGGAAAAAATATGCTTTCGCATACGTTCATATTCTGCAAATTGATGCGATGGGTTTTCGCTCAGTCGCTGACCGATAAGGTGGCGACCTCCGAGGAGCTCGAGGCCAAATGTCCCGAACTCTTCCTTCAGCAGACGCACTACCCAGGCGCGCTGATGGCGCAGGCGTAGTTTGTCCAGCCAGCCGGCATTGGCGAGAAAACTTCTGTGTCTGTCGCAATGCTCTAGCATGGCCGTGATGCCGGTATGCGTCGTGGCGCTCACCAGACATACCGGATAATCCCAGTCCTCGCGGCGGTCCTGCCGCGGTGCGCTGCGGCCGATTTCGCTGGCCGTTTTATGCGCTGCTGCGCCAAGATCGGCTTTATTGACGGCGAAGATGTCCGGAATCTCGATGATGCCGGACTTCAGATACTGGATCGTGTCGCCCGAGGCCGGCTGCGCGACATAACAAACCGTGTCGCCGATCTCGGCAATATCAATTTCCGTCTGACCGACACCGACCGTTTCGATCACGACGATATCGAAGCAGGCCAACATCAGCCAGCTCATCGGCCAGACTTCGTTTGCCACGCCGCCCAGTTGATTGCGATTGGCCAGCGAGCGGATGAACAGTCCCTCGTCGTAGGACGCGTGCTTGATGCGGATGCGATCACCGAGCAGGGCGCCGCCGCCCAGCTCCGGTCGGCTCGATGGATCGACCGCAAGTACGCCAACGCTTCTGCCCGACAGGCGCCACTCGCGAATCATTGCGGCGACGAGTGACGACTTGCCGGCGCCGGGCGGGCCGGTGATGCCGATCAAATGACCGTCCTTGAGCCAGTGCTCGCCGGCCAGCGCCGCCAGCAGACGAGCGGAGCGGTTGCGCGCTTCGGCCAGCTTGTTGTCGAGCAGATTCAGGCCGCTGGCTACCGCCGCCCGCTCCCGGCGCAGGATCCGTAAAGCCAGCTGCTCGGGATCGGGAAGATCGACGATCTGAGTCATTTGCCGGTCAATGCAGCAAACCCAGCCGTTCCAGCCCGTTGCATTCGCGGACCAGGTCGACGATATCCCCCATGATGGCATTCAGACTGAAGTCCTTCGGCGTGTAGACGGCGCGCACTCCCAACGCGACCAGTCGTTCGGCATCCTCGCGTGGGATGATCCCGCCGGCGATTACCGGCAGGTTGGCGAGATCGCGCGAGCGCAGTTCCTGCAAAACCGATTCGACGAGCTCCATATGGCTTCCCGAGAGTATCGACAGGCCGACCACATGCACACCTTCTTCCTGCGCCGCCTGGGCGATCTGTTGCGGAGTCAGCCGGATGCCGTCATAGACGACTTCGAAGCCGACATCCCTGGCCTTTACCGCCACCTGTTCGGCGCCATTCGAATGGCCGTCCAGCCCGGGTTTGCCGACCAGCAGTTTCAGTGGACGGCCGATCGCGTTGCCGGTGCGGGCGACGCGCTCCCTGAGCTCGCTGACCTGGTCTTTCTTGCCAAGTACTTGGCGGCTGTCGATGGCGATGTCGATGCCTGTCGGTGGCCTGAACTCGCCGAACACGGCGCGCAGGGTGTCGCCCCATTCGCCGGTGCTGACTCCGGCCAGGGCACAGCGAATCGAACCGGGCATGACGTTCTCGCCGCTTTTTGCGGCGTCGGTCAGAGCCTGCAAGGCGGCTCGCACCTCCGCGTCGTTGCGGTTTCTGCGGTGCGCCTGCAGTCGTTCGATCTGTTCGCGTTCGGCGGCCGGATCGGTCTTCATGATGGCGCCGTCGCCGCCCAGGGTCAGCGGCGATTCGGCGGTTTCCTGGAAGCAGTTGACGCCGATGATTTTCAGGTCGCCCGATTCGATGGCGCGTAGGCGGTCCATATGGCTGCCGACCAGTTCGCGCTTGATATAGCCGGATTCGATCGCGGCGATGATCCCGCCCTGAGCCTCGACGTTCTCGATTTCGCGGCGCGCGCCCTCGATCAGCTCACTGACCTTGGCGGCGATGACCGGCGAGCCATCGAGAATGTCGCCGTACTCGAGCAGGTCGGTTTCGAAAGCCATCACCTGCTGCATGCGCAGCGCCCATTGCTGGTCCCAGGGGCGCGGCAGGCCCATGGCCTCGTTCCACGCTGGAAGCTGGATGGCACGAGCTCTGGCACGTTTCGAAAGGACCACCGCCAGCATTTCGAGAACGATTCGTTGGACGTTGTTTTCCGGTTGCGCTTCGGTCAGCCCCAGCGAGTTCACCTGGACGCCATAGCGGAAACGGCGAAGCTTGGGATCCGTCACCTGGTAGCGGGTCAGCGTCAACTGATCCCACAGTTCGCCGAAGGCCCTCAGCTTGCAGCACTCTTCGACGAAGCGGATGCCGGCGTTGACGAAGAACGAAATCCGCTCGACGACCTGGGGAAATGCCTGCGCTTCAATCTCGCCAGACGCCTTGACGCGGTCGAGGACCGCCATCGCCGTGCACAGTGCGTAGGCCAGCTCCTGAACCGGCGTTGCTCCCGCCTCTTGCAGGTGATAGCTGCAGACGTTGGTCGGGTTCCACTTCGGCACGTGTTTGACGGTGTAGTTGATCGTGTCCGCGATCAGGCGCATCGACGGGCCGGGCGGGTAGATGTAGGTGCCGCGCGAAAGGTACTCCTTGATGATGTCGTTTTGCGTGGTGCCGCTCAACTGGCTCGGGGCTATGCCCCGGCGTTGCGCCAGTCCGACGTAGAGTGACAACAACCATGCCGCCGTGGCGTTGATGGTCATCGAGGTGTTCATCTTGTCGAGCGGGATCTCGGCGAACAATTGATCCATGTCCTCGATGTGCGAGATCGGTACACCGACCTTTCCCACCTCGCCTCGCGCCAAGGGGCTGTCGGCGTCGTAGCCGGTTTGCGTCGGCAGATCGAAAGCCACCGACAATCCCGTTTGACCTTTGGCGAGATTGGTTCGATAGAGCTCGTTGGAAGCTTTGGCGGAGCTGTGACCGCTATAGGTTCGCATCAACCACGGTTGATCGCGATCTTTCGGGGCGGCAGGCATGACTATCTCCTTTTTCTGATCAAGAGACGCCTCTCGATCTCAAAAATCTTCGCTTCGATTTTCTCCTTGCCCTTGTCTTTTTTGTCGTTTTCCTTGATGAACAAGTCCTCGCCATAGTCGGCAAGCGCCTGCGAAGCACTGACGTTCTTGACGCCGATGAGCTGAAAACCGACGATGCCGAGCTGCTCGGCGAGTTCGCCGGGGGCTTCCTCGGTCGCCAACACACGCGACAGGGCGGCAACAGTATCGCCGGTGACCGCCGGTTGCGTGTGGTAACCTTCGGTAAAGCCAAGTTCCCAGACGCTGTTTTCGCTGACATCGCGGCTTGCCAATCCTTCCAGCCAGGCGAAAACCAGCCCGCCATAAACGATGGGGGCACCGCTCATCTTGCCCGACAAGCCTGAGCTGAAGACCTGGTCGAAATGCAGCGGATGGGTGTTGCCCACGGCATAGGTCAGCGCCAGATGCTCATCGGTGATTGTCCGGCCGTTGGCATGCACGATGATGTCGCCGACGGAAAAGTCCTCGAAGAAAGAATTCGGTCCCGTCAGGCCGGAAGGGAGCGACTCCGGAAACTGCGGCAGAACGACTTCGGCCTCCTCGGCCCAGGGAAAGTCCGGCCGTCGTGCCGCCTGCGGCAAGGGAGTGGTCGCTGGCCGGTCCCCCTGGCTGGCGACCATGATCTTGCGCTCATACTGCAGCACCACCTCGTCGTTCTGGTTGATGCCCATTGTCCGGATGGTCACGATACCCGGCTTGCCGGCACCGCGTTCCTTGCGCTCGACGACTTTGGTCAGCGAGCGGATCGTATCCCGTGCGTAGACCGGCGAGAGATACTGGGCATCGTAATAGCCGAGGTTGGCCATCGCCTTTTCCGAATCGTTCTGGACTCCCAGCGAAAGAACGACGTTGAAAACCATCTGCGGTGAGGCCGGTAGACCGGAAAAGCCTAGGGCTGTGGCGTACTCCTCGTTGAGATACAGCGGATTGCACTGCATGTAGGTTCTGGCAAAAGCCTCCATCTGGGCACGCAGGAAGGTAAAGCCACGTGGATGAACGAACACCTGGCCGGGCACGAACTCCTCCAGGTAGCGGCCGTAGTGCGGATGGCGCGCCCTGCCCAGGTCGACCAGGACCTTGTCGGCCAGTTCGACCTGCGGTCGGAAACGAATAGCCTGCAACATGAGATTTTCCCCTTGGCGTCTTTGTTTGGCTTGCCGGCACCCTAGACGGCATCGATGAGCGACCGCGCGATGACCTTCAGGGCCAGCGTTTCCTCGGCCCCTTCGAAAATGGACAGCACGCGCGCATCCAGGAAATAGCGGCTGACCGGCGACTCTTCGGCATAGCCCATGCCGCCGTGGATCTGCATCGCTTCGCGCGTCAGCCATTCGGCTGTCCGACAGGTGAACAGCTTTACCATGCTGGCTTCCATTTGCCCGCGGCCCTGGTCCATCAGGCGACCGACGGCGTAGGTGAATTGCCGGGACACGGTCAACAGAGTCGCCATGCGCGCCAGCTTGACGCGTGTGAGTTGAAAGTCCCCGATCGGTTTGCCGAAGGCCTGGCGTTCCTGGGAATAGGAAACCGCTCGTTCGAAAGCGGCCTGCATGACGCCGATGGCTCGTGCCGCCGTTTGAATCCTCCCGCCGGCAAAACCGGCCATCGTGAAGTAGAAGCCTTTTCCTTCGCCGTCCGGTCCGCCGACCAGGTTCTCGTCCGGGACGAAGAAGTGGTCGAAGAAAACCTCGTAGGAGTGCATGCCGCGATAACCGATGGTCGAAATCGCACGGCCGGTGAGTACGCCACCTTGCGCTTGCCGATACTCGAAATCGTGCCCGTCGTACGCGTCCTTTTCGACCAGGAACATGCTGAGCCCCTTGTGGCCCAGCGAACGGTCGGGATTGGAGCGCGCCAGAACCAACAGGAGTCCTGCCTTGCCGGCCATCGTGCACCAGGTCTTGACGCCGTCGAGAATCCAACCGCCGTCGCACTTGCTCGCCCTGAGGCGCATGGCGGCGACATCGGAGCCGGTATCCGGTTCGGTGACGGCGATGGCGCACAAGGGCTCGCCCATGGCGACCCGTGGCAACCATTTCTGCCGCTGTTCTTCGGTTCCTCCCTTGAGCAGAGCCCGGCTGAGAATCTCCGGACGGGTGATCAGGCTGCCCGCAGCGCCTAGCGAGCCGCGCGACAGTTCTTCGGTGACGACGATCATCCCCATGTTGTCCTCGTGATCGTCGCTCTGGATGCCGCCGTAGCGTTCGGGAATCGACAGACCGAAGCAACCCATTTCGGTCAGCGGGTCGAGAATTTCCCGCGGAATGATGCGGTCGTGCCGATGAATTTCCTCGGCCAGCGGCATCACGACATTGGTCGCCAGCTTGCGGAACGAGTCCTGCATCATCATCGCGTCGTCGCCGAGCAGGTAGGCGCCGCTGGCGCCATTCAAGGCGACGACCTGCCGTCCAAGCGCCTCCAGATGGCTGGCCGCCAGTTGTGACTGGCAGAAACGGTTCACGGTCGTGCTGCCGAGCGCCGCCAGGTCCGCGTCGTCCAGACCGAAGCTCTGTGGCCGCGCCCGCAAACGCTGGTGGATGTTCTGCAAGGCCTCGGCGCAGAACACCTGGGCCATCCGCTCTTCCAGACAAGTGCCGGTACCCGACGGCTGCGTGCTGGCCACTTTGCCGGCATAGTCCGCCGCGAAGCGCGCCGCCGTCGATTCGGCGGCACACCAGGCCAGGTCGAAGCTGGCCATCTGATGCTCGTCCAGTTTCTCGTTCGAGACCCCCTTGCCGCCAGCGCACTGCTGCTTGATCCAGTGCAGCGACTTCCTGATCAGCCCGTCGGCTGATTCGAGATGCGTCAAGGCGCCTGGCATCCCGCTATTGACCTCAGTCATGGTTCTCCCTTTCCTTATGTCCGGTCAGCCGGCCCTATTTCCTGGTCCGATTAGTTACGATGCGCACGAACGATCGGGAACGCAATTCGTCCAGCGTAATTCCGGTGGCCAGCACTTCCCGCTCGGTGATCGCTCCGCATGCCATGCCGCGCAGGAAGAAGTTCAACAGCCCCTGGCCGGTCGCCGCATCGTCGAAGGTATTGCCGACCAGCGTTGCCTGTGCCGCCTTGTTCAGAAAAGCATTCAGCCGCGCCGAGGCATCCTGCAGGCCACTCAGGAAAAAGGTGTCGACTGCCGCATAGCGCACCGGCAACTGGCCGGGATTCAGGTCCCAGCCCTGGTAGTACGCGTGACGCATCGAGTGCATGATGTTGTCGAAATGGAGCTTCCAGGCGCCATGCACGACGGCGCGATTCTCGTCCATCTGCTGGGGGGAAAGCGCCGCATTCCCGGTCGCCTTGTGCGGCCCGATCGGCATGCTGGTGGTCGCGCCGTCGCTGATCGTGATGCCGGTTCCCGCTAGGCTGACCTGCAACACGTGGCGTGCGAAATCGCAGGCCGGGTGAGTGTGGCTCTGGTGGGCAGCCGTGATGTTGCACGACGCCGTGTAGTCGTAGGTGCCAAAAATGGCCGAGCGACAGCGGCCGGCGGCGGCGGCCACCAATAGCGGCACCGTGTTCTCGCCTTTGTGGTTGATGATCGACTGCGTGGTTTCGATCATGATTTCCATCTTCAGGGAATCCCGTGCGAAGCCCAGTTTGGCTTCGAGATTCTCGAGAATTTTCGCGCAAGTGGACACTTGCGTCGGGGTGGTCACTTTGGGCAGTGTGATGATGAAATTCGGTGGCAGCTTGCCATCGGTTTGCGCGGCCAAACGGCTCAGGAAGATGTCCAGCGTGCGAATAGAGCGCCGCTTGCACTCGTCGGAGAAGGTTTTCACGCGGATACCGATGAACGGCGAGAGAATTTCCTCACTCATCCCTCTTGCCACCTCGTCAGCGGCGGCGACGGCATGGGCGTCTTCCTCATCGTCGGGACGATTTCCGTAGCCGTCCTCGAAATCGATACGGTTGTCCTCGATCGGCTCGCTGCGCAGCTTCTTCAAAACCCGGTTGTAGACCGTGAAGGCCAGCCAGGCGGCCGGTTTGATCTCGCGCACCTGCTCTGGGTCGGATTCCAGCGCCCGCGTCAGACTGTCGAGCTCGACGGCGTTGGTCGGCAAGGTATCGGCTCCCGGCAGATCCAGCACGCGAGCAAAAACGTGGTAGTTCGGCGCGTAGGTGTCGAGCGTGCGCAGCGCCACCTCACCCAGCTTGGCGGCGAAGCCGGCCTTGAACAGATTGGCGCCTCCGTACACCGTGTGCACCGGCTGCCGCTCGAAGGAATCCGCCGGGTAATGCGACTTGAAAGCCGCATTGGATTCGTGCAATTCGCTGCAATAGTCCTCGAGTTCGTCATGGGTCAGCGTGAGCTTCATGTGTTGCCTCCGTAATCATTGCTAAGAACACAGTTACACCAGTAGGTTGGGTTGGCAGAGTTTGTCCAGGGCGCGGCGCGAAGTGCGGCGAGGGTTGCGCACAACGCCGGCGCTGGCCGCGCGGCCGACATCGGCCAGCGACTCGTCGAACGGGCAAGAAGCCTCGCGCCCGGTGCGGAGCCGACGGCTGGGAAATGAGGTGATAGCGAGGTGATAGCGCTCGCTGACGAGGTCGGCGCCGAGGGCGCCAGGAGCGTCGTGGACGATCGGTAGCGAGGGGAAACGGGAGACGGCAGGAGACGGGATGGAAGCGTCGTCGGTCAGCCGATGGTATTGCGGTTCGAAGTCGGGAGCCAGTGCAGGACTGCGCTGTGGATGGGCTGCGGCGCGGGATAACCCTGCCGGGACGCAATCTTGATGGAGCATGGCGCCCGATTCCGCGTGCTCAGTCGACGCGCGCCATACCACGCCAAGCGTGGTTCGGAGGGCTGTTGAGCCGAGCGAGTTCGACCTGCGGTACCACCGTGCCACGGCAGCAAATGCGGCTGCGCAGCGGCTGGCGCCGAGGGGTGAGGAACTGCAGCCATTTCGCTTCGCTCATCGGATACTGCTCCTCACGATACGCTATTGCCAGGCAACGCCTGAAAACCGGGATCGACGATACAAATTCTAGCGCCTGACGAGCTTTCTCCGCAAGTCAGTTGTGGGTTTTCCGGCCGGGTTCATTGGCCGCGAATCAGTGCCACCAGATCTTCGGTCGAGGGCAGGGCGCTGGCTTCGCCTTCGGCGAGAATGCTGTCGGCGAGCGCACGCTTCTCGTGGTGCAGATCGACGATGCGCTCTTCGACGGTGCCCCGGGTGACCAGGCGGTAGACCGTCACCGGTCGTCGTTGTCCGATGCGGTGCGCGCGACCCATCGCCTGGTCTTCGGCCGCCGGATTCCACCACGGGTCGGTGATGACGACATAGTCGGCGGCGGTCAGATTGAGGCCGAAGCCGCCGGCTTTTAGACTGATTAGGAAAAGGTCGCCGTCACCAGCCTGGAAGGCCGCAACCCGGCGGCTACGCTCGGTGGCAGGCGTGGTCCCGTCGAGATACTGATAACGGACTCCGGCCTCGTCGAGGGGTTCACGCAGAACCTGCAGGAAGTCGACGAACTGGCTGAAGATCAGCGCCTTGTGGCCGTTGGCGATCAGTTCGCTGGCCAGTTCCGCGAACGCTTGCACCTTGGCGCCGGTGATTCCGAACTGCGGGTTGCACAGTCGTGGGTCACAAGCGGCTCGGCGCAAACGGGTAAGTTGAGCCAGAATGTTGAAACGTGCTTCGGCCTCGGGTGCGTCGCCCAGCGTCCGATCGATCTCGTCCGCCGCGGCGCGGCGCAGGGCTTCGTAGTGGGCGGCTTCGGCCGCTTCCGGGGCGACGGTCAGAATCAGTTCGGTGCGTGCGGGCAAGTCCTGCAGCACCTCCGACTTGGTGCGCCGCAGGATGAACGGGCCGACCAGGCGTTTCAGGACATGCTGCGCCTCGCGGTCACGTTGGCGCTCGATCGGGCCGGCGAAGCGCTCGTTGAAGCGGTGGACGCTGCCCAGCAGTCCGGGGTTGGCAAAGCGCATGATCGACCAGAGGTCGGCCAGGCGGTTTTCGACCGGCGTTCCCGTCATCGCCAGGCGAAAATCCGCCACCAGATCGAAGACCGCCTGCGAACGTTTGGCAGCGGCGTTCTTGATTGCTTGCGCTTCGTCGGCCACCAGCGTGTGCCAGCGGCGCCCGGCGAAACGTTCCTGTGCCAGCAGGAGTAGCGTGTAGGAGACGATCAGTACGTCCTGGGGTCCCGCCTGGCTGACCAGTTCGTCCCGTTCGCCGTCGGCCGCTTCGCCGTAGAACCGGACGTTGAGGGTCGGAGCAAAACGCTGCGCTTCGGCCAACCAGTTGCCGCACACTGAGGTCGGTGCGATGACCAGTGCCGGCCCGCCGGCGGCGCGCTCGAGCAGGACGCCGAGCGCCTGCAGCGTCTTGCCGAGGCCCATGTCGTCGGCCAGGCAGCCGCCCATGCCGGCCGTCGCCAGGCGGATCGCCCACTGGTAGCCGTCCTCCTGATAGGGCCGTAGCGTCGCCTGCAACAAGCTCGGCAGCTTTGGCTCGATAGCCAAGGCGCTGCGCAAGCGGTCAATCGCCTGGCGGAAATCCTTGCTCGCTTCGGTTTCGGTGCCCTCGAGAACTTCGTCGAGCCAGGCGGCGGCAATCGTCGGTACCTTGTCGCCGTTCTTGTCCGTTTCGAGCACGGCGGCCAGTTCGCCCAGCTTCTGTCTGAGCGAACGTGTCAGTGCCGCATAGACGCCGTTGCCCATGGGCACGAAACGTGTTTTCGCGTGCGCCGCGCCGAGCAGGGCTTCGAGTTCCAGGACCAGACCTTCGTCAAGCCTGGCCTGCCCCGACAGCCGGAACCAGTCGCGTTCGCGACGGATGCGCATGCCGAGTTGCCGGGTGTCGACGGTGATGACGCGAACGCTCTTGCCCTTGGGCCATTCGACGGCAGCGATGGCGGGTAGCGTGGGCAGCGTTTCGACAAGGTCGAGCGCTTGTTCCGGGTCTTCGATCAACCACTCGTTGACGCCCTCGCCGCTCTCGAGGAAAGGCAGCGCGTCGAGTACCGAATCGAGATGGCGACGCTCGCTGGTCAGATCACGTTCGGTGCCGACCGTCTCGCTTCCCTGTACGGCCAGCAGGCGAAGCCGGCCGGTAGCCGGTGGCAGGCGCGGTCCTTCCACGCCGAGAGGTGCGACCACCAAGCGCAGGGACAGGTCGTCGCCGGTCGGCGAGAGCTCGGCGTGCAGGCGCGAATCGCTGCTTACCTGGCGGGTCGCCTGTGTCGAGTCGGCGTGTATCCGGAAATGTACGGCCAGGGCGTGGAGGGTCCGTTCGAGCGCCGGCTGTGCCTCGGGTGCGTCGGTCGGCACGGCGAAGCGGCCGGCAACGAGTTGCGCCGCTTGCCTCTGAATCGCTGTGAAACGCACCAGTTTCAAACGCTGCGGTCCGTCGGGCAAGACGGTGATAAGGCTCAAGGCCTCGGCCTCGCGGCGCTCCTCGGCTGTCGGCGGATATCCGGTGGCGTCGTCGGACAGGCGCAACGGGGGATCGACGCGCATTACGAAGCGGTCGCCCTGTTGAATCAGTTCGAGTTCCGGCGCCGCTTCGGTCAGGTCGACGGGCTGGTCCGGCGACTCCGCCAGGACGACACACGGGTGACCGACCAGGGCGACGATCGCGACAGCGAGGTCGAGGCGGTAGCGATTGCGGTACACAGGCCCGCTGCGCAACGCACGCGCCACCTTGGCATCCCAGGTCGGCAGCTTCCCGTTGCCGGCGATCCGGGCAAGACCGATGGCCCGCGGGCGGCTCCAGCCGCGCGCGCCACGCTTCTGCTCGAGCGGATTGATCGCCAGCAGCTTGCCTTGCCGGTCGATCTCGAGTGCCCAGAGCAGGCGCGTCGCTTCGCCGCCGGCGTCTACCGCCTGCTCGTCGCCTAGCGATTGCAAGGCCGCGAGAACCTCCCGCCATCGCTCACCAAGGCCGGCAATGAAGAAAGCGCTGGGCGGATCACGCCCCTCGAGTACGGCTTGCCCACCGTCGACCAGGCGCAGCAGGGTATTCAGCCGGCAGTCGGACAGTTGCTTGCGCAAACCGTCTATCGTGTCGCGCCAGTCGATAGCCGGTAATCCCGGGTCGCCTGGTGAGATCACTTCGCTGCCCAGCCAGGCTGCCAGCAACATCGTCCATAACGAGTGGAGTGACAAGCGCCCGCCGGAATAGGCGGATGGGCGGAAGGCGTAGCTGACGACAGCACTTCGGCCGAGGCGCACGTCGATCGCGTGCGCCCAGATTCCCCACTTGTCGTAGGGCTGAGGCTCGCGTCGGCCGGATTCGGCCAGGCAGAACTTGCGCGCCGCTTCGAGATGTTTGGGCGTCTGTTGGGCGAGCAGCGCCAGCGGATAGAACCAGGCGTAGCTGTTCGGCAGAAACTGTTTGTTGCCGCCGATTTCGCCCTTGCGCTGCTTGAGCGCGGCTTCGAAGGCGAGCTGTGCCGCGGCCCACTGGCCATCGATGGCGAGTTGCGCTGCGCGCATGGCGTTCGCCAGGCCATAGTCGAGTCCTCGTACGGCCAGTTCGAAGGCCGTACGATCACCGCACTGCAGCGCCAGATCGCCGAGCACCTCCCGCAGGTCGGTGGTCAGTTCCTCCGGGTGCTCGGCGAGTTGCGCGAAAGCCCAGTCGGCGACCGGGGCGTAGTCGTCGGCCCAATAAACGCAAATCGTCGCTACGGCCTGGCAAGCGATCTGCCAGCGCCAGGACGGTTCGATGCGGGCGAAGCTGGTGCCGTCGAAAGCCGACAGGAGGGCTTGGCTGACGACGGATCCCCAGTCTGCGGAGCGGGCGACAACGTTTCTGAGGTGGGTGAGTTCTTCGCTCGGTGCGCCGGAGAGGAACTTGGCGCGGACATAGGCGATGCTCGTCGAAGGAAAGCCTGGTGACCAGCGGTGACCCAATTTCGCCAGAGTGTGGTCGCTGCCGTCGATTCGGGCGACCACTTGAGCCAGTCGGTCACCTTCGTGCGTCTCGAGCAATTGCCGATACAACGGCACGCGCAGCGAGTCCGCCAGTTGAAAGGCGGCGGGCCGCTGGCGGTCGTCGACCAGCAGCGCGTTGTCCCGCAGTTGGTTGACGGCGGCTTTTACGTCGCCGGCCGAAAAGGCTTTGCCGGCATCGGTCGACAACCCGCTCAGACTCATCAAGCGATGCAATTCGGTCTGATTCCGGGAAGTCCATAAGAGCGCGCTGCCGAGTGCCACCTTGTAGGTGTCGGGACGGAGTCCGTGTCGCTCGAGTGTCGCAAGAGCCGACGCATTGAGTGTCGCATTATTATTCATGGGTGGGGTCTGGGAGCCGGTCTGGGGCAGGGGGTCGGATCAGGCGCGATGCAACAGCATCGCATCGCCATAGCTGAAGAAGCGGTAGCCTTGGCCGATCGCATGCCGGTAGGCGGAGCGGATGGCGTCGATGCCGGCGAAGGCCGAGACGAGCATCAGCAAGGTCGATTTCGGGAGATGGAAGTTGGTGATCAGCCCATCAACGACCTGGAAGCGATAGCCGGGGATGATGAAGATATCCGTTTCGGCCGCGCCGGGGCGCAAGTCGCCGGACTGGGCGGCGGCCTCGAGCGCACGCAGACTGGTTGTCCCGACGGCGATCACCCGATTGCCCCTGGCGCGCGCGCGGGCGATGGCGGCAATCGTCGGTGGCGGAATTTCGAAACGCTCGGCATGCATGCGGTGCTCGGCAACGGCCTGCACGCGTACTGGCTGGAAGGTGCCGGCACCGACGTGCAACGTGAGCCAGGCAAGATCGATCGATCGTGCCGCGAGTTGCTCGAGCAGCGGCAGGTCGAAATGCAGGCCCGCCGTGGGCGCCGCGACGGCACCCGGATGGCGGGCAAAAACGGTCTGGTAGCGTGCCTCGTCGTCGCCGTCGGCCGCATGCGTGATGTAGGGGGGTAGCGGTAGTCGACCATGGCGTTCGATCAAAGCCCAGAGGTCGCCGTCACCGACGAGCTCAAGTGCGAACAACTCGCCCTGATGGCCGCAACGTTCGCGTACTTCGAGCACGATGGTGTCCTCGAGAACGATCCGGCTGCCGGGTTTCGGTGACTTGCTGGCCCGCACGTGCGCCAGTGCGCGGCGCGCGTCGACGATGCGTTCGATCAGAACCTCGATCTCGCCGCCGCTCTCCTTCCGACCGAAGAGGCGCGCCTTGATGACGCGCGTATCGTTGAGCACCAGCAGGTCGCCAGGCGCGAGCAGTTGCGGAAGATCGCTGAAACAGCGGTCGTACAAGGTTCCGTCGGCAAGCTGCAACAGGCGGCTGGCCGTCCGCTCGGCGGCCGGATGCTGCGCAATCAGGGCGCTGGGCAGTGCGAAGTCGAAATCGTCGAGGGTGAGCATCTAAGGACGGAAAGTCGCCAGGTTTAGGGAATTCGTCGTTCGGCGGCATCGTCGCCGGGCGCATTGCGCCTAGCGCTTGCCGGCCAGCCGTTGCGCCAGTTCGACGGCCGTGCGAACGCCCATTTTCTCGAAAAGGTTGGCGCGATGGACTTCGACCGTACGCATGCTGATCTGCAGTTCGTCGGCGATGACTTTGTTGAGTTTCCCGGCGAGGACCAGTTCCATGACTTCGCGCTCGCGCGTCGTCAGCCGGTTGACCAGGCTGTTGACCGAATCAGCGTCGGAGGCCGCGACGCGCTGATTCTCGTCGAGTTGCAGCGCGGCGATGACGCGATCGACGAGTTCGTTGTCGTTGCACGGTTTTTCGACGAAGTCGAAGGCCCCCTTCTTGAGCGCCGAGACGGCCATCGGGACGTCGCCGTGACCGGTCAGGAAAATCACCGGCAGTTTGCTGCCGCGCTCGTTCAGGATATCGAAAAGCTCGGGTCCGCTCATACCGTCCATGCGGATGTCGAGTACCAGACAGCCGGCGAGCGAAGGCTCCCAGGCGGCGAGGAAATCCTCGGCCGACGGGTAGCTCAGGCAGGGCACGCCCCGCGATTCGAGCAGCCAGCTCAGCGAATCGCGGATGGCGTCGTCGTCGTCGATCAGGTAGGCGTGGGCGGTCATGGTCGGTCGATGGGCAAGGTAATGACGAAAATCGAACCGCCTTCCGGGTTGGCCTCGACCCACAGGCGGCCATGGTGAAACTCGATGATCGACCGGCAGATGTTGAGCCCCATCCCCATGCCATCGGCTTTGGTCGAGAAGAGGGGGGTAAACAGCTTTTCCGCTACTTCGCGAGAAATCCCTGGGCCGCGATCGATCACCCGTGTTTCCATCTGATTCTCGATGTGGCTCAGTTTGATCGTCAGCCGCCGCCGTTCGGCCGGTGACCCGCTCATCGCTTCGATGCCGTTGCGCATCAGGTTGAGCAGCACCTGTTCGAGCATCACCTGGTCGGCCATCAGTTCGGGACGCATGCCCTGAATCTCGCGCACGATACGCACGCCGCGGCTCTTGGCGGCACCTTCGATGAAACCGATGCTGTCGTCAATGACTTCGGCCAGGTCGCAGGGCGCCAGTTTGGGTTCGCTCTTGCGCACGAAGTCGTGTACGCGGCGAATGATGTGGCCGGCACGCTGTGCCTGCACGGCCAGTTTGCCGAGCGCTTCCTTGATCTTCTCGGGGTTGAAATCGCCGGATTCGAGCTTGTTCAGGCAGCCGGCGTTATAGCTGGTGATCGCCGCCAGAGGTTGGTTCAGCTCATGCGCCAGCGTCGAGGCCATCTCGCCCATGGTCACCAGGCGCGCCGTGCTCTGCAGTTTTTCATGCTGTTGGCGGGCCAGTTCCTCGGCATGCTTGCGCGCCGTGACGTCAATGATCGATCCCATCCACCCGGTCTGTCGGCCATCGGCGTCGATCAGCGGCG
The DNA here is from genome assembly GCF_029255285.1 of Accumulibacter sp. GTDB lineage: Bacteria > Pseudomonadota > Gammaproteobacteria > Burkholderiales > Rhodocyclaceae > Accumulibacter. The sequence continues at coordinate 94,115 of NZ_JAPUVI010000085.1, forward strand.
CCTCGTAAACCAGTGCGTCAAAGCGATTGCCGTCCTTGCGCATCAGACGGATTTCGAAGCCCTCGTGCGGCGCGTTGCCCTCGAGCACATTGTTGTGCAGCAGGAGCGTCTTCTCCATCTCTTCCGGAGCCCAATACGGCATCGGCGGTTCCTTGCCGATCAGTTCGTCGGCGCTGAAGCCGACCATCTGCAGGAAGGCGGGGTTGACATAGGTGACTCGCCCATCGAGGTCGCGTGCCCGCATGCCGACCATCAGCGAGTCCTCCATCGCCTTGCGGAAGGCATATTCCGAACGTAACGCCTGTTCGGCCGAAAGGCGTCGCTGAATCAGTCCGCGTACCGCCCACAGGCTCCAGAAAACGGCCGCCGCGAGGACGATGATCAGTGTTGCGATCAAGGTCTGCGCGAGGCTGCCGGCACCACGGTAGGCGATCACCTGAAGGACCATTCCGTAGCCGGGCGGGTCGAAACTGACCGGGTAGCTGAGCGTCGTCGGCGAGGCGTCGATCTTGGATTTGCTGGCCAGCAGGTTGCCGTTGCCATCCACCAGGCGAACCTGATACTTCTCGGCGAACCACCACGGAACCTGTTGCTTGAGCAGCCCATTGAGCGAATAGACGCTCAGCAGCGTGCCGCGATACCGCCCGTCATCCAGGATCGGCACATAGACCTCGAACTGCGCGGCCTCTGCACTGCGGTAGGCGTCGCTGTAAATGGGTTTGCCGAGGCGCGCGAGTTCGGTCGAGCGACGGATGGGATTTTCGCCCGAGGCATCCTCGGTGCGCGGCAGGCCGGGTGTCGGCATGCCGTGCAAGGCTCGGGCGGAGGGGTCCAGCCAGAGAAGCTGCCGGACTTCCGGGTTGTTCTTGAGAATGTGACGGGCGCGCAGATTGAACAGCTCGTTCGGGTTCCTCGCTCGGGCGAGGTCGAGGGCGAGTTGCTGCAATTGCTCGGCGTTGCCTTCGAGGTGGAAGCGCAGGCTCTGCTCGAGCCAAAGGACATCGGCGATCAGCGTCGACCGCTGTTCGTCGATTTCGTTGCGGTGCAGCAACCATAGCAACGTGATCAGCAGGACGAGCAGCGAACCCACCGCCAGCTTGAGGATCGACAGGTACCAGTTTGACCACTTGAGCGACGCGGGTCGGCGGCGATCGCGTCGGCGCTCGCAGGGATAGGGGACGGTGGCGGCTTTCATGGCAGATCATCTTACCGAAGTTCCCGTAGCGGGTGGGTTCGGCGAAAGCGAGCGGCCAAGCGTCGGCGACTGCGCGTCAGCCTTGGTCGACTACCGCCTATTGCGGATTTCCACAATATGCGCCGGAGGTTTTTCTTGTGATATTGGCGGCCGCAGCACGGGCTTGGCCCATTTTCCAAACAAGTGTTCACTGGAGGAGACAAACCATGAAGCTTTCTACCCTGCTTTTCGGCCTCGTTGCCGGCGCTCTGTCCGCCTTACCGCTGACCGCCGTCGCGCAGCAGCCGATCGTCATCAAGTTCAGCCACGTCGTGGCGCTCGACACACCTAAGGGGCTGGCCGCCGAGTTCTTTGCCAAGCGGGCGAACGAACTGACCAAGGGCAAGGCCAAGGTCGAGGTGTACGCCAACTCGACGCTGTACAAGGACAAGGAGGAGATGGAAGCGCTGCAACTTGGCGCGGTGCAAATGCTCGCGCCCTCGCTGGCCAAGTTCGGGCCACTCGGCGTCAAGGAATTCGAACTTTTCGACCTGCCCTACATTTTCGACAACACGGCCGAGTTGCACAAGGTGACGCAGGGTCCAGTCGGCCAGATGCTGCTCAAGAAGCTGGAACCCAAGGGCATCGTTGGCCTGGCGTTCTGGGACAACGGCTTCAAGTCGTTTTCGGCCAATACGCCGATCAAGATGCCGGCCGATCTCAAGGGCAAGAAGATCCGCATTCAGTCGTCCAAGGTGCTCGAAGAAGAAATCCGGGCACTTAGCGCACTGCCGCAGGTGATGGCCTTCTCGGAAGTCTATCAGGCGCTGCAGACCGGCGTCGTCGACGGCGCGGAGAACCCGATTTCCAACCTTTACACGCAGAAGATGTATGAGGTGCAGAAGCATCTGGCATTGACCGAGCACGGCTATCTTGGCTACGCCGTGATCGTGAACAAGAAGTTCTGGGAAGGACTGCCGGCCGACGTGCGCGGACAACTCGAGGCCGCGATGAAGGAAGCGACGGCGTACGCCAACAAGATCGCCAAGGAGCAGAACGACAAGGATCTGGAAGCCCTGAAGAAGACGGGCAAGACGCAGGTCCACACGCCGACCGCCGAGGAGCGTGCGGCGTTCAAGAAGGCGCTGGCGCCGGTGCACGTGAAGATGGAATCGCGCATCGGCAAGGACTTGCTGCAAGCGGTGTACAAGGAAACCGGTTTCGATCCAAGCAAGTTCTGAGCGCGGAGGACGAGAGAAACGGCCCGTTGGGACGCCTGACCCGACGGGCTTTTTTTCAAGCAGGCGGAGGAGCTTTCTGAATGAAGATACTCGATCACCTCGAGGAATGGCTGATCACCTTCCTCATGGGCGCGGCGACCTTGATCATCTTCCTGTCGGTCATGCACCGCTACCTTTCGGGGTACGACATTCCCGGTTTGCAGGACTGGCTGTTGTCGCTGAACTTCGGTTGGGCGCAGGAACTGTGCATCATCATGTTCGTCTGGATGGCCAAGTTTGGTGCAGCTTATGGTGTGCGTACGGGCATCCACGTCGGCGTTGACGTGCTGATCAACCGCATGAGCGGCCGCTTGCGCGCCAAGTTCGTCGTCCTCGGCCTACTTGCCGGCGCCCTGTTCACCGGCATCGTCGGTACGCTCGGTGCCCACTTCGTCTGGGAAAACGGCTTTCACTACGCTTTGTATACTGCTCTGGGTTGGGATCTGGTCGATGTTCCCGAGGGGCCGACGACACCCGATCTCGAATGGCCGACCTGGATCGTCTATAGCGCCATTCCGCTCGGCTCCACGCTGATGTGCTTCCGCTTCCTGCAGGTGGCGGTGAGCTTCATGCGCACCGGCGAGTTGCCGCACCATGATCACGGCCATGTCGACGGAATCGAAGAGGAGCCGGTTGCCGACCAGGTCAGTGCTTTCCAGATGGAGGACAACCTGCACCCGCATGACCTGACCTACAGGAAGCGTCACCCCGAAGAGACGTCGGGCAATGCTGTCGATAAGGGAGGTAAGTCGTCATGAACGCCGCGATCATTTTCCTATTGCTGTTGTGCCTCATGCTGACCGGCATGCCGATCTCGATCTCGCTTGGCCTGACGGTGCTCAGCTTCCTCTTCATGTTTACCCAGGTGCCGCTCGAATCGGTCGCCCTCAAGCTGTTTACCGGTATCGAGAAGTTCGAGATCATGGCCATTCCGTTCTTCATTCTGGCCGGGAATTTCCTGACCCATGGTGGGGTGGCGCGACGAATGATTGCTTTCGCTACTTCGATGGTCGGCCATTGGTACGGTGGCCTCGGCCTGGCCGGTGTTCTGGCCTGCGCCCTGTTCGCCGCCGTCTCCGGCTCGTCGCCGGCGACCGTCGTGGCCATCGGCTCGATCCTGCTCCCGGCGATGGTCAAAGCCGGTTTCCCGAACCGGTTCGGCGCTGGCGTCATCACCACCTCCGGTGCTCTCGGGATCCTGATTCCGCCTTCGATCGTCATGGTCATGTACTCGGTGGCGACCAACACCTCGGTCGGCGCCCTGTTCATGGCCGGTGTGATTCCCGGAATTGCCCTGGCCTGCGTTCTTGGCGGCGTCACCTGGTATCGAGCCAAGAAATTCGACTACCCGCGCTTGCCGAAATCGACCTTTGCGCAGCGCCTCAAGGCGTTCCGCGAGTCGGTTTGGGGCTTGCTGCTGATCGTCATCGTCATGGGAGGCATCTACAGCGGCTTGTTCACGCCGACCGAGGCGGCCGCGATGAGTGCGGTCTACGCCTTCTTCGTCGCCGTGTTCGTGTACAAGGACCTGTCGATGAGTGACGTGCCGCGGGTGCTGCTCAACTCGGCCAACATGTCGGCGATGCTGCTCTACATCATCACCAACGCCGTTCTCTTTTCGTTCATCATGACTAACGAAAACATCCCGCAGGCGCTGGCCGACTGGATGCTGGGCCACGGCTTGGGGGTGATCGCTTTTCTGCTGGCAGTCAACATCATCCTGCTGCTGGCTGGCAACTTCATGGAGCCGTCGTCGATCGTGCTGATTTTTGCGCCGATTCTGTTCCCGGTAGCGATGAAACTGGGAATCGATCCGGTTCATTTCGGCATCCTGATGGTGGTGAACATGGAAGTGGGAATGTGCCATCCGCCGGTTGGACTTAACCTTTACGTCGCTTCGGGGATCACCAAGATGGGTATCACCGAACTGACCGTTGCCGTCTGGCCATGGCTGCTTTCGATGTTGGCCTTCCTGCTCGCCGTGACCTACGTGCCGATCCTATCGACCTGGCTGCCGCAGAAGCTCGGCATGATGTAGCGAAGAAGATCGGTTAGCCCGGACACCGAGCGCGCCTACGGGGAAGCCCGTAGGCGCGCTTTTTTGGTTTGCAGGGCGTTTGGGGTTTTTACATCATGGCGATGGTAAGTGTACTCGAGCGCGGTTGGCGGCGATGGGAAGCCGTTGCAGGTTGCGCCGACCCGTAGCCTGCCGGGTGGTCCGATTCCCGGGTGCGAGACGTGGTCGATCGGGATTGCTGGTTGAACTGACAAGGCGGCGCCAGTCGCCGCTGGTTGCCCCAAGCCGAGTGCGCGAACAGGCTTGGCAAGGCTGTTCGCGGCCTGTTCGTCTCAGTGCGGCTGGATGGTGAAAGCGGTCAGGCAAGCCTGGCAGCAACTCCTTTCTTACGCTAGGCTCGTATCCAGCCATCGCTTCTCTCCTTTGGCCGATCAACGCATTGACAACGTGATCTTGCCAAACTGAACCGGTGGTTGCCAGGCCACCCGATTGAGCCTTTTGCAAAACTTCCCGCGCGCGAGTTGCTGCGCTGCAGCATTCATCCTCGGGGAGCGATTTGTCTGGTGCGAGAGGTTTCGGTTGCCGATTGGCTAACCTGATGGCATAGTTTTTATCCTTCGGCGCGAACCTCCTCCTGCATCATCGAATGCACAGTAGCCGGAGAGGGAAAGCAGGAGCTCATTGTCGTAATCGCATCAACTGATCCGCGGGCAGCGCCAGGATGCCGAACATCAGGTGGGCCATCACTTTGGTAGTGCCCTTAACCCGGAGGGACTGACCGCCGATTCGTCCTTGAGCCGCGCGTTGCGGCGCTCGGCGGCGGTACGTTCGTTGTAGCGGATTGCTTCGGCTGGCGGGAATTCGATCTTCGTGCCACGATGTGGATTGTGATCGATCAAGGGAACGTGGCCAAGACTCTGGCTGTGCTCAGGCAATTCGCTGCGGCAATAAGCGGCATCCATGAAGTCGTACAGGTGGGTCAGGCGCTTGGCGCTGATCGGCGACAGCGGTATGGCCGCCAGGGTGTCGTGTATCGAGGCGCTGGAAAGCAGCGCCGCAATCGGTACGCCACAGTTGGCGGTGTCGAGATGCCGCTTGTCGCCGCGCCAGCTGTTCTTATAGCCTTGGGCATTTCACTTCGTACCGCGATCACACGCGGTGGGAATCTCGTTGAGCATTTGCGCCAACGCTTGCCCGCGTTGGCGCTTGATCGGGGACTCTTTCGCTGCCGAACGCGCTTCATCACGCCGCGGGCGGCCCCGCTTTCTTGCCGGTGCCGGCGTTTCAAGCACCGGCGTTTCGCCAGGGCCCTCTTCCGCCGGCAACAGGGCAGTTTGTGCCGTGGCGGCTGATTCCGCTGCGCGCGCTTCTTTTCGGGAGCGGTGTTCGCGAGCTTCGATGGTCGTGCCGTCGCGACTGACATGCCCGATCCGCTGATCCCCGAGATGTTCCTTGATCAGGGCTTCATGCACGCGTGGGCCCAGGCCGGCTTCGGCAAACTCGTCGAAGGCGCGCGCGAAGGTGGCCTCGGAAGGCAGTTTCGTGCACAGGGGGAAACCACAGATCCGGCGCAGCGAACGATCGATCATCAGCCGCTCAAGCAGCCCCGCCGTCGTCGCCAGCCCCAACACCGCCTTGGCCACAATAGCGTTCGCCAGCCACGCTCGCTCGAAGGGCGGACGTCCCACCTCACACCATGATGTTCCCGTGAATTCCTCGATGCGTACCCATTCCAGCGTGTGGATCACCTTCTCCAGTTTCGGCGTCAGTCCGCCGAATTGCTCCGCCAACTCGGGCAGCCGCTCGTGCTGAATCACGTGCCACCGTTGCATGATCTGTCGCGCTTGGGTAGTATCCGTTGGGGGGGGCGTTATGATGTTGGTCTCGATGACCGCATCATGCCAGAAGTGGCCGCCCGCGTCCTCCGCTGCCGCCTTCAGCCGCGAAAGATCTGCCCCGCAGGGCGAGTTCTGCAAGACGCTCGATTTACTGTAGTTTTCGGACTTGATCCTCATGCCATCGCTTGATTGCCCGTGACTTCAGTGAGCGCACATACCTACCGCCCAGAGATCGACGGTCTGCGCGCGCTGGCCGTACTGCCAGTGATCTTGTTTCATGCCGGCATACCGGGCTTCGGGGGCGGTTATGTGGGTGTGGACATCTTCTTCGTGATCAGTGGCTTTCTGATTACATCGATCATCTTGGCTGAACGCCAGAGCGGGCGCTTCAGTCTGGTGGCTTTTTACGAGCGGCGGGCTCGGCGCATTCTTCCAGCGCTATTCCTGGTGATGCTCGTTTCGCTGCTGGCCGCCTGGTTCTTGCTGATGCCCAAGCAGTTCAAGGAGTTCGGCCAGAGCCTGGTGGCCGTGTCCATATTCGGTTCCAACGTGCTGTTTTGGCTGACCAGCGGCTATTTCGACGCAGCTGCCGAAGAAAAGCCGCTGCTACACACCTGGAGTCTGGGCGTGGAGGAGCAGTACTACCTGCTGTTCCCGCTGCTGGTTATGCTGATCTGGCGTCTGGGCAGGCGCCGCCAGATGGCGGTTCTCTCTGCCGTGCTGCTGGCCTCGCTGGCCTGGTCCGTGTGGTTGCAGCCGCGCGATGCTCTGGCGAATTTCTTTCTGGCACCGTCGCGGGCGTGGGAGCTACTTATTGGATCTTTGCTGGCTTTCGTCTCGCAGACGCAGCCGCTCCATCAGCGTGTCAGCAAGTCGGTGGCGCAACTGCTCTCGCTGCTGGGCCTGGCACTGATTGCCGCGGCGGTTTTCTGTTTCGGCAGCGAAACTGCGGTGCCGGGGCTGCCGGCCTTGCTGCCGACTTTGGGCACGGCCCTGGTGCTAGGCTATGCCGGCCCTGCAACGCTGGCCGGACGGGTGCTGTCACTGCGTACGGTGGTGGGGGTGGGGCTGCTCTCCTACAGCGCCTACCTTTGGCACCAGCCGCTATTCGCCTTTGCCAGACTCTGTCTGATGGAGCAGCCGGGAGGCGGCATGTTCGCTGCACTATCGGTGCTGAGCCTGGTCCTGGCCTATTTCACTTGGCGTTATGTCGAGGTACCGTTGCGCAATAGGCGACGAATCGGCCGGCGTGCCATCTTCGTACTTTCGTTTGCCGGCTCGTTGAGCTTCATCGGTGTGGGCCTGCTGGCGCATGCCGGCCAGGGGCTTCCCAGCCGGCTCGACGGCGCGACCAGACGTCTTGCGGCGACGGCGGTGCCGAGTCCGATGAGGGCCGACTGTGATACTCGGGGCAGGAGCTTCCGGGATCCACGTGAGGCCTGCCGTTATTTCGGTGCCGACATCCGCTGGGCCGTGCTCGGCGACAGCCATGGGATCGAGCCGGCCTATGCACTGGCGGAGGTCCTGCGTGCGAGCCAGCAGGGCGTGCTGCACTTAAGCTTCAGCGGCTGCCCGCCGGCGCTGCTGAGCGTGGTCGGACTGCCGGGTTGCACGGCTTGGCAGAACCGGGCGATCGAGCGCATCGAGGGCGATGCGGGCATCGAGAATGTGCTGGTGGTCTTTCGCTATAACCAGCATTGGTTCGGCAATCAACTCGACGGGTACCCCCGCTTGCCCGATGGCGGTCTGCGCATCGATGGGCATGATGCTGCGGCTTCGCGCGAACTGCTGTGGCACAATTTCGAGGCACTGCTTGCCCGACTACAGCGGGCCGGCAAGCGTGTCTTCGTGATGGGGCCTATCCCTGAGTTGGGACGCAGTGTGCAGAAGCATCTATTTGCCAGCCGCTTCGCCGACAGCCACTTCGAGCGCGGTACCTCCATCGGTTATTTCCAGGCCCGCAGCGAGTACATCCATGCGCGTTTGCGCAGCCTGCCCTGGAGCGAGAGGCTGATCGAGCTTGATCCGGCGCGGCAGCTGTGTGACGCGTCCTTCTGCTATGCGGTATTGGACGGCGCGGCCATGTACTACGACGACAATCATCTGAGCCTTGACGGCGCACGCCGCGTGCTGGCACCGCTCGCGCCCTACTTACGCTGAGCGACCAGCGCCGCCAGCGCAGGCCAGCATCAACCAGTCTTGTTAAGCAGGCAGCGGCGCGCCAGCGTGCTGAGGAGCAGCAAGCCGGTCAGCACCATCGTCCAGTGGTTGGCTTCGGGCACGGCAGCCATAGGGAGTGCAGGTTGGACAAGGCTCAGGCTGGGCATTCGTGCGCGTCTCTTGGTATAATCTAAGGTTATGTTTATAGAGATATGATTTCTCGTCGTTTTCGACCCCCACCGTGCTTGGAGAATGAATCATGGCCATCGAACGTACCCTGTCCATTATCAAACCCGATGCCGTCGCGAAGAACGTGATCGGCAAGATTTACTCCCGTTTCGAGACCAATGGCCTCAAGGTCATTGCCGCCAAGATGGCCTGGTTGTCGCCGCAGGAGGCTGGGGCCTTCTACGCCGTACATAAAGAGCGTCCGTTCTTCAAAGACTTGGTTTCGTTCATGATTTCCGGGCCGGTGATGATCCAGGTACTGGAAGGCGAGGGAGCGATTGCGAAGAACCGCGAACTGATGGGCGCCACCGATCCGAAGAAGGCCGAGCCGGGAACGATCCGCGCCGATTTCGCCGAGTCGATCGACGCCAACGCCGTGCATGGTTCGGATGGCGAAGAAACGGCGAGGGTCGAGATCGCTTTCTTCTTTCCGGCCATGAGCGTTTATTCCGGCCGCTGAGCCCAGGCATTCGGTTCTCGTGACGGTCAACCTGCTCGATCTGGATGCTGCGGGCCTGACGGCTTTTTTCGCCGGACACGGTGAGAAGCCTTTTCGCGCCAAGCAGGTGTTGCGCTGGCTGCATCGTTTCGGGCAGACCGATTTCGGCGCCATGACCGATATTGCCAAAGGTCTGCGCGAGAAGCTGCAGTCGATGGCGGTGGTATTGCCGCCTAAGCTGATCGGGGACAGCGTCTCGGACGATGGGACGCGCAAGTTTCTTTTCGACGTCGGCGGTGGCAACGCCGTGGAGTCCGTTTTCATTCCCGAAGCCGGGCGAGGCACGCTGTGCATTTCTACGCAGGCCGGCTGCGCGCTCGACTGTTCCTTCTGTTCCACGGGCAAGCAGGGCTTCAACCGCAATCTGACGGTGGGGGAGATTGTCGGCCAGTTATGGCAGGCCAGACACGCGCTGGGTGCGCGGCACGCTTCGGGCGACGACGAGCGCCTGATCAGCAATGTCGTGTTGATGGGCATGGGCGAGCCGTTGGCCAACTTCGAGCGGACGGTCACCGCGCTACGCCTGATGCTCGATGACAACGCCTATGGCCTGTCGCGCCGTCGGGTGACGGTGTCCACCGCCGGTCTGGTACCGGCGATCGACCGGCTGCGCGACGAGTGCCCGGTCGCTCTGGCGGTATCGCTGCACGCGCCGAACGATCGGCTGCGCGATGAACTGGTGCCGCTCAACCGGAAGTATCCGCTGCACGAGTTGATGCCGGCTTGCCTGCGCTATCTCGAGCGGGCGCCACGCGATTTCGTGACTTTCGAGTACGTCATGCTGGACGGAGTCAACGACGCCGACGCGCAAGCGTGCGAGTTGCTGGACCTGACCCGCGACGTGCCATGCAAGTTCAACCTCATTCCCTTCAATCCGTTTCCTGGTTCACCGTACCGTCGTTCGCCGTCGCCGCGCATCCGCCGCTTTGCCGAAATCCTGATCGATGCCGGAGTGGTGACGACGACCCGTAAGACACGTGGCGACGATATTGATGCCGCTTGTGGTCAACTTGCCGGACAGGTCCTCGACCGAACGCGGCGCACTGCGCCGCGTGGCTTTCTGCTGCGCTTCGACCAGCAACAGGTTTCCCGATGAGAGAGATCGTCCTGGCGGCCGCCGGCTTGCTGTTGCTGGGTGCCTGTTCGTCGGCCGGCATATTGCCGGTCGCTAAGCCGCAGGTGGTCGAGGAAGAGACCGACTCTCGCCGGCCGACCGCGCCTCGCGATGCCCGCACGCGAGCCAAGCTGCATACCGAGTTGGGTGCGCTCTATCTGCAGAGCGGCAACCTCGCGGTAGCCCTCCAGGAGTTGCTGATTGCCATCGACATCGATCCGAACTATGCCAAGGCTTACAGCACCCGCGGTTTGGCGCACTTCGGTATTCGCGAGATGAGCCTCGCCGACCGGGATTTCCAGCGTGCGCTGAGTCTTGATGGAGCCGATCCGGAGATCAGCAACAACTACGGGTGGTTTCTCTGTCAGATCGGCAGGGAAAAGGAAGGTATCGGCTATCTGCAGCGCGCGCTCAAGAATCCTCTTTACGAAACACCGGAGAGGGCCTACTTGAATGCCGGGGCCTGCTACGCCAAGCTTGGTGACCTTGAAAGCGCTGAAACCTTCGTTCAGCAGAGCCTCCGCCTCACGCCGGGAAACCCGCAGGCCCAGTTGCAGCTTGCCGGCATCAACTACCGGCGCGGTGATCTGCAACTGGCCAGTGAACAGGCCTCGGAACTGGTGCGCAAGGCCGAGCCAAGCGCCGAGGCACTGTGGTTGTTGGTCAGGATCGAGCGGAAACTGGGCAATCGTCAGGCCGAGGCGCGCTGGACTTCGCAACTGCGGCGCCGCTTTCCGCTCTCGCCGGAGGCCGAGGAACTGCTGAAAGGCAACTTTGAATGACTGAACAATCCAAGCTTCCAGAATCGGCTGAGTCAGGGCCATCGACTCTGGCATCGGTGTCATCGTCGTCGGCATTAAACGTGTCGGTGCCAGACGCTGGCCGGGTTGGCGAGTGGCTGCGCGCGGCGCGCGAGTCACGGGGCCTCACGGTGGCCGAGGTCGCGCTGTCGCTCAAGCTTGGTCCGCGGCAGGTGGAGGCACTGGAAGCTGAAGATTGGGCGTCCTTGCCAGGGAATACGATGATCCGCGGTTTCGTTCGTAACTATGCCCGCCTTTTGAATCTCGATCCCGGCGCGCTGATGCAGGCGCTCGACGCCGAACAGTTGCCGCAGACGGTGCAGCTCGAAGTATCGGCCGGGACGTCGGTCAGTCTGCCGCAGTCGACGAGACGTGTGGAACGGCGTGACTTGCTGGCGATTCTTGCCGGCGTGGTCTTGCTGGTGCTCGTCGTGCTGGCCTACTTCTTCGTCCCGGCGGACGCTTGGCAGTGGCAGCTGAACAAGCTGATCGGTGGCCGCATGGCTTCCGTCGCAGACGAAAGGACCGCGCTCCAGCCGGCGCCGGTCGAGGCCAGCGCGCCCAAGGCGGCGGCCGGCGAATCGGTCACCGTGCTGGTGGCTCCGAAAGCGACGGTGCTGTCTGAAGTCTCGCCGACGCCGCTTGCCGGTGATGGCCTGAAACTCGGTTTCGTGCAGCCCTCCTGGGTGGAAGTGCGCGATGGGGCCGGCCAAATCCTGCTGTCCGAGGTGGGTTCGGCCGGTAGTCAGCGGCTCGTCGAGGGACAACCGCCGTTTTCGCTGGTGGTGGGGAACGCGACGCAGGTGACGGTCCAGTACCGCGGTCGGGCGATCGACCTGGCGCCGTACAGCAAGGGTGATGTTGCGCGGCTGACGATCGAATGACCGCGGGTTGGGCGGGCGGAACTGTGAGCAGGCCACTGCCCGGCGTCGCGCGGCGGTCGACGCGCCTGGTCCAGGTGGGCCATGTCCGGGTCGGCGGCGGCCTGCCTGTGGTCGTACAGTCGATGACCAACACGGACACGGTCGACGTACTCGGGACCGCGATTCAATGCGCGGAACTGGCGCGCGCCGGGTCCGAACTGGTGCGCATCACCGTTAACACGCCGCAAGCCGCCGCGGCGGTGGCGCCGATTCGTGCCCACCTCGACCGGATGGGACTTGATGTGCCGTTGATTGGCGACTTCCACTACAACGGCCATCGCCTGCTGGCGGAACACCCGTCTTGCGCACTGGCGCTGGCCAAGTACCGGATCAATCCGGGCAATGTCGGACACGGGCGAAAACGCGACGAACAGTTCGTCCAGATGATCGAGATTGCGTGTCGCTACGACAAGCCGGTACGTATCGGCGTTAACTGGGGGAGCCTCGATCAGGACTTGCTGGCGCGGATCATGGACGAGAACGCGCGCCGGAAGCCGCCGCATGATGCGATCGAGGTGATGCGCGAAGCGATGGTCACTTCGGCACTCGAGTCGGCGGCGAGGGCCGAGGAAATCGGCCTGCCGGGCGACCGTATCATTCTCTCCTGCAAGGTTTCGGGAGTTCAGGATCTGATCGCCATTTACCGGGAGTTGTCGCGCCGCTGCGACTATCCTCTCCATTTGGGTCTGACCGAGGCCGGCATGGGCTCCAAGGGGATCGTCGCTTCGGCTGCGGCGATGGCGGTCCTGCTGCAGGAAGGCATAGGCGACACGATTCGTGTCTCGCTGACCCCGGAACCGGATGGTCCGCGAACGCAGGAGGTGATCGTTGCGCAGGAGTTGTTGCAAACCATGGGCCTGCGCGCCTTTACTCCGATGGTCGTCGCCTGCCCGGGCTGCGGCCGGACGACCAGCACTTTCTTTCAGGAGCTGGCGCAATCGATCCAGGAACATGTGCGTCGGCGAATGCCACACTGGCGGCTCGAACACGACGGCGTCGAGAACATGACCCTGGCCGTCATGGGTTGCGTGGTCAATGGGCCGGGCGAGAGCAAGCACGCCAACATCGGCATCAGCCTGCCGGGTACCGGAGAGGCCCCGGCCGCACCGGTCTTCGAGGACGGCGTGAAGACGGTCACCCTGCGCGGCGACCGCATCGCCGAGGAATTCATCGCCATCGTCGAATCCTACGTGGCACGTACTTACCGGGGAAAGTCGGCTGCCCAATGACTGCTGCGAAAATCCAGTCCGTGCGCGGAATGAACGACATCTTGCCCGATGAAGCGGAGTTCTGGGAGGTGTTCGAGGAGACCATACGTTCATGGCTCAAGAGCTACGGCTATCGCCCGATCCGCTTGCCGGTCGTCGAGCCGACACCGCTTTTCAAGCGTGCGATCGGCGAAGTCACCGACATCGTCGAAAAGGAGATGTATTCCTTTGTCGACAGCCTCAATGGCGAGCCATTGACGCTCCGCCCCGAAGGTACGGCCGGCTGTGTACGCGCCGCTATCCAGCACAACCTGATGGCCCAGCAGGCGCAGCGGCTGTATTACTTCGGCCAGATGTTCCGTCACGAGCGTCCACAGAAAGGGCGCTACCGGCAGTTCCACCAGGTCGGTGTCGAAGCTCTCGGCTTTGCTGGCCCCGATGTCGATGCCGAGCAGATTCTGATGGGTGCCCGCCTGTGGAACGACCTCGGGCTGGACGGCATCGCGCTGCAGATCAATACCTTGGGCGAGCCGGCCGAAAGGGCACGCCACCGTGCCGAGCTGATCGACTACTTCGAACGTTGCCGCGATCTGCTCGACGACGATGCCCGTCGACGCTTGCACACCAACCCGCTGCGCATCCTGGATAGCAAGAACCCCGCCTTGCAGGAGCTTATCGCCGGCGCGCCGAAACTGTTAGACCACCTCGGCAGGGAGTCGATGGCGCATTTCGACGGAGTGCAGCAGGTGCTGCGCGACGTCGGCCAGCCATTCACCATCAACCCGCGACTGGTACGTGGCCTCGATTACTACAACTTGACGGTTTTCGAGTGGGTGACCGATCGTCTCGGCGCGCAGGGAACGGTTTGCGCCGGCGGTCGTTACGATGGCCTGGTGCAGCAACTGGGCGGCAAGCCGGCGCCGGCCTGCGGCTTTGCGATGGGTGTCGAGCGGCTGATCGCGCTGATTCGCGAGGCGGGCGGTGAAGCCAAAGCGGCGGCGGTCGATGTCTATGTGGTGCATCAGGGAACGGCTGCTTCACGCCTCGCCGTTCGGGTCGCCGAAAGTCTGCGCGACCAGGGAATCGATGTCCTGTTTCACTGCGGTGGTGGCAGCTTCAAGGCGCAGATGAAAAAAGCCGACGCTTCGGGGGCCAGTTTCGCCATCATCGTCGGAGATGACGAAGCCAACGCCGGTGAAGTGACGCTGAAACTTCTGCGTACACCGGGTCAGCAAACGGGCGAGCAGCGGCGGGTTCGTGTAGACGGTGTCGCCGATGCCATCATGAGTCACATTGTGGATTGGGAAGAATAGTCATGGCTACCTACGACCTCGAGGAACAGGAACAGATCGCCGAAATCAAGGCATGGTGGAAGCAGTACGGTAACCTGCTGCTGGCTATCGTGACCGTCGTTTCGATTGGCGTCATCGCCTGGCAGGGCTGGAACTGGTACCAGCGCAACCAGGCCGCACAGGCATCCATGATCTTCGGCGTCCTGCAGAAAGCCGTACGGGAAAACGATTTGCCGCGTATCAAAGCGACAGCCGGTGAACTGCTGGAGAAATTCGGTCGTACCGCCTACGCTCCGATGGCCGCGCTGACCGCCGCCAAGGCGATGTCCGATGCGGGCGACGCGAAGACCGCGAAACTGCAGTTGGTCTGGGTGGCCGAGAACGGCAAAGCCGAACTGCGCGATGTGGCACGCTTGCGTCTGGCGGCGCTGCTGCTCGACGAAAAGGCCTACGACGAAGCACTGAAGCAACTCGACGGGAGCGCTACAGCCGGCTTCGCGGCGCGCTTTCTCGACAGTCGGGGCGACATTCTCAGCGCCCAGGCGAAGAATGGCGAAGCACGCGCCGCGTACCAGGCGGCCTTGGCCAAGCTGGACGAATCGGAGCCCGGTGGCAAGGGCAAGAACACGTTGCAGGATCGGCAGGCGAACGCCGCCTATCGCGAGATGCTGCAGCAGAAGCTCGACGCGCTTGCGGAGAGCAACTGATGAACCGTTTTCTGCTCGTCGTATTTCTGCCGCTGCTGGTGGCTGGCTGTTCGGTACTCGATGCGCTCAATCCGTTTTCCGGCAGCGGGCCGAAGATGGCGGAACTCCGGGCCATCGAGACGACCGCCGAAGCGCGCGTGCAGTGGCAGGAGAGCGTCGGCAGGAGTGACGACAACGCCTTTACTCCTGCTGTCGTCGGTAGCTCGGTCTACGCGGCGGCCGGCGACGGAACGATCATGCGCCTCGACGACGGCCAGCCGGTCTGGCGAGTCAAGGCCGAACAGCGGCTTTCCGGTGGGGTCGGCGCGGACGGGCGACTGGTCGCGGTGGGGACGGCCAAAGGGGATCTGCTCGCCTTTGATGCGGCCGATGGCAAACTGCTCTGGAAATCCCGGGCGAGCAGCGAAATCATATCGCCGCCAGCGGTTGGCGCGAGCATCGTGGTAGTGCGCAGCGGGGATCATCGTCTCGCCGCCTATGACATTGTCGACGGCAAGCGCAAGTGGATCTACCAGCGGCCGGCGACGCCGCTGTCACTGCGCGTGACGGCCAGTCCGTTGATCGTGGAGCGTTATGTCTTCGTCGGTTTTCCCGGCGGCAAGCTGCTCGCGGTGAGCGCCGACAACGGTGCGCCGCTGTGGGAAGGGACGGTTGCCCTGCCCAAGGGCGCCACCGAACTCGACCGAGTGGCCGACGTGACCAGTGTTCCTGTGATCGACGGGCGGATGATTTGCGCCGCTGCCTTCCAGGGGCGTGTTTCGTGCTTTGACCTGGGTAATGGAAACCTGATCTGGGGGCGCGACATTTCGAGTGCCGCCGGGTTGTCGATCGACAGCCGCTACGTGTATGTGACGGACGACAAGGGCGCCGTGCATGCGCTCGACAAGGCCAGCGGTGCCAGTATCTGGAAACAGGACAGACTGTTTCTGCGCAAGCTGACGGCGCCGCTGGTGCGCCGCAACCTCGTCGTCGTCGGCGACGTGCAAGGCGTGGTTCATTTCCTGAGCCGGGATGACGGATCCTTCGCCGCTCGCCTGAACACCGACGGCAGCCCGATTCAAGCCCCCCTGCGACCCTTCGGCAGCAACGCCCTCGTCGTGCAGACGCGCAACGGGCGCGTACTGGCGATCGAGGCGCAATGAAAAGCAGCATCGTCCTCGTCGGGCGGCCGAACGTCGGGAAATCCACCCTTTTCAACCGATTGACTCGGACTCGCGACGCCCTCGTCGCCGATCTGCCAGGCCTGACGCGCGACCGGCACTACGGGCACGGACGCCTGGGCGGCAAACCCTATTTCGTAGTCGACACCGGCGGCTTCGAGCCGCTGGCCAAAGACGGCATCATGCACCAGATGGCGCGTCAGACCGAACAAGCGATCGACGAGGCCGACGTCGTGATTCTTGTCGTCGACGGGCGTAGTGGCCTCACCGCGCTCGACAAGGAAATCGCCAAGCGCTTGCGCAGGGCAGGGCGGCGAGTCCTGGTGGCGGTCAATAAATCAGAGGGCATGAACCTCGGGGTGGTCCTTTCCGATTTCCACGAACTGGGGCTGGGCGAGCCGCTGGCGATCTCGGCGGCGCACGGGGATGGCGTACGGGAGCTGGTCGATCTGGCCCTCGAGCCCATGGCGGAAGTCGCCGAGAGCGAGTCGGTGAGCGAGATCATCAAGGTGGCCATCGTCGGGCGGCCCAACGTTGGCAAGAGCACGATGGTCAACGCGCTGCTCGGCGAAGAACGGGTCATCGCTTTCGACCAACCGGGGACGACACGGGATGCGATCGAAGTCGACTTCGAGCGCGCCGGCCGCCGCTACACCCTCGTCGATACCGCCGGTCTGCGTCGTCGTGGCAAGGTTTTCGAGGCCGTCGAGAAGTTCTCGGTGATCAAGACGTTGCAGGCGATCGAGGCGGCGCAGGTAGTGGTCCTGGTGCTCGACGCGCGTCAGGACATTGCCGAACAAGACGCCCATATCGCAGCTTTTGTCCGCGAGTCGGGGCGGGCGCTGGTGGTCGCGGTAAACAAGTGGGATGGGCTCGACCCCTATCTCAGGGCGCAGATCAAGGAATCGCTGGAAAGTCAACTCGGCTTCATCGATTTTGCCCGGTTTCACTATGTCTCGGCGCTCGAAGGCCAGGGTCTCGAGTCCCTTTTCCGCTCGGTCGACGCGGCCTACCAGGCGGCTACCACCGACCTGCCGACGCCGCAATTGACGCGTACGCTGAACGAGGCGGTCGCCAGGCAAGCGCCGCCGCGCAGCGGACTGTTTCGGCCGAAGCTCCGCTATGCGCATCAGGGTGGTCGCAACCCGCCGCTCATCGTCATTCACGGCAACGCCCTGGACAAGGTACCCGAATCGTATCGCCGCTACCTCGAACACACGTTTCGCGAGGTCTTCAAGTTGCAGGGAACGCCTTTGCGGATCCAGTTCAACGTTTCCAACAATCCTTTTGCCGATCGAAAACCGGAACTCGGCCGGGGGCAGCCGCCGGAAAACAAAGTAAGAACGCGCAGCGCCAAGGGGAGTGGCGAAAGGAAGGCCGGGGCCAGACCGACCAAGAGCGGAGCACTGAAATCCGGAGTCAGGGCACGGCCTTCAGGCCGTAGCCGCTGACCGCGACCTTTCCCGATCGCTTGCCGGGCGCTACAGTACTCCGGCTGGCAAGCCTCTGGTGGCGGCCAATTCGCCAACCCGCTCCGGCTTGCCCAGTTGCGCTGAGCGTCTTTTCGACGGATGATGGTAGCCTCGCAGCCGGCGCCGCGCTGGCTTGCCTCGGGGACAAGCCCTCGATGACTCGAGACCGTTGCCCACCGGTGGAAGCTGGAGCACAAGCAGAGCAATGAACGTATCTGGAAGACCGAAGGTGATCAAGGTTCTATTCGTCTGCATGGGAAACATCTGCCGCTCGCCGACCGCCGAGGGCGTCTTTCGGCACATTCTGCGGCAGAAGGGCCTCGACGACAGAATTGAAGTCGATTCGGCCGGTACGCATGGCTATCATGTCGGCGAGGCGCCCGACCAACGCACGCAGCGTGCCGCGGCGAGCCGCAACTACGATCTCTCGGACATGCGGGCGCGCAAGGTGGCAGCGCAGGACATGGAGTATTTTGACCTGATCCTGGCGATGGATCAGAACAACCTCGATGTCCTCAGACGTGTCTGCCCGCCCGACAAGCAGGACCGTTTGGGCTTGTTCATGAGCTACTCCAAGAACTTCGACGATGACGAAGTTCCCGATCCCTACTATGGTCTCGGACATGGCTTCGATCTGGTGCTGGATATGGTCGAGGATGCCGCCAATGGTCTGCTCGAAAGTCTCGAGCAACGTCTGCGTGAGGAGTCCGACTCGCTGTCGCCCAAGAAGCGAGCGTAAGTAGGCGCTCGTGCCGTACCACTAATTCCCTCTGCCGGGGTCGGCCGGCAAGTCGGCGGGCGGTGAATTGGGCGGCGTTGTTGCGCGAGCTTCAGTGACTGGACGCGGGTTCGATCGGCCCGCCCATGCACTGCCGTACCGATAGTGCCCCTTGTATTCCGCTCAACGGTATCCCAGTGCCAGCCGAAAACCAGTGCTCAGCGGCCGGTAGACGGGCTCAATGCGGCTGCGGGTGGCTGATCGCGCATAACGTGCTGGGTCGCTCCAAGTGCCGCCGCGGAGTACCCGCATCTTGCCGAACGTCGGGCCACGGGGGTCGGTCTGCGCCGCCGAGGGGTAGTCGGCATACCAGTCGGCGCACCATTCCCAGACGTTACCGTGCATCTCGTGAAGGCCCCAGGCGTTGGCCGGCAACGAAGCGGCAGGTACGGTACCCTGCCGATGGCTGCCTTTTTCTCCGCCAGCGTAGGGGTAAGCTCCGTGGTAGTTCACCTGCTCGGTGGTGATCTGTTGGCCAAAAGAAAACGGCGTTTGGGTGCCGGCCCGACAGGCGTACTCCCATTCGGCTTCGCTTGGCAGGCGGCTATCCAGCCCGGGCAGTCGCCTGTTCAGCTCGGCGATGAAGCGCTGTGCGTCGTGCCAGGCGACATTCTCGACCGGGTTCTGGACGTCGTCCTGGAAGTGGCTCGGGTTGACTGGCCAGACACTCATCCAGAACGCTTGGGTACAGGCGGTATCGGCGAGCCAGAAGCCGTGGCTCAGCGTGACTTCGTGCAAGGTCTCGACACTTCCCCGTTCGGGCTCGTCGACCGGTGATCCCATCAGGAAGCGTCCCGGCGGCAACCAGCGAAAAACCTGACGCACCTTGGCCACTTCCAGGGAGATCGATATGCCGTACTCATCTTCGACGAAGTCGCTGGTCCACGGGACGCGAAATGGGTCGGTGGAGGGGGCCGGTTGTCTCGTCAAGATGAAGTCAGGAGGCATCGTTGTTCGTTATTGCCGGCTGGCCTGTCGCGGGCACAGGCTGACGCAGCATGTCTGACCATCAGGTGACACTATACCTCAACGACGCCGCGACGGGTGGCTCTCCAAGCAGGGTTGTCGCTGGTCGAGGCCGGACGCGTTGGCTGCGGTTTTGCCGACGGTCGCCAAGGAGCTTGCGCCTGCCGCTGTGGCTGACACCCCCAAGGTTTGCACAGGGCAGCGCGAACTTGCTCCTTCAACAACTCGCGGCGCCGTGGAGGACGTCCCTTGGTCGCACCAGCCGCCCTGCTTGCTTGGCGCCACCGGATTCCGTGACACAATGCACTGCTGTCCGGCAATTCGGCATACCTGCCGAGCTGGGTTTCGGGCCGGGCGGCCCATGTGCTCAAGGCCGATGACGTATGTACTACGGAGAAAAACTCAACGCCTGGACTCATTTGGTCGGCGCCGTATTGGCGCTCGCCGGTGTGATCGTTCTGGTGGTTCTGGCGACACTCGGAGGCGACCCGTGGAGGATCGTCAGCGTTTCGATCTATGGTTTGACACTCGTCCTTCTCTACAGCTTTTCGACGCTGTACCACAGCCTTCGTGGGCGTGCCAAAGATATCCTGCGTACCCTGGACCACCAGGGAATATATCTGTTGATTGCCGGCAGCTACACGCCGTTTTGTTTGGTTACGCTACGCGGTCCGTGGGGATGGTCGCTATTGGGCGTGGTTTGGGGGCTGGCGGTGATCGGTAGCTTGCAGGAGCTTTGGCCGCTCGGCAAGGCGAGAATCCTTTCAATGGTGATCTATTTGTTGATGGGTTGGGTGATTCTGGTCGCTTTACTTCCGCTTTTACAGGCGCTTGGAGTTGCCGGTTTCGTCTGGCTTGCGGTGGGCGGCGTGCTGTACACGGTCGGCATCGTCTTTTACGTGCTCGACACACGGCTGACCCACGCACACGGAGTTTGGCATCTGTTCGTGATGGGTGGCAGTACGGCACACTACTTTGCCATCCTGCTTTACGTTCTTTGACACGGCGCATCGAGCATTGGCCAGTGTCGCTGTGCATGGAAGATTGAGCTCTTTTGGAGGGTTGTGCGCGCTGAGAATTGGAGAAGATGCGAGCGATACTGGGTCGCGCCTCACTGGCGGTAGCAATCGCCGAAATCTGGCGCAGTTATTACCCGGCCCTATAATTCACGACGCCGCGTAAAGCGCGGCGGGGTGCCTGAAATAGGCTCGAACCTTTTCCGGCAACCGGGTCAAGCCATTCATGAACACCAGGGCCTTTTCGAGCAGGGTAGCCTTGTTTGTGCTGACCGGCCCGGAGCTCAGGGTTTTTGAGTTGGTGCAACATGCTTTCTGTAAATTCGTAGTTTTCTGGTTTTGCGGTGCTGGGCTGGCCGTAGCGATGAGGGCGCGACGCGCCCGAAGAGCGGAGGACGGCCCAGCACCGCGGCGCGACCCCGGCAGGCCTTTCCCGCAGGCGATTTCTTCGGGGTATTTTTATCCGCACCCACGAAGGAGTCGACAACATGGCAATGCGTGTAGAACATCACCCCTTGGACGCCGCTTTTGCGGCCTTGCTGGCGAACGGCCTCGATGGCGCCGGCGAAGCCCTGCGCATTCTGGTTAACGAAGCTAGCAAAATCGAACGCGCCCACTTTCTCAATGCCCAGCCTCACGAACGCACCACGGAACGCGCCGATTAGGCCAATGGCTTCAAGCCAAAGACCGTCATGACCCGCGTCGGCGAACTGACCTTTGCCGTACCCCAGGTGCGCAATGGCGGCTTCTACTCCAGCGCGCTGGAGAAAGGCACGCGTACCGAGCAGGCGCTCAACATCGCGCTGGCCGAGATGTACGTGCAGGGCGTCTCGACGCGCAAGGTTACCGACATCCTGGTGAAGCTGCTCGGCCCGCAGGTGTCGATCTCCTCCACCCAGGTCAGCCGTGCCGCCGAGCAACTCGATGCCGGTCTGGCCGCTTGGCGCGAGCGACCGCTCGACGAAACTCCCTACCTCTTTCTCGATGCCCGCTACGAGAGAGTACGCGAGGCCGGGCGTCTGGTCGATTGCGCTTTGTTGGTCGCCGTCGGCATGACTACCGATGGCAGGCGCCGGGTGCTGGGCGCCTCGGTCGCCCTGTCCGAGGCCGAGGTCCATTGGCGCGATTTTCTCGACCGTGTCAGCAACGGAAGTAAATTGATACAGCGCAACGATTGAAAGTTGATACACCGAACTGAGAAGATCGGCGATTTCTTGAGGCGCCGATGATCACGAAGGAGGTGTATGTGGAAATCGAAGT
>NZ_JAPUVI010000086.1 GCF_029255285.1 Accumulibacter sp.
CATCGAATAGATCATGATGCCGAAAACCACGACGAACAGAATCGTGATGACGATCATGAAGTGATTGTGAATCTCGAGCGTGTCACGGGCGAGCGGCGTGACCGGCTTGGGGAAGTTCCAGCTGTAATCGGCAAGCGCAAGTGATGGGAGCACTGCCACGAGCAGAACTGGAAACGAAATACCCACCCGCTGGCAGAAACGATTAAGGATCTTCAATTTGTCTCCTTGGAGTATTTGGTCGGGGTTAAGCGGCACCCAGATTTTGTTTCAGCTCTTCGGCGAGCGCCATTTTCTGCTCTTCGGTCAACAGGCTGCCCACTTCGACTTCTTTGCCATGCGAGCGGATCAGCAAGCGATGGCAGTTCTGCCCCGGGGGCTTGACATACTGCAAATGCGCCCAGTACGGCTGGAACTCGTGGCGCTCCACCTGCGTGCCGCGACGCGTTTCTATGGTCAGCTGCCCTGACTCGAGGGTTATCCTCTCGAAGTCGTCGGCCGCCGACTCAGTGCGGCGCAGCGCCCACCACAGAAAAGCAAGTTCCAGTCCGGCGAACGGAATCACCGGCCAGGCACCAAAAAACGAAAAAACGCAAGCGATCCCCCCGGATACCACCGCCGTGAAGAGAAACAGGCGCTTTCGCCCCGCCACCGAAAGAGAGTGGTTCGGCCGGGCCACCCACGTTCTGCCCGCAAGCGTTTGTGCTGCCACCAGGCTCATCAATCTCCCCCGAATGACCGGACATCCCGCCCCGCCCGGCTGAACTTGACGCAAATCAAGGTATCGAGACAGCAAGAGTAACATAAAAACGCGGTTTGTTGGCAAGAAGTCGGGGTAACATTATGATTGCATTCGCCTTAAGGAACGTCGATGGTGCTCCGCAACATCGACGTCCGCGACCATTTGACGCGCCCTCCAAGCGCGGCACGGCAATCGCTCCGGGGAGCCTTGTTGCAGCGAACAACGACAAGAAAAAGGCCGGACGAACCGGCCTTTGGCGCATTGTCCCGTCACTGCCGAGTCACACTTCGGCAACCAGCGGCGCCAAGCTGGCGCGCATCCTCACCAGCGCTTTGGCCTCGACCTGGCGTATGCGCTCCGCCGAGACGCCAAACTCAGCCGCCAGTTCGTGCAGGGTGGCAGGATCGTCGTCGGTCAGCCAGCGTGCCTCGACGATCCGGCGGCTGCGCGGATCAAGCCGTGCCAGAGCACTTTGCAGACCGTCGTGCTGCAAGCGTTCGCGTGCCCGCGTCGCGAGCACCTGCCCAGGTTCGCTGGAGGTGTCGGCGAGATAGGCGATCGGGGCAAAGGCCTCTTCGTCGTCCGAGTCGCCGTCCAGAGCCACGTCGTGGCCCGACAGGCGGGCCTCCATTTCACTGACTTCGTCCGGCTTGACGGATAAACGGTGGGCAATGTCCGCGACCTGTACCGGACTGAGCGCCTCGCCGTTCTCTTTCATGCTGCGCAGGTTGAAAAACAGCTTACGCTGCGCCTTGGTCGTTGCCAGCTTGACCATCCGCCAGTTCTTCAGGACATACTCGTGGATTTCGGCCTTGATCCAGTGGATCGCGAAAGAAACCAAGCGCACGCCATGCGCCGGGTCGAAGCGCTTCACGGCCTTCATCAATCCGATATTGCCCTCCTGGATCAGGTCGGCATGCGGCAACCCATAACCGAGGTAACCTCGTGCGATCGAAATCACCAGACGGAGGTGTGAAAGAACCAGTTGCCGCGCGGCGTCAAGGTCGCTCTCCTCGCGGAAGCGAGTTGCCAGACGAAACTCCTCCTCCTGCGTCAGCATGGGAAACTGTCTGGCCGCCTGGATATAGGCATCGATACTGCCGACTGCGGACACCGTCGGCAAAGCCATGGCTTGCGTCATTTGGATCGATTTCTCCTACAGGTTAGCAAATAAATTTTAGCACTCACCGCCTGAGAGTGCCAACAGTGAAATAAGTTCGCTCGCCGAGCGAACGGGACGGGCAACTTTTTTTGTCGTGTCTGTAAGTAATTGCCACTCGGCCGCGTCTAAGCAAGGTCAGGGAAACCGCTGCAGCCGCAAGCGCCTTGACACCACCCAACCCCAATCAAAGGAGAAACGACATGTCAACTCAACTGCCTGGTTTCGCTATTGCCGCCGCCGCTGCCGCCCTGTTCGCCGCTGGCACTCTCGTCGCACCCACCGTCAGCGCGGCCGAAGGCGGCGCCGTCCACTGTGCGGGAATCAACTCGTGCAAGGGCACTTCCGAGTGCAAGACCGCCAAGAGCGAATGCAAGGGGATGAATGCCTGCAAAGGTCAGGGTTGGGTCGTCAAGGCCAGCGCCAAGGAATGCACCGACGCCGGAGGCAAGGTAGTGAAGTAGACTCTTCCTTGTCGTCCGGCGGCACCGCGCGACAACACAGCGGTGACGCCGGACGACAGTGCGGAAGTTGTCGCATTGGTCAGAGCCGCCGCCCACGAGGAGCCTGCCTGGGAGTCTTACGTAGCGGGTGCGTACCGGCGCGAGGACCGTCGAACGCGACACGCGATGATTAAGACGTGCGAAGGAGAAAGACGCCGTGAGCAGCACCATCGAGGGCTTTGGCCTGGGGTTACGCAGCGAGCACTATGGCGATTTCCGCGCCACCCGCCAACGGGTGGACTGGCTTGAGGTGATCTCTGAAAACTATCTCGTAGACGGCGGTAAGCCCCTTCACTTTCTCGAATCGATTCGCCAGGACTATCCGATGGTGATGCACGGCGTTTCGTTGTCGATTGGCAGCAGTGACGCGCTCGACACTGACTACCTGCGACAACTCAGGAGGCTCGCCGACCGTATCGAGCCGGCCTGGGTGTCGGACCATCTCTGTTGGACGGGAACGCGCTCGCTGAATCTGCACGACCTGCTGCCTTTGCCTTACAACGTGGCGACACTGCAGCATTTGACACCACGCATCGCGCAGGTGCAGGATGTTCTCGGCCGGGCTCTGGTAATCGAAAACGTTTCCAGCTACGTGCGCTACCGCGCGGACGAAATGAGCGAGTGGGAATTCATTCGCGAGCTGGTGAGTCGTACCGGCTGCGAATTGCTGCTCGACGTCAACAACGTCTACGTCAGCAGCGTGAACCACGGCTTTGATGCGCAGGACTTCATCGACGCCATGCCGGCCTCGGCCGTTCGCCAGATTCACCTCGCCGGCCACGAGGATCATGGCCAGTACATCATCGACACGCACGACCATCCGATCTGCGAAGCGGTCTGGGATTTGTATGCCTACACTGTCCGACGACTGGGTAGGCTCCCGACGATGATCGAGCGTGACGACAATATTCCGCCCTTGCACGAGCTGATAGACGAGCTCGATGTGGCACGCTCGGTCGCCCAAGCCGCCCTGAACGAAAGGAAGCGTGCCGCGTGATGGTGCTTGCTGAGCTGCAACGGCGTTTTCAGGAGGCCGTTCTGGGCGGGAATCCGCTGCCGGACCTGTTTGCCGGCGAGGAGGAAGGACTGGCTGGCGGTTTCGATTTGTACCTTCAGGCCTACCGCTCCCGCCTGGCGGCCGCCCTGCGCGACAATTTCCCGGTATTGCATCGGGCGCTCGGCGACGACGCTTTCTCGACCCTGGCAGGCGCCTACATCCGAGAACACCCGTCGCGTTTCCGCTCTATCCGCTGGTTCGGCGACTCGCTGACCGACTTTATTGCTCGTTTTCCGGAGCGTGTCGGGCACCCGGCGTTGCTCGATCTGGCACGCATGGACTGGGCGATGCGCGCCGCCTTCGACGCCGCCGACAGCGCCGCGACCAAGCTCCCGGACCTTGCCGCGCTGCACGCCGACGAGTGGCCGGAACATCGCTTCCACCTCATGCCGTCGCTGCAAATACTTGATCTGACTTGGGCAGTCGAGCCCCTCTGGAAAGCCCTCAACGACGATGCCGAGGCCAGGACCGAAGAACCCCAGATTCAGGAACATGCCCTTCTGATCTGGCGTCCGGCCCTCGACTGCTGCTGGCGCTCGGCCGAGGCCGGCGAAGCGGCCGCCCTGCGCGCCTTGGGAGAAAGTGAAAACTTTGCGCACTGGTGCGCCGCGCTTGCCAAGGCGGGTGAGCCCGAACCGGCGATGGCGGCAGCGACGCTGCTCCGCCGTTGGGTCGAGGAAGGTCTGCTGGCCAAAAGCGCGGTGCCGGTATGAAGGCCGAAGCGGCCGGCCTTAGCACCGTGTGCGCCGCTTGTGGCGCGTCCTTCGTCTGCGCGGCAGCCGCCGGGCTGGCTTCCTGCTGGTGCATGGAAAGGCCGCTGTTGAGCCCGACCCAGGAAACGGGCGCCGGCTGCTATTGCCCGTGTGCCTGGGGAAACGACTCAGCGCGGCGGCCGACCCGTCATCTCCGGCAGCATGAGAATGGCGTCCCGGTTGCTCCACGAGAAGCACTTCGCCGCCGCTTCGCGCCAGGGTAGCCAGCAGAAATTGAGATGTTCGGCGCTCGCGATTGTCACCGGCCGGCTGGCTGGAAGCTGTAGCGAGAAGACGTGCTCGGTGTTGTACAGGACACCCGGGGCGTAGCGGTGGCGCCACTCGGCGAAGATCTCGTAGCGATTGGTCACCTCCCATTGGCACAGATCGTCCAGCGCCGCCCTGATCCCGGTTTCTTCCGCCACTTCGCGAATGGCCGTGGCCGGTAGGGTTTCACCGTCCTCCTGGCTACCCGTTACCGACTGCCAATAGCCCGCGTGTGCGGCGCGCTCCAGAAGCAACACCTGCAAGTCCGGCGTGTGAATCACCACCAGAACCGAGACCGGCCGCTTGAACTGCGTCATGTCAAGGTCGGCAGTGTCGCTAGTCCGTCCGCGCGCAAGTCATAGAATACCCACAGTGGCACTTCCTGCGCTTGCCATTCGCCAATTGCGGCGGCGAACACCTGGTTGAGAAGCTGGAAAGCGGCCGGTGCCTTGGCGTGAAGATTCTCGGCGTGCGCGACGATGAGCACGTAACCCGCTGCCTCACACCAGGAAAAGTCGGTCAGGCAATCCTTGAGGGCATCGAAGTTATTGCCATACCAGGCGGGAAAGTCGAGGGCGCTCGCCAGTTCGGCCAAAGCGACGTCGATCCGCTGGGCATCGTGAAAATCGATCTCGAAACAAGCCAGCCCCACGGCCTCGGCAGCTTGCCTGACGGCCAGCCGGCCACTTTCCGGAAGATGGTAAACACCCGCCAAACGGGCGTCACCAAGCAGTGTCTGTAGAGTCGTCTGGCTCACGGCTGTTGGCGTATGCGGCGGAAGCTGCGGTAATGATCGCTGGTGTAGTAGTACTCCCCGGATGTGGCCACGTCGCCGCCGCTGCCCTGGCCAGCAACGATCCGCCGCGCACCGCGATCGCGGCTACCGGGTGTCGGTACCGTGTACTCTCGATAATAGCCACGCGGCTGCCAGGGAAGACGTCGCTCGAAATTCCCGAAGGTCGCGCCATCCTTACGCGGATACGGAAACGGACCACCCTGCTGGATCAGAAGCAAAGTCTGCTGGGCTTCCGGCGGCAGATCGGCGTAAGCGATGCTCCGCAGGAACTGGCTCTCGCGTGCCGACGTCGCGCCTGCCAGGCCAAACAGCGCGACCAGCGCGGCGAGTAAGAAGAACCTGAGAATCTCGGCACGCCTGGCCATCGTCTCAACTATTCCTTGCCGATCTCGACCTGCGTGGAAACTTTCTGGCGCAGGCGAATGTGCAGTTCGCGCAGTTGCTTCTCGTCCACGCCGCTCGGCGCCTCGGTCAGCAAACACTGGGCACGCTGGGTCTTCGGGAAGGCGATCACGTCGCGAATGGACTCGGCACCGGCCAGCATCGCGACGATGCGGTCCAGACCAAACGCCAAGCCACCGTGCGGCGGCGCCCCGTACTTGAGTGCCTCGAGCAGGAAACCGAACTTCTGCTGCGCTTCTTCTTCGCCGATACCGAGCGCCTTGAATACCTTCTCCTGCACCGCAGCACGGTGAATCCGCACCGAGCCGCCGCCGAGTTCGGAACCGTTCAGCGCGAGATCGTAAGCCTTCGCCAAACAATTCCCGGGGTCAGTCTCGAGACGGGCCAGGTGTTCGTCTTTCGGACTGGTGAAGGGGTGATGGCAGGCCGTCCAGCGCTGCTCTTCCGCGTCGTAGTCGAACATCGGAAAATCGACCACCCAGACAGGCTCCCAGGGATGGCCATTGACGAAGTTTTTCTCGTGCCCGATCTTGACGCGCAGAGCGCCCAGCGCATCATTGACCACTTTGCGTTTGTCGGCACCAAAAAACAACAAGTCGCCCGACTGGGCGCCGGTTCGCTCGACGATGGCCTGTAGCGCCGCGGCGTGCAAATTTTTTACGATCGGCGACTGGAGACCCTTTTCGTTGAGTTGTGTCGCGTCGTTGACCTTGATGTAAGCCAAGCCCTTCGCACCGTAGATCCCGACGAACTGGGTGTAAGCGTCGATCTCGCTGCGGGTCAGACTGGCGCCACCCGGAATACGCAACGCCGCAACCCGTCCGCCTTCGCTGTTGGCAACACTGGCAAAGACCTTGAACGGGACATCCCGCAGCACATCGGCGACATCGACGAGTTCGAGAGTGACACGCAGATCGGGCTTGTCCGAGCCGTAACGTGCCATGGCCTCCGCATACGACAGACGTAGAAAAGGCGCCGGCAGTTCGGCACCGATCGCTTCCCGGAACACCTGGCAAATCAGTTCCTCCATCAGCTCGATGATCGCCGTTTCGTCCATGAACGACGTTTCGATATCGACCTGAGTGAACTCGGGCTGACGGTCGGCGCGCAAGTCCTCGTCGCGGAAACACTTGACGATCTGGTAATAGCGGTCGAAACCGGCAACCATGAGCAACTGTTTGAAAAGCTGCGGGGATTGCGGCAGCGCAAAGAACTGGCCCGGATGAACCCGCGACGGAACCAGATAATCGCGCGCGCCCTCGGGCGTACTCCGCGTAAGCATCGGAGTTTCGATGTCGACGAAGCCGGCGGCGTCTAGGAAGCGGCGGAAAGCACGCGCCGTCCGGTAACGCAACTGCAGCTTCTCTTGCATCTGCGGGCGGCGCAGGTCGAGCACCCGATGCAACAACCGCGTGTTCTCCGACAGGTTCTCCTCGTCGAGTTGAAACGGTGGCGTCGCCGACGGGTTGAGAACCTCCATTTCGTAGCAGAGAATCTCGACTTCACCGCTGGCGAGCTGGCTGTTGACCGTACCCTCGGGGCGCGCCCGGACCTTGCCGCTGACGCGCAGGCAGAACTCGCTGCGCACCGATTCGGCGGTCCTGAACGTAAGAGGGCGATCCGGGTCGCAGACCACCTGCGCGATCCCCTCGCGGTCGCGCAGGTCAACGAAAATCACCCCTCCGTGGTCGCGGCGACGATGCGCCCAGCCGCAAAGCGTCACCTCCTGGCCGATGTTCTGTGAGCTGATTTGCCCGCAATAGTGAGTGCGCATGCTTCTTCCCAGGTTAGTTCCGTTGGTTGATGGCCGCACGACCGGCGGGGCGCAGCACCGGCGCCACGACACCCATCGAGATCACGTATTTCAGCGCCGTATCGACGCTCATCTCCAACTCGATCACTTCTTTTCGCGGCAACATCAGGAAAAAGCCGGAAGTCGGGTTGGGCGTCGTCGGCACGTAGACGCTGACGTACTCCCCTTCGAGATGGCGCAGCACCTCGCCACCCGGAACGCCGGTCAGAAAGGCAATCGTCCATGTACCGCGACGCGGATATTCGATGAGCAGCGCCTTGCGAAAGGCGTTGCCCGATGACGAAAAAAGGGTGTCGGAAACCTGCTTGACGCTGTTGTAGATCGAGTTGACCACCGGGATGCGGGCCAGCAACCGCTCCCACCAGACGACCAGCCGCTGACCGATGAAGTTGGCCGCCAGCACGCCGGTGACGATGATGACCAAAAGCGTCAGCACGGCACCCACCCCCGGAATGTCGAAACCGAGAAGGTTGCGCGGGTGAACCGCGGCCGGCAAAAGGTGCAGCGATTGGTCCATCGTACCGACGATCAGCGTCAGCACCCAGGCGGTAATCGCCAATGGCACCCAGATCAGCAGACCGGTGATGAAATAACGCTTGATCAACTGTCGGCGCACGCGCCAGCTCCTGTCGCGCAAGCGGTCGCCGGAGCTTTTTCCGTGCTTTCGGCTTTCTCGGTGCTCGCGGTCTTCTCGGTGCCAGCGACCTTCTCGGTGCTCGCCGCCTGCTCGGACGCACCGGGCTCCTTGGCGCCTGGCGCCTTGCTCTGGCGATCCTTGAAATCGGTGACATACCAGCCCGTGCCTTTGAGCTGAAAGCCGGCAGCCGTCACCTGCTTGCCATAGGTCGCCTGCCCACACTGCGGGCAGATGTGCAGCAGCGGATCGCTCAGTTTTTGCAGGTGATCGTTCTCGAAGCCGCAGGAAGCACAGCGATACGCGTAAATCGGCATGACCAACCCTCGGAAAGCGCTGGGAAAAAAAGTGGATTATACGCCAACGGGACGGCGATCCGCGCCATCCAAGCCGGGCCGAACGACCCCGTGGGAAGCCTAAAGCAAGCCGACGTAGGCGCGGGTCAGCGGCTTTCCCCAGAACAGTGCCAAGGCGCCGGCTGCCGCCAGGTAGGGCCCGAAAGGTATCGGTACACTGCGACCGCGCTTGGCACCGACGATCATCGCGATACCGACCACGGCACCCAGCAGCGACGACAGGAGGATGGTCAAAGGCAGCATCTGCCAGCCAAACCAGGCGCCAAGTGCGGCGAGCAGCTTGAAGTCGCCGTACCCCATTCCCTCCTTGCCGGTCGTCAGCTTGAACACCCAGTACACCAGCCACAACGAGAGATAGCCACTGACCGCGCCAATCACCGCCGACTGGAGGTCGGCAAAGATCCCGAACAAGTTGAATAACAGGCCAGTCCAGAGCAGCGGCAAGGTGATCGAATCGGGCAGCAGCAAGGTGTCGAAGTCGATGCAGGCGAGGACGATCAGGCACCAGACGAGCAGCATCGCGCCGACTAGTGGCCAGCCATAGCCGAAATGCCAGGCCGCGAAAGCGCAAACGAAGCCACTGATCGCCTCGACCAGCGGGTAGCGGGGCGATATCGGCGCCCGACAGGCCGAGCAGCGACCGCGCAGAAAAATCCAGCTCAGCACCGGGATGTTCTCCAGGGCGCGGATGGCGTGACCACAGGCAGGGCAGCGCGAGTTCGGCCGGGCCAACGACAGAGGCTCCTGTACCGGCAAGTCCTCACCGCGGAGTTCGGCGCAATGGACTCGCCAGTCGCGATCCATCATCTTCGGCAGGCGATGGATCACGACATTGAGAAAACTGCCGACCAACAGTCCACAGACGCCGCACAGCAGGGCGAAAAACGCCGGATCCAGTGCGGCGACCAGCGCGCCAGGCATTACCCGACGACGGCGCCGAGTTTGAAGATCGGCAGATACATGGCGATCACCATGCCGCCGATGAGCACACCGAGAACGACCATGATCATCGGCTCCATCAGGCTCGACAGCGCCTCGACGGCATCGTCCACCTCGTCTTCGAAGAAATCGGCCACCTTGCCCAGCATCGAATCGAGGGCGCCGGATTCTTCGCCGATTGCCACCATCTGAGTGACCATGTTCGGAAACAGGTCGACGTTCTGCATCGCCGAAGTGAGGCTGGTACCGGTACTGACTTCGCTCTGGA
The DNA here is from genome assembly GCF_029255285.1 of Accumulibacter sp. Lineage (GTDB taxonomy): Bacteria > Pseudomonadota > Gammaproteobacteria > Burkholderiales > Rhodocyclaceae > Accumulibacter. The sequence continues at coordinate 9,686 of NZ_JAPUVI010000086.1, forward strand.
TCTGCCGCGTCGCCATCTTGTAGACATAGTTGCCGGCCGCTCCGCCAACCGACTCGAGCGACTCGACGAGCGGCACGCCGGCAGCAAACATGGTCGCCAGCGTACGGGACCAGCGGGCGATTACCGACTTGCGGATGATGTCGCCGAAAACGGGCAGCCGGAGGAAGAGTCGATCGAAAGCGATCTGCATGGCTTCCGACCGTTTCCAGGCATAAAAAAAGGCGAAGATCGACCCGCCGATGCCTCCAAAAAGCGCCCACCAGTACTCGACGACGAAGTCCGACATGCCGATCACGATCAGCGTCGGCGCCGGCAGGTCGGCGCCGAAGCTCTTGAACACTTCCTTGAAAGCCGGAATCACGAAGATCATGATCACCGCCGTGATGATGAAGGCAACGACGATGATCGCGACCGGATAGAACAAGGCGGCCTTGATCTTGGACTTGATGCCCATGATCTTTTCCTTGTAGGTGGCCAGTCGATCCAGGAGGCTTTCGAGAATACCGGCCTGTTCGCCGGCAGCGACCAGGTTGCAATACAGGAGGTCGAACTGCAGCGGGTATTTTCGGAAGGCTTGCGACAGCGAACTGCCGGTTTCCACGTCCGACTTGATGTCCAGCAGGAGTTTTCCGACGGCCGGATTGTCGTGCCCACGACCGACGATTTCGAATGTCTGCAGGAGTGGTACGCCCGCTTTCATCATCGTCGCCAACTGCCGCGTAAACAGCGTGATATCCTTTTCGGAGATCGTTCGCCCACCGCGAAAACGCTGCTTGGTGATCTTGCTGACCAACACCCCCTGCCGCCGCAGCGTGGCCTGGACGACGGTCACACTGGTCGCACGCTGCTCACCACGAATGATTTTGCCCGCTTTGTTCTTCCCTTCCCAGAGAAAAACGTACTCCTTGACTTCCGTCGGGGCCTTCTTGGTGGATTTGACTGCCGTCGCCATGCTTCCCTCTTTTTCAAGCGTTGGTGCTGCCGAGAACCTCGTCAAGTGAGGTGAGCCCCTGCTTGACCTTCAGCAAGCCGGAACGGCGCAGGTCGTTGACGCCTTCCTTCCGGGCCTGAATCGCGATATCGAGTTCGGTACCGCTGGCCATGATGATGCGCTGAATCGCTTCGGTCACCGGCATCACCTCGTACAAGCCGACGCGTCCTTTGTAACCGGTCCCCTTGCAACGCTCGCATCCTCCCGGGCCGTAGAGAAGCCAGCTACCGTCGAGATCGCTTTCCTCGAAACCGGCATTGAGCAGGGTCTCGATCGGCGTCTCGAGCGGCTTCTTGCATGTGCACAGGCGACGAACCAGCCGCTGAGCAGTGATCAGCAGGATGCTCGACGCCAGGTTGAAGGTCGGGATCCCCATGTTCATCAAACGCGTCAGCGTGGCCGGTGCGTCGTTGGTGTGCAGGGTCGACAACACCATGTGGCCGGTCTGCGCGGCCTTGATCGCGATTTCGGCGGTTTCGATGTCGCGAATCTCACCCACCATGATGATGTCGGGGTCTTGACGGAGAAACGCCTTCAGGGCAACCGGAAACGTCAGTCCGGACTTGTCGTCGACGTTGACCTGATTGATTCCGGGCAGCGGTATCTCCGCCGGGTCTTCGGCCGTCGCGATGTTGACCCCGGGGCGGTTGAGGATGTTGAGACAGGTATACAGCGAAACGGTTTTCCCGGAACCCGTCGGGCCAGTAACCAGAATCATTCCGTAGGGCCGCTGAATGGCATCCAGCAAGATCGCCTTCTGCTCCGGTTCGTAACCCAGGGCGTCGATGCCCATGGTGGCGCTGCTCGGGTCGAGAATCCGCAAGACGATTTTTTCCCCGTACATCGTCGGCAGAGTGCTGACGCGGAAGTCGATCGCCCGATTCTTCGACAGCACCAGACGCATGCGTCCATCCTGGGGAACTCGCTTCTCGGCGATGTTGAGGCGTGAGATGACCTTGATGCGCGAAGCGATCTTGTCTTTGATGACGAGCGGCGGCGCGGCCACTTCGCGCAGGATGCCGTCGGTTCGAAAGCGGATGCGATAGCTCTTTTCGTAGGGTTCGAAGTGGATGTCGGACGCCCCGTCGTTTATCGCGTCGAGCATCATCTTCTGAATGAACCTGACCACCGGCGCGTCATCGACTTCGAGGCTGGAGGCATCGTCGACCTTTTCCTGCGCTTGCTCGTCGGTGAACTCGAGGTTGATGTCCTCGCTGGCGAAACTCTTCAGGCTATCCTCGACGGACTCCGTCAGCTTGGTGACCAGCGGCGCCAGCTTGTTTTCCTCGACAATCACCGGGTCGACCGCGAGCCCGGTCTGGAAGCGAATCTCGTCGAGCGCGCGCAGGTTGGTCGGATCGGCAATCGCAATGGCCAGCCGGTTGCCGCGCTTATGCAGAGGAACGACGCGATGCGTCGCGATCAGCTTGCGGTCAACGGCGCTCTTCTGGAGATTCGCTTCGTCGATGGCGGCAAGATCAAGCAAGGGGTAGCCGAACTTGTCGGCGGCGAAGCGCGCCACGTCGAGAAAGGTCGCCTTCCTGGCAACCACCATCTGCTCGATCAGCGACGTCTTGCTGGCTGTCGCCTGGGCAAGCATGGTCTCCGCCTCGGCTTCTTTGAGCCGACCAGCTTGGACTAGCGCACGGGCGAGGCCGCTGAGCGAAGATTGTTGCGGATTGGCTGCCATTTTTCTGCAAAAGGACTTTGCAACGCGTTTGGAACCAACAGGTCCGGGCTACACCGAGTCGGCCAGCCCGATGATGCATTGACTGAGGGTGTTTGTAAAGCAGGCCAAGCGCCTGCGGCACGCACGCTCCGCCAGCGCCACGGAATTCGGTCTGCATGCGGCGCGGGGCCCGGTGGCGAGCCCTCTACCGCGGCACTCGCCGCCGTTGCACCGCGCCGGACGACGTGTGCCGCCGAGCGGCGTCACATCAAAACGATGTCGTACTGCTCCTGAGAGTAGCTCGGTTCGGCCTGCAGAGAGATCGGTTTGCCGATGAAGTCGGAAAGCATCGCCAGGCCTTGCGACTCCTCGTCGAGAAAGCGGTCGATGACCGCCTGGCTGCCGAGCACGCGGTACTCGCGGGCGTTGAACTGACGGGCCTCGCGCAGCAGTTCGCGCAGAATCTCGTAGCACACGGTGCGCGCCGTCCGCACCTCGCCGCGGCCGCCACAGGTTGGGCATTCCTCGCACAGGACATGGGCCAGCGACTCGCGGGTCCGCTTGCGCGTCATTTCGACCAAGCCAAGCGCGGTAAAGCCGTTCACCGTCAGACGGGTATGATCGCGCGCCAGCGCCTTGTTGAACTCGCTGAGAACCGCCGCCCGGTGCTCCTCGTTCTCCATGTCGATGAAGTCAATGATGATGATGCCGCCGAGGTTGCGCAGCCGCAACTGACGCGCGATCGTCTGAGCCGCCTCGAGATTGGTCTTGAAGATGGTGTCGTCGAAGTTCCGCACACCGACGAAACCGCCGGTGTTCACGTCGATGGTCGTCATGGCCTCGGTCTGATCGATGATCAGGTAGCCGCCTGACTTGAGATCGACACGCCGGGCGAGAGCTTTCTGGATTTCGTCTTCGACGCCATGCAGATCGAAAAGCGGCCGCTCACCGGTGTAGTGCTCGAGCAACGGCCCCACGTTCGGAGTGTACTCGGCGGCAAAGGCGGTAAGTCGCTGAAAGTTCTCGCGCGAGTCGATGACGATGCGCGCCGTCTCGGGATTGACGAAATCGCGCAGCACACGCTGCGCCAGCGACAGCTCCTGGTAGAGCAGCGAGGGCGGTGCGGCGGTCGTCGACTGAACCTGAATGTCGCGCCAGATCTTGCGCAGAAACTCGATGTCCTTGGCCAGTTCGCCTTCCGTCGCGCTTTCCGCCATCGTCCGCACGATGAAGCCGCCCTTTTCGTCGCTGGGTACCAGCCGACCCAGTTTCTCACGCAAGGCTTCGCGTTCGGATTCCCGCTCGATGCGCTGCGAAATCCCGATATGCTTGTCCTGCGGCAGATAGACGAGCATCCGGCCAGCGATCGACACCTGGGTCGACAGGCGTGCGCCCTTGCTGCCCATCGGATCCTTGATCACCTGCACAAGGATGCTCTGTCCTTCGAACAGCAGGCGCTCGATCGGCCGTAACGGTTCGTCACTGGTACGCGGTTCGCGAATGTCGGCGACGTGCAGGAAAGCCGTACGGTCGAGGCCGATGTCGATGAAGGCCGACTGCATCCCCGGCAGAATGCGAACGATACGCCCGACGTAGACGTTGCCGACGAAGCCGCGGCTGGCGCTGCGTTCGATATGCAGTTCCTGCACGACGCCCTGGTGGGTGACCGCGACGCGCGTTTCCTGCGGAGTGAAGTTGATCAGGATCTCTTCGGACATGGCGGGGCGATCGGGCTAATGGGTTAGAATCTCTGCTTGCCGCATTCTACCCTGTCACGCCCCCGCGCCGGATGCCTCAAGCTGCCGCCCTGTCCTCGCCCGAGTTGCTTGCGCCCGCCGGTTCGCTCGCCAGGCTGCGTACGGCCCTGGCTTTCGGCGCCGACGCCGTCTATGCCGGCCAGCCGCGCTACAGCCTGCGTGTGCGCAACAACGACTTCGGCCGCCTGCCGGAGCTGGCCAGCGCGATCGCCGAAGCGCACGCGGCGGGCAGGAAGCTCTACGTCGTGAGCAACGTTCTGCCGCACAACAGCAAGATCCGCAGCTATCTGAACGACATGGCGCCGGTGGTGGCACTGCGGCCGGATGCGCTGATCCTGGCCGACCCGGGACTGATCGACTTGGTTCGCGAAGCCTGGCCGGAGATGCCGATACATCTTTCGGTACAGGCGAACACGGTCAATTTTGCGGGCGTGCGCTTCTGGCAGAAACTTGGCATCAGGCGGATCATCCTGTCGCGCGAGCTGTCGCTCGAGGAAGTGGCCGAGATCCGCCAGGAATGCCCGGACGTCGAGCTTGAAGTCTTCGTCCACGGCGCGCTCTGCATCGCCTATTCGGGTCGCTGTCTGCTCTCCGGCTACTTCAACCATCGCGACCCGAATCAGGGCGCCTGCACCAACTCGTGCCGCTGGGAATACAAGGTCAGGACCGGCGAGGAAGATGCGCTTGGCGACGTGCGGACCGGAGGCGCGCGCGCGATCCGCGCGGCTGGCGTATCCCTGCTGGAGGAAAAGGAGCGCCCGGGCGAACTGATGCCGATCGACGAGGACGAGCACGGAACGTACATCCTGAATTCGAAGGACTTGCGCGCAGTAGAGCACGTCCACCGCCTGACTGAAATCGGTGTGGACTCACTGAAGATCGAAGGCCGCACCAAGTCGGCTTACTACGTGGCGCGTACCGTACAGGCCTATCGTCGGGCGATCGACGATGCCGTCGCCGGCCACCCCTTCGACCCCACGCTGCTCGGTGAGCTTGAGGGTCTGGCCAACCGCGGTTACACCGACGGCTTCTATCAGCGCCACCAGGCGCAGGAAACGCAGAACTACCTGCGCGGCCATTCCGAATCCGGGCGCAGCATTTACGTCGGCGATGTGCTCGACTGGGACGCGGCACGCAGGCTTGCGCTGGTCGAAGTCAAGAACCGCTTTTCAGTCGGCGATCGCCTGGAGATCATCCACCCGAGCGGCAACCGGAAGCTGTCTGTCGAGCGCATGGAAGACCTGCTCGGAATCCACATCGACGTCGCTCCCGGCCACGGGCATCGGGTATGGATTCCGCTACCGGCGAGACTGCCGGGAGCCATGCTGGCGCGCTTGGTCTGACCCACTCGGCCAACGATGCGTCGTCCGCGGCTTTTCGTCGATGTTTCCGCGCATGGCTTCGGTCATCTATCGCAGGTCGCCCCGGTGCTCGCTGCCCTGCTCGAACGTCTGCCCGCCTTGCACCTCACCATCCGCAGCGGCCTGCCGAGCGCTAACCTGCAGGCACGCATTCCGGCGGACTTCACTCACCTTAGCGAGCGCAGCGATTTCGGCTACGTGATGCACGACGCGGTCAACATCGACCTTCCGGAAACCGCCCTGGCTTATCGCCGGCAACATGCCGAGTGGGAGGCGCGGGTCGACCGCGAGGCGCGTTTTCTCGCCGACCTGCGGCCCGAACTCGTGCTCAGCGATGTCGCCTACCTGCCGTTGGCGGGAGCCAAGCGGGCTGGCATCCCGTCGGTGGCCATGTGTTCGCTCAACTGGGCTGATCTGTTCGCCCATTTCTTTGCCGGCGAGAGCTGGGCGCCAGCCATTCACCGTCAGATGCTGGCCGCCTACAACGGCGCCGCTCGCTTCCTGCGGCTGACGCCGGGAATGCCGATGCCCGATCTGCGGCGCCGGCAGTCCATCGGCCCGGTTGCCGCCCTCGGCAACGACTGCCGTCGAAGGCTGCACGAGCAGCTTCGCCTTTCCCCGCACGAACGGCTGGTGCTCATCGCCTTCGGGGGTGTCGGCAAAGAACTGCCGATTGCCAACTGGCCTTGCCGGTCCGGCGTCCGCTGGCTGATTCCACAGGACTGGCAGGTCGAAAACCCGTCCTTCACCAGTTTCGAAACTCTTGGCCTGCCGTTTACCGACCTCCTGTGTTCGGTGGACGCCGTGCTGACCAAACCCGGTTACGGCACTTTCACCGAAGCGACCTGCAATGGCACGCCGGTGCTCTATGTGCGGCGACCGGACTGGCCGGAACAGGATCCTCTGATCGCTTGGCTCGAGCGCCACGGGCGGTGCGAGGAAATCAGCCCCGACGATCTGGTTTCGGGGTGCCTGCACGAAGCGCTGACGGCCTTGTGGCGGCAACCGGCTCGGCCGGCACCGCGACCTGGTGGTGCGCAGGAAGCCGCTGCCGTCCTGTTGCCCTGGCTGGCAGGGGCGCCGCGCTTGCCGACGGCCTGATCCCGCGGCCCTGCCGGACCCGCCGAATATCTTCGCCGAAACGGCGGAAGCATTGCGCTGACCGGTGTTTTCAGCGGGCGCGGTCGCCCGGTCGAAGACGATCCGGCAGTCTCAGCGACGCGCCCGAAATCGCTTTTCGATACCCACGACGAGATAGGCGAGCGCGCCGACGGCAAAAATCTCGCACCACTGGTGCCAGCCGATCGGTGCCGTGGAAAACAAGCGGTTGAGGAGCGGCGTATAGGTCAGCAATGCCTGCAGCAGGGCCATGATCAGCACGCCATACCAGACCGCGGCGTTGGAGAACAGGCCCACGGCCAAGGCCGAACGAGTCAGCGAGCGGCAATTGAACAGGTACATCGCCTGCACGACGACAAAGACGTTGAGAGCCACGGTACGCGCCTCGGCGAGAGGCTCTCCCTGCGCCAGTTCGCGCAGAAAGAGCCCGAACGAGCCGGCGAGGAGCAACACGCTGACCAGCACGATTCGCCAGACCAGGGCCGCGTCGAGAATCGGCGTGTCCGGAGGACGAGGCGGACGACGCATGACGCCGTGGTCGATCGGTTCGAAGGCCAGCATGAGGCCGAGAAAGACCGCCGTCGTCATGTTGATCCAGAGAATCTGCAGCGGAGTGATCGGCAGCGTGGCGTCGGCGACAATCGCGGCGACGATGACCAGGCCCTCGCCGAAGTTGGTCGGCAGCGTCCAGGTGATGAACTTGACCAGGTTGTCGAAGACGCCGCGCCCTTCCTCGACGGCCGCCTCGATGCTGGCGAAGTCGTCGTCGGTAAGCACCATGTCGGCGGCCTCCTTGGCGACTTCGGTACCGGCCAGGCCCATGGCAATACCGATGTGAGCCTGCTTGAGGGCCGGCGCGTCATTGACACCGTCGCCGGTCATGGCCACCACCTCGCCGTTGGCTTGTAGCGCGCGTACCAGGCGAAGCTTCTGTTCGGGTTCGACGCGCGCGAAGACGTTTACCGTGCGCACCACGCCGCGCAGCGCTTCCTCATCGAGCAGTGCCAGTTCGCGGCCGGTCAACGCGGTGTCGGCCGCCCTGGCAATACCCAGTTGCCGAGCGATCGAGAGCGCCGTGACGGCATGATCGCCGGTGATCATCTTCACGGCGATTCCCGCGCCGTGGCAGGTTCTGACGGCGGCCACCGCCTTCGGACGTGGCGGATCGATCATGCCGACCAGACCGATGAATTGCAGGCCGGCGTCGGCGCTGGCCGCGTCGAGGGCCGCTGTCGTTCCCCCGGCAAGGCGCGCCATCGCAAGCACACGCAAACCTTGCGCCGCCATGCCACGGGCGGCGCCTTCGATCTCCGAGCGACGCAGTGGTATCGCCTGGCCGTTCGCGTCGAGCATGCTCGTCGAGCGCGGCAGAAGTTGCTCGAGAGCCCCCTTGTAGTAGGCGATTCGCTGACCCTCGATCTCGTGCCGTGTCGCCATATACTGGCGCGTCGAATCGAACGGGATCTCGTCCAGGCGCGGAAAGATCTTCTGCAGCGTTCGTTCGTCGAGCCCGGCCTTGCGGGCGACTACCAGCAGCGCTCCCTCGGTCGGGTCGCCAACGACCTCCCAGTGCCGGTTGACCCGGTTCAGTCCGGCGTCGTTACACAACGCGCCAGCCAGCAAGCACTCGCGCAAGGCGACGGCGATGCTTTCGCCGTCGCCCACGCGGCCGCTTGGCGAGTAGCCGCTGCCGCTGACCGTCGCGCGGACGCCGCCGGCGTGAATCTCGCGCACCGTCATCTGGTTTTCGGTCAGCGTGCCGGTCTTGTCCGAGCAAATGACGGTCGTGCTGCCGAGTGTCTCGACGGCCGGCAGCTTGCGGATGATCGCCCGCCGCTTTGCCATGCGCGACACGCCGATAGCCAAGGTGATGGTCATCGCCGCCGGCAGCCCTTCGGGAATCGCACCAACAGCCAGCGCGACCGCCGCCATGAACATGGCAAACGCCGATTCGCCGCGCAACATGCCGACCGCGAAGGTGAGTGCTGCCAGCAGACCGATGGCGATCAATAGCCAATTGCTGAAAGCGGCCATCTTGCGGGTCAACGGGGTCGACAGATCGGGCGCTTCGGCGATCAGGCGCGAAATGCGGCCGGTTTCCGTGCGATCGCCGGTATCGACTACGACCCCCGCCCCCAGCCCGCTGATCATCACCGTTCCCGCATAGGCCATGTTGCCGCGCTCGGCGAGCAGCGTGTCGGCGGGTAGCGCGTCGCCGTGCTTGGCGACGGCCGTCGACTCTCCGGTCAACGCCGATTCGATAGCCTGCAAGTCCTTGGCGCGGAAGAGGCGCAGGTCGGCCGGAACCTTGTCACCGGCAGCCAGCAGCACGACATCGCCAGGCACCAGAGCGGCCGACGGGAGGCGCTGCTTGCAGCCACCGCGCAGCACCGTGACCTCGCTGCTGACCGAATGGACCAGCGCGGCCAGGGCGTTCTCGGCGCGTCCCTCCTGTATGAAGCCGATGATCGCGTTGATCAGCGTGACACCGAAGATAACTCCGGAATCGATCCATTCGCCGAGAAAGGCGGTGACGGCGCCGGCCGCCAGCAATACCAGAATCAGCGGCTGGACGAACTGAAGCGCAAAGCGCTGCAGTGGCCCCTTGCCTGGCTTCGGCGAAATTCGGTTCTCACCGTGTATGGCACGGCGAGTAAGCACTTCGCTCTCGGCGAGGCCCTGCTCAAAGCTGGCCTGCAGTCGAGCGGCGGCTTCGTCGGCCGGAAGGCAATGCCAGGCCACGCGGCCGCCGGTTTGCTCTTTCATTTGGCCGCCTGGTCGGAGCCCAACCGGCGAACCGTCGTGCCGGGCAAGCTCACTCCCGGCGTCCATGACACTCCCCAGCCGCTTGCCGACCGCCTGGGCACAGCTGTCGCCCTCGTCCTCGCGCGTGCCAAGTTGGCGGCGGCGCACGACAGGCCGGTTACCGTCATCTCTACCGAGGTGCTTGCTGCCAGGCGAACGCGCATTTCCGCTGACCTTCATTGAGCTTGTCGACAAATTTTACACCTGCCCAAGAAGGCGCTGTTCGGCCCGCGTCAACGCATTGATGTAAAATAAACTGTTTACGGCGGGTGCGATTCTTGCTTTTACGCTGCCGGTGATTTCGGAGTCCTGAAATGCTTCCACGGCTGCACGGCAGGTGTCGTCTTCCAGGCTTGATTCTGGCTGCCTTGTTCGCCGGTACGGTCGCCGCACATCCTTTGCTCAATGAGGATCACGCACCAGGAAACGTGACGCTGCCGAGCGCCGCGGTCGGAAGTCCACATCCGCTGAACGCGGCCAACGTCGACCAGCGAAGTCCGTCGTCGGACACATTGACACGCGGTGGTGGCGAACCCGTTGCTTCGCTGTCCGGACCCGCGCGCTTGGGCAACAAAGAGAACTCAGCCCTGCTGGGGGTCGACGGAAGCGAATCGCTGAGCGGCCTCTCACGCGCCGCGGTCGACATCCGACCGCAGGAGCTCGCGTCCGCCGCCTCATCGCCACGCGTGGTGCCGCCCACGGCGGGAGAGGTTCGCGGACCTGGCGAGGATCTTCTGCTGGCGCTGAACGCACTTCAGGAATCGGTAACCGAGGCCCTGGTCGAAGCACTTGACGCGCGGGTTGACCGCGATGGACGGGTAGTCTTTACCGTGGCCGGCGTCGACGGGTTTCATTTCGTGTCTGAAGCCGGCACGGTGACCGTGGGGCATGGCGATACGGCGCTGACCATCGCCGCGTCTCCGGAATATCCGCCGACACGGCCAGTGGTGACACAGACGACACCCAGCGCTCAGCCCGATCCTTCGCTCGGCGGCTTCAATCCGGTGCGTAGCCTCATCGAGTCGGTCAAGGAAATTGCTCAGCATCCGCTGGTCTGGGTGGTAATTTTTTTCCTGCTCGTCGGCAAGATCGCCTTGCTGGTCGCCCATCGTCGACACCGCAGACGACGGCACCACAGCCACGCGCGACGGCCAGCGCTCCGCTCGAAGGTGAAACGGCGGCGCTCGCGCTCGCGCCAGCAAAGCACCTCGACCACGCCAGTCGGCCTGACGAGCAGCGGCTGCCTGCAGGAAGGCTGATACCGCCAGGTTTACCTCCCTGGCCTTGGAGTCACCGGGCTGCCAACCGGCGGCACGGCACTCGGTAACCGACCCCACGGCTTACGGTATACTGGGCTGGACGCTCCTGCTTCCAATCCTGCAGGAGCCTGCGTTCCTACCCCTCCACTTCCGCAGGAATCCATCATGTTGCAGAAATCTGCCTCTTTCCCTGGAATTCAAGGCCCCATCGTCACGATCATCATGGACGGCTACGGCATCGCCACGTCCGATGTCGGCAGCGCCATCGCCGCCGCCCGCAAACCTACACTCGATCGACTCTTCGCCAACTACCCGAACATCCGTTTGCGCGCCCACGGAGTGGCCGTCGGGATGCCTTCCGATGATGACATGGGCAACTCAGAAGTCGGCCACAATGCCATCGGCGCCGGTCAGGTCTATAGCCAGGGCGCCGCGCTGGTCGCCGACGCCATCGCCAGCGGCTCGATCTGGCAAGGCGCTGCCTGGCAGCAAATCGTCGCCGGCGCCAAGGCGGGGCGCGGCGTCATCCACTTCATCGGCCTGTTCTCGGACGGGAATGTGCACAGTCACGTGGACCACCTGCGGGCCATGATCGTCCGCGCCAGGGAAGAAGGCGTCAGGGCGGTACGGGTACACATCCTGCTCGACGGCCGCGATGTCCCCGAAACCAGCGCGCTCGACTACGTATTGCCGTTCGAGGATTTTCTCAGCGAAGTGAGCCGCGACGGCTTCGATGCGCAAATCGCCTCGGGCGGCGGCCGCATGAAGATCACCATGGATCGCTACGAGGCGAACTGGGATATGGTCGCCCAAGGCTGGCAGACGCACGTGTTGGGCGAAGGCGCGCCGTACGGGAGTGCCGCCGCCGCCATAGAAGCGCTGCGCGCGAGCTTCCCGGGAACGATAGACCAGGATTTGCCGCCCTTCGTGATTACCCGCGACGGTCAGGCGATCGGGACGGTCGAGGATGGCGACTCGGTGGTGTTCTTCAACTTCCGCGGCGATCGCGCGATCGAAATCACGCGCGCTTTCGAAGAGGCGGGTTTCGACAAGTTTGCCCGGCGCCGCGTACCGCGCGTGACCTACGCCGGCATGTTGCAGTACGACGGCGACCTCAAGCTTCCCAAGCGCTTCCTGGTCGACCCGCCGGCCATTCTCGACACGATGGGCGAATGGTTTGCCAAAGCCGGGATTACGCAATTTGCCTGTTCCGAAACCCAGAAGTTCGGACACGTGACCTATTTCTGGAACGGTAACCGCTCCAACAAGTTCGACGGCGAGACCTATCAGGAAGTGCCGAGCGACATCGTTCCCTTCGAACAGCGTCCGTGGATGAAAGCCGCCGAGATCGCCGACGCCATGATCGACGCTTTGCGGAGTGGTCAGTACCGGACCCTGCGCTGCAACTTCGCCAACGGCGACATGGTCGGGCATACCGGCCACTTCCGAGCCGCGACCATGGCCATCGAGGCAGTGGACCTGCAACTTGCGCGCATCCTGCCAGTAGTCGACGCGCTCGGCGGCGTGGCGCTGATCACCGCCGACCACGGAAACGCCGACGAGATGTACGAAATCGACAAGAAAACCAAGCAACCGGCCAGGAACGCCGATGGCTCCTACAAGGCGAAGACCGCCCACACGCTGAATCCGGTCCCGCTGATCCTCTACGACAACGTCACCGGAGGCCGGCTAAGCCTGGCGCAAACGGAAACCGCGGGCTTGTCCAACATCGCGGCGACGATCGCTGGGCTTCTGGGTTTCGAAAAGCACCCGAAGTGGGACGAAAGCTTGCTGCTTGTCGGCTGAGACAGGTTTTCTGCCGCCAAAAAACGCGATTGCCAGGCGGGGTGGCCCGCCTGGCTGCGGCGCGAGGTCAGGGAAGGCGTCGTTCCAGCGCGTAGAGTTCCTCAGCCGTCTCGCGGCGGCGAACGAGGTGTGCCTGGGCGCCATCGACCATTATTTCAGCCGCGCGCGGCCGGCTGTTGTAATTCGAACTCATCGCCATGGCGTAGGCTCCGGCCGACATCACCGCCAACAGATCGCCCGCCGCCAACGCCAGTTCGCGGCCGTGACCGAGGAAATCACCCGACTCGCAGACCGGCCCGACGACTTCCCAGGGAATGACCTCCCCCGGGCCGGCGACCACCGGGACGATGTCGTGCCAGGAACCGTACAAAGCCGGACGCGCGAGGTCGTTCATGGCCGCGTCGACGATGGCGAAACTCTTGACTTCGCCCGGCTTCAGGTATTCGACCCGGGTCAGCAGCAGACCGGCATTGCCGACCAGTCGACGGCCCGGTTCGAGCAGCACTCGCAGCCGCCGGCCTTCGAGCTTCCGTAAAAGCGGCTGCAGGTAGGCCTGGACGGTCGGAACGTCTTCGTCGCGATAACGAATGCCAAGCCCGCCGCCGAGGTCGATATGGCGCAACGTGATTCCCTCACTGGCGAGTTGGTCGACCAGCGCCAGGATCTTGTCGAGCGCCTCGGCGAAGGGCGCTGGATCGAGCAACTGCGAACCGATGTGGCAGTCGATGCCGCTCACCTCGAGATGCGGCAGGCTGGCGGCGTGCCGGTACAGGGCCAGAGCGTCGTCGTAGGCGACACCGAACTTGTTCTGCTTGAGGCCAGTCGAGATGTAGGGGTGAGTTTTCGGATCGACGTCGGGATTGACGCGCAAGCTGATCGGAGCGATCTTGCCGAGACGGCCGGCGACGGCGTCGAGGCGATCGACTTCGGGTGCCGATTCGACGTTGAAGCACAGAATGCCGGTCGCCAGCGCCAGTTCCATTTCGGCAGCGGTCTTGCCGACGCCCGAGAAGACGATTCGCCGAGGGTCCGCGCCGGCCGCCAGAACACGCTGCAACTCGCCGCCGGAAACGATGTCGAAGCCAGCGCCACGACGGGCAAAGACATCGAGCACGGCGAGGTTCGCGTTGGCCTTGACGGCGTAGCAGACGAGCGCGTCGAAACCGGCAAGTTCGCGCTGGAATTCGTCGAGCGCGCTTTCCAGCGCCAGGCGCGAATAAACCCAGCACGGCGTGCCGAAGCGCCGGGCCAGATCGAGCAACGAGACGGATTCCGCGTGCAGGACGCCGTTCCGGCGGACAAAGGCACTCATCGGGCCGCCTCGCCCGCCGTGCTAGAATCCTTGACCGTGGTCGCGCCGGGAGTTTTTGCTGTCGCCTCGGCAGAGGGCGTGCTGGCGGCACTTGCCGGTGTCGGCAGTTTTGGCGGCAGCGTCAGTTGCCCTTTGTGGCCGCAAGCGCCGAGCGCGAAAATGGCCAGCAAGGGCAGGACAAGGGAATGCCACATGGTTCGGGAAGGCCAAAACAAAATATGTTAGCACAGGATGACTGATAGCGAATTCGACGAACGCGCCGAGGCCACGTTGACCCGGATCGAAGCCGCACTGGAACGTCGCGGCGCCGATCTGGCCGATCTGGATTTCGAAAGGCTTAACGACAGCGTGCTCGAAATCGACTGGGCAGGTCGAGGCAAGATCATCGTCAATCGGCACGACGCCGCCCAGGAGATCTGGGTCGCTGCCCGCTCGGGGGGGTTTCACTACCGCTGGGATGGCAGCCGCTGGCAGGACACACGCAACGACGAAGAACTAATGACGGCGCTGTCGCGTCTCGTATCGGAGCTCGCGGAAGAGCCCGTGTCGCTCGTTTAGGCGAGGGCTGGTCGGTCTCAGAGCGCCAGTTGCAGGCGAACCCCGGCCAGCGTGGCGTTCGGCAAACCGAGGCCCGGGTTGACGACGCGCTGAATGACTGGTTGCAGCGTCACACCCGGAGTGATTTGCGCCCGGTAGGTCATTTCGACGGCCGTTTCGGCGGCCGAGGACAGCGGCTCGCCCAACTCGTCGGCCAGCTGCGATCGCCCTTGCGGACCGACATGGGCACGCGTCGCCGCGATACCGAAGATGTCCTTCTCGCGCCCGGCAAAAGGGCCGCGCAGGCTGAGGCCGCCACTTACCGAGTAGTCGATCGCATTGGTCTTTCCGTCTGTGAAACCGTAACGGAAGAACGCGGTCAGGTCGCGGTTGGAATCCGGCACCCGGAACACGGTCTGCTCGAGTAGGAGATAGCCCCCCCAATGCGTCGCCAGCAAAGGCTCGCCAAGCGCGTCGACAGCCACGAGTTGTGGGAAGCGCGGCGCGTAGCGCCACATACCGATGGCCAGCTTGCTGATCGGCTCGAAGTCGCTTTTCTCCTGAGACGCGGGCTGATCTTGCAGCAATCCGGCCTTGAGCGGGCTGAATCCGATTTCGCCAATGAGCATGCTGCCGACGCCCTTTGGCCAACTGATGTTCGGGCCGGCGGTCGCCACCCGGTCGGAGGGAAGGCCGCGCGAAATAGCCAGCATGGCGTACCAGGCGGGGTCGGGATCGATACGCAGACGTGCGGCGTACGAACTCGTCGGGTAGATCGATGGGCCGGCCAGACTACCGAAGTTGGCCGTCTCGGCGGCCATCCCGAACGACGGATGCAGGAAGACGCCCGACGAATCGGTGACGTAGAACTCGCTGTCTATCGGGTACAGGCCGACCCGAAGCGAGGCTTTGTCGTCGAAAAGCAGTTGTTGCAACCAAGCCTTGAAGATGCCGCTGCGGTTGACCGGTGCCTCGATGTTGTCGACGCCCATCAGGCTGCCGACATAGTTCAGATTGACCCGGCCGCCGCCGTTGCTGATCACGTGCAGATAGGCGGAGCCACCCCGCCAGCCGAAGAGCTTGTCGCCGTTGACCTGCAAGATCAAATCGACATGGCCCATGTACGCACCGCCGTGCGTGATACCGCCGCGGTTGTTGCGCAGGTAATCGGCGGTATAGACGAGGTCGGCCTGAAGTCCCGCGTCGTAGAGTTGTTTGCGGGCACCACCCCAGTCGCCGGTGAGGGTGCCTTCCTGCCAGTTGGGAGTGTCTTCGGCCGCCTCATCGGTTGAGCTTCCGTCAGGCGTGGCCAGCGCTTCGGTGTCGGCCGGCGGGTCGTTCTCGCTCGCCGAGGCTGGTGCGGCCAGCGGCTGTCCGGTAGCGGCAAAGACCAGAACGGCGCCCAACAGTGCGGCCAGCGGCTTCCTTTTGGTAAACATGGTAGCGGCCTTTCGAGTCGTTTTTCCTGGTGCATAATGCGGCGCTATGTTATCAGTTCCACCGATGGATCAGCGGCCCGCGACGGCCCATGCAATGGGGAATCGTCTGGGCAGCGAAGGCCGGGCGAAATGGTTGGCCGCAGGTATCCCAGGAACACACGACCACCGACGCGCGATGATTGTTCTCTACACCGATTTCGGCCACGACGACCCCTATGTCGGCCAGATGAAAGCGGCCTTGCTGCGGCACGGACGGCGCGATCTTCCGATCGTCGATCTGCTGCATCGAGTGCCGAACTTCGATCCGCAGGCCGGCGCCCACTTGCTGGCGGCGCTGACGCGGAGCTTCGATGCCGGCACCGTATTTCTCGCCGTGGTCGACCCGGGAGTTGGTGGGGATCGCCCAGCGGTCGTCTTGGAAGCTGACGACAAATGCTACGTCGGACCGGACAACGGCCTTCTGTCCGTCGTCGCAGCGCGGGCGCAGACGCGTCGCGTCTGGCGCATCATCTGGCGGCCAGACGGCTTGTCGGCCTCGTTCCATGGCCGCGACTTGTTTGCCCCGGTCGCCGCCCGGATCGCTGCCGGCGACTGGCCGACCGCGGCGCTCGAGGAATGCGACGGTCTGCAGCATGTGCTGCCGGCGGATGATCTGGCGCAAGTCCTCTACATCGATCATTACGGCAATGCCATGACCGGCCTGCGGGCGGCCGACCTTCCGAGGAACACCACGCTGACCGCAGGCGGCGCCCACATCGCGCCGGCGCGGGTGTTCGCCGACGTGCCGCCCGGCCTGCCATTCTGGTACGCGAACAGCGTCGGGCTGGCCGAAATTGCAGTCAATCGCGGCAGCGCGGCGTCCGTCCTGGCGCTCGCCGTCGGTTCGCCGGTAGCACTGCGGGCGAGCGACGCGTGATCGTCTTGGGCGGCTACCATGATGCGGGTCGTCGCGAGCGGCGTCACGCCAGCCCCCAAGGACGAGGAACAGCACTATACGGCACCCCCCGTAGACACTAGAGCAGGGAGGAATTAGCCCATGGCCACCCACCGCGAGAGCCGCGCGCTGGCGCAGTCGTCGCATGTCATCTTCGACATCGTCGCCGATGTCGAGCGCTATCCGGAATTCCTGCCCCTGATCCGCGAAGCACGGATCGTCAAACGCTACGCCGACGCTTATGAAACCGAGCAGAGTCTGGCCCTGGGTCTGCTAACCCATCGCTTCCGTACGCGCACCGAACTCGACCGTCCGCATGGCATAACCGTCGTCTCCGCTGACCGATCGTTCTGCCGTTTCGACATCCGCTGGCAGTTCGCCTCACTCGGTGATCGGCGCTGCCACGTCGATTTCGCCTTGAACTGCGAAACGCGCTCCTTGTGGCTGATGCCGGTCGTTCAACTGTTGATTCTGCCGATGGCCAGCAGCATGGTGGCCGCCTTCGAGGCGAGGGCGCAGGCGCTGGCCGTTGCGGCGGACGATAGGGAAGTGTCCGCCGATCCCTAGGTTCGCTTCAGGATCGGCCAGATCATCGAACTCCGAAGCCGAGCCGTCGAACCTGTCGCGGTGTGCTCGCTCAAAGGTCGATGGAGAAGCTTGGCAGAGCGGCAATCCTGGCCGCTTTGTCGCGCTGACCGTTAAAATGCGAGGCTTCGCGAATCAAGGACAGCGCTGTGAGCCACGAGCCCTCCGACCGTGCGGTGAACTCCGCCGTACTGGCCAGTACCAACTTCATCCGCAACATCATCGAAAGCGATCTCGCCGCCGGAAAGCACGCGGCCCGCCGCTGGTCGGGCGCTCCTGGACCGGCTGACCAGCAACTGGCCGGGGCACTCGACCCGGCCCGGATTCGCACCCGTTTCCCGCCGGAGCCGAACGGCTACCTGCACTTCGGTCACGCCAAATCGATCTGCCTCAACTTCGGACTGGCGCAGGATTACGGCGGCCGCTGCCATCTGCGTTTCGACGACACGAACCCGGAGAAAGAGGAGCAGGAATATGTCGATTCGATCATCGACGCCGTGCGCTGGCTCGGATTTTCCTGGCAGGAAGAACCTTCCGAAAACCAGCCGGCAGGCGAGTGCCATCTCTATTTCGCTTCCAACTATTTCGACTGGATGGCGCAGTTCGCCGAGTATCTGATCACCAGCGGTCACGCTTACGTCGAGAGCCAGAGCGCCGAGGAAATACGCGCCAGCCGCGGTACGCTCACCGAGGCAGGCAAGGAGTCGGTCTACCGCCAACGCAGCGTAGAGGAAAACCTGGATCTTTTCGGGCGCATGCGGGGCGGCGAGTTCCCCGACGGCGCGCACGTCCTGCGCGCCAAGATCGACATGGCTTCAGCCAACATCAACTTGCGCGACCCGGTGATCTATCGTATCCGTCACGCCAGCCACCACAACACGGGTGATCGCTGGTGCGTCTACCCGATGTATACCTATGCGCACCCGATCGAGGACGCGCTCGAAAACATCACGCACTCGATCTGCACGCTCGAGTTCGCCGATCAGCGTCCGTTCTACGACTGGCTGCTCGAGCGCCTGGCCGAGGGCGGCCTGTTGCAACGCCCGCTGCCGCAACAGATCGAGTTTTCACGCCTCAACCTGACGTACATCGTTCTTTCCAAGCGCAAGCTGATTCAACTCGTCGACGAAGGGCATGTTTCCGGCTGGGACGACCCGCGCCTGCCGACGCTCGTTGGCGCGCGCCGGCGCGGCTATCCAGCAGCCGGCTTTCGGCTGTTTGCCGAACGCGTCGGGGTTTCGCGTTCGGATTCGCTGATCGAGTATTCGCTGCTCGAAGACACGATGCGCGAAGTGCTCAACGAGTCCGCCGAACGCCGCGTTGCCGTGCTCGATCCGCTGCGTCTGATCATCGACAACTATCCCGTCGGCACGAGCGAAGCGTGTTTCGCGCCCAACCATCCGCTAAAACCGGAACTCGGCAAGCGGGCCATGCCCTTCGGTCGCGAACTGTGGATCGAGCGCGAGGATTTCATGGTTGAGCCGAGCAAGGGCTACCACCGGCTCTACCCTGGCAGCATGGCACGGCTACGCTACGGCTATGTCGTCAAGTGCACCGGTTTCGAGGTCGACGAAAGCGGTGAGGTCAACGCCGTCCATTGCGACTATCTGCCTGATTCGAAGAGCGGAACGTCCGGCGCCGATCGCTACAAAGTCAAGGGCAACCTGCACTGGGTGGCGGTGGCCGACGCCTATGCGGCCGAGGTCCGCCTCTACGACCGCCTGTTCGCCGTCCCTTCGCCCGGCGCCCGGCGCGAAGGCGACGCCGAGGATGTCGAGCGTGATTTCCTCGACGACCTCAACCCGGACAGCAGGCGAGTCGTCGGCGCCTGGGTCGAGCCGGCGCTGAAGCTTGCCAAACCCGAAGAGTGCTTCCAGTTCGAGCGCCACGGGTACTTCGTCGCCGACCGTGTCGAATCGGAGGAAGGGGCGCCCGTGTTCAACCGGACGGTGACGCTGCGCGACGTGTGGACAAGCAAGCCCAGCCCGATCAAGTAAGACGAGCGCCGCGCTGTTACAGAAGATCCAGCGCCCGCTCGGGAGGCCGCCCGAGAACGGCCCGGTCGCCGCGCACGACGATGGGGCGCTCGATCAGGATGGGGTGTGTCGCGAGCGCTTCCAGCCACTCGTCGTCGGTCAACGAACGTCCGGCGTAGCGTTCCTTGAAGATGGCTTCGCCGCGGCGCACGATTGCGGCGGGTGGCATGCCCAGCTTGCGCAGCAGTTGACGCAATTCTTCAAGCGTCGGAGGCGTTTTCAGATACTCGACGAGTTCGACATCGACGCCCCGCTCGGCGAACAGCTGACAAGCAGCACGACTCTTGGAGCAGCGATTGTTGTGATAGATCCGGATGGGCGCATCGTTCATCGGGTAGCCTCGGAGAAAGATCGATCGGAGAGGGTGGGTACGGCATTCCGGCGGCCGGCTTAGCGCCAGAGGCTGAGCGGCGGGTCGGTGATGATCGCCCGCAGGATGTCGCTACGTGACACGAAACCTACCAGCAACTGCGCGTCGTTGACAATCGGCACGCCGTCTACTTGGTATTCGAGCATCACCCACGCGATGCGACGGATGTCGGTGATCGGATCGGCGCTCACCACCGGGGTCGTCATGACGTCGCTCACCTGCCTCGCCAGCACGTCGCGCACGCGTCCTTCTTCCACGTTGAGCACGGTCAGCAGGTCGCGCTCGCTGACGATGCCGACCAGGCGATAGCCTGGATCGAGGACCGGTGCCTGATGAATGCGTCGTTCGAGCAAGACCCGCCAAGCGTGCTCGACGGCATCGGTGCTGGTCAGCGAAACGATTTGCCGCTGCATGATCTGGTAAGCATGGTAGAGCGGACCCCGGTCGGGGTCGCCGCGCAGCATCGCCCGATAGGCACTGACCGCCTGGGCGGCGGGAGCGCTGAACAGCGGCGCCGGCTCTTGCTCGGCGATCGGCCGAACGGCGGTGCCGCGATGGACGCCGGCGACCTGGTCCAGCCCTTCGAACGTCCCGTGATAGATCGGGCCGCTCAAGCCATACACCGCAAACACGCGCGCTCCTCCTCGGGTGAAACGAAAAGCCCCGCCGCAGCGGGGCCGGGACGACGGTTGCGGCCGATTTTACATCGACTGGCGACGAGCCGAAGCGGCCAGGCCGAAAATGCCGAAGGCGAGCAGGAAAAGCGTCGCGGGCTCCGGCACGGCCGCCCGGAACTGGCTTGCCAGGATTTGGTGACCCGCGGTCGTCGGGTGAACACCATCCCAGAACAACCACTTATTCCAGTTGCCGGGGTTGCACTCGCCACTCAGCAGATAGTCCACGCACGCCTTGTCGGTGACTTCGAGGCCATAGGCCGTCCGGTTGCCGGTCACCCTCTTGAACAGCGCTTCGGTATCGAACTGAACGATTTCGGCCGACGCCAAAGCGGCGTCCAGCAGATCGAGCTGCAGCTTGAGGTTGGTATTGAACTGGCCGGTCAGGAAAGTCAGACCGGGGGCCTCGGGTTTACCGGCAAAGCCAGGCACTGTTCCGAGATCGGGCATGTTGGGCACCAGGAAATGCTGCGCGCCGGCCGCGGCGAGTGTTCCGATGGTGGTCAGGATGTTGGCGATGCCGTTGCTGACGACGTTGCCGCCACCCGGAGACCCCGGGACGGTCCCCGGAAGCGCGCCGGTCTTGGCACTGTAGAAGACGTCGTTGGGGAACAGCCAGACCACGAAAAGCGATGTCGCCGGATCGAAGACCGGTTTCGCGGCGGCGAATTCGCCCAGTTGCCAGGCGTTGCTCTTCGCCGAATAGGCGGGCTTCAGAGGATCCGGAACGCTGTCGTTGACCCCGTTGTAACTTGACGCCCCGGTCGTCGCACCGCCGATCGCATAGTTTGTGCCACCGGCCAGTGACGGCCGGAAGCTCGTATCGCCGGGGTTGTAGCTGTTCCAGAGGTACTCGACGGCAACCGGACCGTTCGAGTACTGACCGTTATAGTAGGGCGGCGGCGGAAAGGTGACACCGCCTCCCGTTGCCGCCTGACTGACCAGCCCGCTGTTGCCGCCATCCGAAAGGCTATCGCCAAAAACGAAAAGGCTGGAGAGCGACTGCAGGGCGGCGTTTGCCGAAACCGGTGCCAGGACCGAGACAAGCAGCGCCGACGTGAGTAGCAGTTTTTTCATCTCGTGTTTCCTCCTGATTTGGGTAAGCGCCGGCATTTGGGCGGCCAATGAGGAATTGCGCTACCGCCGGTCGGGGCCTGATGCGAGACCGGGATTCAGCCAAGCAAGAATCGAGCTATGCTCACCAACAATCGGATTTAAAGATCTTTAGTTTCGCGTCGGGCAACTCGCGGCAAGGCGGGTGTAAAATTTCCCGACAGCCGGCACAGCAGGCCGGGTCTTGCCCGCCCGAAGCGAACGGGTAACGCCAAGCCATCCCTCACTCAGCGCGCAGGGCCTCGACGGCGTCGAGCCGCGCGGCGCGCCGGGCCGGCAAAACACCGGCCAGCAGGCCAATCAGAATGGCGATCCCTTCGGCCAGGACAACGAAACTGAGCGGGGTGTGCACCGGCAGCGCCGGCACCAGGAGGTGAATCGACTGCGCCAACCCCATCCCGAGCAGCAAACCGAGCAGACCACCGAGCGCGGAAAGGGCGATCGCCTCGCCAAGAAAGAGTCCGAGGATCGTCCGGCGCGGTGCGCCGAGTGCGACCAGCAAGCCGATTTCTCCGGTCCGTTCGGTAACGGCGATGGTCATGATCGTGACGATGCCGACGCCACCGACGAGCAGTGAAATGCTGCCAAGCGCACCGACGGCCATGGTCAACACGTCGAGAATGTTCGACAACGTGCGCAACATGTCTTCCTGCGTCGTGATCGTGAAATCTTCGCGGCCGTGGCGAGCCTTGAGCGTCGCGATGACGCGGGCGCTGACCGCCGCGGCGGGAACGCCTTCCTCGTAGGACAGGTCGATTTTCATCACCCCGTCGCGGTTATAGAGTTCGAGGGCGCGCCCGGTCGGGATGTAGGCGGCGTCGTCGAGATCGATGCCAAGAAACTGCCCTTTCGCTTCGAGGACACCAATGACGCGAAACTGCAGTGTGCCAACCCGAACGCGGGCGCCGAGCGGGTTTTCGGCGCCAAACAGTTCTTCCTTGAGCTTGGCGCCAAGTACGAGGAAGGCACGCGCGTGTTCCGCGTCTTCGGCCGGCAGGAACTGACCGCTGCGCACCTTGATGCTGAACACCTTGAGCATCTGGGCGCTGACGCCGTTGATGGTGGTGCGTCGCAGGCGACCGTTGGCGTTGATTTCGGAGTTGCCCCACACGGTGGCAGTCATGCCGGTGATGTGCGGCAGGTGTTCGAGGGCGCGTGCGTCGTCGAGCGTCAGAGGCCGTACCGAGGTCGGAATGCCCGTCGGCGAATGGCCGGAAGTCCTGGTCTTTCCCGGCGCGACACTGATGACGTTGGTACCGAACTGCGTGAACTCGGCCAATACGAAACGGTGGATGCCCTCGCCGATCGAGGTCAGGAGGATCACCGCGGCGATGCCGACGGCGATGCCGAGCAGCGTCAGGAAGCTGCGCAACCGGTGCGCGGTGATGGCACGCAGAGAGAGTTGCAGCGCGTCGCGCGGGTGGATCATCCTGGGCTCGCCGAACTTTCTAGCATGAGCGTATGAAGTTCCGTCGGTTTTTCGTCTGCCAAAAAGTGGGCTTCATGCTAGCAGATTTCCCCGCCGCGATCCGGCACCCGACGAGCAAGGGTCGGCGCCGCCTACCGGCGCTGGCGCGGTCGTTGGAGATGCTGGCCAATAAGTGGCCTCGCGACGGCTGTTCGGCCGGGCGGCGAGTTGGAAAATGCCTGACGTTCGCGGCGCCGAACCCTATCCTCCCGCGGGACGGAGCCCGAAATTTATTCTCAAGCTGCGGTATGCTTGCCCATGCTTTCTTTTCCCGTCGGACACGCTTACCGCCTTCCTGGAGAGACGATGCCAGCGCCAGCCATTTATCCCGCACATGAACTGTCGCGCGCCACGCTCGATGCCTGCCAGGAAGCGACAGTGATCGAGTTCGGCGCCTCATGGTGCGGCCATTGCCGGGCCGCCCGGCCGCTGATCGACGAGGCACTGGCCAGGCATCCGCAGGTCGTTCACTTCAAGGTAGAAGATGGTCCGGGTCGCCGCCTGGGGCGCTCCTACCAGGTCAAGCTCTGGCCGACACTACTTTTTCTCCGCCAGGGCAAAGAGATGGCGCGCCTCGTTCGACCGCTCGACGCGAGCGCGATCGAACAGGCTCTGGCGCGGATCGCGACGGGCGAATGACGATCGCCGGCGACAGCAGGTGAGGAAGATAGGACGGACCGTCGTCGCCGTGCTGACGGCGCTTGGATTAGGCGCGTCCTATTGGTACCTCACCCACCGGCCAGCGGAAACGGCACCCGGCAAGGAGCCGCCGCCCGTCCCCGTACGGCTCTCGCGAGCGGTGGTCGAGAACATGCCAGTAATACTGGAAGTCATCGGCCGTGGCGAGGCTTATGAGAGCGTCAGCCTCAAGTCGCGGGTTGACGGACAGGTGGCCGCGGTGGTCTTTACCGAGGGGCAGCACGTCAGGCAGGGCGACGAGCTGATACGGCTCGATAAGGTCGATTTCACACTGCGCCTCCGGCAAGCGGAAGCCAATGTGGCGCGCGACGAAGCACAACTCGGCAAAGCGCGGGCCGACACGACGCGTTACATGGCTCTGCGTGATCGCGGTTTCGTGTCCGAAGAGAAGGTCAATGAGATGCGCACCAGCGAGGCGGTGGTCGGCGCCGCGCTACGCGCCGATCGGGCCGCACTCGATCTGGCGCGGTCGCAACTTTCCTACACCAGCCTGCGCGCGCCGTTTGCCGGCGTCGTCGGCGCCCGACTGGTCTCTCCCGGCGCCGCGGTGAAGGCCAACGACACGGTCCTCGCCGTGATCAACCGTGTGCGCCCGCTTTACGTCAGCTTTTCCGTTCCCGAAAAGCACCTGCCCCGCCTGCGCGCCGCGATGGCACAGGAAGACTCCGGCTGTCGTGGCTGTCTGAAGGTCAGCGTCGGACTGCCGGGTGACCGGACTCGGCAATTCGAGGGGGAAGCGCGTTTCATCGACAACGCCGTCGACGTGGCCACCGGCACCATCCAGCTGAAGGCCGTGCTTGACAATCGGAACGAGGCGCTGACCCCGGGACAGTTCCTCAACGTCGGCCTGACGCTGGACACTCTGCGCGCCGCGGTCGTCGTGCCGAACGAAGCCGTACAGCAGGGCCCCGACGGACCGTTGGTCTTTGTCGTCAATGCGCAGCGGACGGTCGAGGTGCGCAAGGTCGAAGTGGTCACCAGCAGCGGGGGCCTGACGGCCGTCACGCGGGGCGTTCAAGCCGGAGAGAACGTCGTCACCGATGGTCACCTTCGCCTCTCGCCCGGTGCCACGGTCCAGGCGAAGGAAGGCGCTACGGGCGTGCCACTCGCCGAACAGGGGAAATAGGGGTCGCGAGTGCAGCTTGCCGAACTCTGCATTCGCCGTCCGGTCATGACGACGCTGCTGATCGCGGCGCTGGTCATTTTCGGCGTCATTGCCTATCGCGCGCTGCCCGTATCCGAATTGCCGAGCGTCGATTTTCCGACCATTTCGGTCACCGCCAACCTGCCGGGCGCGTCGCCGGAAACGATGGCCGCGGCGGTGGCGACTCCACTCGAGAGTCAGTTTTCGACGATCGCCGGCCTCGATTCGATGACCTCGACCAGCGCCCAGGGATCGACCTCGATCACTCTGCAGTTCACCCTCGACCGCAATATCGACGCCGCGGCGCAGGACGTCCAGTCGGCGATCTCCGCGGCGCTGCGCAAACTGCCACCGAACCTGCCTTCTCCTCCCTCGTTCCGGAAAGTCAATCCGGCCGACTCGCCCATTTTCTACGTCGCCTTGTCGTCGGCCACCCTGCCTTTGCCGATCGTCGATGAGTACGCCCAGACGCAACTCGCGCAACGGCTGTCGACCATACCGGGGGTCGCGCAGGTGCAGGTTTTCGGCGCGCAGAAGTACGCTGTACGCATCCGCGCCAATCCCGACCAGCTGGCGGCCCGCGGAATGGGGATCGACGAACTGCAGCAGGCCGTCGCTCAGGCCAATGTCAATCAACCCGTGGGGATGTTCGACGGCAGTCGGCAGACCTTCGCCATCAAGGACAACGGTCAGCTTTCCGACGCCGCCGCCTATCGACCGCTGATCGTCGCCTGGCGCAATGGTGCGCCAGTTCGGCTGCAAGACGTGGCGACGCCGATCGACAGCGTCGAGAATAACAAGATCGCCAGCTGGAACGTCGACAAACGAGCGATCGTCCTCGCCATTCAGCGCCAGCCGGGTGCCAACACGATCGAGACGGTCGATGCAATACGCAAAATCCTGCCGGGCTTCAAGGCAAAACTGCCGGCGGCGATCGACATGAACATTCTCTACGATCGCAGCCTGTCGATCCGCGACTCGATAGACGACGTTCAGTTCACGCTCGTGCTGGCCAGCTTCCTCGTCCTCGTGGTGATTCTGCTCTTCCTGCGCAACCTTTCGGCGACCCTGATCCCCAGCCTCGCACTGCCGATTTCCGTGATCGGCACCTTCGCCGCCATGCAGCTTCTCGGCTACAGCCTGGACAATCTCTCGCTGCTCGCCCTGACGCTGGCTGTCGGCTTCGTCGTCGACGATGCGATCGTCATGCTGGAGAACATCGTCAGACACCTCGAGGCGGGCGAGCCACCTTTCGAAGCCGCGATCAAGGGCGCACGGGAAATCGGCTTCACGATCATCTCGATGACCCTCTCGCTGGTGGCCGTGTTCATCCCGGTGTTGTTCATGGGCGGAATCGTCGGACGCCTGCTGCACGAGTTCGCCGTAACCATTTGCGTTGCCATCCTGGTTTCCGGCTTCGTCTCCCTGACGCTGACGCCGATGCTTTGCAGCCGTTATCTCAAACCCGTCGAGTTGGCCGGACATGGGCGCCTGTTCAAGGCTTTCGAGAGCTTTTTCGCCGCCTTGCTAAGGGCTTACGAGCGCAGCCTGGGCTGGGCGATGAGCCGGCCGAAGCTCATCCTGGCCAGCCTGGCGGCCAGCCTGGCGCTGACCGTCGTCATGTTCGCCGTGGTGCCGAAGGACTTCATTCCGAGCGGCGACAGCGGCCGTCTCATAGCTTTCACCGAGGGCGCGCAGGACGCTTCGTTTGCCTCGATGGTCGAACACCAGCGGGCACTGGCCGAGATCGTCGCCAAAGACCCGAACATTCGTTCGTTCATGTCGTCGGTCGGAGCCGGGGGAATCCGGCCGACATCGAATACCGGAACGATTTTCATGCTCCTCAAACCGCGCGAAGAACGCGAGCTGACGCCCGACGAAATCATCCAGGAACTGCGACCGAAACTGGCGGCGGTGCCCGGAATCAAGGTTTACCTGCAGAACCCGCCAGTCATCCGCATCGGCGGGCAGATCACGGCGGCGCAATATCAATATACGCTGCAGGACACCGACCTCGATGAGCTCTACCAGTGGACGCACACCCTGCTCGGCCGGATTCGGCAGTTGCCGGGGTTTGTCGATGTCACCAGCAATCTCAACAACCTCAGCCCGGTGGTCGCGCTCGATATCGACCGCGACAAGCTGTCCTCCCTCGGCCTGAGCTTCGCCCAGGTCGAGGATGCCCTGCAGAGTGCTTTCAGCGCGCGCCAGATATCGACGATCTACGGCGCGACCAACCAATATCAGGTGATTCTCGAAGTCGCGCCCGATTACCAGGCCGATCCGGCGATGCTTTCGCGCCTCTACGTTCGCGCTACCGGCGGCAAGCTGGTGCCGCTCGAGACAGTGGCTTCGATCAGCCGCAAGACGCAGGCGTTGACCGTCAACCACCAGGGGCAATTGCCGTCCGTCACCATTTCGTTCAACCTTTTGCCGGGCGTCTCGCTCGGCGAGGCGGTCGACCGCATCCAGGCGCTGGAGAGCGAGCTGAGCTTGCCGGTGTCGCTGAACACGAGCCTGCAGGGAACCGCGCAGGCTTTCCAGTCGTCGCTGCAAGGTCTGGGAATCCTGCTCTTGATCGCCGTTCTGGTCGTTTATCTGGTGCTCGGCATCCTCTACGAGAGTTTCGTTCACCCCCTGACGATCCTTTCGGGTTTGCCTGCCGCCGGTCTCGGAGCGCTGCTGACGCTGTGGTTGTTCAAGGTCGATCTGAGCCTCTACGCCTTCGTCGGCGTCATCATGCTGATCGGCATCGTCAAGAAGAATGCCATCATGATCATTGACTTCGCCCTCGACCGGCAGCGCCGCTCCGGGATGCCGGCGCGGCAGGCGATCTCCGAAGCTTGCCTGATCCGTTTTCGACCGATCATGATGACCACCATGGCGGCGCTGGCCGGAACCTTGCCGATCGCACTCGGAATCGGCGCCGGCGCCGAGGTGCGCCGCCCGCTCGGCCTGGCCGTCGTCGGCGGATTGGTCCTTTCGCAGTTCCTGACTCTCTACCTGACGCCAGTGGTGTATCTCTACCTGGAACGTCTTGGCCAGTGGCGTTCCCGCCAGACGGCCCGCCACCGCCTGGTGTGAGGCGGCGAACACGGCACGCCAGTCAGCATGCCGCGCGGGTCAGCGGTTGAGCGCTCCCATCATGTTCGCCGGGTAGCGCTCCCCGGCCGCCGCGTCGAGCGGGAACTCGGCGTCCAGCGCGCCTAGTTGCGCTGGCGAAAGGTGGACGGCGAGCGCGCCGGCATTCTCGTCGAGGTACTTGCGCCGCTTGGTGCCGGGGATCGCCACGATGTCTTCCCCTTGGGTGAGGAGCCAGGCAAGCGCGAGCTGTGCTGGTGTACAGCCGATCTCGCTGGCCAATGCTTTGACCTTGGCGACGAGGGCGAGGTTTCTGGCGAAGTTTTCGCCCTGAAAGCGCGGGCTCGACCGGCGGTAGTCGTCGGCCGCGAAATCCTCCGGTCGCGCGATCGCGCCGGTCAGAAAGCCCCGGCCAAGCGGGCTGTAAGACACGAAGCCGACGCCCAGCCTGCGGCACGTGTCGAGAACGCCGGTCTCCGGGTCACGCGTCCACAGCGAATACTCGCTCTGCAGTGCGGTTACCGGGTGCTCCCGGTAGGCACGTTCCAGTGTCTCCGCCGACGCCTCGGAGAGCCCGATGTAGCGCACCTTGCCGGCGCGGACCAAGTCGGCCAGCGCGCCGACGGTTTCCTCGATCGGCACCTTGGGATCGACCCGATGCTGGTAGTAGAGGTCTATCGTCTCGACACCAAGGCGACGAAGGCTCCCTTCAATGGCGCCGCGGATGTATTCGGGGCGGCTGTCGAAACCGCGCACCGACGGGTCGTCGGGGTCGCGCAGAATGCCGAATTTGGTGGCGATGAATACTTCGCTGCGCCGGCCTCGGATCGCCCGACCGACGAGTTGCTCGTTGGTGTGTGGCCCGTAGATGTCGGATGTGTCGAGAAAGTTGATGCCGAGATCCAGAGCGTGCTGTATGGTCGCGATCGATTCTTCATCGTCGCGCCCGGAATAGAAGTCGCTCATCCCCATGCAGCCCAGGCCGAGGGTCGAAACTCGCGGGCCGTCGCGGCCCAGTTGGCGTGTCTCCATCGATGTCCGTCTCCTGCAAGGAAAAGCCGAGCTTAGCACTTGGCGCGCGCCGGTGGCGGGACGTCCTCGACTTGCCCCGCGATATCAGCCCCGCATGAAGTTGCTGAAGCTGAAGCTTAGACACTCGCCTTTCCCGCCGGCCCCGATTCTCGGGGCGGCGAAGGCTGGGAAATGCGACATAGGCGTTCTTGAGCGCCGGTCGATGCCAGGAAAGGCATCTCAGCACGTCAAGGAAATGAGCCGTATCCGCATCCAGCAAGACCGGCATCAGCACGCGAAAGCATGTGGTCAATAATCGCATGTAGCGCCTCTCATTCAACGCCGAGAGGACGCGATGAAAACAGGACGAGGGCCAAAGGCAGCGATTCTTAACAGCAGGCGGGCAGGAAACTAGCGGTAAACAAAAGCCCCATTCCTTCTCAGGATGGGGCTTTGGCGTGCTTACCGAGTCGTTTACCGCTCTGCATCGTTCTCGGCGATGACGGGGTCGCTGATTTCAACCCGGCACGTGGTCAGTTGCAGGGCTTTTCCATACTTGCTATGCACCGCCCAGGACTGCCACAAGTAGTTGTTTTTACTGGCGGAGGCGGTGAGATTCGAACTCACGAACGGTTGCCCGTTGCCGGTTTTCAAGACCGGTGCAATCGACCACTCTGCCACACCTCCAACAGCCTGCCGGGAGTCGGGAAACTTTCGGATGATAGCACGGCGACCGCTCTTCGAGCCGCGCTACTCAGGGACCAGCGCGTGGCAAGCGCTATTCGGCATTGCAACTTTTCCCTTGCTTGGCTAGTCTTAGCGGCGTAGTCGTACTTCAACTCAAGGAGGAACACGCAATGCAACCCCAGTATCAGATGACCAACACGGCAACTCGGGAGCTGACGCTGCAGCAGAACAGGGTTCTGCGCAACACGTTCATGCTGCTCGCCTTGACCATGGTGCCGACCGTCGTCGGCGCACTCCTCGGCGTCCAGTTGCAGTTTTCTTTCTTCGCCGGCAGCCCGTTCCTGTCTTTCGTGCTGTTTCTCGGCATCGCCTTCGGCTTCATGTGGGGTATCGAGCGCACCAAGGATAGCGCCATGGGCGTCGCCCTGCTGCTCGGCTTTACGTTCTTCATGGGCTTGATGCTGTCGCGCATCCTGCAGGTGGCGCTAGGCTTCAGCAACGGAGGCAGCTTGATCGCCATGGCGGCCGGCGGAACCGGGGTGATCTTCTTCACGCTCGCCGGTGTGGCTACGGTGACCAAGAAGGATTTCAGCTTCCTGGGCAAGTTCCTGTTCATCGGTATGGTTGTCGTCTTGTTGGCGGCGGTGGCCAACATCTTCTTCCAGATCCCGGCTCTGTCGCTGACCATTTCGGCGCTCGCGGTGATGGTCTTCTCGGCCTACATCCTCTACGACATCAGCCGGATCGTCACCGGTGGCGAAGACAACTATATTTCGGCGACCCTCGCGGTGTACCTCGACATCTACAATGTCTTCGTCAGCCTGCTCAACCTCCTGATGGTGTTCAGCGGCGATCGAGACTGACCGCTTCCCGACCTTTGGTCGAGAGGGGTGGCCGGCGGCCACCCCTTTTTATTGGTCCCTTTCGCCCTCGAGAAAACTCTTCCCCTGTAGCAGGCGAGGTCCCGTGCGGCCTGGGACGCCGGCGAAGACGACAGCGTGACGGGGCAGCTGCGCAATGTTGCGAGCCGCCAGCACGTCTCGCAGGGCGATCAGTTGGTGGCCTCTTTGCTGCCACTCGGCGAGGAGGAGTTCGAATGCGCTGCGGAACCGGATTCCCTCCAGTTCGGCACGCAAGGTGAAGACATGGTCACCTCGTATCCTGGCGGAAAGCTCCAGAATCCGTTCGACCGCCTGCTCAGCCGACGCGGCCCCGGTGAGCAGCAACTCGTCGAGCGTCGGCAGGGTCGTGGGGACTTGGGGGCAGCGGACGATTTCGCCGTCTATGACCGGAAAGAAGGGATACTTTCCGCGGCAATCGCTGGCATAGCCGAATCCCAGGCGTTGCGTGAGACGCAAGGCATGGCGGCTCATCCGCCAACCGGCGGCGCCGTGCGCCGTCGCCGGTTGGCCAAAAATCGCCTCGAAACGCCGCCAGGCATGCGTCATTTCGACCTCGATCCAGGGATTGTCGGCTGACAGCACCTTGTCTTCCCAGAGGACGCGATTCCAGGCGTGTATGGCCACCTCGAAACCCGCGTCGCGCGCTTGACGCATGATGTCCGCGGCGCGCGTGCCGATATCGGGAGCCGGCAGGATCAATCCATCAAGGCGGGCGGAGAAGTCGTAGTAACGGCAGGGCGAGGACTGGCGCGCTTCGCGCCCGCTGCAGTCCGGGCCAAGCGAAAAGAAGAAGGTCGCCGACGCTCCGAGCCGCGGCAACAGTTCCAGGAGGAAGGGAACGCCGACGAGCGTCCCGCGGCAGGTGTCTACGTCGATCTTGAGGGCGATGCGCTTCATCGTGCCGAGCCCGACGGGTGACGCCTGGTCGCCGACGACGGGTGGTGGCCGTCAGACAAGGAGCAGGCCGACAGCGACCTTGCGGCCTTCACCCACCAGGACGTTGTAAGTCCGGCAGGCCGCCGGCAAATCCATCACCTCCAGCCCTTTCTGGCGCCGCACCAAGGGTTGCAGCAACTCGGGGCTCGGGAAGCGAAGGCGGTCGCCGGTCCCCAGCAGGACGATTTCGGCATCGAGCGAGGCGAGCCATTCGATGTCAGCGATGGACAGCGTTTCGAAGGTCGCTTGCGTCCAGTCCGGGATCAGACGATCGGGCAGTACCGCCAGGTTGCCGGTGTGGCGGACGCCGTTTACGCTGACATAGCCGGCACCGTAGGCGGAAAAGGTGTTCAGGCCAACGCTGCTGTCGAGCTGCAGTTTCATGAAAATTGCGGTGCACAGGACGTTAAAGTAGGATTATAGCTTTTTTGCTGCAGCCGTTCAGAGTCGGATATCTCGTCGTCGCCGCCCCGCGCCGCGTGTTTGTCGTTTGCCCGACCACTGTCACGATCCTTTTCCGAGCACCCGCCATGAGAGAGTTTTCGCGCATCAAACGCTTGCCACCCTACGTCTTCAGCATTACCAGCGAGCTGAAGATGGCTGCCCGTCGGCGCGGCGAGGACATCATCGACATGAGCATGGGGAATCCCGACGGACCGACCCCGCAGCACATCACCGACAAGCTGGTCGAGGCGGCACTGCGCGAGAATACGCATGGTTATTCGATCTCGAAGGGGATTCCGCGGCTGCGCAAGGCGATCTGCGACTGGTATCAACGGCGCTACGACGTGAGCTTCGACCCGGAAAGCGAAGCCGTGGTGACGATCGGTTCGAAGGAAGGACTCGCGCACCTGATGCTGGCCACGCTCGATCGCGGCGACACGGTGCTGGTGCCGAATCCTTCTTACCCGATTCACATCTACGGGGCGATCATCGCGGGGGCCGACATCCGCTCGGTCCGCATGACGCCCGACGTCGATTTTTTCGAGGAAGTCGAGCGCGCAATCCGCGAGTCGATTCCCAAGCCGAAGATGATGATCCTCGGTTTCCCGAGCAACCCGACGGCGCGCTGCGTCGACCTCGGTTTCTTCGAGCGTATCGTTGCCCTGGCCCGCCAGCACGACATTCTGGTGGTGCACGACCTGGCTTACGCCGACATCTGCTTCGACGGCTACCAGGCGCCGTCGATCATGCAGGTCGCCGGGGCTCGCGAGGTTGCCGTCGAATTCTTCACCATGTCCAAGAGCTACAACATGGCCGGTTGGCGTGTTGGCTACATGGTCGGCAACCGGGAGTTGTGTCACGCGCTGGTGCGCATCAAGAGTTACCACGACTACGGAACCTTCACGCCGATCCAGGTCGCTTCGGTGATTGCGCTCGACGGTCCTCAGCAATGCGTCGAGGAAGTGCGCCAACTGTACCAGGGAAGGCGCAACGTACTCGCCAAGGGGCTGCATGAGGCCGGCTGGATGGTCGAAGTACCGAAGGCGTCGATGTACATCTGGGCGAAAATCCCCGCCGCCTACCTGCAGATGGGGTCTCTCGAATTTGCCAAGAAACTGTTGACCGATGCCAAGGTGGCCGTCTCGCCCGGTGTCGGTTTCGGCGAGTATGGCGACGATCACGTCCGCTTCGCGCTGATCGAGAACGAAGAGCGTACGCGGCAAGCGGTACGGGGAATCAAGGACATGTTCAGAAAGGACGGGCTGCTCTAGGCTCATGGCGATGAAACCGATACTCAAGTCCACCAAACTCGACAACGTCTGCTACGACATTCGCGGCGCCGTGCTGCAGAAGGCCAAGCAAATGGAAGACGAGGGTCACCACATCGTCAAGCTCAATATCGGCAACCTGGCCGCTTTCGGTTTCGAGGCGCCGGAAGAAATCCAGCTCGACATGATCCGCAACCTGCCGAACGCCGCGGGCTACTCGGATTCGAAAGGAATCTTCTCGGCCCGCAAGGCGGTGATGCATTACACGCAGCAGAAGCACATCAAGGGCGTCACGCTGGAGGACATCTATATCGGTAACGGTGTCTCCGAGCTGATCGTGATGGCCATGAACGCGCTGCTCAATGCCGGCGATGAAGTGCTGGTACCGGCACCCGACTATCCGTTGTGGACCGCGGCGGTGAGCCTGTCGGGCGGCACGCCTTGCCACTACCTGTGCGACGAGGCAAACGAATGGCTGCCCGATCTCGACGATCTGCGCGCCAAGATCACGCCGCGCACACGCGCCCTGGTGGTGATCAATCCCAACAACCCGACCGGCGCCTTGTATCCCCCGAGCGTGCTGCGCGAGATGGTCGCCATCGCGCGCCAGCATGGACTGATCCTCTACGCCGACGAGGTCTACGACAAGGTGCTCTACGACGGTGCAACGCATACGGCAATCGCTTCGCTGTCCGACGACGTACTGACGGTGACCTTCAACGGTTTGTCCAAGAACTACCGCTCGTGCGGCTATCGCGCGGGCTGGATGGTCGTTTCCGGAGACCTGCGCGACGCCCGCGACTATGTCGAGGGGCTGGACATCCTGGCGTCGATGCGCCTGTGCTCCAACGTTCCGGCACAGCACGCGATTCAGACGGCGCTCGGCGGCTACCAGAGCATCGACGACCTCATCGCGCCGGGCGGCCGCATGTGCCGCCAGCGTGACCTGGCGCACGCCTTGATCACGGCGATTCCCGGCGTCACCTGCGTCAAGCCCAAGGCCGCCCTGTACATGTTTCCGCGCCTCGACCGGCGACTCTACCCGATCGACAACGACCAGGATTTCATCGCCGAGCTGCTGCAGGAGGAGCGCGTGCTGCTGGTTCAGGGCAGCGGCTTCAACTGGCCAGAGCCGGACCACTTTCGCCTCGTCTTCCTGCCCTACGAGGACGACCTGCGTGACGCCATCGGCCGCATCGCGCGTTTCCTCGCCACCTATCGCAAACGCTTCGGGGCGCCAAGCTAGAGGCCGGCCGCAGGCCTGACTGACGGCCGCCAGCCCCCATCGCCCTCCACAACCTTAAGCGCACACTGCCCTATGAAACCCATCAACGTTGGACTGCTCGGCCTCGGCACCGTCGGCGGAGGAACCTACTCCGTACTCAGGCGCAACGCCCAGGAAATCACTCGTCGAGCCGGCCGGCCGATCGCCGTGAGCGTCGTCGCCGACCGCAAGCTGGCGCGCATTCGCGAGCTGACTGGCGGCAGTTGCCGGGCCACCGACGATCCCTTTGCCGTCGTCGCCGACCCGGAAGTCGACATCGTCGTCGAGTTGATCGGTGGCGACGACGTGGCCAAGACGCTGGTCATGCAGGCGATCGAGCATGGCAAACATGTCGTCACCGCCAACAAGGCCCTGCTCGCCAAGCACGGCAACGAGATTTTCGCCGCCGCGCAGAAGCGGGGCGTCATGGTCGCCTTCGAGGCCGCCGTCGCCGGCGGCATCCCGATCATCAAGGCCTTACGCGAGGGGCTGACGGCCAACCGCATCGAGTGGATCGCCGGCATCATCAACGGCACGACGAACTTCATCCTGTCCGAGATGCGTGACAAGGGGCTGTCCTTTGCCACGGTGTTGGCGGAGGCGCAGCGTCTCGGCTACGCGGAGGCCGATCCGACCTTCGACGTCGAGGGGGTGGACGCCGCGCACAAGCTGTCGATCATGTCGGCGATCGCCTTCGGCAACTCGATGAGCTTCGACCAGGCTTTCATCGAAGGCATCAGCCGGCTCGATGCGGCCGACATCCGCTACGCCGAGCAACTCGGCTACCGCATCAAGCTGCTTGGCATCACCAAGCGCACCGCCGAAGGCGTCGAACTGCGCGTCCATCCGACGCTGATTCCCGCCAGGCGGCTGATCGCCAACGTCGAGGGCGCGATGAACGCCGTCCTGGTCAAGGGCGACGCGGTCGGTGCCACGCTCTACTACGGCAAGGGAGCCGGCGCCGAACCCACGGCGTCGGCCGTGATCGCCGACCTGGTCGATGTGACGCGGATGCATACCGCCGACCCGGAGCATCGCGTGCCGCATCTTGCCTTCCAGCCCGACGCGATGGTCGATCTCGCGATCCTGCCAATGGCCGATGTCGTCACGAGCTATTACCTGCGCCTACGCGTCGAGGATCGCCCCGGCGTTCTTGCCGACGTGACGCGCATCCTTGCCGACGACGGCATTTCGATCGTCGCGATGATCCAGCGCGAGCCGGGGGAAGGCGAAGAACAGACGGACATCATCATGCTGACCCACAAGACGCGCGAAAGAAACGTCGATACGGCAATTGCCGGCATCGAAGCCTTGTCGGCGGTCAAGGGACCGATAATTCGCCTGCGCCTGGAAGATCTGCAGTAAGGCGCTGGCGCACCGAGGGTTTGCCGCAACGCGACCGGTTTCACACCGGCGTCGCGCTTGCCGGACCAAGCACCGCGGTCGGGACCATGGGAAGCGCCATTCTCGACCGCTCCGGTTTGGGCCGTCTTGGCCAGAGGGTTGCCGCGCCACCCGGGACGCCGGCCGAGGCCAGGCTAAGGGACCGAATTCACCGACGCCGGCTCAGGTTTCGAGGCCGTCGCGCAGGATCTTTTCGATCTTCTCGAAAGCGAAATTCTCGGCATGTTGCCGCAGAAGCTGCCCAAGCGCCTCGTCCTGCGCCTCCACTCGCGCGATCAACCTGTGGATGCGCTCGACATTCAAGGCGACGACCGCTTCGCCCAGTTCGCGCCGCAATTCTGATGGCAGCGCCTCGACGTCCGCCCGTTCTGCAACCCGCGACGACCGGTTCACCGTCGCCTCACGCTGGTAACGCACACCCAAGAGCCGCGCCAAGCACGCGAAGACGTCGGCGCGACGAAATGGCTTGTGCAGAATGTCATCCATGCCCGCCGCCAACATTTCTCCACGCTGCTCGGCGAACACCGAAGCGGTGAGCGCGACTATCTTGACGTCCTTTCCACCGTCCAGAGCACGGATGCGCCGGGTGGCCTCCAGTCCGTCCATGCCGGGCATGCGTCGGTCCATCCAGATGAAATGGGGGCGCCACGACTGGAACAACTCGACGCCGCGCAGGCCGTTCTCCGCAGTCTTCACCGGGAACCCTGCTTCTTCCAGCAGCCTGGCAAGCAGCAAGGCGTTCTCAGGCTGGTCCTCGACAATCAGGATCCGGAACTCCGGCTGGCCTGGCGCCAAGGCGAGAACCTCACCGTCTTCTCCAGGCAAGCCGCTCACTTCGGGTGCCGACACGGGCTCGATCGGCAGGTCGATAGAGAAGCAACTGCCCTGGCCAATCTCGCTGACGACACGGATTCGGCCGCCCATCAACTCGACGAACTGACGTGTAATCGCCAATCCGAGGCCGGTTCCACTGTGCACCGACGCCTGGCCCGCCTGTACGAACGGTTCGAAGATCATCGCCTGTTCCGCCAACGCGATACCCGGGCCGCTATCCACCACATCGATGCGCAGGCGGCGACCGTCTGCGCCGCCAGTGGCATCCAGCCGCAGCGTGACCCCACCCTGCTCGGTAAACTTGATGGCGTTACCGAGCAGGTTGACCAGCACCTGCCGCAACCGGACTTCGTCGCCCCGAATGTGCGGTGCCACCGGCCCGCGACGTTCCAGGCGCAGATCGAGACTCTTTTCGCGTGCGCGCTGCCCCATCATGGCAACGACATCGTTCACCGCCGAGTCGAAGTCAAATGGCGCCACCTCCAAAACGATGCGGCCAGCCTCGATCTTGGCCATGTCGAGGATGTCGTTGATCAGGCGCAGCAGGTGTTCACCACTGCGGTTGATGATGTCCAGATGTTCCCGGTCGCGACCGGTGATGACGGCTTCCCGGCACATCAGCACCGAGAAGCCGAGGATGGAGTTGAGCGGCGTGCGCAGTTCGTGGCTCATGTTGGCCAGGAAGGTGCTCTTGGCCCGGTTGGCCGTCTCGGCCAACTCTTTGGCATGCTCCAGTTCGGCCGTGCGAACCGCCACCAGTTCCTCGAGGTGATTGCGATAGCTTTGCAACTCCAGTTCCGCACGCTTGCGTTCGGCGAGTTCGAGCGTCAGCTTCCGGTTGAGGTCGGACAACTCGGCGGTACGCGACTTGATGGTCTGTTCCTGGCGTTCGTAGAGCAGCGCATTGCGCAACACCAGAGCCAGAATGGTCGACAAAGGCCCAATCAAGGTCGTCGTGGCCGCCAGTTCAGCCTCCTCGGGCAAGCCGAGCAGGAGCAGCCCTCCGACGTGGTGAGTACCGACCATCAAGGGCATGGCCATCGTCAGACCCATTCCTTCATCGAGCAGGATGCGCGCCGCTTCCGAAGAGTCGCCGGGACGCCACACTTCGACGGCCGGCATGCCCCGGACCATGCCGCATAGGCGGCGAAATCCCGCCGCATCACCGACCGGTTTACGGCGCTTCGGATCGACGCTGACGATCCGGTAGTCGCTCGCTGCCGAATCGTTGTCGAACTGGATCAACAGCACGCTGCGAGCGGCGGTCATCGCACGTAGTTCCTTGGTCAAATAGCTGCCCGTATTGCCAGGGTTGTCCGCACGGTCGAGAACGTTGCTCAGAACGTCGATGGTCATGAACGACAGGGCGGGATCGTTGAAAGCGTCCCTGGTCATCCCGCTATCGCCCACTCATCGAGCCGCCCCATCGCCTCGCTGATCGCGCTGTGCAGGCAATCGAGCGGTGTGGCACGTGACTCCCATGGCAGAC
Organism: Accumulibacter sp.; assembly: GCF_029255285.1. Taxonomy (GTDB): domain Bacteria; phylum Pseudomonadota; class Gammaproteobacteria; order Burkholderiales; family Rhodocyclaceae; genus Accumulibacter. The sequence continues at coordinate 48,084 of NZ_JAPUVI010000086.1, forward strand.
CGCAATAGTCCGCAATCGCCCGCAGCTTCTCTTGCGGCACGGACAGCAAGCCAGTATCGAGATAGACGATCAGGCGATGCAAGTCGCCCATCAGCCCTCTGGCATTGGCCCGATCGAGACCCAACTCGTTCGCGAAGAAGCGCTCGCCTCGCTGCGCCCATTCCGGCAGCAGGAAGTAGGCACCGTCGCGCGCGTCCCGCCGGTAGCGTTCGCGGCCGAGCAGCAGTTCGGCACAGTTGGCTCCCTTGGTCAGCACGACGCCGGGTTGCGCCGCAAGCTGCCGCATCCCGACGTAGCAGTCGCCATAAACCAGGACCACCCCTCGCCCGGTCCTCCGTTCCTCCTCGACGATCGCTTCCAGTTGCTCACCGAGTCTAGCCGGACAAACGTGCAACATGGAGCGCACGACGCGAATCCGTAGCGCGGGCCAGTGGATCTGCCAGAGCGCCTCGACCTCGGCCGCGAACACCGAGCATACGACCAGCGTCGGTGGACAAGGCCCGCATCCGGTCACCGGCGATCCCCAGCAAATTCCTCCACCGATTTCCGGAAGGCGTGAATGTTGGCCGGAGGCGTATCGATGTACATGTCACCTTTGCAACTGGCCAGAATGAAGCGCGGGTCGTCGCGCCGATTCTCCAGTGTCTTGCGGCACACCGCTTCGACATCCGCTGCCGCGGCTCGCCGCATCCACGGTGACGCGGGCCCGCTGAGCAGAATGGAGTCTGCGCCAAGAAGCCGGCGCGCCCGTTTCAGGTTGTCGCCCTGCGCGAGCACGAAACCGGCGACGGAAGGCAAACCCGACAAAACATCCAGGTTGGCCACGAGGGGAAATTCCAAATGGTGCAGGACGACCGGCCCATGAACTCGCGCCAAGGTATCAACCAGCACGGGCCGCGAAAACTCCTGCAATATCTCGCGGGTGACGAAACCTGGCGAAGCGAAGCCGATTGTCCACACGACAAAGGCAGCGCCATCGGCGAAGCAGCGGTTGGCCAGGTCCGCGGCGAAGGGAGTCACTCGCTGCATGATCGCCTCAGCCGCTGGACGATCGAACAGCAAGGTTTCCAGCCAGGCATCCAGACCCATTACCAGCCCGGGAATGTCGATTGGCGCGACGAGAAGCACGGCTACCGGCACTTCGCGCCCGTGTTCGGCGACCACGCGCCGCAACGCCTCCCGCAGGTACGACAGACGCGGATGCCGGTCCGGATCGGGAAGCGGCAAACCTTTCCATTCGGAGGCCGCCTCGATGGCTGGGGTCGACACCACGGGCGGTCCCTTGTCGAAATAGCGGGCCTTGCTGCCGAATGCCTCGCCGATCGCGGCGACGATCACGGGGCCGAACAATATGTCCGGGGCAAAGGTTTCGCGTACCGCCGTCTGCCCGCGAGCATAAGCCGCCGGGTCATTGTAATGCTCCTCCAGGGAGCAGCCGGTCAAAGCCGCGCTGTACTGGCTCAACGGCATGGTGAACATTCGCCGGTCGGCCATTTCACCCGCCAACAGGCATTGCAGGCGCTGGAGGCTGTTCACCGGGCGTCCTCGAAGCGTTCGCCGCGCGCCCAGAGCTCCGCGAAAAGATGGGGCGCTTCGAGCATGTCCGGCGCGGTGCCATCTCCCCCCACCTCATCGCACAGCCCGTCGGCAACGAGAAACACGGCGCCGCCCACCGCCAGTTGAATGCGACCGGACAGCCCTCGGGCGTCGAGCTCACGCCGGACTTCCTTGATGTTCAGTGCCGTCGTCACGGTCATCGCCGACACGCCGATGACCCGCGCGCCAATCTCGATCGCCTTGTCTACGAACTCGGCCGCCGGCACATCGTTGCCCAGATCGCAAACGACCCACCCGCTGGAGCGCAGCATCGTCGCCACCATGCGGCGACCCAGGGCATGGAAGTCTTCCTCCGCGTTGCCGAGAACCACCGGCCCTTTGGCCGTTCTTTGTTCGCTGTTCTGCGCGAACGATCCGGCGGACTTGGTCAACATGTCTTCGGCCACCTTGGCCGCGACATAGGCTTGAGCCAGCGAAAAGCGTTCCGAGTTGATACCGCGACCGATTCTTTTCAGGGCCGGCTCGAGAAGATCCTTGTACGCCGCGGCATAACCGTGTCGCGCAGCCCAGTAGTCGAGCAATTGTCCAGCCCGTTCGCGATCGGCGCGGCTGATTGCGGCCACCAAGGCCCGCCGAATGTTCAGATCGGAAAGCTCGCCGTCCGGGTGCTCGCCTGGTGTCATCTCGACGTCCACCTATACTATCCGGACACGCCGCGGATCGCGATCGGTGCTAGGCCGACGTTGCCTGCGAGCTGCCGAGCGCGCGTCCTGGCCGACTGGAGAGCGCGATATCGGCCGCTGGGGTGCCTGGGAGGGATCATTTCACCGCGCTGCGCGGCGTCGATGCGTGTACGCTCGCATTGAGCCATTGCTACATTGCTACATTGCTAATGTTGGTGCTCCGGTCGTCGGAGCGTTCGTGTGGCATCGTGGGCCCCACTATTCTTGATGCTCGGGATGGATGCCAAGCCCATCCGTCAGGCTGTTTCCCTGGCAAATGGTGGCGATCCGGTCACCCGCTGACTGGGCAGGATTCCAAGCAGCGTATAGTTCGTATTACATTCTCGACTGAGCAATTGATACCCATGCGAAACCATCGGTGCTGCCTTCGCTTTTCGCTTCACTCATTGAGAGTTGATAGCTTGCCTGTCCGATCGTCACTCCGGAAGCGCCGGTGTTTGCGCGCCCACGACAGTCGACCCGCCGCGTGCCGAGTCGGACATGCTCCGGAACTTCGGTCTAGCCATGGCCTGACCGCCGGTACAAGCCGGCGCCGACTCCCTTGCTTCCGCAGGAGGCCCCAATGACGCGCTTACTGGCCCTCGGGCTGATGCTTCTGGTCTCGCTTGCCTCTGCGCAGCCGAGTGGTCTGCCGAGCGGACAGCCGTCCGCCAAGCCGGTGTTCACCATCGATCCGGGCGTGCACGCGGGCAACGCGTATCGCCTCGCGACAACGCCCGACGAACGTCATCTGGTCAGCGTCGGGCTCGACAAGACCATACGCGTCTGGGACGTCGACAGCGGACGGCAAGTGCGGCGACTCATTCTGCCGGTGGCCGGCCGCCATGACGGGCTGCTTTACGCGCTGTCCCTGTCGCCCGACGGCCGTCTGGCCGCCGTTGGCGGCAGTCTTTACAGCTTCGGCAAGGGACGCTCGGTGGCCATCGTCTCGCTGCAGGATGGCCGCATCGTAGGCGCTTTTCCCGGTTTCGAGTCACCGATCACGGCGCTTGCCTGGTCGTCCGACGGCCGCCTGCTGGCCATCGGTTTCGTCGACGACAGTGGCGGCACCGAAAGCGGCCTGCGCATCCTCGAGGTCGACGGCGGCCGCCGTGTGTTCGAGGACCGATCGCTGACGGGCAACATCTCGGCCCTTGCCTTTCGCGCCGACGGTACGCTCTTCGCGACTTCGCACAACTATCCCGCCGCCAGTCGGGTAGTCCTCTACAAGCCGGCCGGCACCGGTTTCAACCGCGTCGCCGAGCGCGTCCTGACGGACCGCGGCGCTTTTCGGGCCTACTGGACAGCCGACGAGCGGGCGGTCCTCGTTTTCGGCCACGGCCTCTACGATGGCGAATCGCTCGCCGCGCTGCCGTATCGATTGAACCGCAGCGCCATGCCGACGGGCGTTCGCTCGCTGATCGTTCGCGAATCGCCCGACGGTCGCCATATCTTCGGCGCCGCCCACGCGCGCGACAGCGCCAGCGGGCTCATCCGGCGCTGGAACGGGACGGGCTACCAGCGCCAGGGCTTCGACGACCTGCGTGTCCCCGACCGTCGCATCGCCGATGTCGTTGCTTTGCGCAGCGGCGTTCTCGCCTACCTTTCCGAAGACGGCGCGCTTGCCGCGGTCGGCCCGGACATGCAAATTCTCTGGCGCAACGCGCGCGCGGTGGCCGAACTCGATGGTCATCCCGAAGCGCTGCTGGTTTCCTCCGATGAGCAGCGGGTCGCGCTGCCGGTACTGGCCGAGCAGAAAGGCCGCCTGCTGGCCTTTACGCTCGACAACCCCGGGTTTGCCGCCGTCGACGCGGCCCGCGAAGCATGGCAGGCACCGCTGACCAGTCGCTCGGGTATGAATGTGCTGGCCTGGCAGGGGACGAGCGAAGGCACCGTCAATGGCCAGCCGCTTCCGAAAACCAACCGGCGCGAGCGCTCGCTGTCGGTAGCAGTGCATTCGAGCGAAGCGGCCTTGGTCTATGGATCGTCACAACGCTTCCTGCGCAAGGTAAGCGATCAGGGCGGCGAACTATGGAAACGTTACCTGCAGGCCGACGTGGTCGCCGTAAATCTGCTCGAAAAGCGCGCTTTGGTCGTCGCCGCGACCCTCGACGGCTTCATTCATTTGCTGCGTTGGCGCGATGGCGAGCCACTGATGAGCTATTATCTGCAACCCGGCGACCGCAAGTGGCTGGCCATCTCACGGGCGGGCTATTACGAAGCCGCCATCGGCGCCGAGGACCATGCTGGCTGGATCGTCAGTAGCGACCCGGGGCGAACGGCCGACTTCTTTCCCCTGTCGCGTTTTCGCGCCACTTATCTGCTCCCGGGAATGGTTCGCCAGGTCCTTTCCGCTGGCGACCAGCGCCAGGGGATCGGCGCCGCCAAGCGCGAGCGCGGCAACGTGCGGACACTGGAGAGTGCCTCGACCGCCAAGCCCGCTGGTGATGCTCCGGCGCCATCGGCAGCGCGTCAGACGGCGAACGGGAAATCCGGAACGGGCCGGCCAGCCAGTCCCGACGACGGGCAGGGTCAGGAAATCAGTGCACCCGCTGTCGACCGTCTGCCGCCAGTGGTCGACATCGTCAGGCCGGGATACGAGGCCAGCGTCAGCAAATCGCCGCTCACGCTGGCTTATCGGCTGCGCACGCCGGCCGGTGCACCGGTGATCCGAGTCCGGCTGCGGGTCAATGGCCAGGAAGCGCCGCTCGGCGCCGAGGCCTGGGTTGCGCAACCGGCCGGCGAGGCGACGCGCGAGCTGACTGTCGAACTGCCGGCCGAGGATGCCGAGTTGCAACTGATCGCCGAGAACGCCCACGGCGCCTCTGTACCGGCCGTCGTACGCGTGCGCTATCTGGGGGAAAAGAAAGTCGCGGCCGCCGAGAACGACCTCTATGTCCTGGCGGTCGGCGTGTCGGCCTACGACAAGCCTGAGTATCGACTGGACCTCGCGGCCAAGGACGCCGCGGACTTTGCGACGCTGATGCGGCGACAGGAGGGAACGATGTACCGCAAGGTGGTCGTCCGCACGCTGGTGGACGGCGCGGCGTCGAAACAGGCGGTCGAAGCGGCGCTGGCCTGGCTGAGAGGTGCCGTCCGGCCGCACGATACGGCGATGGTCTTTCTCGCCGGACATGGCGTCAACGATGGTCGCGGCGAGTATCTCTACCTGCCGCGCGATGCCGACGCGTCGCGCCTCGACGCCACCGGCGTCAGCTTCTCGCTGATCCGCCGGACCCTGACCAGTCTGCCCGGCCGTACGCTGATGTTCGTGGACACCTGCCACGCCGGCAACGTCATCGGCACAGCGCGCCAGCGGCTCGACAACACCGAGGCCATCAACGAACTGGCGAGCGCTGAGAACAACATCGTCGTCTTCGCGTCGTCCGCGGGAACGCAGGAATCGATGGAGGATCCGGCGTGGGGCAACGGAGCCTTTACCAAGGCTCTGCTCGAGGGCCTGCGCGGCGCGGCCGATCTGAAGAAACGCGGCCGGATCACTTACAAGCAACTCGACGCCTACGTCTCGGACCGCGTCGACGAACTGACGCGCGGACTGCAGACGCCGGTCACGCCGGTACTGCAGGGTCTGCCGGATTTCATCATCGTACTGCTTGCCCAGTGGCGACAGCCATGACCTTTTGTGAAAGTCAAGCCTAATGCGTCCCCCACCTCTTGCCGGTCTTCGCGTCCTCGATCTGACACGCCTTTTGCCAGGGCCGCTGGCCAGCATGCACCTTGCCGACCTTGGTGCTGACGTCGTCAAGATCGAAGACACCGGCGCTGGCGACTACGCGCGCGGCGCCGGCGCGATCCATGGCCAGATCAGCTATTTCCAGCTCGTCAACCGCAACAAGCGCAGCCTTTGCCTCGACCTCAAGCAGGCGGCGGGAGTCGCCGCCTTCATGCGCCTCGCGGCGACAGCCGACGTCATTCTCGAGGGCTTCCGCCCTGGCGTTGTAGACAAGCTGGGTATCGGCTACGCGGCCGTCGCGGCGATCAACCCGCGCGTTACTTACTGTGCGATTACCGGCTACGGGCAGGACGGACCTTACCGCGACCGCGCCGGCCACGACCTCAACTATCTCGCCTATTGCGGGCTGCTCGACCAGATCGGCCTGCCCGGCAGCGCACCGGCGGTGCCGAATTTCCAGATCGGCGATCTCCTCGGCGGCTCGCTGACCGCGTTGCTCGGGGTGCTGGCCGGGGTCGTCGACGCGCGCCAGAGCGGCCGCGGCCGTTACGTCGATGTGTCGATGACCGACGCCGTTTTCGCGCACACTCTCTTTCCGCTGCTCGCCGTTCTTGGCCTGGGGCAGGCGCTACCGCGTGGCGAAGACGTCCTCTCGGGCGGCATGCCTAGCTACGGCGTCTATGCGACGCGTGACGGCCGATACATGGCGGTTAGTGCGATGGAGCCGAAGTTCTGGCAAGGCCTTTGCGACGCCATCGAACGCCCGGACCTCAAACCGTTCGCCTTTGCTTGCGGCGCCGACGGCCAGCGTATTCGGCGCGAACTTGAGCTGGCCTTCGCCGAACGTAGCTTTGCCGAGTGGACGACCGTCTTCGAGCGCGTCGACTGCTGCGTGACCCCAGTACTGCGCCTCGAGGAGAGTATCGAGAACGCGCAACTGCGGGCGCGGGCCATGATCGTCGAGGTCGACGGCGTCAAGCAATTTGCCCCGCCGTTCAAGATCAGTGACCTACCCTTCGAGGCTCGGCTGCCACCGCCGGCCGCGGGCGAGCACAGCGAGGACGTTCTACGGTCCGCCGGTTTCAGTGATCAAGAGATCGGCGGCCTGCGCGCGCAGAAAGTGATCTGATTCCTTCCCACTGCGTCATGGTCACGCGAGCCGGGCGGCCACCGGGCCAGCGGCGCGACCCCGACATCAGGCGGGCGGCGAGTCCGGTTCGAGCGCCCGAATGGCTAGCACGCCGACCGAGATGTTGTCGCTGCCGCCGCGCTCGCGCGCCAGTTGGATGAGTTGCCGGCAGGCTTCCTCCGGCTCCGCAGTATCGACGATGCGGGCGATCTCGCGCGCATCGACAGTGTCCCACAGCCCGTCGGAACAGAGAACGAAACAGTCGCCAACTTGCGGCGGATCGCCATGCTGAGCGATGACCCACAGCTTCTCCTGTGTTCCCACGGAACGCAGGAGAACGTTGCGGGCCGGGTGATGGGCCGCCTGCTCGGGGCGGATCAGGCGGTTCTTGACCATCTCTGCCACGAAGCTGTCGTCCTCGGTGAGCTGCCTGCAGCGACCGGCACGGCAGCGGTACAAGCGACTGTCGCCGACATGGGCAAAGAGTACGCCACTGCCCACCAGAACGAGGGCCGTGGCCGTCGTGCCCATACCCTCGAGCCTCGAGTCCGCCGCGGCGGCGCGAAACACGGCACCGTTCGCTTCGCGCACCGCCAATGCCAGCGCCTGCGCGGCGGCGTCGCTCGTTGTCGCGTAATAGTAGCGACAGATCGTCTCGACCGCTATGGCGCTCGCCACTTCGCCTCCGTTGTGCCCACCCATGCCGTCCGCGACCACCGCCAGCACACCGAGCCGCCGACGAACTTCGGCATCGCCCGGCGAGACGAAGGCGATCGAATCCTGATTGCTCTCGCGCACGCAGCCGACATCGCTCGCCATGAACGCGTCGACCACGTAGTCTGGCGGGGTAGCGCGTGGCGCGGCCACGCCACTCTTCCGACCGAACTGACCCGGCCAGAAACGCGACACCGCTCCCGCCACTCGCGAACTCCACTTGCCCATCTCGATTTCCCTTGCCCTGGAGCAGCGCCCCGCATCACGCGACCACCGGAAGCGACGCCTTCCGGCTTACGGTTAGCATTGTGCCAGTCCATCCGCCTTCTTCGTATACGTGGCGCAGTCATTTTCCATCGTCGAAACGCCGACGCGCGCCGCCTGACCGCGTGACCTTAGGGCGCCGTGCGGTGGCTGAGCGCCGCACCGTGGCGGAGAATCGCGACGCACCGGCAAGGTGCATCGCCCGCGCCGCGCGCACCACGCGCTCGCACCGCACGCCTTCGCTTTCCCCTGATCCAGCGGGCGGCAGACATCCAGGAACATGGCACGATTAGTGCTTCATTCGCAACAACACACACTGGCGGTGAGCATCATGAGCGGGAATTCCTACAATGAAATGTACGACGCGGCAGGGACGCTGCGGCCGCACTACCAAGCCTTTGCCGACTGGCTCGCGGCCATGCCGCCAGAGCGCCTGGCGCGCAAGCGGGCAGAGGCCGACACGGCCTTTCACCGGGTCGGGATCACTTTCGCCGTCTACGGCGAGGAAGCCGGCACCGAGCGCTTGATCCCCTTCGACATCATCCCACGCATCATCCCGGCGGCCGAATGGGCCGCGCTGCAGGCAGGTTTGTGGCAGCGTGTGAAAGCGCTCAACGCTTTCCTGAACGACATCTATCACGACCAGGAGATCCTGCGTGCGGGAAAAATTCCCGCCGATCAAGTGCTCAACAACGCGCAATTCCGCCGCGAGATGATGGGCGTAGACGTGCCATCCGGAATCTATGCGCACATTGCCGGGGTCGACATCGTACGCGCCGGGGCGGGCGAATCCTACGTCCTGGAAGACAATCTCCGGGTACCGTCCGGCGTTTCCTACATGATCGAAGACCGCAAGATGATGATGCGGCTCTTCCCCGAACTTTTCTCGCGGCATCTGATCGCACCCGTCCAGCATTATCCCGACATGCTGCTCGAAAACCTGCGCACTGTCGCGCCAAAGGGCGTCAGCAATCCGACGGTCGTCCTGTTGACGCCGGGAGCCTACAACAGCGCCTATTTCGAACACACTTTCCTGGCGCAGCAGATGGGAATCGAGCTCGTCGAAGGCAGGGACCTCTTCGTCAAGGACGAAACGGTCTTCATGCGCACGACGCAGGGACCGCAACGGGTCGATGTCATCTACCGCCGGCTGGACGACGACTTCCTCGATCCGCTGGTCTTCAACAAGGAATCGATGCTCGGCGTGCCGGGCTTGCTGTCAGCCTATCGTTCGGGCCATGTCACGCTGGCCAACGCGATCGGCACGGGAGTGGCCGACGACAAGTCGATTTACCCCTACGTACCGCAGATGATCAGTTTCTATCTCGGCGAAAAGCCGAAGCTGAAGAACGTTCCGACCTGGATGTTGCGTCAACCGGAGGACCTCGAGTACGCACTGGCACACCTGTCGGAACTGGTGGTCAAGGAGGTGCATGGCGCCGGCGGTTACGGAATGCTGGTCGGGCCGGCGGCGACCAAGGCCGAGATCGAAGAGTTTCGGGCCCGCATCGTCGCCACGCCGGAGAAATATATCGCGCAGCCGACGCTGGCCTTGTCGAGCTGTCCAACCTTCGTCGATTCGGGGATCGCGCCGCGCCACCTCGACCTGCGTCCCTTCGTCCTTTCCGGCAAGCAGATTGGACTGGTGCCGGGCGGCCTCACACGAGTAGCCTTGCGCGAAGGCTCACTGGTTGTGAATTCATCGCAAGGTGGTGGCACCAAAGACACCTGGGTGCTGGAAAACTGAGCTGGACGGAGAACCGACATGCTGAGCCGAACTGCCGATCACCTCTACTGGATGGCGCGTTACACCGAGCGGGCGGAAAACCTCGCACGACTGCTCGACGTTTCTTACCAGATGTCCCTGGTACCGCAATCGGTCGCCGCACAGAATGAAAACTGGCGCGCCATCCTGGCGCTCAACAGCCTCGAAGCGGCTTTCGCGCAAGTCTATGCCGAGGTGAATGTCGACAACGTGCTGCGCTTCATGGTTGCCGACCCCGCGAATCCCTCGTCGATCTACACCTGTTTGCGGGCGGCACGCGAAAACGCGCACGCCGTGCGCGGCACTCTCACCGCCGAAATGTGGGAGAGCGTCAACGCCACCTGGATCGAACTGCGCGAGCAGACTTTCGAGCAAATTCATTCGCGCGGCGTCAGCGAGTTTTTCGACTGGGTCAAGCTGCGCTCGGCGGTAACGCGCGGGGTGACCTTCGGCACCATGTTGAAGGATGATTCGCTCCACTTCATCCGCCTCGGCGGCTTGTTGGAGCGTGGTGACAATACGGCCCGCATTCTCGACATGCAGTACCACATCCTGCGCAACGGCGACGAGGGAGCGAGCGATTTCTACCGCTGGGGTGCTTTGCTGCGTTCGCTCTCGGCCTTCCAGGTCTACCGCAAGGTGTATCGCGACGCGATCACGCCCGGCCGAGTCGCCGAGTTGCTGATCCTGCGCGTAGATATGCCGCGCTCCCTGCACGCCTGTGCCGACGGCATCGTACGCATGTTGCAGCTGATCGCCAACAACGCTTCGGCTGAAACCGAGCGCCAAGCCGGCGTTCTGCATGCCGGACTCCATTTTGCGCGCATCGAGGACATCCTGTCCGGCGGCCTGCACGAGTATCTGACCGATTTTATGGACCGCATCTACGAACTCGGTGACGGCATCAGCCGCGATTTCCTGGTGGCTGCCTGAGCGTCCTTTTGGCAATCGGCCGGCTCTGGCGCGCCAGGCATCGCCTCGCCCGGCGCCTTGCCCAAGCGCCCGCGCCCGGGCGGCGATTGACCCGACTAAGGACTTGTGATGTAATCCGACTTTGTGTTCGGTGAGTCATCTGGGCCGGACCAGGGAGCGCACGAGTTCGCCGCGCCCGTCTGGGCGGCGCGCTGACCGGACGGTGGCCGGAAGGTTTTGTGGTGCTCCGGCTGGCGCGATGGCTGCCTGTTGGCAGCCGGTATGCGGTCTGAAGGTCATCCTTGAACCATGAAGCAGGGCGATTAACTCAGCGGTAGAGTGCCACCTTCACACGGTGGAAGTCAGTGGTTCGAACCCACTATCGCCCACCACCTCGACAAGACAAGCATTCCCGGCTCACCTCGTTACGACATCACCGAGACATGACCACTTCGTCGCATGCATCTTTCATCATTGTCGGCGTAACGACCGCCGGCAAGAAATTTCGCCCGAGCGATTGGGCCGAGCGACTCTGCGGCGTGCTGTCGGCCTTCGGCGCCGAAAAAAGAATGCGCTATTCGCCCTACGTCGGGCCGCGCAACCACAAAGGCGAGAAAGCGGTTTTCGTGGACGGCCGCCTCTACGAGGTGGAGCCGATGGCTTACCGTTTCGTGCTCCACTTCGCCCAAGACAACGACCTACAGTTGATTTTCAGCGAACCCGCCTGACGCGCGCGCCGAGCTGGCTCAGCTTCTCCTCGATCGCTTCGTAACCCCGGTCGAGGTGATAGATGCGATCGATCAGTGTTTCCCCCTGCGCCACCAGACCGGCGATGACCAGACTGGCCGACGCACGCAGATCGGTGGCCATTACCGTGGCCCCTTCCAGACGGTCGACGCCGGTGACCATCGCATTGCTGGCGTCGATCCTGATGTCCGCCCCCAGGCGAATCAGTTCGACGGCGTGCATGAAGCGGTTTTCGAAGATCGTCTCACGGATGACGGCCGAGCCCTCCGCGACGCAGTTGATAGCCATGAACTGGGCCTGCATGTCGGTCGGGAAGGCCGGGTAAGGCGACGTCCGGATGCTGACCGCCTTGAGCCGCGACGGCGCCGTGAGCCGGATCGCCTCGCGCTCGGCGACGATGTCGCAACCGGCGTCGAGCAGCTTGTCCACCACCGCGTCGAGATAGGCGGCCGAGGTTCCGGTCAGGCGAACGCTGCCGCCGCTGGCGGCAGCCGCGCAAAGATAGGTTCCGGTTTCGATGCGGTCGGCCATGATGCGGTGCGTCGCGCCGTGCAGACGCTTGACGCCGCGGATGCGAATCTTGTCGGTACCGGCGCCGGAAATCTGCGCCCCCATCGACACCAGGCAGTTGGCCAGGTCAACCACCTCGGGCTCGCGCGCGGCATTCTCGATGATGGTTTCGCCCTTGGCAAGCACCGCCGCCATCATCAGGTTCTCGGTTCCGGTCACGGTGACCATGTCGGTAACGACGCAGGTGCCGCTGAGACTTCGTTTGCCGGCTCCTCCCGCTTTGGCCTGGATGTAGCCCTGCTCGACGTGAATCTCGGCGCCCATCGCCTGCAGTCCGCGAATGTGCTGTTCGACGGGCCTGGCGCCGATCGCACAGCCTCCCGGCAGCGACACCCTGGCTTCGCCGTAACGCGCCAGCAGCGGACCCAGGACGAGGATCGAAGCGCGCATCGTCTTTACCATGTCGTACGGTGCCAGTGGCTTGTCCAGCCCACGGCTGTCCACCACTAGGCCGTTGGCGCCATCGCGGCTGACCGTGACGCCCATTTGCTCGATCAGGCGCAGCATCGTCGAGATGTCCTTGAGCCGGGGTACATTGGTCAGATGCATCGGCTCGGACGTCAGCAGGCAGGCGCAGAGAATGGGCAAGGCGGCGTTCTTGGCACCGGAAATCGCGATTTCGCCGGTCAGCGGCACGCCGCCCTGAATCAACAGCTTATCCACCGTTGGCGCTCCACTCGTCGGGGGTTTGAGTTTTCATCGACAGGGCGTGCAATTCGCCGCTGTCGAAATGCTCGCGCAGGATCTGGTTCACCTGCTGCTGCCGCTGCACGCGAGTCTTGCCGACAAACTGGGCACTGACGATCAGCGCCTCGAAGTGCTGACCATCGCCGATTACCTTCAGGTGTTCGCAGGGCAGCGCCGCCGCGATGATCGCGCTAACTCGTTCAGGATGCATCATGATTCAGGATCTCAGTTTGTAGCCGCTGCGGAGCAGCGCCAGTGTCGCCGCCGCGGCGACCAAAAAACTGGTCACGACGACGGCCAGACTGGTTTCCGGCGCGACGTCCGAGACGCCGAAAAAGCCGAAACGAAAGCCGTCGATCATATAGAACACGGGATTGAAGCGCGACACCTGCTGCCAGAATTCGGGCAATGAATGAATCGAGTAGAAAACCCCGGAGAGCATAGTCAAGGGCATGATCAGGAAGTTCTGAAAGGCTGCCAACTGGTCGAACTTGTCGGCCCAGATGCCCGCGATGATACCCAGGGTGCCCATGATGCCGCCGCCGACGACGATGAAAGCCAGAATCCAGAGCGGTGCGACAAAGCTAGGCAGGGCAAACCACAAGGTGACCGCCAACACGCCAAGCCCGACCATCAGGCCGCGCAGCATCGCAGCGACGACATAGGCGAGAAAGAACTCGACGTAGGAAATCGGCGGCAGAAGGACGAACACCACGCTGCCGGTGACTTTCGACTGGATCAGGCTGGACGAACTGTTGGCGAAAGCGTTCTGCAAGGCCGACATCATGACCAGGCCGGGAATCAGGAAGGCGGTGTAGGGCACGCCGTGCACCTGTACGTGCGCCTCGAGCACATGCGAGAAGATCATCAGATAAAGCAGCGCCGTCAGCACCGGCGCGCCGACAGTCTGAAAGCTGACCTTCCAGAAGCGCAGCACTTCCTTGTAGAGCAGGGTCCGGAAACCGCTCATGGCGCGGTCGCCAGGCGATCACTGGCGCTCTGCATGACACCGAGGAAAACGTCCTCGAGGTCCGTCTGCGACAGACGTAGCTCGTCGATCTGGCAACCTGCCTCGCGGACGGCCGCCAGTAGAGGTTCGATCTCGCTGAGCGTGCTGAGGTGGAAAGTCCAGCAGCCGTCGCTCTCGGTGGCGCGGCTGCGCAACCGGTTTGGCAGCGACGCCTGGCCGGAGACGCGCAAGCGCAGCGTCTGTCCCGAGAAGCGTGCCAACAGATTACTCGTGGTGTCGAGGGCGACGACCCGCCCCTGCTTGAGCATGGCGATGCGCCCGCAGAGCGCTTCCGCCTCCTCGAGGTAGTGCGTCGTCAGGATCACCGTATGTCCATTGCGATTCAGTCGCCGGACGAACTGCCACAGCCCCTGGCGCAACTCGACGTCGACGCCGGCCGTCGGTTCGTCGAGGACGATGACCGGCGGCTTATGCACCAGCGCCTGGGCGACGAGAACCCGCCGCTTCATTCCCCCCGACAGACGCCGCATGTTGGTGTCGGCCTTGGCGGTCAGATCGAGGTTGGCGAGAATCTCGTCGATCCAGTCGTCGTTGTGGCGGATGCCAAAATAGCCGGATTGGATGCGCAAGCTTTCGCGCACCGAAAAAAAGGGATCGAAGACCAGCTCCTGCGGCACGACACCCAGCAGGCGGCGCGCCGCGCGGTAGTCGGTGACCACGTCGTGTCCGAGCACGCTCAAGCGGCCGGCATCCGGACGCGAAAGCCCGGCCAGGCAGGAGATCAGGGTCGTCTTTCCAGCACCGTTCGGGCCAAGCAGTCCAAAGAATTCGCCCTCGGCGATCTGCAGCGAAACCCCGGCCAGTGCCACGACGGAAGCGAAGTGCTTTTCGACCCGGTCGATGGCGACGGCAATGCTCATGGCACAGTGGCGGGCGACGAGACGGCGCCCGCGGTCAGGCGAGCGGGAGCAGTTCGGACACGCCGTAAAGCGCTGCCAGGCTGATCAGGTTGGAGGGCGGATTGACCAAGCGCAGCGTCAGGCCACGTGCGTCGGCGGTACGCAACCAAGCGAGAATGACGCTCAAAGCCGACGAATCGACGTCGCTGACAGCTGTCAGGTCGAGCCGCGTCGAGCCGGCCGGCGGTGGCGTCCCGCTGGCGCTGGCCAGACAACTGCGGCCGGCGGCAAGCAGGGCGCGGGCATTGGCGATGACCATGGGCGCCGTGACGCGCAGGGCGCCATTCGAAAGCTCGATCATTTCTTCCCGGTTTCGAGCTGTTTGTTGCGATTGACCAGCATCTGGATGAGACCGTCGATGCCGTTGTTGCGCACTTCCTGGTTGAACGTGTCGCGGTAGTTGGTGACGAGGCTCACTCCGGCGACGATCACGTCGTACACCTTCCAACTGTCGCCCTGCTTTTCCAGGGCGTAATCGAGTTGTACCGGCTTGCTGCCCGGCTGCACGATTTCGGTTTTCACCAGAACATCGGTGTCACCCGCTTGCATCTTGGTCGGTTTGTAGGTCACCGTCTGGTTCTTGTACGAGGTCAGCGCATTGGAGTAGGTGCGCACGAGCAGTGTCTTGAACTCGTCCGCCAAGCGCTTCTTCTGTTCCGGGCTCGCCTTGCTCCAATCGCGCCCGACCGCCAGCGCGGTCATCCGCTGAAAATTGAAATACGGCAGCACCTTGGTATCGACCAGCTCGATCGCTTTGCGCGTATTACCGCCCTGGATGTCCTTGTCCTGGCGAACGATGGTCAACACGTCGTCAGTTACGGTACGAACCAGGCCATCCGGCGACACCGGCTGGGCCAACACGGGCGACAGCATGACAAACAAACCGAAAAGAAATGGCACGAAGCGCTTCATGAGCAGTATCCCGGCGGCTGAAGTGAGTTTGGTCGACGCCGCCATAGCCGAAGCGGCGCCTGGGAAAAAGAGATAGCGGTAGTAGCGAGGCAAGGCGCTTATTCTTCCGGCCGAAGGCGCGGCGGATCGCCATCGAACACTTCGTTGCGCCTATGCTGCAGGTAGGCGTCGCGAACGTAATTGTACTTGTCGAAAGCGGCTTCCTCGACCACCTTGTCGGACGGCAGCAGGCTGGCCCGCACGTCGATGTAGCGGACCGCGACCAGGCTGTTGCGCAAGGCCATGTCGTCAACGCGCCAGACCGGATCGAAATAGGTGTCGACCATCCAGCCGAAGGTATCGCGAGTCGTACGCGGCCCGATCAGCGGCCAGTAGAAATAGGGGCCGTCGCCCACTCCCCATTTGGCGAGTGTCTGGCCGAATTCTTCCGAATGCTTGCTCAGACCGATCTCGCCCGCCACGTCGAAAGCGCCGCCAATGCCGACGGTGCTGTTGATCAATACCCGGCCGACGTCGGAAGCCGCCTGCTCGGGCTTGCCCTGCAGCAGGTTGTTCAGGGCCGTCCATACGTCCCACAAATTGCCGAAGAAATTGCCGACGACGACCTTGACCGGCAGGGGCGCGACCGTGTCGTAACCCTTCGCCAGCGGCTTGACCACGGCCATGTCGAGGCCCTCATTGACGGCGAACATCGCACGATTGAAGCCTTCGAAAGGGTCTTTCGGATTGTTCGCCGTCGCGCAGCCGCCGACGAGGAAAACAGCGCAGGCGAGGCAGGACAGGCGCGTCGAAAACTGGGGTTTCATGGACGTCTTTCCATTCTATTTGTCGGTCGGCGCTTCGGATGCCTTGTTGAACATGAATTGACTGATCAGCTTCTCGAGAACCACCGCCGACTGCGTCTTGGCGATGCCGTCGCCCGCCTTGAGCATTTTCTCGTCGCCGCCGGGTTCGAGTCCGACATACTGCTCGCCGAGCAGGCCCGAGGTCAGGATCAGCGCGAAAGTATCCCTGGGGAAACGATAACGGCTGTCGATGCTGAAGGTTACCACCGCTTCATAAGTCTCCGGGTCGAAACGAATATCCGCCACCCGTCCGACGACCACGCCGGCGCTCTTCACCGGGGCGCGAACCTTCAGTCCTCCGATATTAGCAAACTTGGCGGTCAGCGGGTATGCCTCGGAAAAGTTGGCGGATGCCAGATTCCCGACTTTCAGGGCCAGGAACAGCACCGCCGCCAGTCCCAGGGCGACGAAAAAACCGACCCACAGGTCGAGCAGCTTGCGACTCATCCAGCCTCCCGGAACATGAAAGAAGTCAATACGAAGTCCAGCGCCAGGATCGCCAGGGCCGACTTGACGACCGTGCTCTTGATCGAACCCGAGACGCCTTCCGCCGTCGGCACCGCATCGTAGCCCTCGAAAACGGCGATCAGCGAAACAGCCAAACCGAAGACGAAGCTCTTGACGATGCCGCTCCAGATATCGTAACGAAAATCCACCGACGCCTGCATCTGCGACCAGAAAGCGCCTTCATCGACGCCGATGAAGACCACGCCGATCAGGTAACCGCCGAACACCCCGGTGGCCGAGAACAGCGCGGCCAGCAAGGGCATCGAGATCACCCCGCCCCAGAAGCGCGGCGCGACGACACGGGCGATCGGGTTGACCGCCATCATGTCCATCGCGGTCAGTTGCTCGGTAGCCTTCATCAGACCGATCTCGGCCGTGATCGACGAACCGGCGCGCGAGGCAAAGAGCAGCGCGGCGACCACGGGCCCGAGTTCGCGCACCAGCGACAGCGCGACGAGGATGCCGAGCGCGTCGGCCGAGCCGTAGCGCTGCAGTGTTTCGTAGCCCTGCATACCGAGCACCATGCCGATGAACAACCCGGACACCATGATGATCAGCAGCGACTGAAAGCCGGAGTAGTAGATCTCGCGAATCGTCAGGCCGGGCCGCCGGAAGGACTGGCCAGACCAGCGCAGCAGGGTGACCAGAAAACGACTGGCGAAGCCCAGTCGTTGCAATGCGTCGTTGACGTGTTGTCCGATACGGCCAATCGTCGCCAGCAACGCAACGGCACCTCGCCTAGGCTTGTTCATCGGCGCCTTTCCCGAGCAGTTCCTGCGCCAGAGGCGTGGCCGGATAGTGGAACGGCACTGGTCCATCGGCTTCGGCGAAGACGAACTGGTGGACGAAGGGGTGTTTGGAGGCCCGGATCTCGTCGGGCGTGCCTAGCGCCACCACCTTCCCGTCCGACATGAAATAAATGAAGTCGACCATCAGCAGGGATTCCTGGATGTCGTGGGTGACCATGATCGTCGTCGCGCCGAGGGCGTCGTTGAGCTTGCGGATCAACTGTCCAATGACCCCCAGCGAGATCGGGTCGAGACCGGCAAAGGGCTCGTCGTACATGATCAGCATCGGGTCGAGGGCGATTGCCCGGGCCAGCGCGACGCGTCTGGCCATGCCGCCGGAGAGCTCGGCCGGCATCAGTTGATGCGCGCCTCGCAAGCCCACGGCGTTGAGCTTCATGAGTACCATGTCGCGGATCAGTTCCTCCGGCAGATCGGTGTGTTCACGCATCTGGTAGGCGACGTTGTCGAAAACCGAAATGTCCGTGAACAAGGCGCCGAACTGGAAGAGCATGCCCATACGCCGCCGCAGGGCATAAAGCTCGTCATCCCCGAGCGCCGGAACCGACAGACCGTCGACCACGACATCGCCGCGGCTGGGCCGGAGCTGCCCGCCGATCAGCCGCAAGAGCGTCGTCTTGCCGCAACCCGAACCACCCATGATGGCCACCACCTTGCCGCGCGGAATCTGCAGACTGATGCCGTCGAGGATCGGTCGATCATCGTAGGCAAAATCCAGATCCTTGATTTCGACGAGATTATCGGCTGGCACTGCAGCATCCCAGGGCAAAAATGAGCCGGAATTATACCTGACTGCCGCAGTCGTCGATGTGAATTGCTTCTCGCCCAATACAAGTGTGGAATAATAGCCAGCAGGCTCCTTATGTCGCGACGCCACGTTTTTCATGCCACGCCAACCGGACATCACTCTGCACGACAAGCCTCTCCTGCTGATCGTTGACGACGATGCGCTGATCTGCGACACCCTGAGCTTTTCGATGAGCCCGCTCTTCGAAGTCCTTACCAGCCACTCGCGCTCCCATTGCATGCAGCTTCTGCGCCAGCTGCGCCGCATGCCCGAACTGGCTCTGGTCGACCTCGGACTGCCGCCATTGCCGCATCGTCCCGACGAGGGCTTCGCGCTGATTTCCGAGTTGCTGCAAGTCGCGCCGGAAATCCGGATCGTCGTCCTCTCCGGGCAGAGCGACGAGGGCAACGCCCGTCACGCGCGCACCCTCGGGGCCGCCGAGTTCGTTGCCAAGCCCTGCAATCCGGGCGATCTGCAGGAAGTCCTCAAGCGCGCGCTGACCTTCCGTGCACTGGACGAACTGGGCCGCGACAGCGCTTCGGCGCTGATCGGCAACAGCCCGGCCATGCAGAAACTGCGGCTGCAACTACGGCAGTACGCCGACCTGCCTTTCCCGGTGCTGATCGAGGGAGAGTCGGGTAGCGGCAAGGAGATCATCGCGGCCAGTTGTCTGCATTACGATACCCGACGCCGCCACAAGCCGTTTCTGGCACTCAATTGCGCAGCGGTGTCACCCAGCCTGGTCGAGCCGACGCTGTTCGGTTACGCCAGAGGCGCGTTTACCGGTGCCGTCACGATGCGCGCCGGCTATTTCGAGGAGGCGGGTGACGGCACGCTGTTCCTCGACGAGATCGGCGAATTGGCACTCGAGCTGCAGGCCAAACTGCTGCGCGTGCTCGAGAACGGCGAGTATCAGCGGGTTGGCGAAACACAGAGGCGTGTCAGTCAAGCGCGTATCGTTGCGGCCACCAACCGCGACCTGCGCCGCGAGGTCAAGTCGGGCAATTTCCGGGCCGATCTCTACCATCGCCTGTCGGTTTGTTCGATCGCCGCTCCACCGCTGCGCGAGATGGGCGACGACCGGCTGCTCCTGCTCGAGCACTTCCGGCAACTGTACGCCGAACAAACGCAGCAGCCGCCCTTCCAACTCTCGGCGGAAGCCACCGCGCTCTGGTGTGCCTACGCTTTCCCGGGCAATGTCCGCGAGTTGCGCAACATCGTCATCCGCCTGATCTCCAAGTACTGTGGGCAAACGGTCAGCGGCCGCGCCCTGGAAGCCGAACTGGACTTGCCCGACGAGCCCCTCCCCGTCGCGGCCACTTCGGCGATGGCGTTCGACGACTCGTCGAGCGAAGCGATGATTGCCGCAGCGAGCCACCGCTTGCGGCAACGCGAACCGTTCAGTCTCGATCGCCTGCTCGACGCCACCGAGCGCGGCTACATCGAGGCCGCGTTGAAACTGGCCC
Source organism: Accumulibacter sp. (assembly GCF_029255285.1). Taxonomy (GTDB): domain Bacteria; phylum Pseudomonadota; class Gammaproteobacteria; order Burkholderiales; family Rhodocyclaceae; genus Accumulibacter. Next base: position 68,097 of record NZ_JAPUVI010000086.1, read on the forward strand.
ATGGCAACGTCAGCCAGGCGGCGCGCCTGCTCGGCATCCACCGCACGACGCTCTACAACCGCATGGAAGCCTCGTCGCGCGAGCCGTGATGGCCAGGGTACATGATCTACCTTGAGTATTTCGGCTTGCGCGAGGCGCCATTCCGGATCACGCCGCACACCGATTTTTTCTTTGCCGGAGCCAACCGTGGCGCCACGCTCAAGGCGCTGATCTACGCCATCCGGCACGACGAAGGAATCGTCAAGGTGAGCGGCGAAGTAGGCAGCGGGAAGACGATGCTCTGCCGGATGTTGCTCGAGAACCTCCCGTCAAGCGTCGAGACCGTATACCTCGCCAACCCGCTGCTGTCGCGTGACGAGATCCTGTTCGCCATCGCCGACGAACTGCGCCTCCCGCTGGCGGACGAGCGCGGCCATCCGTTGCTGCGTGCCTTGCAGGACCGCCTGCTGACCATTTACGCCAGCGGCCGGCAGGTCGTCGCGCTGATCGACGAAGCGCACGCGATGCCGCCCGAAGCGCTCGAGGAGATTCGCCTGCTGTCCAACCTCGAATCCAATCAGCACAAGCTTCTGCAGATCGTCCTCTTCGGACAGCCCGAGCTCGATCAGCGACTCGCTGAAACCCGGATGCGCCAGCTCAACGATCGCATCACGCACCATTTCCGGCTGCAACCGCTGCCTCGGCGAGACGTCGGCGCCTACCTGACCTTCCGTCTTCGCGCCGCCGGCTACCGCGGTCCGGAGCTCTTCAGCGACGGCGCCATCCGCTTGATCGGCCAGGCCTCACAAGGGCTGACCCGGCGCATCAACATCCTGGCCGACAAAGCGCTGCTCGCCGCGTTTTCGGACAGCGTATACCGGGTCGATCGTCGTCATGTCAGAGCCGCCGTCGACGACACCGGCTTCCCTCCCCTGGGCCGTCGCTTTCGCGACGCTGCCGGCCTGTGGGCCGGCGCCGTGGCGGTCGTCTGCCTGGTTGCCGGGCTGGCTTACTTCGCCGGGTCGCATTACGCGACGGCGCGGTTGCAGGCGGCGGCGGTGGCCGCTTCGCCGCCATCGCCAGCCAACGTCGCGCCGGTGACGGCCGAGCCCGCTGTGACGCCGTCCGCTGTGACGCCGTCCGCTGTTTCGCCTGGCAAGAGCGGTGCGCTGGGCAAGCCGGTTTCGCTTGCCGAGCGAATCGCCGCCACCGAAGTGTGGCTGCAGACGACGCCGGATCACCACTATTTCATCCAGTTGCTCGTGACCGATGCCGGCAGCCAGCGAGAAGTGCTTGATTTCATGGCCAACAGTGCTAGAAGTCTGGACCCGCGACAGATTCGGGTCTATCGATCGCGCATCGCCGGACGAGACCGGCTGGGGGTCATCTACGGCGACTACTCGTCGCGCGACGAAGCCAACGCCGCGCTGGCGACGCTGACCCAGATCAGCCCGGCGAGCCAGCCCTACGTCCGCGAAGTGGGCAGGCTGCGCCTGCCGCGTCTCGCCGAAGGGCCGAAAACATCGCCCTAAGACATAAAAATCATGTACTTGTATCCAAGTTCAGGCATGGTATCATCGGTCCAAACCTTGACCGGATCGAGCCCACGCGTGCCCCTGCGAACTGTCAGCCTCCTCGGCATCATCCCTCTCGTCCTGCTCCTCGGCGCTTGCACGCCGACGACGCTGAGCGGCGGGCCGTCGGCCGGGCATTTACAAGTCGAGGGAGCGGCCAGAGCGCCAGGGTCGATTCCGCCGGTGGTGCAGCCGAACGTCTCGCTGCCGAGGCCGAAACCGACGGGCAAGACCGAGACTTACAGCGTCGTCGTCAACAACGTCAACCTGCACGACCTGCTGTTCGCTCTGGCCCGTGACGCCAAACTGAATGTGGACATCCACCCCGGCCTGAGCGGAACGGTGACACTCAATGCCATCGAGCAAACGCTGCCACAACTGCTCACCCGCATCGCCAAGCAGGCCGACATGCGCTTCGAACTCGACGGCCCCAACCTCGCCGTGATGCCCGACACGCCGTATCTCAAGAATTACCGGGTGGACTACTTCAACATCGCGCGTGATGTTACCGGGACGATCTCGACCAATACGCAGATTTCGACCAGCGCGCTGGCCACTGGCAGCGGCGGTGGCGCGGGCACGGGGAGCGGCAACATCTCGCGCATTCAGATCGAGAACAAGTCGAAGAACCGTTTCTGGGAGTCGCTCGAAAAGAATCTGAAGGACCTGCTGCACGAAACGGACAAGGTCTTTCCCGAAGGCTCGACCGAGACAGTGACCGAGCAAAGCGGCTTGCAGACGACGACCGGCACCGGCGCCCCGGCCATCACCGCGGCGCGTGGGAGCCATGTCGTGCCGACCCTGGCGGCGAGCCCGAATCCCGCGGCGCTGCAGAACACCGGCGCCACGGTCGTCAAGCGGATGACTTTTCGCGAGGCGGCGTCAGTGATTGCGAATCCCGAAGGCGGAGTCGTTACCGTCAGGGCCACCTCGAGGCAACACGAAAAGGTCCAGGAATTCCTCGACCGCGTCATGAGCAGTGCCCGCCGGCAGGTGCTGATCGAGGCGACGATCATCGAAGTCGGGCTGAGTGATGGCTACCAGCAGGGCATCGAGTGGAGTCGCCTGACGAGCGGCACCGAGTATAGCATCGCACGGCCGACGCTGACGAGCAACGTCGGAAGCGCCGTCACTCCCTATGTCATCCGGTATCGAGACATCAATCCGCTGAACCTGCTGGCCACCGTCGAACTGCTGCGGGCGTTCGGCACGGTCAAGGTGCTTTCGAGCCCCAAGCTCGCCGTGCTCAACAACCAGACGGCGACGCTCAAGGTCTCGGAGGACTTCGTCTATTTCAACGTCAAGCAGGATGCCGTACCCGGTGGTCCCAATACCAATGCGATCGTAACGACGACGACGACGCCACAGTCGGTGTCGATCGGTTTTTTCATGAGCTTGACGGCGCAGATCAGCGACAGCGGTACCGTCACCCTGAACGTTCGCCCGTCGATATCCAGTATCGCCGAGTTGAAGCAGGACCCGAATCCCAGCCTCGCGGCGAACAACATCAAGAACCTCGTGCCGCAGATCAGGACGCGAGAAATCGAGTCGATGCTGCGTGTCGAAAGCGGCGATATCGCTGTTCTCGGCGGCCTGATGGAGGATCGCCTCGACAATCGGCTCGGACGCCTGCCGGGTCTGGGCGACATCCCCTTGGTCGGTGAAATCTTCAACAATCGCAGCAACTCTTCGACCAAGTCGGAGCTGGTCGTCCTCCTGCGCCCGACGGTGATCAAGGACGCCTCGATCGACGGCGACTTCAGCAGCTTCCGGGAATCGCTGCCGAACAAGGACTTCTTCCGTATCGACCAGGTCTATCGGCCGTTTTCTCTTCCCGACCGGACGCCGGAGCCTCTGCAGTGAGCCTGCTGATGGATGCCCTGCGGCGGGCCGAGGAGGCGAAGCGGCTGGCCACCCCGGGCGATCGGCCGGATGGCCCGCCGGCCGCCACCGAGCTGCGCCTCGACCCGCTGGAGGGCCCTTCGACTGCGCCGGAAGCCCCGCTGCCGCCGCTCTCCGGCTATCGCGAGTCGATCGACGCCGATCTGCTGGCCAGCGCGGCGATGTCGCCGGAACGGCGCGACCACACTAGGAAACCTGCCTCGGCCGGGGACGACGAAGCGGCCGCGCGCGCGGCGGCGAAGAATGTCTTCGCCACCAAGCAGGTACGGGCGTCGCGCCGCGCCTGGTGGTTGATAGGCGGGCTGGTCGTCGTGGCGACGCTGCTTATCGTCGGCTACGTCTGGTGGCAGTTGCGGTCGGTCGGAGGCGGCTCGCTGAGTACTCCGCCGCACGCCACGCCGGCACGCCCACAGATGCCCTTGGTGGCGGCAAGCCAGGCGGTGCGTCCTGCGGAGGTGGAAGTGCCGACACCGCGGCCGGCCGCTCCGGCGGAGTCCGCACCCCGCACGCTGCCCAGCGCATCGTCCGGCGCGCCGCGTGCCGACGGTCCGCGCAGGGAGCCAGCGAGACCGCCGCAATTCGACACCCCGGGAGTCTTCCGTCCGAGCAGTAGCCGGGCCGGGCCGGAACGGCCCATAGACCAGGCCTACGATGCCTTGCAGGCGAACCGGCTGGACGACGCGCGCCGTGGCTACGAGCAGGTTCTGCGCGGCGATACTCACAATGCCGACGCGCTCCTTGGTCTGGCGGTGATCGCTGCCCGTCAGGGGCAGTCCGAGCGCGCACAACAGCTTTATCTGCGGGTGCTCGAAGCCGATCCCGCCAATGCCATTGCGCAGGCGGCGGTGATCGACCTGCGCGGACAGAGCGACCCCGGTCTGGCGGAAAGCCGCCTGAAGACCTTGCTGGCCAGTCAGCCGGACTCGCCCGGCCTGTTCGTCGCCCTCGGCAACCTGTATGCCCGCCAGGGTCGTTGGAGCGAGGCCCAGCAGGCCTATTTCCAGGCCTATGTGCTCGAGCCCGACAATGCCGACACCTTGTTCAACGTTGCCGTCAGCCTCGACCACCTGCGCCAGGGCAGGTTGGCGGCCCAATACTACCGGATGGCGCTGAGTGCGGCGGAAACGCGGCGCAGCGTCTTCGACCAGAATGCCGTCGGGAAGCGCCTCCTTGAACTTCAACAGTAGTTCCCGATTGCCGTCACGCCTGCCGGAGCCGGGGTGGGCGCTCGATCCGATGATCCACGCCGCGACCGCGCACGCCCGGCCCTTGGGTCAGATACTGATCAGCAAGGGAATCCTCAGCGAAGATCAGTTACGCATCGCGCTGCTCGAGCAGATGAAGTCGAACCGGCCGATCGGGAAACTCCTGGTCGCGCTCGGTTTCGTCTCCGAGGCGACGCTGCGCGACGCGCTCTCCGAGAGTCTCGGCAAGCAGAGCATCGACCTCTCGAACGCGATCATCGATCCCTCAGCACTGAAGCTCGTGCCACGTGATCTCGCCAAGCGCCATCACCTGCTGGCGCTCGACTACGATGCAGAAAATCAGCGCCTGACGCTGGCCATCGCCGACATCAACGACATCGTCGCGCTCGACAAGATACGCAGCTTGGCTGGCGACGAGATCGAGATCGATACCCTGCTCGCCGGCGAAACCGAGATCGATCGGGCGATCGACCAGTACTACGGCCACGAGTTGTCGATCGATGGCATCCTGAACGAGATCGAGACCGGCGAGATCGATTTCCGTGGTCTGCAGTCGTCGGCCGACGAATACAGTCAGCCGGTCGTTCGCCTGATCGACTCCATTCTGACCGACGCCGTGAAGCACGACGCTTCCGACATCCACTTCGAACCCGAGGCGAGTTTCCTGCGCATTCGCTACCGCATCGACGGCATGCTGCGACAGATTCGCTCGCTGCACAAGACCTACTGGCCGGCCATGGCAGTACGCATCAAAGTGCTGTCCGGCATGAACATCGCCGAGACGCGCGCCCCGCAGGACGGTCGCATTTCGCTCAACATGCGGGGGCGACAGGTCGATTTCCGGGTTTCGGCGCAACCAACGATTCACGGTGAGAACATCGTCCTGCGCATCCTCGACCGGCAAAAAGGAATCGTTCCGCTCGAGGGTCTGGGACTGGCGGAAAAGCAGCTTGACCAGCTCAAGCTGATGATCGCGCGTCCCGAAGGAATCCTCTTCGTCACCGGTCCCACCGGCAGCGGCAAGACGACGACGCTCTACTCGGTGCTCAACCACATCAACTCCGAAGGGGTCAACATCATGACCCTCGAAGACCCGGTCGAATATCCGATGACCCTGGTTCGCCAGACTTCCGCCGCCGAATCGGTGAAGCTCGATTTCGCCAACGGGATCCGCTCGATCATGCGTCAGGATCCGGACATCATTCTGGTCGGCGAAGTCCGCGACGCCGAGACGGCCGAAATGGCGCTGCGCGCGGCGATGACGGGCCACCAGGTGTACTCGACGCTGCACACCAATTCGGCGATCGGGGCCATCCCGCGCCTGCTCGACATCGGTATCCTGCCAGACATCATGGCCGGCAACATCATCGGCATCATCGCCCAGCGCCTGGTGCGGCGCCTGTGCGTGCATTGCAAGAGCCCCTACCAGGCGGAAGCGCACGAAGCGCGCCTGCTGGGCAATCTGGCCGACGGACCGCGGCCGGTGATCTACCGGCCGGTCGGTTGCGAGCGCTGTGACTTCCAGGGCTATCGCGGCCGCCTGGCGATCATGGAACTGGTGCGTATCAACAGCGACATGGACGAACTCATCGCTCGCCGCAGCACCGCCCGCGAGATGCGGCAACTCGCCAGCCGCCAGGGGTTCGCGACACTGGCCGACGATGGCCTGCGACGGGTTCTCGACGGATCCACCTCGCTCGAGGAAGTCGGTCGCGTCGTCGACCTGACCGACCGGATGTAAACGCCGTGGCGCTGTACAACTATAAGGCGGTCAACCCCGACGGGCGCATGGTTCTCGGGCGGATAGACGCCATCAACCTGGTCGACCTAGAAATGCGCCTGCGGCGCATGGAACTCGACCTCGTCAGCGGCGAGCCCTTGCGCCGTCACCACTTGTTGCTTGGCGGCGGCGTTCCCCGCCGGGAGATCATTCACTTCTGCTTTCATCTGCAGCAACTGGTGCGCGCCGGCGTACCGATCATCGAGGGCTTGACCGATCTGCGCGACAGCCTGGAACACCCGCGTTTCCGCGAAGTCATCGCCAGCCTGATCGAATCGATCGAAGGCGGCCAAACGCTGTCGCAGGCCATGGAAGGTCATCGACGCGTCTTCGACCGCGTCTTCGTCAGCCTGATTCGCGCCGGGGAGACGAGCGGTCGCCTGCCCGAAGTCCTGCACAGCCTCAACGAGTCGCTGAAATGGGAGGATGAACTCGCTTCGCAAACCAAAAGGATGCTCGCTTATCCGGCTTTCGTCAGCCTGATCGTTCTCGCGGCCACATTGTTCCTGATGGTCTACATGGTCCCGCAGCTCAAGCTGTTCATCCGCAACATGGGGCAGGTCTTGCCATGGCAAACGCAGATCCTGTTCTTCGTGTCCGATCTCCTGGTCAACTGGTGGCCTCTGGCGCTGTTACCGCCTGTGGCTGCCGTTCTCGGGCTGCGGATTCTGCTGCATCACAACCCGCTGGCGCGCATCCGTTTCGACGGCGTCAAACTCAAACTGCCGCTGCTCGGCCAAATTCTGCGCAAGATCGTCCTCGCCCGCTTCGCCAGCACCTTCGCTTTGCTCTACTCTTCCGGCATCCCGATTCTGGAGTCGATTCGTATCACACAGGATGTCGTCGGCAACCTGGTGGTACGTCAGGGGCTGGAACGAGTAGAACAACTCATCGGCGAGGGACAGAACGTCACGGCGGCCTTTCAAAGTACCGGCTTTTTCCCGCCCCTGGTGATCCGCATGCTGCGCGTCGGCGAGAATACCGGCGCGCTCGACGAGGCTCTGCTGAACGTGAGCTATTTCTACACACGCGATGTCAAGGAGTCGGTCCAGAAGGCACAGCAACTGATCGAACCCATGCTCACCGTGGTCATGGGTGGATTGCTCGGCTGGATCATGCTTTCGGTCCTCGGGCCGGTCTACGACGTGATAAGCAAGATCAAGGTCTGATGCTGTGGGACCTCGTCGTCTTCTCTACCTGACCGCTCATCAACTGACCGCTTGCCATTGGCAGGCCGGCGCATTGACCGAGGAGGCATCGTTCGACGACAGCCCACGCGGACTGGCGAATTTCACCGAGTATCTCGCGCAGCAATCGAAGAGCGTCTTCTGGCTGCTGGCCAACGTCTCGGAAGAGGGCTTCCATCTCGAAACCATCCCCTTTCTGCGTGGCGCGGATCGTGCGGCGATCATCGCCCGCAAGCTCGGGCAGGCCTTCTTCAGCGCCACACTGACCACCGCCGTCTCACTTGGCCACGAGAAGTCGCGCCGCAAGGACGAGCGCATCATGCTCGCCGCGCTCACCAATCAGGAGCTATTCGCTCCCTGGCTGTCCGCGCTGGCGAGCGCCGAAGCCGCCCTGGCCGGCATTTACTCGCTGCCTCTTTTGGCGCCGCTGCTGCTCAGGAAGCTCGGCATTGCCGACGAACGTTGTCTGCTGCTGACCATACAGGACCAGAGCGTCCGCCAGAGCTATCTGGAAAAGGGCAAGCTGCACTTCAGCCGTCTGACTCCCTTGAACCAGAGCAGCATTGCCGGCATGGCGCAGGCGTTCTCCAGCGAAGCGCAAAAGATGCACCAGTATCTGGTCAGTCAGCGCCTCGTGGCGCGCAAACAGCCGATCACCGCCTATCTCCTCGCGCACGCCAATGCCAGGGCAGCGATCGAAAGCAGTTGCGCCGACAGCGAAACACTGTCGTTTGCCGTGCTCGACATCGAGACCTGCGCGCGCAAGTGCGGTGTCCGGACGCTGCCGGCGGATACCCGTTGCGAGCCCATTTTTCTCGATCTGCTGATGGCCAATCCGCCACGTGCGCAGTTTGCCAGCGAGCAGCAGCGCCATGGCTACCACCTCTGGCTTGTCCGGTCGGCTCTTCAGGGCGTCGGCGTCGTCGCCTTGCTGGGCTGCCTGCTGTTGTCCGGCAAACAACTTATCGACACCTATCGACTCAGGCAGGAAATCGAAGGGCTCAGCGCGGAAACGACGCTGGCGCGCCATCGCTATGACGAAGTAGTCAAAACGTTTCCGCCGATTCCGACGACCAACGAAAACCTGCGGGCAGTCATCAATCGCTACACGGAACTCGAAAAGAGCAGCGTGTCGCCGGACTATCTCTATGCGGAAGTCAGCCGTGCCCTTCAACAGGCGACGTTGGTCGAACTCGAGAGCATCGAATGGCGGGGCGGAGCCAATCTCGCACCGCCGGTCGCCAGCGTAGCCGAGGCCGCGTCCAACCCCTCGCTTGCCGTCGCCCAGGAGAGCGCCATTGTGCGCGCGACGCTCAGACTCGGCCCGGGGAGCAATCCGCGACAAGTGCTGGAAGTTTTCAACAAGCTGGTCGAGGCCTTGCAAAGCAACCCGCAACTCGAGGTCGACGTGTTGCAGCAGCCTTTCGACGTCGAATCGGGCAAGTCGTTGAAGAGTGGCGATACGCATACCGGCGAAAGACAGCCGCATTCCTTCAAATTGCAGATCCGACGGGTCGCCACTTCGTGACGCCATGAAGCTGACCCTGCGCGATTACACCAAGCTTCGGACCAGCCTGTGGACCGCCCTGCTGATGCTTGCCGTTGCCGCCGTGGCGCTGTACTTTTCTTACGGCGCCAAGGCAGCGGCCCAACTGGCCCGAGAACGCGCCATGACGCAACGCCAGGAGGCGGATGGCAAGCTCAGGCAGGTGCGCGAAGAGGAGATCGAGATCCGGCAAAAGTCGCTTCTGTTCACTCAACTGCAGGAGCGTGGCATCATTGGCCAGGAGCAGCGTCTCGAGTGGGTGGAACTGCTGAAGGAGATCCGTGACCAGCGCCGTATCATCGACCTCCAGTACGAGATCGCGCCACAGCGTCTCGTCGAGGGCAAGCCGACCGGCAGTTTCTCCTTCCATTCCAGCACCATGAAGTTGCAGCTCAAGTTGCTGCACGAGGAAGATCTGACGCGACTGATCGGCGATCTGCGCAGCCAGGCGAGGGCGCTCATCCGGGTCAAGAGCTGCGACCTTACGCGACCGCCGACAGCGGCTGCCGAGCGCGGCGACGGGCAGGCAAACTTGCTGGCCAACTGCGAGATCGACTGGCTGACGCTGCAGGATGCAAGAAAGGACAGCCGATGATCGAGTTCCTGCCTGCCACGCGTGTTGCCGTGCTCCTTGCGGTGTCGCCGCTCGTGCTGCTGTCGCCTTCGGCCCTTGGCGCGGAAAATGCGCTCGGCCGCCTGTTCTTTACTCCCGAACGCCGCCAGCAGCTCGACCGACAGCGAGAGATGAACGTTCCCGACCACTCAGCGCCCTCCGACGAGCCGACGGTAACCGTCGATGGCGTGGTGACGCGCAGCAGCGGCAAGCGTACGGCCTGGGTGAACGGCAAACCGCAGAACGATAATGACGTCTGGAGCGGCCTCAGCGTAACGCCGCGTCGCGGCGATCCGGGCGGGGTTGTGGTCAAGGCTGGCGATTTGCCGACCGCTAGCGCCCGCGTCGGCGAGACGATCAATCGTAGTACTGGCGAAGCAAGTGATCTGTTGAACGGCGGCCGGGTCCGGGTAGACGCCCAGGCTCGAACAAGCAGATAGGTGTCGCGGCGACAACCGGCGATGCCTTGGGCGCCGACGGCGCCCCGATTGACAAGCGGGAGGATGTCATGGCCAGACGAAAACGCCCTGTTGGCAAGGCACGGCATCAGAGCGGGGTGGCGCTGCTGGCCATCTTGACGCTGTTTTCGGTGGTCGGGCTGTACTTGTTCGTCGGGCAACTCAATGCGACACAGCATCGGATAACGCGCGATATGGCGGCGGCAACGACGCTCGTCGAGGCGAAGCAGGCACTGATCGGCGACGCCGTTTCACGTGCCTCGGTCAACGAAGCGGGGTACTTGCGTTTGCCCGACCTGGGGTTCAGTTTCGGATCGCCGGCTGAAGGCTACGCTTCGGGAGCCTTTGCCGGCAACGGCAAGGATTTCTCGGTGGTCGGCATGTTTCCGTGGAAAACGCTCGATACCGGACCGCTGCGCGATGACAGCGGACAATGCCTGTGGTACGCGGTTTCCGGCCGCTTGAAGACTGTCCCGAAAACCGACGCACTGAACTGGGATACCCTAGGCCAGATCGACGTCATCAACGCCAACGGCAGTTTCATCGCCGTCAATCTGGCAGCCTTGCTTGTCGCACCAGGCCCGGCGCTGGAAGCGCAGAGCCGAACGCTGGCCGACCCGGCGTACCTCGAGTGCGGTGGCAATTACGACGCTCGCAACTATCTCGACGCCTTCGACAGCGCTCACGCCGTCGCCGGGCAGCTCAACTATTTCGACGGCTCGACCAACCGCCGGGTCGCCTCGAGCAGCGGCAACAAGAAGTTCGTCCTCGTGGACAGCGACTATTTCAACGACCGCTTCGAATTCGTCACCGTCGACCAGATCTTCGATCCCTTGATCCGGCGCCGCGACTTCGCCGCCATGATCGGCATCCTCGCGCCGTCCGACGACCCCGGCGGTCGACTGCTCGACGATCCGACTTTTCAGGCGCATCTGAAAACGATCGTGATCAGTGGCAGCAAGGGAACCGACCGCCTCGACTGTAGCTGCAAGAACCCTCCTGCCTGCACTCCGCCGGCACGCGGAGACGCCTTTCAGGAGTTCTGTGACAACTGGAAGGAGATGTTGTTTCTCACTCAGCTTCCCACGCCGTCGCGGATACTCATCGACGGTGTGTCGTCGTCGTTTGACTGCAGCCGCGTTCTCCTCTTCGCCGGCCGCAAGACGGCGGCTCAGAGTCGCGCTACGTCGGCGGACAAAGCGAACCCGCTGAATTATCTGGAGAACGCGAACGCGAGCTCCTTTGGCGTGCCGACGGCGAGTTCGAGCGCCTTCGCGGGTAGATCGGTCTTCGACTGGCGCAATGCGGCGGCGGATCTGGTCAGGTGCCTGGCGTGACAAGCCGCTCCTGCCCGATCGCAACGGGCTCCGGATTCAGTCTGGCCGAACTGGCGGTGGTGCTGACAATCGTCTCGCTGCTCATCGGCGGCCTGCTCGTCCCCTTGACGGCGCAGGTCGACCTACGCGCCGCGCACGATACGCGACAGTCTCTCGCCGAGATCCGCGAGGCCCTGCTGGGTTATGCAGCAGTCAAGGGACGCCTGCCTTGTCCCGCATCGGCGACCACGGCGAGCAATGTCCTAGGAGCCGGCAGCGAGGCGTTTCTCGATGCCGGCGGACTTTGTCCCAATGCCGCTGGCGTTTTGCCGTGGGCGACCCTCGGGGTCCGGGAAACCGACGCCTGGGGGCGACGTTATTCGTATCGCGTCACATCGGTGTTCGCTCAGTGCGTGGCACCGCCACTCCTCACTTACGGCACACCGTGTACGGCGCCGAGCGTCTCCTTCGTCTTGACCTCGCTGGGCGACCTGCAGGTCAGGTCCGTCGCCGGCGGCAGCGTGATTGCCCAACAAGTACCGGCAATAGTGGTATCCCACGGCAAGAACGGCAATGGCGCCTATACGCCGCAGGGTACGCAATTGCCAGTCGGCACGGACGCCGACGAACTGGACAATCAGTTGACCAACGTCGGTGCAAGCACAGCCAACCTCGATTTCGTCAGCAAGAGTCCCACACCGACCTTCGACGACGAAGTCGTCTGGCTTTCTCCTGGCGTTCTCTTCAATCGCATGATCAGCGTCGGTAGATTGCCTTGATGGGCGGCGATCAGCCTTTTCTCGACCGACTGCGTAATGCGGGTATTTCGCCAGACGATAGCGAAGAACTGCGCTTGCAGAAATCCCTGCTGTTTTTTGCCACCGGCCTGATCAGCCTGGCGTCGATGGTCTGGCTGTTGATCTACTGGCAACTCGGGCCGCGTTTCTCGTCCAACCTGCCTTTCGGCCTCCAACTGCTGCTCGTCGGCAATCTGCTCGTCTACCTGAAGACGCTCAACTTCAACGCTTTCCGGGTCTTGCAGTTGTCGCTCTTCCTGTTCACGCCCTTCGTTGCGCAGTGGAGCATCGGCAGCTTCATCACCGCCAGCGGCATCAGCATCTGGGCTCTATTGGCACCGGTCGGCGCCGTTCTGTTCATTGGCCCGCGACAATCGGGCGCCTGGTTTTTCGCCTACTTCTTTCTGACGATCCTTTCCGGTGCCTTTGACTTCTACCTGGCCGATGCGCCGCCGCCGTCGCAGTATACGGTGTCGCCACAGACGGCCGCCTTCTTCTTCGCACTCAATTTTGCCGCCGTATCGACGATCGTCTATTTGCTGCTCCGCTATTCGGACAAAGAAAAGCACGCGGCGCAAGAACGCTTGCGGGAAGCGCACCGCTTGCTGCAGGTCGAGCAGGACCGTTCCGAACGATTGTTGCTGAACATTCTTCCGGGGCCTGTCGCCGAACGGCTGAAGCAAGGCAATCAGACCATCGCCGACGGTTTCGCCGAGGTCTCGGTAATGTTCGCCGACATCGTAAACTTCACCCGTGTCGCCGAGGGGCTGACGCCGCAGCAGGTATTCGCCATGCTGAACAGGATCTTCTCGTGCTTCGACGAACTGGCCGAGAAGTATGGTCTGGAGAAGATCAAGACCATTGGCGACGCCTACATGGTCGCCGCCGGCCTCGACGACGCGCGTCGCGACCATTTGGAGGCGCTCGCCGACATGGCGCTCGAGATGTGCGCAATGCTGCGTGACAACTCGGAGGTCAACGAGAGGAATCTCGAATTGCGTATCGGCATCGGCACCGGCCCGGTCGTCGCAGGGGTCGTCGGCAAGAAAAAGTTCATTTACGATCTGTGGGGCGATACGGTCAACATCGCGAGTCGGATCACCACCGAAGGCGTTCCCGGTATGGTCCAGGTCGATGAGCGCAGCTATCGACGCCTGCGCGATCGCTTCGATTTTCTCGAACCTCAGACGATTCATCTCAAGGGCAAGGGGAACATGGTCGTGCATCGCCTGATCGGCCGCCGGGCGGGACGGCCGACGCCCGGCAGTCCGACTGAGTCATCGGATCAGGGTACCGGCGGCGTCGCCGGATCGGCCAGCATGGCCTCCGGCCTGCCTGCTTCAGGACTGAGCAACGCCTCACCGCAAACGCCGGGCCGCGCATGACCGATCACGTGTCGTGCTCACAGCCATTGCCCTTCGAGTTCATGTCAACCGCCGGACGGAGGAAACGTTATGCCGGGCAGGGATAACAAGCATAGATACTTCCACAGGAGATAAAAATGGGTAGCTTGAGCACCGAGTCGTTCGACCAGTTTCTGGATTCGCTGAAACAAGCGGGCGTGGCGATCAGCAACGAGGTTGAATTGCGCGAACGACTGGCCGAAGCACAGCGCTGGCGTTTCGCCTTCGCCACTCTGGCATCGAACGGTCGTCCGCTGGGAATCCGCTTCGAAGGTGCTGGTGGCCAGGTCAGCGAGGCAGATATCCACCGCGCTTTTGCCCGTTTCCAGTTCCCGGAGAGCCTCGAAACGGTGTTTTCTGCCAATCTTCGGGCGACGCACTGACCCAGCGGGCCGCCGTCTCTGGCGCCTTGCCGGCCGCAAAGTAGTCAAGCTTGTTGAACGAAGACTGCGGTGGAGTCATAATGCATTCATGAATGACTCACCTCCTCAGGATCCGCGTCGCCGGCTCCGCGAACTTCTCACCATCCCCGAGCGCGATCGTAGCGACGCGCAATGGGATGAAATCATCGAGCTGGAAATCACGTTGGCGCCGGGCAACCGCGAGTCGGAACGGCCGTTTGACCGGCAATCCGAGCGTCCGATGGACAAGCGCCAGGGGAGCGCCGGACCCGGTCGCCGCCCCGACCAGCGCAAGATGGGACCCCGTCCTGCAGGTGCTTCCCGACCAGACCCGCGGCCGCCTGTCGCCAGGCCGGAGACGGCGTCGGACACCCCACCTGATGGCCGGGTAACGAAGAGACATACGCGACGACCCAGGCGGCCACCAGACGTGTCGGGTGGTGAAAGCTGACCCGACCCCCCTGCCCAACCCGGTAATTCCCTCAACGGGGCGCCTGCTCCCGTAACCACAAGCACCTGCCTTTGCTTGCTTGGTCGATGGCGGCCAGCACTTTCTGGTGTTCGGCCAACTCTTCTGGACTGGCAGGCTTTGCCTGGAGTGTTTGGCGCCGGCTGGCGGAGGACGTCTTGGCGCCGATATCGAGGCGTCCGATGCTGTCTTCGCCCAGATCGATGATCAGGCTTTCCTGACCGCGGGTCATCGCGAGATAGACTTCGGCGAGAATCTCGGCGTCAAGTAAGGCGCCGTGCAGCGTACGATGCGAGTTGTCTACACCATAGCGTTCGCATAGAGCGTTGAGGTTGTTTTTCTTGCCGGGATGCAGATCCTTGGCCATCCGCAGCGTGTCGCAGATCCCATGGCACACCGTATCCACCGGCGCCATGTCCAACAGAGCCAGTTCAGCATTCAGGAAGCCGACATCGAACGCGGCATTGTGGATGACGAGTTCCGCGCCGCGCACGAAATCGAGAAATTCGGCCGCGATATCGGCAAAACGTGGCTTGTCGAGCAGAAACTCGCGGCTGATCCCATGCACCGACAGGGCGCCAGCATCAATGTCACGATCCGGGTTGAGGTAACGGTGGAAGTGACGCCTAGTCAGACGCCGATTACGCATTTCGACGCAGCCGATCTCGATGAGGCGATGGCCGAACTTGTGCTCGAGGCCAGTCGTTTCAGTATCGAGAAAGATCTGTCGCATGCGTGTCATTCCGTCGTTGAACTTGACTGCCCTTGCCAGCCCGCTCAGCCGGACGATGATTGTTGGCCAACCGGGGGCACAGGACCGACGTGTCGCAGCTCGTCCATTCCACGATTGGCCAGAGCGTCCGCCCGCTCGTTACCGCTGTGCCCGGCATGTCCCTTGACCCAACACCACTGGATCCGGTGTTGGCCAGCAAGCTCATCCAGACGCTGCCAGAGGTCGGCATTTTTCACTGGTTTCTTGTCCGACGTTCGCCAACCATTGCGTTTCCAGTTGTGAATCCATTCGCTGATACCTTTCTGAAGGTATTGCGAATCAGTGTGGAGTTGAACCGTCGCCGGCTTCTTGAGAGCTTCGAGGGCACGAATCGCGGCGGTCATTTCCATTCGATTGTTCGTCGTAACGGGTTCGCCACCCCATAGCTCCTTCTCGTAATTGCCCGACTGCAAAACGACACCCCAGCCACCGGGACCAGGATTGCCGCGACAACCGCCGTCGGCGTAGATGGTGACCAGCAGTTCAGCGCCCATGAAGTTCGCCCCTTTTTTGGCTGACTATGGATAGCGCCTTACGAGGTGCAGGTTGTCGCTTCCAGTTCGGCAGGATCAGGCGCATGCTGTGCACGCGCTTGATCGCGCGTACCAGGTAAACGCCGCCGGCAAACCCCCACCAGCGCTCACCGATTCCTTCGATCAGGTGCCAGCGCCTCAACCAGTGCTCGTGCTGGCAAGGCGGCACGTAACAGCCGAAACTGACTCGATCAACCTCGAAGCCGAGCAGTTGCAGCCAGTCCTTGAGCCGAAGTACCGACAGATACTGACCATTCCACGGAAAGCCGGCAGGACAGTTGGGCAACCGGCGGCGCAGACCCCAGAGGGAGATCGGGTTGAAACCGGTGATCAAGACTTCGCCTTCAGGAATCAGAACGCGTTCGATCTCGCGCAGAATCTGGTGTGGATCATCATGAAATTCGAGCACGTGCGGCATGACCAGGAGGTCGACGCTATGCGCCGAGAAAGGCAGTTGACGCAGGTCACAAATGACGTCTGCCTGGCCCGACGGATAGGCGATCTGGCGCAGCGGGATGCGGTTCTGAGCGAGCAGATCGAACTGCGGCAGCCCGAGCTGGATCGCGTTGTAGCCGAACAGGTCGGCCACCGTGGCATCGATCCGCGCTTTCTCCCAAGCCATGACGTAGCGCCCTTGCGGGGTTTGCAGCCAGGCGTCGAGGCCAGCAATTGACATTTTCCGCAGTTCTTCCAAAATTCGACAATGTTCGACGTCATCCGTATCCCGGCCTTCAAGGATAACTACATCTGGTTGTTGCACAACGGTGCCGCTGCCGCTGTCGTCGACCCTGGTGATGCGCGCCCGGTCCTCGATGTGCTCAGGAGAGAACGTCTTTCGCTGACCACCATACTCGTCACGCATCACCATGCCGATCACCAGGGGGGGGTGTCGGACTTGCTGGCGCACCATGCGGCAGAGGTTTTCGGGCCGGCAGCGGAATCCATCGCAGGCATCACGCGCCCCTTGCGTGGCGGAGAGACAATCCGCATCGCCGCCTGCGATGACGACTTCCAGGTCGTCGCGGTCCCCGGGCATACGCTGGGACACGTTGCGTATTATGGCGCAGGCTGTCTGTTCTGTGGGGATACCTTGTTCGCCGGCGGGTGTGGCCGCCTGTTCGAGGGAAGTGCCGCGCAAATGGCGGAATCACTGGCTCGGCTGGCCGCCTTGCCGGACGAAACCGCCGTCTATTGCGCGCACGAATACACACAGGCCAACCTGCGTTTTGCGCTGGCAGTCGAGCCCGGCAACCGTCGACTACAGAACCGTGCCGCCGAAGTGGCGGCGGCCCGCGCCCGAGGAGCCGCGACGGTGCCGTCGACCATCGCCATCGAGAAGGCGACCAACCCTTTCTTGCGTTGCCGCGAACCGGAAGTGCTGGCCAGCACTCAGCGCAGGGCTCCCGAGGCGCGCGACGAAGTCGCCGTATTTGGCGCTTTGCGGGAGTGGAAGAACGCTTTCTGAAATGGCCTGGAGCCGGGCGATTCTGGTTCAGGCGGTTTGCCGGCTCACCGACGGCGTCGGTTGCCGCGCTGACTGCCAGGCCCGGCCGACCGTGTCGAGCAGCGTGCCAGCCTTGAACGGTTTGATGACGAAGCCACTGGCGCCGGCCTGAATCGATTCGCGCACGGCGTCTGCGCTGGGGTTTCCGGTAACCATCACGACGACTGTCTCCGGGTACATCACTCGGATAGCCTGCAGCGTTTCGAGACCGTCCATTTCCGGCATCATCACGTCCAGGCAGACGATGTCGGGGCGCAGACGTTCCGCGAGTTCGAGCGCCACGACGCCATTGCGCGCCTCGCCAATGACATCATAGCGGTTGTCGCGCAGGATGCTACGCAGCAGTGTCCGCGTCAAATCGCAATCGTCAACGAGCAGGACTCTCGGTCCGGATGACGTCTTGGTGCTCTTCTCGTTCACAAGTTGGTCTCAATGTGCGGGCCGGCAGTACGGGAAAGCCATAGGCCGTGACTTCCTGTCCGGCGGTACGCCGCCCACCGCTCTGCCCGAATCCTCGTGCCGGTGCGGGAAGCGCATCTTCGTGCTAAATTCGCCGTTCGACCAGCCAGCTTGCGGCCTGCCATGACTGAACCAAGCGATCCTTCCAAGGCGACTGCCTCCATGACCATCAAGAAACTCGCGCTGGGAACCGCGTTCATCGTCCTCGTCATCGGCGCGCTCGGCTACTTTGCGCTACCGCCGCTTGTCCGGTCGATGGTCGTCGATGGGCTGTCCAACCAACTGCATCGGCCGGTAAGCGTTGAAGGCGTGAGCATAAACCCCTACACGCTGTCGGTGCAAGTAGCCGGCCTGGCGATCCAGGAAAAGGGTGGAGGGCAGACAGTCGCGGGCTTCGACAGCCTGTACCTCAATCTCGAGTCGAGTTCGCTATTGCGTGGTGGGCCGGTGGTCAGCGAGCTCAAGCTGGTCGGCCCAGTACTCAGGCTCGTTCGCTACACTGACGGACGCTTCAACTTTTCGGACTTGATCGACGAGTTCCTGGCGCGACCCGCCACGGACGATCCGACGCCGCTGTTCTCGGTCAACAACATCCAAATCAGCGGCGGAAGAGTCGAGCTCGACGATCAGGTGCTGGACGAAAAACACCTGATCAGCGAAGTCAATATCGCCTTGCCGTTCATTTCCAGCTTGCCCACAGCCGCCGAGATTTTCGTCGAACCGGCTTTCTCGGCCGCGGTCGATGGTTCGCCGCTGGTCATCCAGGGCAAGAGCAAGCCATTTGCCGAAACCTTGGAAAGCGAGCTGGCGCTCGATCTTCGCGACGTGCAGTTGGCCAAGTACCTCGACTACCTATCGCTTCGCCTGCCGGTGCAAGTCGTCTCCGGCGCCCTCGACAGTGATCTGAAACTGAGCTTTCACCGGCAGCACGATGCTCCGGCGGCGCTGATACTTTCCGGCAGCGTTACGGTCAAGGATGTCGACGTCAAGGATGCCAGCGGCGCGGCGCTACTCGCCGTCAAACGCCTGCAGGTGCTCGCGACGAGCCTTGATCCGCTCGGACGGAAGTTCGTGATCGACCGCGTGGCCATCGAATCACCCGAGATTCACGCGAGGGTGAGCCGGCAGGGCGAGATGAACTGGCTGCAGTTTTTCAGGCGCGAACTTGCGGCCCGGGCGGGGTCGGCCGAGGAAGTCAAGCCGGTGCCGGCGGTGTGGTCGCTCGGCGCGGCGCAGGTCAGTTCCGGCGCCCTGCATTGGCTTGACGAGTCGCACGGCACACCTTTCGACGCACGCATCGAAGGACTCGAGCTGGACCTGCGGAACCTCGACAGCCAGGGAGACGCACCCGCGCAGTTCGATGTCGCGTGGCGGCTCGATGCCGGCGAATGGATCAAACATGCGGAGGTCTCGGTGAAGGGCGGGCGACTCGACCTGGCCAAGCGCGAGCTGTTGATCGACCAGTTTACGGCCAGCGGTAGCAAGGTATTGATCCGGCGCGTCGCGAACGGTCGCGTCGAGTTCGTGCAGCCGCCCCAATTGAAGGTCGTCGTGGCCTCACAGCAGGATACCGCCCGACCGTGGAAGGTGACGGTACTCAAGTATCGCGGCGAAGATCTTGGTTTGCGCTTCGAGGATGCGACCGTGTCGCCGACGGCAACGCAGACTATCGAAGGCTTGAACGTCTCGGCCGAGAACGTTTCCACCGAGCCGGGCAAGGCGGCGACGCTGGCCGCCCGCTTCAAACTGAACCGCAAGGGGGAAGTGGAGGTCGGTGGAACGGCCAGAGCCTTTCCTTTGGCGGTGGATCTCAAGATCAGCGCCAAAGCACTCGAGTTGTTGCCACTGCAGCCTTATTTTACCGAGCTCCTGAACATCGAGCTGACACGCGGGCAGGTAACGTTGAGCGGCGACCTGCAGTTGCATCGGGCGGGAAACGCGGCGGGCGAAGCGGTTCCGCTGAGCGGAGGATTCTCCGGCCAGGTCACGGTCGGCGATCTTTTCGCTATCGACAAGATCAACTCGGCCGACTTCGTGAAGTGGAAATCCCTGCACCTGGGTCATCTCGACCTGCGCCTTAATCCGAATTCGCTGGCGATTGGCGAAGTCGCTCTGGCGGACTTTTTCGCCAGGGTGATCGTTAGTCGAGAGGGCAAGCTGAACCTGCTGCAAATCGTTCGCCAGACGGCTACGGCACCGGCCGCCGCGCCAGCGAAAGCGTCGGAGCCGGCCGTGGCGACGGCCGAAGGCAAGGCCGTAGCGCCGATAGCCACAGCGAGCAAGCCCGCGTTGCCGATCAAGATCGGCAAGATAACGCTGCAAGGCGGCGACATCCGGTTCAGCGACAACTTCATCAGGCCCAACTACTCCGCCAACCTGAAGCAGGTCGGCGGCAGCATCAGCGGCCTGTCGTCGGCCACCGACAGTGTCGCCAGCCTGGCCCTGCGCGGCAGCTACGACAACATCGCACCGCTGACCGTCACGGCCAAACTCAACCCGCTGGCGCTTGCCCCCTATCTCGACCTCGAGGCCGACGTCAAAGGGATCGAGATGACGTCGCTATCGCCGTACTCCGGCAAGTATGCCGGTTACGCGATCGAGAAAGGCAAGCTCTCCCTGTTCGTAAAATACAAGATCGAAAACGG
This sequence comes from Accumulibacter sp., assembly GCF_029255285.1. Taxonomy (GTDB): domain Bacteria; phylum Pseudomonadota; class Gammaproteobacteria; order Burkholderiales; family Rhodocyclaceae; genus Accumulibacter. The sequence continues at coordinate 88,640 of NZ_JAPUVI010000086.1, forward strand.
CCAACTGACCGCCGAAAATCGGCTGTTTCTCGACCAACTCACATTTGGCGATCAGATCGCCAGTCCGGAAGCGACCAAGCTGCCGGTCACGCTGGCGGTAGCCCTGCTCAAGAATCGTAACGGCGAGATCGACATCAACCTGCCGATTTCGGGTTCGCTGGACGACCCCGAATTCAGTATTGGCGGCCTGGTCGTCAAAGTGATCGTCAATCTGCTGGTGAAGGCGGTGACCTCGCCGTTTGCCTTGCTGGGCTCGGTTTTTGCCGGTGGCGAAGAGCTCTCGACTGTCGACTTCGATTTTGGACAGGCGGTGATCACGCCGGCCATTCAGCAACGTCTCGAGAAGCTCGCGCAAGCCCTCCTTGACCGGCCAGCGCTGAAACTCGAAATCGAAGGTCGAGCGGATACGGAGAGCGATCCCGAGGGCTTGAAGCGTGCTCGCCTGGCGACCAAGGTGCGCGCCTTGAAGAGGGAGGACTTGACGAAGAACGGTGTGGAGAGCGGCTCGACTGATTCCGTCGAGGTTGGTGCGAATGAGTATCCAGCACTGCTCGAGCGCGTCTATCGGGCTGAAAAGTTCCCCAAACCGCGCAACCTGGTGGGTATGGTCAAGGGCTTGCCGGTCGAGGAAATGGAGAAATTGATTCTCGCCAACTCGTCCGTCGATGACGAAGATCTGCGCGACCTTGCCGACCGCCGGGCGAAAGCCGTGCGCGATTGGCTGCTGGCGCATGAACTTGCCGGCGAGCGCCTGTTCATGTTGCCGGTCAAACTCGACAAACCCGAGAGCAAGGCGGGGGCAACCGATCGGCTGGCGGGCAATCGCGTGGCCTTCTCGCTCAAATGAGCGTTCCGACACTCACCAGCCCACGTACCCCGAAAGCCGCCGCCGGTGAGTGAGGCCTGGCCGTACGTCGTCGTCCTGGTCACCAGCGTGATGGTCGCTTTGCAGATTGCCGTTCTCCTCCGTACGGCGCTGGCAAGGGAAAGGCTGGAAGCGAGCTTCCGCGATTTGCAGGGCGGCCTCGAGCGCTTGGAGCGCGAACTGCGCCAGGAGATGACCTTGGGGCGTCAAGAAGCGGCCAGCGCGGCACGCGGCGACCGCGAGGAGCAGTCGCTGGCGGTCGGCCGTCTGTCGCAAACCCTGGCGTCACAGTTGGGTGAGCTGGGCAAGCAGCAGGCGCAACAACTCGAGTCCTTCGCCCAGCAGTTGGCACGCCTGACGGACAGCCACGAGCAGCGCTCCGAGCATCTGCGTCGGGCTGTCGAGGCTCGCCTCGGGGCGCTGCAGGCCGACAACGCCGGCAAGCTGGAGGACATTCGCCGGACCGTCGACGAGAAGCTGCACGCCACACTCGAGCAGCGCTTGGGTGAATCGTTCAAGCTGGTCAGCGATCGTCTGGAACAGGTGCAGCGCGGGCTTGGCGAGATGCAGACCCTGGCTGTCGGGGTCGGCGATCTGAAGCGCGTGCTGAACAATGTCAAGACCCGCGGCATTTGGGGCGAGGTGCAACTGGCGGCCTTGCTCGAGCAGCTTCTGACGCCCGAACAATATGCCAAGAACGTGATGACGCGGCCGACCGGAAGCGACCGTGTCGAGTTTGCGGTCCGTTTGCCCGGGCGCGAGGCGGGTCATGACGAGGCGCGTCCGGTGTGGCTTCCGATCGACGCCAAGTTCCCGCTCGAGGACTACCAGCGCCTGCTCGACGCGCAGGAGAGAGGCGACACGATGGCGCTCGAACTGGCGGTCAAATCGCTCGAGACACGGCTGCGCGAAGAGGCGCGCAAGATTCACGACAAGTACGTCGAGCCGCCCCATACGACCGATTTCGCCATCCTTTACCTGCCGACCGAAGGCCTGTACGCCGAGGCTTTGCGCCGGCCGGGGCTGGTGGACGGCCTGCAGCGCGAGTGGCGCATCTGCGTTGCCGGGCCGACGACGCTGTCGGCCCTGCTTAACAGCCTGCAGATGGGTTTCCGGACGCTGGCGATCGAGCGCCGCGCATCCGAAGTGTGGGCGGTTCTGGGTGCCATCAAAACCGAATTCGGCAGATTTGGCGAAGTTCTCGACGCGACCCGCCGGAAACTGGAGCAGGCCAGCCGAAGTATCGAGTCGGCAGGCGTGCGGACACGCCAGATCGAGCGCAAGCTGAAAAGTGTCGAGGCACTGCCGCTGCCGGAGGTGCGACGACGGCTGGGGGACCTCGAGGAGATCGCGACGACGGACGAAGAAGGCGCCTGAAAGCCGGCAATGTTGCGCTGCGCGTGACGGTGACGGCCCCGTGGCGGCAGCCTTTATGCTTAGAATGAGTCTTTGGGGAGGCTGGTTGAATACGTGAACAAGCGCGTTGGACGTTTCGAGGTAATTCGTGAACTCGGTCGGGGAGCGCAGAGCGTCGTCTATCTGGCACGGGATCCGCATCTGCAGCGGCAGGTGGCGATCAAGACGCTGCACTTCTCGCGACCCGATCCGAACCAGGACAGGCAACTGCTCGAAGAGGCGCGGGTCGTCAGCCAGTTGCGGCATCCGAGCATCGTGCCGATCTTCGAGGCGGGGGAAGAGCAGGGCGACCTTTACCTGGTGTTCCAGTATGTGCCGGGCAAGACTCTGGCCGAGTACCTGCGGCTCAGCGGCGGGCTGCCGCCGGACAGGGCGATCGCCATCATGCAACCGATCCTCGACGCGATCGCCCATGCGCACGCGGCCGGAATCATTCATCGCGACCTGAAGCCGAGCAACATCCTCCTCGACGACGATGACAGCCCACGAGTAATGGACTTCGGCATCGCCACACGTGCCGAGGGCGTGTCCAATAGTGGCGGGCAATTGGTTGGCACGCCGGCGTACATGGCGCCGGAGTACATCGCGCAGCGCCTGAGCAGTGAAAGGTCGGACATTTTTTCCGCCGGTCTCGTGCTTTACGAGTTGCTGACCGGGCAACGAGCGGTTCCGGGCAGCGATATCAAGCAGGTGATGCACCGGATCGCGAGTGAAGACATCCGATTGCCGCCGGAAATGAGAGCGGCGCTCGACGAGAAGCTGGTGCACCTGTTGTATCGCGCGCTGGCGCGTGATCCAGCGGAGCGCTACGCGTCCGCCGTCCAGATGCGCGAGGCACTCGACGACTTTCTGGCACCGGAAAACCCCGCGGCGGTGGATGGTCGGCAGAGCACGATCGATTTCCTGCTGCGGCGCATGCGGCACAAGAGCGACTTCCCCGCGCTTTCCGAGTCGGTCGGCGCGATCAACAGGATCACTTCGTCGGAAACACGGAACATCTCGGACGTTGCCAACACGATCCTGAAAGATCTGTCGCTGACCAACAAGATTCTGCGCATGGTCAATTCGAGCTACTACCGCCAGGCCGGCGGCGGGAATATCAGTACCGTATCGCGCGCGGTCGTCGTTCTCGGTCTCGATGCGGTGCGCAGCATCGCCGTCACCGTAATGCTGTTCGAGCATCTGCAGAATAAGGACAATGCCAATCAACTCAAGGACGAGTTCATTCGCGCCAATCTGGCGGCGATTCTGGCCAAAGACATCGGCAGCAAGACGGCAGCGCGCGGCGACGGCGAGCAGGTGTTCATCTGCGCGATGTTCCACAATCTCGGCCGCTTGCTCAGTCAGTACTACTTTCCGGAGGAGAGTGCCGAAATCAGGCGTGTCACGCAGCAGAAGAACTGCTCGGCTGATGCGGCAGCGCTGCAGGTGCTGGGCATTTCGTACGAGGATTTGGGCGTTGCGATTGCTCAGACTTGGGGCTTCCCGAGACTGATCGTCAACAGCATGCGCAAGCTGCCGGCCGGCAGCATCCGTCGACCGACTAACGCTGAAGAAAACCTGCGCCTGCTTTCGGCCCTCTCGAACGAGCTCTGCGTGGTGGTTGCCGACACGCCCCCCGAACAGCAGCAGAAGGAATTGCGCCGCATCGTGACACGCTTCGCAGACGTCGTTCCGCTCAATGAGCAGGATCTGCGTCGGACGATGGAGAAGTCCTTCGAACAAGTAGGGCAGCTCGCCTCCACGATCCATCTCAATCTTCAACAGACCCGCTTCGGTCGCCAAATCCGAGCCTGGGGCGGCGCGGCCGCGGCCGCAGCCGTTCCGGCCATAGCCGAGGCGACGGCGACCCGCGTAGAAGCGTTATCCGGAGCTCTGCTGGCCGATACCGCTCCCGAGATACCCGCCCCCGATGCGGAAGCTGACAACGGCAACCAAGGCGTCCCGGCCGGCGAGGCTGCGGCGGCTAGCGAAATCGTTCTTCTGGCCGGAATTCAGGATGTCAGCAACGCGCTGGTCAGCGAGTTCAAGCTCAACGACGTGCTGCGCATCATTCTGGAAACCATGTATCGCGCCAAGGGCTTCAAGAGCGTCATCCTGTGCATCCGCGATGGGCGCAGCAATTCGATGCTCGGCCGCTTCGGCTTCGGTCCCGACGCTCAGGAGATCGCTCGGCGTTTCCGTTTTTCGCTGGTCTTCACGCCTGACATCTTTCATGCGGCGCTCGCCAATGGCGTCGACATCCTGATCACTGACACCAACGATCCGAAGATCGCGGCTCGCATTCCGGCCTGGTTTCGCCAAGCGGTCAACGCCGAGACCTTCGTTGTGTTCCCGCTTTGTCTCAAGGCCAGCCCGGTCGCCATGATCTATGCCGACGGCGAGCATGCCGGGGATATCGTAATCTCCGAAAAGGAACTGACGTTGTTGCGGACCTTGCGCAACCAGGCGGTACTGGCGGTCAAACAGTCGATCTAAAGTGAAGGACTTCCTCGACTTCGCGCCTACCAGAGCTTCCACCACGCTTCCTTGCGGTCGAGACCGCGTGTGTAGTAGAGGCTGTCCGGGTAGTTCCGGCGCATGACGCGCTCGGCATCGTCGCGCAGGTCGTTCAAGCCAAGCGAGTCGTAGGCCTTGACCATGATGAACAACGCTTCTTCAGTCGCCGGCGCATCGGGGTAGTTCTTTACCGCATACTGGGCGCGGTTCGCCGCCGCCAGATAGGCACCGCGTTTCATATAGTAGCGGGCGACGTGCAGTTCGAGCGAAGCCAAGGCATTGACCAGGTACTTCATGCGCAACAGCGCATCGGGCGTGTACTTGCTGTCCGGAAAGCGCGTCACCAATTCCTTGAAAGCATCGAATGACTCGCGCGCGCCCTTCGGGTCGCGCTCCGTCATGTCCTGATTGCTGATAGCTCCCATGATGCCCAAGTCTTCGTTGAAATTGATCAGGCCGCGTAAGTAGTAGACGTAGTCGACGTTCGGGTGGTTGGGATGCAGCTTGATGAAACGGTCGCAAGCAGCGATCGCCGAAGCCGGTTCGAGGTCTTTCCAGTAGGCATAGGCGATTTCGATCTGCGCTTGCTGAGCGTAGCGGCCATAGGGATAGCGTGACTCAAGCTTCTCGAAGTACTTGATTGCCTTGGTGTAGGAACCGTCGTTGAGCGCCTCCTTGGCCTCGGCGTAGAGCTTGTTGGCCGACCAGCCTATGGTTTCATCCTTCGCCTCCGGGAGCAGACCACAACCCGCCACGAGAGCGGTGACGATAAGCGCCGCGATAACCGCTAAACTACGCATGATGGAAAACCCACAGAAAAGAAAGGCGCCGTCAGACACGTTCATGAAGGACGGCGGGTCGCGCGATTATAGCGCAAACCCTGGAATCGCCCTGAGCGTGCCGGTCGACTGCGGCGGGCAACGCCTCGACCAAGTGCTTGCCCGTCTGCTCACGCAACATTCCCGTAGCCGCCTGCAGGACTGGATTCGTCAAGGACGAGTCGTGGTCGGAGGAATACGCACCGTCGAACCTCGCCACCGACTTTGGGGCGGCGAGGCCATCGAGATCGCCGAGGCGAGCGACGCGCGAGCGGAATCGTCGGCACCCGAGGACATACCCCTGCGGATTGTGTACGAAGACGACAGCCTGATCGTTATCGACAAACCGGTGGGACTCGTCGTGCATCCGGGAAACGGCAACTGGACGGGGACTCTGCTCAATGCTTTGCTGCACCATGCGCCGCAGCTCGCCGAGGTGCCACGGGCGGGCATCGTGCATCGACTCGACAAAGATACCAGCGGCCTGATGGTCGTCGCCAAGGCACTCGAGGCCCATACCGATCTCGTCCGGCAGTTGCAGGCACGCACGGTAAGGCGTTGCTATCAGGCGCTCGTGCGCGGCGGCGTCGATCGGGCCGGAGTGGTCGATGCGCCAATCGGGCGCCATCCGGGTGTACGCACCAAAATGGCGGTCGTTCACAACGGCAAACCGGCGCGTACGCACTATCGGGTGCTCGAGCGCTTCGTCGACTGTACGTTGATCGAATGCGCACTGGAAACCGGGCGGACGCACCAGATTCGCGTACACATGGCGTCGATCGGACATCCGCTGATCGGTGACCCGATCTACGGTGGGGCCGGTCACGTCGCGCGCGGCCCGCTGTTTTCGCGTCAGGCCCTGCATGCTTGGCGTCTAGCGCTGCTTCACCCGGAACTAGGCAGGGCGATGCAATGGCGCTCTGACTTGCCGGCCGACATGGCCGCGTTACTTCATGCGTCACGGCTCGAGTCTTTGTCCGCTCAGGACATGGATGGCGTGGACGGAGAGCGTAATGAGGAAGAGTTCTGGGACGAGGACGGCCGCTCGTCAATCCTCCACGTCGATGTCGAAGAGCCGGAAGACGATGATCCAGGAGAACAGTGAGAGCGAGGGCTGGATCGTCCCCGATTGGCCAGCGCCGGCACGCGTGCGAAGCCTCATCAGCAGCCGCTCGGGCGGCGTGAGCGCCACGCCGTATGCCAGTTTCAACTTGAGTGATCATGTCGGTGACGATCCACTGGCGGTGAGCGAGAACCGTCGACGCTTGGCACGACGTTTGCCGGCTCCACCGCTATGGCTGAAACAGGTGCACGGTGCGACGGTCGTCGATGCCGCGAAGACGGACCGGGAGTCGGCTCCGGTTGCCGATGCCGCAGTCGCTCGACAGACAGGCGTCGTCTGCGCGGTGATGACTGCGGACTGTCTGCCGGTTCTCATCTGTGACCGCTCGGCTCGCGTCGTCGCGGCGGTCCACGCCGGCTGGCGCGGCTTGCAGGCTGGCGTCCTCGAACAAACGGTAGGCGCTGTCGGCGTTCCCGGCCGGCAGTTGCTCGCCTATCTGGGACCGGCGATAGGCCCGCAGTCGTTCGAGGTCGGCGAGGAAGTACGACGGGCTTTCGTTGATGCGTACGCCGCGGCGGCCGAAGCGTTTACCCCTTTGTCCGCTGGCGGCGGATCGGGCGGCGTGTCTGGCCGCTCCGGGACCTCGCGTGAGTCTCATCAGTCCAAGTGGCTGGCCGATATCTATCTGCTCGCGCGGCAGGCTTTCGGCCGCGTCGGAGTAGGGGCTCTGTTTGGCGGCGGATACTGTACCGTGCGTGAGGAAAGCCGTTTTTTCTCCTACCGACGCGATGGCGTCACCGGACGAATGGCTTCCATGATCTGGCTATCCGACGATTAGTCAGCGATCGGGCTCCGCCGCTCCGGCGCGTGAGCGGCCAGCGGCACGGCGGCGGCGCCCCGGGCCGCCGAAAAGCCACAGCAGCAAGGCCATCGGCAGCAACCCGTAGAAAAGGAAGGAGAGGGTGCCGGCAACCACGCTGGATTCAGTCAGCGCCATCAGCGCGGTGACGTACAGCCATCCGATCACGACGATGTACATCGCGCCGATTATAGGCTTCCGAGGCGTTCAGTGCTTGCCTCTTGGCCAATGGCTCCCAACCCGCACGCTTGGCGATGGCAAGTGCTTGTTTGGCTCTTCCGAAAACTTCTTGCGCGACTCGCATGCCGCCGAAACCCGGCGGCGATCGCGAGGGTCAGTCTTTCGGTAGGCAGAACACAATTAACGGCTGTTGCGACCGCCTGCGTGGCACCTCGGAAAGTGGCGCGGCTGAGAAAACATAGCCGGCGGCGAAAACTCGGCGCGTCGTTTAGAATCTGGGATTCATTTTCCAAGGCCCCGAAGCCGTCCGCAGACACGGCGGCGATTGAGCGATCGACATGGAAGCTACCCATATTTGCCTCGTCCGGCACGGCGAAACCAACTGGAACGCGGAACAACGGATCCAAGGACAAATCGACATCGGGCTGAACGCCGCCGGCCTGGCGCAGGCTGACGCGGCTGCCAAGTGGCTTTCCGGGGAACCGGTGGCCGCCTTGTACAGCAGCGACCTGTTACGCGCCCGGCAGACCGCACAAAGCATCGCCAACCGCTTGGGGTTGGTGCCGATTCTGCGGCCGGAATTCCGCGAGCGGCGTTATGGCCTTTTCGAAGGACTGACCTACTCCGAATCACGTGCCGCCTACACGGCCGAGTATCTGTCGTTCGAGAGGCGCGACCCGGAGTTCGTGATTCCCTGTGGCGGCGAGAGCCTGCAGCAACTGCATGAGCGCGTCAGCACAGGGCTCTGGCTGCTGGCCGCCGACCATCGTGGCGAGACGATCATCGTCGTCACCCACGGCGGTGTCCTCGACATCGTCAACCGTTTGGTGCGCGGCAATCCACTGAGCGCCCCGCGCGACTTTCTGATCCCCAACGCGGCGATCAACTGGGTCAGTGTTCGCGGCGACTCCTGGAGGCTCGAAGCCTGGGGTCAGACGGCGCACTTGGCGAAGTTCGGCCTCGACGAACTTCCATGAGGGCGCGCGCGGAATCCTCAGCCGGTAATGTACTTTTCCATCTGCTGTATGATGAACTGCTGCTCGCAGATCGTTTCCTTCACCACATCGCCAATCGAAACGATACCGAGTACCCGGCCGTCCTCGTCGAGTACCGGCAAATGACGGAAGTGCTTTTCGGTCATGATGGCCATGCACTCATCGACCGTGCGCTCAGGGGTGACGTAAAGCACTTTGTCAGTCATGATCTCGCGCACAGTGGTGTCCTTCGAGGCCTTGCCGTACAGGATGACCTTGCGCGCGTAGTCGCGCTCGGAGAAGATGCCGACCAGTTGTTTTCCATCGAGCACGAGGACAGCGCCCACGTTGTGGTCGGCCATCACTTGCAAAGCATGAAAAACAGCGTCGTCAGGGGCGACGATCACCAGCGGCCCGCTCTTGGCGGCCAGGATTTGCCTGATTGTCTTCATGAAGCGTCCTTTCTGGTCGGGAAGTCACGCCATACTAGAACGTCAGCCGCTGCTTGCCAAGGCCCGTCGGCATGGCATTCGTCAACGACCCGAGATCCCTTGTCAGGTTCCACGCGCACTGAATCGCGCGGCGCGAGCCTTGTCTCGTAACGAACGCCGAACATTTCGAAGCCGGTCGCCCATCTTGATGGCATGGGGGCAACCTCAAAAAGTTCGCCAACTGGCCGTAGGAGGGCAATCGTTCTGCGCACCGACTGCGGCCCGAGCGGGAACAAGTCCGCTGGAACAGCGCTGGGCAAGCAGTGTAAGTTTTTCGCTCGACCAGCGACCAATCCTCAAGTCCGGCGTCCGAGAAGGCGGCGAACCCACTGGGTCGTCAGACGTCTTTGCCGCAACGTATTGGCCGTACGAACTGTCACAGTCCTTCCTGGACCGGGGCAAATATGGTGGACAAGCGTTTTAGCTCGCTCACCTGAACCCTGGCGACCGGTGGAATCCTTGCCTTCAGACACAGGAGGTGGCGGCGCCGTGACGATTGCCACTTCTTGCTTCTAATTTTTCGGAGAACTCCATGGATCGTCGTCAAACATTGAGATGGCTGAGCTGCTTGTCTGCCTTCGTGCTGCCCATAGCCGCCCCTGGCCCTAGCCGGGCGGGCGAGAGGGGCGACACGCCGCTGCAAAAGACAAAAGCCGAGTGGGCGAAGCTGCTGCCGCAGCCCGCTTATCGCGTCCTCTTCGAAGAGGATACCGAACGCGCCGGAAGCAGCCCGTTGAACCACGAGAAGCGCGACGGCACTTTCGTTTGCGCCGCGTGCTACCTGCCGCTATTCGACAGCTCGAAGAAATATGAGAGCGGTACCGGTTGGCCTAGCTTTTGGGACCACTTGCCGGGATCGATCGCGACCCGAACCGATTTCAAGCTGATCTATCCGCGTACCGAGTACCACTGTGTACACTGCGGCGGGCACCAAGGTCACGTGTTCAACGATGGGCCAAAACCCACCGGCAAGCGCTACTGCAACAACGGCGTGGCGCTGGCTTTCGTTCCGCGGACCGACAAACTGCCGGAGCTGCGTACGTGAGCGCCCGCCGGATGACGGTCGCTGTGCTCGTCCTAAGCGTCGTTGCCGGTGCCACCGGTGCGGCTGACGCTCCGCTCGCCGGCAAGAATGAAGTCCGCAGTGCAATCTTCGCCGGTGGTTGCTTCTGGTGTATCGAAGCGGATTTCGAGAAGCTGCCGGGAGTCGTTGCCGTGCAATCCGGCTACACCGCCGGACGGACCGTCAATCCGACCTACGAGCAGGTCAGCGCGGGCAGCACTGGCCACACCGAGGCCGTCCGCGTGAGCTACGACCCGCAGAAGGTCAGCTATGCACAACTGGTAGAGTACTTTTGGCGCCACATCGATCCCACCGTCAAGAACCGGCAGTTCTGTGACGTCGGCAGCCAATACCGCAGCGGCATCTACTGGCAGAACGAGGGCGAGCGAAGAATTGCCGAAAGCAGCCGCAACGCGCTGCTGGCGAGCGGCAAGCTGCCGCGCATCGAAACCGAGATCATGGCGGCTTCTGCCTTCTACCCGGCTGAGGAGTACCACCAGGACTACTACAGGAAGAACCCGATCCGCTATGCCTACTATCGCCAAGGTTGCGGTCGCGACGCCCGCGTCCAGCAAATTTGGGGCAGCGGCTAGCGACTGGCCGTCGTTTCGCCCAGGCTGCCCTCCGTGGCGCCGTCAATCAACCTGACAGAGTAGGCCCTTGAGATACTCGCCCTCGCCGAAGTGCAGCGCTACGGGGTGATCCGGCGGCGCCGCGAGCCGCCGCAGCAGGCGTGCCTGACGTCCGGCGTCGAGCGCCGCATCGCTGACGATCTGCTGAAAATGCTCACCGCGGATACCGCCCGAACACGAGTAAGTCATCAGCAGACCGCCTGGATTGAGCAGGCGAAAACCCAGAACATTGATGTCCCGATAGGCACGCGCCGCGCGCTCGGCGTAAGCCGCTGAAGGTGCGAACTTGGGCGGATCGAGAATGATCAGGTCGAAGCGCTGACCGGCACTTCTCAGGGTGCGCAACTCCGCAAAGACGTCCGCTTGGCGCCATTCGGCGCGCTCGGCCGCAAGTTGCGGGTTGAGCGCCAGGTTGTCGATCGCAGTTGCCAGGGCCGGGGCCGACGAGTCGATCGACAGCACGTGCGCCGCGCCGCCGGCCAGCGCTTGCAGCGAAAAACCACCGGTGTAGCAGAAACAGTTCAAGGTCATCCGATCGGCAGCCAGGTCGCGCGTCAGCCGCCTGTTCTCGCGCTGGTCGAGATAAAAGCCGGTCTTGTGGCCGGCCGTTACGTCGACCTGCATCCGCACGCCGTTCTCGACGATGGTCAGCGGCGTGGCGGGCGCCGTACCAAGAACCCAACCCGTCACCGCATCGAGTCCCTCGAGTCGGCGCACGTCGGAATCCGACCGCTCGTAGATTCGAGCGCAGCCGCTCGCCCTCTGCAGCGCGCCAATGATCGCCCGGCGCCATCGGTCGGCGCCGGCGGCTGTCAATTGCAGGACCACGGTGTCACCATAGCGATCGGCGATCACGCCCGGCAATCCGTCGGACTCGCCGTGCAGCAAGCGCAGGCCGTCCTGATAACGCAATTCGGGAATCGACTGACGTCGCTCGAGCGCCGCCTGTATGTGGCGCTTGAAGAAAGCGTCGTCGACGACTTCTGCCGGGTCAAAGGTCCACACCCGAGCGCGAATCTTCGACGCCGGGCTCCACGCCGCCTTGGCCAAGGGACGGCCATTGGCGGCTACAACCTCGACCGTGTCACCGGGCCGTGCGCGGCCATCGAGCCGGTCGACCGCGCCAGCAAATATCCAGGGGTGGCGGCGGGCAAGCGAGCGATCCTTGTGCGGCAAGAGTACGAGTTGCGACATGGGGAAATCCGGTGTGTGTCGCCATTGGCGGATGGGAGCGACAGCGACGGCACAGTTTAGCGCACTAGCGAACACGCCGGCAGTTCACTGCTTGTGCGACCTGTCGGCATCGACAGGTCGCCTTTGCTTCTTGAGGCCAATCAAGGACGGTTTCTTGCCAGACCGCCTATAATCGGAGTCCCTGCAGTGAACACCATCCATTACCGCTGAAAGCGCGATGAGACACCTGACCCTGCTCGCCTTCCTTAGCCTGTTCGTCGAAGCGGCCATGGCCGATGCCGGACTCGCCGCCGTCGGCGAGCTCGGGCGGCTGAATGGCCAAGCGCTGGCCTGCGACGAAAAGACCGTTGTCAGCCAGATCAAGGCACTGATGATCAAGTACTCTCCCAAAACCCGCCGTTACGGCGAGATCTTCGAAGAACAGAGCAGTGCTGCCTTTCTGGCCCAAGGTGAGCGCGAGTGCCCGGCGGCCACTGACTTCAACTCCAGAGTCGACGAAATGGCACAGCGCCTACCGGCTGTCTTGTCGCTCGGTCAGCCGCAATGAGGCCGAAGAGGCTTCTGCTCTGCGCGCTATTGGCGGCGGGTTTCGCACCGCTGATCGGCGGCGCGGCCGAGGACAACGAGGAGCCGACAGCCAGCTTCGAAACGCCTTCTCCGAGCCATGGCCGCTACCTTTTGATGGACGGCAACGGGCGCGCCGTAAGCAATGGCGATTTTCCAGGACGCTTCCAACTGATCTCGTTCGGCTATACCTCCTGCCCCGACGTCTGTCCGACCACGCTGGCCGAAATGGCGGCTATATTGACCCGACTCGGCAAGGAAGCGGGACGACTGCAGACCTTGTTCATCACGCTTGACCCAGAGCGTGACACGGCCAGCGTCCTACAGCATTACGTCGGTTTTTTCGACCCGCGGATCATGGCTCTGAGTGGCCCGCCAGCCTTGATTCGGCGCGCGGCCGACAACTTCCTCGTCCGTTACGAAATCGTGCGCGAACCCGGAGCACCAGCGGAACAGTACGCGGTTGACCACTCGGCGGGAATGTTCCTGCTCGGTCCGGATGGCCGCTATATCCGCAAGTTCGCCTACGCTTTGCCCGCGGCAGAGATCGGCGAGCGGATTCGCGAAATCATGATAAGGCTTGCCAATTACTGAAGCGGCGCGGTATCGGGGGCGTCGCGCCTTTCGCAGAGACCGGCCAGTTCGCTCTCGAGTGTCCAAAGTTCATAGCTCCAGGGCAGCGCGACAGGCACCCGACCGAGTTTCTGGTTTGGCTTGCCGTGGAAGACTCGGCTGAGGCGAAATGTCGGACGGTCATTAGAAGACGCTGGAACAGCGTGTAAGGACCGACGATCGGCGAACGACACAATGTTGTGCACCTCAACAACCATTGGAAAGCGCCCTGCAATGAAAACCCATAAGTTACTGCTGCTGGCCGCTCTGGCGGCCCTTGTGCTGGCGTATTTTGGGCTCGACCTGGGCCGTTTACTGAGCCTCGACCATTTTCGCAACCAGCAAGCGACGATCGAGGCTTGGCGAAGCGCCCAACCCTTGCTGGCGGCTGCGATCTTTTTCGTCGTCTACGTCGCGGTGACCGGTCTCTCGCTGCCGGGAGCCGCCGTGCTGACACTCATCGGCGGCGCGGTTTTCGGCCTGCTGTGGGGAGTGCTGCTGGTCTCCTTCGCCTCTTCGCTAGGCGCCACTCTGGCCTTCCTGGCCTCACGTTTTCTGCTGCGCGACTGGGTACAGAAACGCTTCGGCGAACGCTTGCGGGCGATCAACGCCGGCATTGAAAACGAAGGTGGCTTCTACCTGTTCACCCTGCGCCTCGTACCGGTCTTTCCCTTCTTTGTCATCAACCTGCTGATGGGTCTGACACCGATTCGAACGCGCACCTTTTATTGGGTCAGTCAGATCGGCATGCTCGCTGGCACATTGGTCTACGTGAACGCGGGCACGCAATTGGCGAAGATCGACTCGCCGTCCGGCATTCTTTCGCCCGGTTTGCTCGGCTCGCTGGTTTTGCTGGGAGTATTCCCGCTGCTCGCCAAGAGGGTCGTCGGCACGCTGACCGCGCGCCGCGTCTATGCCGGCTGGAAAAAGCCGACACGTTTCGGGCGCAACCTGATCGTCATCGGGGCCGGCTCGGCCGGGCTGGTCACAGCCTATATTGCGGCGGCCGTGCGGGCCAAGGTCACTCTGATCGAGAAGCATCGCCTCGGCGGCGACTGTCTGAACACCGGCTGCGTGCCTTCGAAGGCGCTGATCCGCTCGGCGAAGTTGCTCTCGCAACTGCGACGCTCGGCGGAATTCGGCATCCGTAGCGCGCGCGCCGAGTTCGACTTCGCCGAGGTGATGGAACGGGTGCAGCGAATAATCAAGGCCGTCGAGCCGCACGATTCGGCGGAACGTTATGCGGCGCTCGGCGTCGAGGTCATCGCCGGAAGCGCCAGGATCGTTTCGCCCTGGGAGGTCGAGGTCATCCGCCAGAGCGGAGAAAAGGAAAGAATCAGCACCCGCAGCATCGTCATTGCCACCGGTGCCCGTCCCTTCGTGCCACCGATTCCGGGCATCGAAGAAGTCGGCTATCTGACTTCGGACAACGTCTGGGAATTGCGCGAGCTGCCACGCCGCTTGCTGGTTCTCGGCGGCGGCCCGATCGGCTGCGAGCTGACACAAACTTTCGCCCGTTTCGGCAGCGCGGTGACACAGGTTGAAGCAGCACCACGGCTCATGATGCGCGAAGACCCAGATGTTTCCGAGTTGGTCAGCCGGCGCTTCGCCGCCGAGGGAATTGTCCTGCGGGTCAACCACCGCGCCAAGCAGTTCGTCGTCGACAATGGCGAAAAAATCCTGATCGCGGAGCACAACGGTGAGGATATACGCATCCCCTTCGACGCACTGCTGGTCGCTGTCGGCCGAGTCGCTAATCTCGCTGGCTACGGCCTCGAAGAACTGGGGATCACGGTCGGTCGAACGATCGCGACGAACGACTTCCTGCAAACGAAATATCCGAACATCTACGCCGCCGGCGACGTCGCCGGGCCGTTCCAGTTTACCCACACGGCGGCGCATCAGGCATGGTATGCCGCAGTCAATGCGCTGTTCGATCCGTTCCGCAAATTCCGTGCCGACTACTCGGTAATCCCCTGGGCGACCTTTGTGGAGCCCGAGGTGGCACGCGTCGGCATTAACGAATGCGAGGCCCGGGAACGTGACATCGCACACGAAGTGACAGTCTATGGCATCGACGACCTCGACCGAGCGATCGCCGACGGCGAAGCGCACGGCTTCATCAAGGTTCTCACCGTTCCCGGCAAGGACAAAATCCTCGGCGTCACCATTGTCGGCGAGCACGCTGGCGACTTGATCGCCGAATACGTTCTGGCGATGCGGCAGGGCATCGGCCTAAACCGGATACTCGCCACGATACACATCTATCCGACGCTGGCCGAAGCCAACAAGTACGTCGCTGGAAACTGGAAAAAAGCGCACGCACCACAGAAGTTGCTTGCCTGGGTCGCGCGCTTCCACGCTTGGCGGCTCGGTTATTGATACGGCCCATCAAGTCACTACGCCGCATCGAGCGGCTGGATGGCGAGAAAGTAGGCGGCCAATGCCTCGTTAGTGGGGGGAGAGCGAGGCGACCCCGGTACTCGTTCCCGCGCCGTTGTTCGGGAAACCACAAGGAGCGCGTCAAAGATCAGCGGCTTATTGCCGCCACCTCCGACGCCTTTTGCGCCGAACTGCCGAGTTTCGTACGAAGTTCAAGGCTTTTCTCGAAACGGCGGATCACCGAATTAAGGCACCGCGATCTTGGGTCGGGAAGTCAACCGAGTCGGCACTCGGTCGTTAAGGGAACTACGACGCCACCGAAATAGAAATAGATATCTTGCAAACGAAGCGTCGTAGCAATCAATTACTAACCTAGGAGAAACCTCATGCGCACTATCGCCACCCTGATCATCGCCGCCGCCTTTGCCGCTTCCCCGGCTTTCGCCCAGAAGACCGAAGTCAAGGGCAAGACCGAAATCGACGCCAAGCAGGAAAACGTTGCGGC